>JBJHCF010000049.1:0-29604 GCA_050506795.1 Opitutia bacterium
CATACACGCAACACTCGGTAGTTGTTACTGGTTAGGTTTTACAACGTCCGGACTTTCACCGGACAAGAAGCGCCTTGCTTCGCTCGGCGCACGAACGTCTCGGGTCAGGATGGGCTATCTCCCGTTGCGTGCATCCGGTTCGCTCCGCAGTGTCGGTTCACCTTCCAAGTATCCCAGTGATGCAAGGAAACGATCCATCTCGATCACGGTCTTCAGATAGTTGTCCCTTTGGTTGTAATTGAAAAACCCGTGCGGCTGTCCCTCGTACAAGTGCAGATCGCACCGACGTCCGTGCTCTTCCATACGCCGCTTGTATTCCAAGGCTGTCGCCACAGGAATGTGATGGTCCTGCGTGCCAAGAAAGACGATTGTCGGAGGAGTTTCTTCGCCGATGTTGTGCATCGGGGAAAACTCCCTCCAGTATTCCTCAACCCGGTCGTGGCCATATCCGCCTGGTCCGTTGTCAAAGACAGGATTGAACAGAACCAGAGCATTCGGGCGGGAGGCGACTGTCAGATCCTCCCCTTCTTCCTCAAACCCCGTGATGGTACCCGTGGCCGCGGCCACTTGCCCCCCTGCGGATCCTCCTCCAGCGGCAATCCGTTCCGGATCGATGCCCAGTTCCGTCGCGTATTGCCTGATCCATCTGACAGCTGACTTGCCGTCCATTACGCACTCGCGCGGAGTTGTGTTGTTTCGAGAACTCACCCGATACTCCGCGCTTATCGCCACCATGCCGCGAGAGGCAAGATATCTGCAATGCGGGAAGAACTGGCTTGGAGAGCCTCTGTTCCATCCTCCGCCAAAAAAGAAAACAATGGCAGGTCGTCTGTCGGTCGGCTCAGCGCTTTCAGGTCTAAAGACATGAAGCTTGAGTTCGGTCTCGCCGATTGTCTTATACACAATCTCCTGGTCAGGCTTGATTGTTTCCTCCGCGAATCCGGAACAAACAATGAAGAGCATTAGCGCAATTGCGGTTATCCTTCTCATGTGTTCTACAATCGTTCTTTTCATGCTTTTTCAATGCCAAACAAGGGTGTTCCGCTCGCTTTCAACAATCCTTGATTATCTGTCCATTCGGATACGGTAAAGCTCGTAAGCTAGTCGCCGGTTGGTCTGGATCATATCAAAGTGCGGCGTGTCCGTCGCGTTGATGAACCCGCGGGTCCCGGCTTCTCCATCGGCTCTTCCGGTCAGGGGCTGATCACGGTATTGAAAGAAATGGGCGCCGACGATCATCGGATGGCTAAATGCGGACTGCAGGTAGCGCTCCAGCCCTTCGGTACGATGCTCGGGCCGCGGGGATAATTCTCCTTCATACCGGAACGGAGTTTGGACCATGTTGTTTCCCGTGCTGAATTCACCGATCAGAATCGGAACATCGATTTCCCGGTACTGATTGGCCCGGCCCGAAGGAGTATTATCGTAGATGTTGTAGGAAACGACGTCGATGTAACGGCTGGCGAGAGCGACAAGCTCGCGGTCGATGTGACCGTGAAAACGAACCCCGAGGTAAAGATGATTCGGAGCCACGTCGTCCAGAACTTCCCGAGTATGAGAAAAATAATGTTCCGCAAACGCCATCCCGAAGTCGCCGCAATCCTCCAGGATGATTGGATTTCCCATGTCCGGCTCTTCGGTGCAGTCGATCAAGGCGTCCCACGATTCGTGCTCCCTATCCCACGCCGCATTCAAATCTTCGACACTTCCATACTTCTCCCGCAACATCTCGACGAACTTCAACTTGCTTCCGGTACCCCGCCCTCGCTGAATGGCGACCTGGCCGACATGCGCGGCACGTGGACGCCAAAGCCAGCCGAGTTCGTTGTCCACGAAATAGCCTATCTTGGGACGACGCACCAACCGAACCCGCAACAAGTCGCTTGCTCCGGGACTGATCGAGATCGCATTGCGCGTTTGATCCCGGTTTTCTTCGCCGTCGGGATTGGCCGCCCGACCCCAGACGACCACCGGCTCTGTGCCGGTGTTGGTGACTCGAAAATCGACGGAACCATAGGAGGACAGATCCCAGGTCCGGTTCTCGACACGGCGGAATGTCAGCAGCGTATCGCCGCCATCACCGGTCGCCGCCAAACGAATGGCCCATTGCCCTTCGTGGCGAACAGCACTCGCCTCCGCCGTGGTCCCCACATCAACGACCTGATCGTCGAGTTGCGATCGCATTTCCACCAACTCACGTCCGCGTTCGCCCGTGTAACCCGAACAGTCCAGCGTTACCGCCACACCGGCCAGGATCGCCGTTCCCAACAAGTAACTTCCCCTAATCTCCATAAAGATCCCATTCATTTCGTATTGATTGGACCGAAGAACGTTCGTGGGCGGCACGCCGGCTTCGTCCGGTCGTCACCCGCTGGTTTACGGCATCCCGGCAACCCCTCGCCCCTACATCCAACCGTTGAGCGGGAGATCTATGATCGGTACCTTCGGCAAGGTCACTCTGCCGCGACAACCCGAACGCGCAGGAATCCTCGCGGCGCCCCATCCGGGAGAACGGCTTGGACCGTTACTTCATCGTACACCCCCGCTTGAACGCGATTTGCCTCCACGACGCCCTCGGGATTCCAGGCCTCGAGGGTTTCGGACATCTCAGGAATGTATTCAAGATCCTGTGCATCCCGCAACTCCAGGTAGGTCAGTTCGAGCACGCCGTCCACGATTCTCGACTGCGGAAGCCGAGGATCGAGGGAACCGACGGCCACTTTCGGTTCCAGTCCGAAGGCATACTTCAGCAGGTTGGCGAGCCCGTCACCGGCAGGTGTCGCCAGCGGACCGCTGATCTCCGGTTGGCCCAGCTCTTCAGCGGTGAAATTCTGCGTCAGCCAGGCGTCAAAGGTCGGACCGATCGGGTCGGTCGGGTCAAGCGAATCGATCTGGTCGGGAGTTCCCATCTGGAAGGTGTGCCAATCGATGGAAACATGTCGGCCCGTTATTCCAAACCGGCTTCCCTGCGGGGAGGCTGCCATATTCGGAATGTTGACCGAGAGCTCGGCTTCACCTTCGTCTCCGTCCATCAAGAGGCCGACCAATTCAAGGCTGCCATCCGGCTGATGAATACCCCGCACCTCCAGGAGATACGAATCTCCAGCCGCAAAGCCGGGCGCGCCGGCAACTCCTGAAAGATCAAGGGTCGCGGCGCCCGCTCCGTCGGTCACATCGGCGGGAGGAACCATCCGCAGTTCCTGGCTGACCGGGAACCATTCGAATGTGTAGGCGGAATCCGCGTCGGCCTCCCGGCCGAGGAAACTCACCCCAAACCGCGGCGCGGTCTGGATCCATTGTCCACCGGTAATCACGCCGTCATTGCCGTTCGGCGACAGATCCGCCACCGTCGTTCCCTCACCTTCATTCAACGGCCAGTAGCCGACCAACCCGGTTTCGTTGCCGGTCAAGCCCTCCAACGCATCCTGCACGTCGGTCTCGGTCAGGGCGATGTTCCAGGCGCTGGCGTCACGGAAGAATCCATTCGGCGCATACTCGTTACGGGTCAGGTGACCGATGTTGCCAATCTCGAAGGCATCACTGATCTCGTTCAAACCTCCGTATTCGCCCGAGGCGATCTGTTGGCCGTCCAGGTAAACCCAGTATTCGCCGGAATCCCAGGCCAGCGCCATGTGATACCAAGTTCCCAACTCAGGCACGAAGCCAACCTCGGAATCCGAACTGCTTCCAAGGCGAACCGTAATTCCCTGTTCCGGATTCTGGTAAGTGATGTAGATGCGGTTGCTGAAATTATTGCGTGGCGAAACATGGCCGAAGATCGTGCCCCCGGTTTCGCCTCGCAAATTGAAGGACACCGCGACGGTTCCACTTTCGGGCGTGGCTCCGTTGGTCCCGACGACAATCTCGTTTTCCGGATCACCCCCCGACCTCAACCCCAAAACGGTCCCGTCTTCCGGCAGCAGGCGAGTACTGACAAGGCTACGCGCCGCGAAGTCCTGGCCGGGCGTATAGAAAGCGTTGACGTTGGCGGCGGACCTGACTTCACCCGCCTGGGTCGCGGCGTCATTAATATTGACCCGCCAGGAAGTATCCTGAAGCGACCACGCACCGGGCGCCGCCGAGTCGATCATGAAATCATTCGGCGCGTCGCGCCCCCCGGCGTTGCCGAAGCGATAATCGAGGGGCATCGGAGTCGGGAGTTCCGTCAACCAATTCATTTCCCGGAAATCCCAGACCGGATTTTCCTGGCTGCGGTGGCGCGCCCCAAAACCGAAGCGGGTCCCAGCCGGCGCTTCCGTAAGCGTCCCGGATACCGCCGCTTCTCCGCCGAACTCATCGGTTAACACCGCCCAAAAATTCATACCACCGGCTTCCGGATAGCGCGTCAGGAAAGTAAACGTGTAATCGCCGCCTTCGGTCACCTCCGGCGGATTCTTCAAGTCGGCGAAATCAACCCCGGCCACAATGGCTCCGTTCATTCCTTCCCGCACCGCCACCATGCCGCCGGCTGCTGTGTTTGGCATCCACTGGAAGGTGTAATAACCGCTGTCGCCACCGGCATCGAAAACGGACGCGTCATCGTCGCCAAAAAGCACCATTCCCACTCGGTTTTCCGACTCGACCGAATCAAGGGACTCCAGGCTCATATGCAACTCGAGCATCCGGTAATCCGTTCCTTCAAAATAAGGAATGTGATTCACCGCCAGCGAATTGTAATACTCCTCCGCAGTCGGCTCCAATCGCAGCGCATCCGGCGTAACCGTCCAGTCTTCCGCCACGTTCTTCACCAAACGTTCGCCCGAATCGCGACCGAGTTCGGAGCCGAAGGTGAAGTTGAAGGGCTCCACATCCATCGACAGATTCATGAAACCGAAGGCCGGTGTCGCGTCGTTTTCGATTCGGGAACGGCCCCCGACCCCGAATAAGGTGCCGCCGAGCGGATCGGCGATTGTTGCCGAAACCGTCTGCCAAACCTCCGCCTCATCCACCATCGTGAAGGAAAGATTCAGGCTGCCGTCGGGCAGATAAAAGCCGTCCGCCAACATTCGGTACACCGGCGCGTTGGCGGCGAGGACTTCGACATCGTCGATGAACCAACCATCGTAGACATCCCCATCGATGTCGTCGCTGCTCAGGCGGAACTCCACCACGACCTCGCCGCCGAGCACGGAAGACGGGAGTTCGAAAACCCGTTCGCGCCAGGTTCCCGTCTGATCGTTGTAGCGGGCCAACTCCACCAATTCCGAGTTCGTGGCGTCCAGAATAGCAACTCTCGTGAAGTGAAATTCTCCATCCACCCCAAAATCCTCGAGTTCCGTGAATTCCTGGAAGCGCAGTTCGGCAGCGAGGGCATTCGACAAATCAATCACCGGCGAGCGGAACCACGCGTTCACATTAAAACCATATTTTTCATCAAGTCCGGTGGCCGCGACGTTTTCGCCACTAAAGGCGGCCGCAGGGCCGTAGCCGTCCACCGGCTCGCCGATTTCCCAATTGTTACCGGCTCCACCGCTGGTCCAGCCGTCGACATCACCCTCAAAGTCTTCGAAAAAGACGGTCGTCAGTTCCGCCGCTTCCGGCTCGCCGCCGGGCCAGGGAGCGGAAGCGAGAACGGCACCATCGAATCCTTCCCGTATTTCCATCACCGAGGACCCGGCGTCACCGGGTGTCCAGGTAAGACCATAAAAACCGTCATTCCGCTCAACATCGAAAGACGCCTCATCCGGTCCTCCCAGAACGGCCAGACCGACTCGGTGATCGGTGCCTTGCGGTGCTTCTTTGAGCATAACCGCGGTATTCAGAGAAAAATCTTCCCTTTCGCGATGGTTCACTACATGGGTGAGCGCCGCGGCCGAACCGAAGGATGCGGAAGCCGGCCGAAAGGTAAGACTGCTCACGTCCACCACAAAGCTCTCCGGATTGGCCACGAGCAAACCAGTGTCTCCCTGGCGTCCGGCACCTTCTCCAAAGGTAATGGCATAGGGAACTTCAAAGTCGAAAAGGGAAGAAACCGTCTGGGTCATAAAGGCCAAGTCGTCAATTCCTACAAAGACTCCATGATCGGAGTGCACCCGCACGCGGGTGATCCAGTATCCCTCCGGAGCCACAATCCCGCTAAAACTGTCCTGGGTGCCGTTTCCATTTTCCATGTCAAAACTGCGAAACGTGGAAGAACTGCCGGAGTCCAAGCCGTTGGTATAGAAAGCGATCACACGAAAGTTGCGTCCCGTGCCCTGACCGTCGCGCCCTAAAATCGTCACGCCAACGGCCGTAACTCTTTCGTCTGGCTCAAATCCTTGCTCATTGGTCATAACAAGGTCGAAATGGGGGTTCCCGCCCCGGGTCAAAAATTGATCACCTGAGACGCCGGTCCGGTCTCCAGAGGGGCCCGAAATACTATAGGTTCCGCCATGGCCGGGTTGGTTGACAAAATCGATCGATTTCGCCCCGTCCGCAAAGGTGGCGGTAAAGGACTGATTGTCATTAAGGGAACCATTATCGAAATTAATCACCCCGCCTCGGCCTTCGGCGAACGCGGTGGCGACTTGCGAGGAGAATTCCTCCAGGGTGAGAATCTGGCTGGCGCCGAGTTCCTGTCCGATTCCCGCGGTCCAGGTGGTATTCCCGGAGTAACCCATAGTGAAATCGACCTCATTCTCAGCTCCTTCGGCATAGATGCCGACGACCGGCAAGGCCGCATGGAGACAAGGTGTCGCGAAGAAGATGGCGGCCAGGATAATGCGTTTCAAGTATTTCATTAAGGAAGAGGGTTAGTGATGGATTCCCAAAGCGAGCGGCGGACATAGCCCGAATTGGATTGACGCGAATAAAACCCCATAGGTCTGCGATACGTCAGGATTATTACCAGAAAGAGTCCACGTAATGGATAGGAAGGATGTATTAATTCTAGCACCGATGATGCAGGTATCAGGATCCCTCACGGGGTCAGGCTTCCTGACGGCAAGGTGGAAAAACCACCCCATCAACGCATACGTGCGGCCCGCACATCACAAGTACCGCTATCGATATCAGTGTGCGGAATGCCGGACGGGAAACCGGGCAGATCGGGGAAACGGGCGATGGACAACTCGTGCCGACAAAAAAGCACAATTCGCAGGGCCGACAGCCGCTTCGGGAACGATAATGAATCGCTCCTGAAATTCTTAAACCTGTACGTAACGAAATCGAATGCTGCCTTTCCACGTAATGACCAAACCCATCGGCCCCGTATGTAATCTGGGCTGCGAGTACTGTTTCTATCTGGAAAAGCAGGATATGTTTCCTTCCGGGCACGCTTTTCGCATGCAGGATGAGGTACTGGAAACGTACATTAGGCAGTATATCGAAAGTCAACCCACCCCGGAAGTGACTTTCACCTGGCAGGGCGGCGAGCCGACCCTGCTCGGCCTGGAGTTTTTCGAGAAGGTCATCGCCCTGCAGAGGAAATACGCCAACGGGAAACGTATCAGCAACGCACTGCAAACCAACGGCACCCTGCTCGACGACGCGTGGGGCGTTTTCCTGCACCGGCACAGCTTCCTGCTCGGGATCAGCATCGACGGACCGCCTCATTTTCATGACACCTACCGCCCGGACAAGGGCGGCGGGGCTTCGTCCGACCGGGTGCTCCGCGGCCTCGAAATCCTCCAGAAACACGAGGTCGAGTACAACACCCTGACCGTGGTCAATCGTCAGAACGCCAAATGGCCGTTGGTGGTGTACCGGTACCTGAAAAAAATCGGCAGCCGCTACCTGCAGTTCATTCCGGTGGTGGAACGCATCGACGAAACCACGAACCGCCTGGCGGGGCCGCCCGACCTGGACGACGACGGCCCGGTGACACCGTGGAGCGTCCGGCCGGAAGACTACGGTGACTTTCTCACAGCCATCTTCAAGGAGTGGGTGAAAAAGGATGTCGGCCGGATCTTCGTGCAGCTATTCGACGTCACTCTGGCCGCCTGGGCAGGGGCTCCGCCCGGGCTGTGCGTGTTCGCCCCCACCTGCGGAACCGGCCTGGCCATGGAGTCCAACGGTGACGTTTATTCGTGCGACCACTACGTTTACCCCGAATACCGCCTCGGCAACCTGCGCGAGCGCCACCTGGCCGACATCGCCGTGACCGAACAACAGCGTAAATTTGGAAACGATAAATCCGACACTCTTCCCGCCTACTGCCGGCAATGCCCGTATCTCTTCGCCTGCAACGGGGGATGCCCCAAATACCGTTTTATGCGGACGCCCGACGGCGAACCGGGACTGAACTACCTCTGCCCCGCCTACAAACGCTTTTTCAAGGCTTCCGCCCCTGCCATGAAGAAAATGAAAGCCCTGCTCGACGCCGAACGCGCTCCGGCTGAAATTATGCGCTAATCCACAGGCAACAACATCGGGGCGTCCCGATCAGTCATTCCTGGTCTTGTGTAACATTCGAATACAGAAGGTAACCGATGAACATTTCATCGGTCGTTGGCGAAGGTCCCTTACTCGCTGATCGCGTGCCAAGGGGAGCATTCGTTTTGTTCAAACAACTCCCGCCATCATGAGGGACCGGCCTCGTACCCGTTCGGATCAATCGACGCGGAACGTCAGGTTCGGGGTGTAGCTTTGACCGTCGGGCGGGGGATCGAAGGAGGCCAGGCGTTCGAAGGCTTCTACGATCGACCGGTCGAAGGCATCGCTGCCGGAGGAACGCACCACCTGGGCGCCGGTGATTCGGCCCTGGCTGGAAAGGGAGAAACGCACGGTGGCGCTCATGCCGGCGGTAGCCGAGGACGGACGGTTCCATGCGCGTTCGATCGCGACGCGCAGCCGGGCGAAATAGCGTTCCAGTTCGCGCTGGTCACTGTCCGACAGGCGACTGACCAGTTCCTGGTCGGTGGCACTGGACATCACCGACTGCAATTCCCGGCTGATGCGGGAGGTATCGATGCGCGGGGCTTGAATCTGCCGCGGCTGGGGGGTCGGTTGCGTGCGGGGCTGCGGTGTCGCCGGGGTACCGTGCTGCTGCCGAAACTCCGCCAGTGACATGCGCTCGGGTTGCGGTTCCGGCTCCGGGCGGGGCTGCTCGCGCCGGGGCTCAGGTTGTGGCCGGGGCTGGGGTTCGGGCCGCGGTTGGGGTTGCGGTTCGGGCCGCGGACGGGGTTCGGTGGGAGGCAGTTCCACCTCCTGAAACTCAAACTCGGGCAGTTCAATCTGCCGCACCGGCCGGTCGGGTTCCGGCGGGGCCGCCGTGATTTCGGAAGGCTCGGAAGGCGGAGCAAACAATTCGAGGGTTTGCGCCAGCGGTTCCGGATCCCTCGGTTTCACCAGGTAGCCGGTAAACAGCAACGCGAACAGCAGGAGGTGCAACACCACCGCGATACCGAATGCCTTGCCTGAACGATCACTCATACCTTACCCAATAAACAACACCTACTGGCGAGAATCAACCTGTGTGTCCAAACTGATTTTACTCAATCCACTGGCCATAATCAAGTTCAATAAATCCACCACATCCTGGTAATCGACGGTGCGCGACGCCCGCACGTTCAGCACCACGTTCTCCCCGGAAGCCGCCAGAGTCTCCAGCCGCTGACGCATGCCCTCTGAATCCAGCCGTTCTTCACCATAAAAAAACATGCCCGGCCCCTCGACCCCGACCGTTTGATACCTCACATCCGGCTGGGTACCCGGGGCCTCCCTTTCCTCCTCCCGCGGCAATTCGATGGGAATGGTCTGTTCCAGCAGCGGCGTGGTGATCATGAAGATGATCAGCAGCGAAAACGCCAGGTCGATCAGGGGGGTCACGTTGGGTTCGGCCAACGCGGTCAGTCGAGGATTTCTGCGAAAAGTTCTGGCCATGACCGCGCGCGGATCAGTCGCTCCACTCCTGCTTGCTTTCCATTTCGATTTGATCCGCCAGGGTGCTGGCAAAATTCTCCAGCTCGGCGATCATTTCCCGGGTGCGGGTCAACAGGATGTTGTACCCGAACACCGACGGAATGGCGACCAGCAGACCGGCCACGGTGGTGAGGAGGGCGCCCGATACGCCCGGAGCCAGCATCTGCAAGGTCGCAGTCGCCCTGAGAGCGACCGCTCCAAATGCGTCCATCACCCCCCAGACGGTCCCCAGCAGCCCGAGAAAGGGCGCGCCCGTGACAATGCTGGCCAAAAATACCATTCGCGATTCGTAGAGCGCGCTGCCCCTGGTCACACAGCGCTGCAGCGCATTTTCCATATGACTGATTCGCAACCGGTTGAGAGTCTCCGGATCCACCGATCCCGAATCCTCCACCCGCCGGTATGCCACGACCGCCTCATGGTACAGGCGGTTGTAGGGAATACCCGGAGCGTGGGGCACCTGTTGGTCCAGCACGGAGGGACCGTTCATCAGCCGATCCTCAAAGGCCCGGTTTAACTCCCCCATGCGCCGCAGGTCGAAGTACTTGCCGATCATAATGGTCCAGGCGACCAGGCTGAAAAAAATCAGCGCCATCACGATCACCTTGCCCGCGACATTCGACTGCGCGAAGTAATTGATGATATTTGGGGTCGTCGTTTCAGCCAGCACGGGAACCCAGGAAAATGCCTCGATCATATGGAGGGAAACCATTGGACTATTTTCAGCGGCATTCAATCCCTAATAAGAGCCGGATTTCGGGAAATCCATGGATCCGCGCTTGCCGGCGTCATTCCTCAATGAATAAAGATTGAAGTTTCAGCCGCAGACCCTTTTTTATAAACCACATTCCATATGAATTTTAAGGATCACACTCTCGAAGAACTGGAAGCAAAGCGAAGCCGTCTTTCGTCCCTTTTGGCCCTGGTCGGCCTGGACGGATTTGTGGACCGAATCGTGACCCCCGTGGCCACCCGTTCGGGTCCGGGAGAAAACTTCACTCCCATCGACACCATTTCCGCCTTCGCGCAGCGCATCGGCGATGCCGCCGGCAAGAGCACCAATATCGAAGTTTATCCCAGGGAAACCCGCCTGGGCGGCAATGGCCCCATCATGGCCAACGCGTTGCTGGCCTCCGGCATGAAAGTCCGCTACGTCGGCGCCCTCGGAAAACCCAACGTCGATCCGGTCTTCCAGGAGTTTGCCCGGAAAACCGAAGCCGCTTCCATCGCCGATCCCGGGCACACCGACGCGCTGGAGTTCAACGACGGCAAAATCATGATCAACACCACCGCCACCCTGGAAGCGGTGACCTACGAGAGCATCGTCGCCACCATCGGCGAAGGAAAATTCTTCGACCTGTTTTCCCGGCTGGATCTGGTGGCCATGGTGAACTGGACCATGGTCCCGGCCATGACGGACATCCTCAGCGCCTTCCTGGACCGGGTCCTGCCCAACCTTCCGTCACGCGACCAGCGCACCTTTTTCTTCGACCTCGCCGACCCCGCCAAACGTTCGGACAGCGACATTAAGAGCGCGCTGCTCACCATAAAACGTTTTCAATCGCACGGCAAAACGATCCTCGGCCTCAACCTGAAAGAGGCCCAAACCGTCAGCCGAATCCTGGGGATCGACGACAGCGGAATCGACGAGTCCGGCCTCAAAAGCATGGCCTCGCGGATCCGGCAGGACCTCGGTATCAGCGTGGTGGCGGTTCATCCCCGGGAATGCGCGGTGTGCGCCACCCGGGAGGACACCTGGCACGTGCCCGGCCCCTACACTGAAAACCCCCGCACCACCACCGGCGCCGGGGATCACTTCAACGCAGGATTCACCGTGGGACAGGTCCTCAATATGAGTCCCCTCGCCTCCCTGACTCTGGGAGTGGTGTTCTCCGGCTTCATGGTCCGCCAGGGCCGCAGTCCCTCCTTGAACGACGTCGACGCGTTCCTGCGAAACTGGAAAAACTGATTCCCAACCGCCGATCCCAATGCAAAAGGGCACATTTATCTCATTCGAAGGATCCGAAGGCAGCGGCAAGTCGAGTCAAATCGACCGCCTCGCCGGCTTCCTGGAAAAAGAGGGCTACAGCGTCATCGTCACCCGCGAGCCCGGCGGCACCGAAATCGGCGAGGAGATCAGGCACCTGCTCAAACACAGCGCGCACGGCAAGGACATGTGTCCGGAAACGGAACTCCTGCTCTTTGCCGCCAGCCGCGCGCAACTGGTGCGCCAGGTGATCGAGCCCGCGCTGCAGGAAAACAAAATCATTCTCTGCGACCGATTCCTCGATTCCACCACCGTTTACCAGGGGGTGGCGCGAAAGCTGTCGAAGGATCCGGTCAACGTGATCAATAATTTCGCCGTCGGAAACCTGATGCCCGACTTGACCGTGGTGCTGGATGTGCCGGCCGAAGTGGGACTCGACCGGGTGCGCCGCCGGGTTTCGGATCTTCCGGACCGGATGGAAGAGGAAAACATCCAGTTTTACCGCATGGTTCGCGAAGGTTATCTGGTCCTCGCCAAATCGCTGCCGGAGCGTTTCCTGGTGGTGGACGGGACCCGTGACGAAGCCAGCATCGAAACGGAGATCCGCGAGGCGGTGACGGAACGCCTCGGCTGAACCGATGGAGGATTCACAAGCCGCCAGGATACTGCTGCGGGCCGCGGAGGAGGATCGTTTTCCCCAAAGCGTCATTCTGACCGCACGCGATTCAATCGCCCTCGAGGCGATGGCCGAGCGCCTGGCGGCGCGCCTCCTGGAACTGGCCACCCCGGCGGACGCCAAGGCTCCCTCTCTGCAAAACCACCCCGACCTCTTCACCTTGCGGCCGGCGAAAAAGATGCGGCAAATCTCCGCCGAGAACACCCGTGAGTTGATTCGGAATATCCAGCACTCGCCCCGATTCTGCCGAAAAAAAGTCGCCCTGATTCTCGAAGCCGAACGCATGCATACCGCCGCGTTCAACATTTTCCTCAAGACCCTGGAGGAACCCCCGGCCGATACCGTCATCCTCCTGGTCACCTCACAACCCTATGGACTGCTGCCCACCATTCGCAGCCGTTGCCTGACGTTTCGTTTTCCCGACGGAGCGGAAACCAAACCGTCGCCGGCCGTGGACGAATGGGTTCAACTCTACCGTCGGTGGCTCGAACGCTTGAACGCGGGAGTGCGCGACGCGCAGACGGTATCCGCCGTAACCCTGTCGGCCTTCGGTCTGTTGACCCGCTTCCAGGAAACCCTGGAGGTGGAAACGAAACAAACCTGGGAAACCATCAAAGCCAATCTCCCGTCCAATCTGGACGACGATCAGCACAATGCCCTGGAGGAAGGGCTGAAAGTGACGGTGCGCCGCCGGTTTCTCCTCGAAATCGAACGCGCCACCCACGGTCACGCCCGCGACATCGCCCAACGCGGGGAACCCCTTCCGGCCGCGACCCTGGCGGAGGCCGTGTCGCACCTTGAAGCCTGTGCCGGATTGTTGCGGGTCAACCTCAAGGAACAGACCGCGTTGGAACATTTCCTCCTGTACTCGTTACGTCTATGGGCAAGACGCTGAACCATAAACCGGCCAAAAACGCCAACAAAGACCATGAAAAATAACTCTTTGCTCTCCATCGCCGTTTCCCTCGCGACCCTGTTCGCCCTGGTGCCGTCCCTTCCGGGCGCCGCCGATACCCGGGCCGATGCCCAGGCTCTGGCCAATCGCGCCAACCAGGCCATGGTGGAAGAAAACTGGGAGGAAGCGAACCGGTTGCTCGACCGGGCGCTGGAACTGGCCGCGGATGCGCCCGAGCTCTGGGTTGGCAGCGCCTTCACCCTGATCCGCCTGGACAAGGTGGACGCGGCACGTGAACGCTACGAAACCGCACTTGAACTCTACCTACAACGCGTGGAGGCGGACCCCGAAAGCGTGGGAATGATTATGAACGTCGGGTACACGTTGGTGTTGCTGAATCGCCGGGACGAAGCCATCGAATACCTTCACGCCGCGGCCGAACGGAATCCCGATCAACTGATGTTTCGCAGCTTCGAAGAAATCGTGGAAGGCCTGGAAGCGAACTTTTCGGAGTTCATCGTACCGAAAGTGGAAGCCAATGAGGCAACCGTAGAAGAACCCGATGAGGCAGCCACTGAAGAACCCGAAGCGTCCAGCCAGACGCCATAGCGGGTCGATTTCCGTTCAGGATAACTCTGCCGGGTTGCAAACCGCTTTTGTCCGGTTTACGACTGTTCTGAAATCCGCAACACAAGACGAGTGTCATCATCCATTTCCAATAATCTGAAAACGCCACTGATTCTCGGTGCCATCGTGGTGATCCACGTCGCCATAGCCCTTTACCTGCTGCTGCCCCGCGGCGGCGGTTCCCGCGAGGTGGATACCCGAGATCAACAAAACGGCAGCACCCCGGAGGAAGTCGAAATCGAACCCGAAACCGACGAACCGCCCGAGCCCGCTTACGAAACGTACACTGTGCAGCGGAATGACAACCTGACGGTCATCGCCCGCCGGCACGGCACCACGATTTCGGAGATCCGGTCACTGAACAATCTGACCAGCGACACCATCCACCCCGGCCAGGAACTCCGCGTCCCCGCCCGTCCGAATTCCGGGAACGGCAATTGAAGCCCGGCGGCCGGCAAGTCCTACTCCGGCCGTACCACCAGGCTCACCTTATTCTCCTCCCGGAGGTATTTTTCGGCGAAACGTCTGAGGTCCTCCAGGCCGACCGCGTCCACCTGCCGGTCGTACTCCAGCCACTCGTTGGGCGGGCGTCCGTAAACGGCATTCAAGCCGGCGAGAACGGCCCGGGATCCGTTGGTTTGCATACTGCTCCGCCGACGGGTTTTCAGCCGAATCCGGCAGCGCTCCAATTCCTCCACGGTCGCCCCGCCCTCGCGGATGCGCCGCACCTCGTCCTCCATTTCACGCGTCACGGCATCCACCGCTTCCGGGTGAGTGCCGGCGTAGAGGTAGAACATGCCTTCCCGCAAACCGGTGACCCGGCCCGAACCGACATAGTACGCCAAACCGAGTTTTTCGCGAACCCGCTCGAAAAGCCGGCTGGACATTCCGCTCAGCAACTCGTCCAGGACCTCGCCCGCGCGAAAGTCGGCATCCAGGACACCGCAATCGGGAAATCCCTGGAGCACCACCGCCTGCTGTCTCGGCTGCGATTCAACAAACGTCCCCGGTTCGGGCGGACCGGCAAAGGAGATTCTGGATTCCTCGAACCGCTCCGCCGGCAAACGTTCGAGCATCTCAGCCAGCGCATCGACGACTTTTCCATCGGCGGAACCGAAATCACCGGCGACACTCAACACCAGATTCTCCGGGCGCACCAGGCGACGGTACTGCGCGACCACATCCTCCAACCCGATGGCGGTTACCGTTTCCAGGGCACCCGAATCATCGACCCAGAGGGGATGTTCCCCAAAGAACCGGGCGCGGAGCTGTTTCATGGCGAAAGAAAGCACCTCGTCCAGATCCTCCCGAATCGAGGCAAGAAGGCTCTCCTGTTCGCGCTGGAAAGTGTCGCGCTGGAAAACCGGATGAGAGATCGCCTGTTCCAGTAAATCGCATGCCAGGCTGAGGTCCGCCGGCATGACCTCCAAAGACAGACCGAAACAGTTGTTGCCCGAGAATTCCTCCAGGGCGCCGCCGATGGATTCGATGGTTTCCGCGACCTCCTCGGCCGATCGTTTTTGTGTATCGCGCGTCAGGAGCGTGGCCAGAAGGGAGGTCACCCCCCGCTTTTCCGGCGATTCATAGGCGCCGCCGCCGAATGCGACCAGGCGCAGATGAATATTGGGCAAACGAGTGTCGCTTTGGGTCAAAAGGCGCGCGCCATTGGGCAAAGTCCTCTCCTCGAAGCGGGCGGCGACGGAACGTCTCCCGCCGGCCGTCTGGCCACTGGCCCGCGACGCGGCCGGATTGAGGGAAACCATGGTCAAACGCTCCGGAACCAGGTAACGCCGGCCCACCGCGACCAGGTCACTGGGCTCGACCCGAATCAGCCGCTGAAAGTAGGAACGTGAAAACGCGAGATCTCCGGCGACGACCTCGGCCACGCCGAGCCGCGACGCCTGGCCGCTGACCGTTTTTCTAACGTTGATCTCCGCCACCAGAGCCTGCCGGATCGCCTTGGCCACGGCGGCCTCCGAGAAACCTTCCCCCATCACCTCGTCCAGAGTGGCGATCACCGCCTCGGCGGCCGCCTCCCGTTTTTCCGGATCGGAAGTAAATGAAACATCCATCAATCCGCCGCCGGCCGGTTTCCAGGTCATGGTGTCGATATCGTGCACCAGCCGTTGATCGTCACGCAGCCGCTTCCAAAGCAGGGAACTCTTTCCGCTTCCCAGGATGGAGGACAGGATGTCGAGCGCGGGCGCGTCCTCGTGGTGCAGGCCGGGGATTTTAAAAGCCAGGGCGCAACGGGAGAGGTTGACCTCGCGAAAAAGGTGTTCCTCCCGCCGGGAAATCTGCTCCGGTTCAAAGGGTTGCAACACAGGGGCCAACTTTTTCCGCTCGAATCCGCCGAAAGCCGCGGTGACGAGGCCCTGCGCCAGGTCCGCATCCACATCGCCGCTCACCACCACGACCACGTTGTTGGGGGCGTAGCGCGAACGCTGGTAGGCGACCAGGTCGTCACGGGTCAGCGCGGAAAAAACATCGCGGTATCCGATCACCGGATAACGGTAGGGATGTTCCCGGAAGGCGGTGGAAAAGAGGGTCTGCACCAGGGTCCGGTCGGGATCGTCATGACCCATGTCGATCTCGCGCAGAATAACATCGCGCTCGCGCTCGGCCTCATCGGGCGGCAGTACCGCATCAAAAACCGCGTCCGCCAGCACATCCAGCGCCACTTCGAGATGCTCCGACGGCAGATCGATGTAATAGACCGTGCGGTCGAAGGAAGTGTAGGCGTTCATATTGCCGCCGTGGCGCTGGACTACGGCGGCGATCTCGGCGCCCGGACGTTTTTCGGTGCCCTTGAACAGCATGTGCTCAAGGTAATGGGACAGGCCCGAGCCGAGGTTTTCCCCTTCATGAATGCTGCCGGATTTCACCCAGACCTGAACTGAAACCAGGGCCGCGGAATGATCCGGTTTGATAATGGAAACCAAGCCGTTATCGAGGGTTTCGCGTGAAACCCGTTCTTCGAAAAACGGCTTCAGGAGCAGCTCGGAGTCAATGCCCGGCAGATAAGAACGTGTCATGGAGGATCTTCCCGAAAATCAGTTGGCGTGATTGCCCTGCTCTTTGTTCGCACGGCCTTTTTCCCTTTGCAAGGTCCGCCGTTTCTTTTTCGGGAGGAAGGGCATCAGGAAGGCGTCCTCAAAGTCGTACCCGCCGGCAAAATCGGACTTGCGGTCGTTCTCAGTCTTTCCGAGCACGCCGTACTCCACCAGTTGAAATACGATCTCTCCAAAATCCTCGCAACGCCGGATATTCCACTCCGAAAACACGGTCATGGCAAGCGGTCCGAACCGGTCCAGGGCGTACTCGCGGATTCCGTCGAGGAGTTCCATCCCGGTGACATGACGCCGCTCGCCGCGGTCCTTCCCACCTGCCAGCTCATTCAAGGTGTAGTCCAGGGCCTGGCGGACGAAATGGTACGCGTTTTTGTCAAACCGGGGGTCTTCACGGTGAATCAAGTCGAGAACTTCTGGAAAGTTGTCGGGTTCCATCTGGAGTTCACGCTAGCACAATGGATAAACCGCGTAAACCCCAACGTTGCCGGGTGGCGCCCTTACGCGATAATTCGTTTGCATCAGGGAAAGACTCGGGCTACCTGTAACTCTGAGTAAATACGACCCACGCAAAGAGGATTCCGGTCCATGTCGACAGCCGACCACAGCACAGAAAACGACCCGCGCCTTGATCAGGCCATCGCCATGCTTCATCAGGCCCGCCATCGGGTCACGCAGCCGCGGGTTGCCATCCTCAAGGCCCTGATCGAACACGAGGGTCCGATCAAGATCGAGGATATCCACCACAAAGTGGAAGCGCATAACTGTGACCTGGCGACGGTGTACCGTTGCATCGCGGCTTTCGAAAAGATCGGCATCGTCCGCCGCTGCTTTTTCCCAGACGGTTCGAGTTTATTCGAGTTCGTGGTGGGCGGCGAACACCATCACCACATCATCTGCACCTCCTGCCAGAAAGTCGAAAATCTGGACGTCTGCGTGGTCGCCGGACTCGAACGCCTGGTGCACGACCGCGGCTACAGCAACGTCTCGCACATGCTGGAATTCTACGGCACCTGCGAGGACTGCTCGGAAGAGTCCCCAGACAGGGGCTGATTCCGGTTATCGCCTCACCAGAAAATAAAGTAGAGGATCACGGTCAGGATCACCACTCCGAAGCCGCATACCAGGGCTCCTTTGGAAGGCGTCACATCCATGGCTTCGTTGACGGGCAGAACGACCGGTTTGCGCAAGGGATAGAAAATCGTCATCACGGTACAGAAAAGCACCACAATGATGAAGCACAGTCCCATTCGATCGAGGAATGACATGGTATCCGAGAACCAGTAACCGTTGGCCACCATCCAATCCCCCAGGAACCATTTAAACGATCCGTAAAGGATCACATTGAGCACGATGCCCATCCAGCCCAGGAACCGCGGCGCCCTATGCACCAGCAGACCGAAAAAGAACACGGTCAGAATCCCTGGACTGATGAATCCCTGAAACTCCTGGATGAATGTGAAAATGCCACCAAAGTGCGGGCTCGCCAGCATCGGCGCGATAATGGCGGCGATCACCACAAAAATCACCACGAAAGTCCGTCCCGCCATCACCAGCGCCGGTTGGCTGGCCTCTTTGAAGAGGCGATTGAAGATATCCATGGTGGCGATGGTCGACGCCGAGTTCAGCATCGCCGCCAGCGAACTCACGACCGCACCAAAGATCGCGGCGAGCACAAACCAGGACAACCACGGCTTGTCCTTGACCAGCATCCGCAGTAGCACGGCGAAGGTGAAATCGTAATCGTAACCCGTCAGTTGGGAACTGCGCAGGGTGCGATCCGAGGCCCGGGCCTCGGCCGCACCGGCCTCCACCAGGGCCCATAGCTCGGCCGGATCGGGTTCCCCGACGATTTCCGGAGGGCTCTGGTCAGCCAGGGAGAAATTGTGCTCGATCACCCGGCGGGTCGTATCGGGCTGAAGCTCGGCGAAATGGTAGGTCACGGTGAGCACCCGTCGCTCGCCGGATTCCATCTGCGCGATATGAACCGCATTCCGGCCCTGGGCGGCCTCGTGAAGCTGGTCGGAGAACAGGTTGAAGGCGAGGATGCCGGGTATCACCACCGCAAACGGAATTAAAAGCTTGAGGAACGCCGCCAGGACAATTCCCTTTTGACCCTCGGCCACCGATTTAGCCGCCAGCGAACGCTGCATGATGTACTGGTTGAGTCCCCAGTAGAAAAAGTTCGGAATCCACAATCCCAGCAAAAGGACGGTCCAGGGAATCTCCGGATCATCCATCGGCCGCACCATATTCAATTTGCCGCCGGAGGTGTTGGGGCCGGTGCGCGGTTCCCCGTCGTTGAGC
The DNA here is from genome assembly GCA_050506795.1 of Opitutia bacterium. GTDB lineage: Bacteria > Verrucomicrobiota > Verrucomicrobiia > Opitutales > T3Sed10-336 > SLOW01. The sequence continues at coordinate 19,401 of JBJHCF010000049.1, forward strand.
AAAATGAATCTCTCCCAGGGCCCGGCCGCCTCGATTTGTTCCACCGTGGCGGTTGACGTGTCCACCTGGGTGCGAATCAGCTCCTCGGCCGGCGCCTGGCCGAGAAGATTAAAGGCCAGGAACATCACAATGAAACCGCTGACGATCAGCGATGATCCCCAGACCAGGTCGGTCCAGGCGCAGGCTTTAAGGCCTCCGATAAAGACGTAAACCGACGCCGTGATCGCGATCAACCAGCAGGCCACTCCGAGGCTGCCGAGAAAGGGAACGTCCGGATAATAACCGGAAACCACCGTCGCCCCGGAATAGATCACCGCCGCGGTGGGCACCCCCACCAAAATAACCAGGGTCGCCACCGCCATCACAAACCGTGAGAACGGGCCGTAACGGTACTCGAGGAACTCCGGAATAGTATAGATACCCGCCTTAAGGAACTTGGGCAGGAATACAAACGCGACCACCACCAGCGTGATGGCCGCCATCCACTCGTAGGAGGCGATCGCCATACCGAGCCAGTCGGAGGCTTTGCCGGACATGCCGACAAACTGCTCGGTGGATATGTTGGCCGCGATCAGCGAGAATCCGACCAGCCAAAACGTCAGACCCCGCCCCGCGAGGAAATATCCCGAGGCATTGGGGGAATCGCCTCCGGTCCCCCGCTTGCTTTGCCAAATACCGAGACCGACAACCGATATAATCGCGGCCAGAAAGAGAGTGATCTCCAGTGCGTGCATAAGGTGTTGGCTCGATACGATTCGGAAAATATATACCTTTGGCAATGCATTTCAGCCAGGAAACAGCAAACTTGTTGGCAGGCATTAGAACCGGTCGCGAAACCACTCACCACGCCGACGCAGCAACCGGTTCTGGAACTGGGTCCCGTTGAATTGGCGGCGGCTCAGATTCCGGCCGGCTGAGGCAATCCCGGACCGGTCGGCCGGCACGGTGAGTCATTCGCACCCGGTCGTCCGCTTGACAATTCGGCCTGGAAAGGGGATACGTTCCAGGTAAATCACCATCGTTAACGCCTGACGGCTCCCTGATTTATACCTCCCGCCTCCAATGGACCGCCGGGATACGTTTTCTCTATGCCAACACGTCTATTTGCTTTCCTCGCAGCCGTTCTATTGTCCACCTCATTCGCGTCAGGCAGCGGCGTCTCCATCACAATCGAAGACCCTTCCTTTGAGGATGCAACGTTCGGGTCTAACCCGTGGACCCACACCATCACCCCGTGGGAGGAAACGGACGGTCCCGGGAGCACAGGGGCCTTCAAGGAGAGAATCAGCGGTTTTTCGGCCGACGGATTGAACCACCTCGGTCTGGTCAACGGACACCTGGTTTGGCAGGATCTGGAGGCCGCCTACCAACCCGAAACCCGGTACACACTGACCGTCGCGGTCGGGCATCGGCCGGGATACAACAGTTCCGGCGGCGAGGCATTATTCCGCCTGGCAACTCCGGCCGGCTCCATTCTGGCGGAAGGTTCCTTCGATGCGTCGACCATCGACGGAAATGAGTTCATCGACCAGAGCATCACCTTTGAGACCCCCTCCGTGCCCGAGGCGCATGGAGAAACCATCCGGATCGTTTTAACCGGCTCCGGCCCGCAACGGAGTCATTTCGACCACATTCGCCTGCAGGCGCAAGCGCTCCTGCCGCCCGAGATTCCCGAACTGGGCCCGCTTTCCGCCGAAGCGCTTTCGTCCTCTGCGCTCGCCATTACCGGTGAAGTGGTTTTCAGCGGCCACCAGACTCCGGAAGTCGTTGTGGTTTACGGCGAATCCGACGGCGGCACGGACCGGTCGGCATGGGAATCCGAACAGAGCCTCGGGCCGCGTTCGGGTGTTTTTAGCGCATTTATCGAGGGACTCCAGGCGGAAACCACCTACTACTACCGGGCGTTCGGGGAAAATTCCGCCGGTGTCGCCTGGGCGCCGGCCAGCGGCGCGATCACCACGGCACCGGCGCAGCCGGCGCGGGCGGTGATCAATGAATTCCATTACAAACCGTACGACAAGAACGTCCTGGAGGAATTCATCGAGCTGTATAACCCCGGCGACGAAGACCTGGACCTCTCCGGCTGGCAAATTGACGACGCCGTCGGGTACACCTTCCCGCAGGGAGCGATCCTGCCCGCGGGCGGTTATGTCGTCGTGGGCGAAGACCCGCCGACCCTCCTGGACGTCTACGGTGTGGAAGCGTTCGGCCCCTGGAGCGGATCCCTTTCGTCGGACGGAGAATCCATCCAACTCCTGGATGCCGACGGCGTCATTCACAACCGGGTCGACTACGACGCCGGCTTCCCCTGGCCCACCATGTCCGACGGGGAAGGTTCCTCGGTGGAACTCCTGCACCCGGACCTGGACAACACCCATCCGGCCTCCTGGCGGGCTTCCGGCTTTACGGTTTCGGGCGGCGGCGCCATCGGATCGCCGACACCCGGATCGGTCAATTCGGTCCACATCGCATTCGGCGCCGTGCCGCCCGCCATCGACCGGGTCGCGCACCACCCGTTGGAACCGCGCCCGGACGAACCGGTCGCGGTATCGGCCCGCATTCTTTCCCACTCGCCCATCGAGGCCGTGACGCTCACCTACCAGGTGGTTGACCCGGGATCCTATATCCGAGTCACCGATACCGAGTACGCGACTCAGTGGACGGAGCTTTCGATGCAGGCCGATGAAACGGCCGGTCCGGGAATCTACGTCGTGGAGCTGCCGGCGGAACTGCAGGAACACCGGCGGCTGGTGCGGTATCGGATCACCGCCGAAGACGTCGCCGGCAACCGGCAGACCGTTCCCTACGCCGACGACGAGCAGCCGAACTTCGCCTACTATGTCTACGACGTCATGCCCGACTGGCAGGGAGCGTTCGAGCCTGGAAACACCTCCCCGGTCACCTATTCCCGCGAATTTCTGGAAACCCTGCCGGTGTACACCCTGATCGCGGCCGATCAGGACGTCATCAATTCCCAATACAACGGTTCCTACGACAGCCACCGGTTTCGCGGCACCTTCGTTTACAACGGCGTGGTCTACGACCACATCGAATTCCGCAACCGGGGCCAGGCATCGACCTACGTTGCCGGAAAAAACAAATGGCGTATTCATTTCAATACCTCGCGCCGCGGTGTTTTCAGCAAAATCGACGGCGACCTTTACCAGGAGGATTGGGGCATTCTCACCATCAACGCCGCGGCCAGTCCCTGGGCCGCCCTCAATCGTGGTATCGCCGGGGTCGACGAAATGCTTCCATACGAGCTCTACCGGCTGGCCGGTGTCCTTTCCCCACACACCCACTACTTCCACTTCCGAGTGGTACGAAACGCCGAGGAGGCGCCGCCGCCCGGCACCGAACACAGCGACAGCCTGGGCACCGCCGACGGACAGTACCTCAGTGACTTCTGGGGACTCTATTACGCGATCGAACCGATTCGTGGTCCCTTCATTCGTGAACGCGATCTTCCCAAAGGCAGCATTTACCAAATCGAGGGCGGCGGAACCGACAAAGAATACCAGGGAATCGGGCAGCCCTCGGATTTGTCGGATTGGCATGCGTTACGCAACTCGGTCAACTCGTCGCCTCCCCTCGAATGGTGGGAAACCCATTTCGACCTGGAATCCTTTTACACCTTTCACGCCCTAAATCGCCTCCTCGGCAACGTCGACCTCCGGGCCGAACACAACTACCACCTGTACCACCGCCCGGACGGCCGATGGTTCGTAATCCCCTGGGATCTGGATATGATGTTTATCGCCAAGAGCCACTGGACCGCCTCCATTGGCGGCACCAGTTATCCCGGGGTCACCATATTTCACCGACTGCTTCTTGATCACCCGAATTTCGCTCTGGAGTACCGCAACCGGGCCAGGGAGATCCTCGACCTGGTGGCGGAGGACGGGAGTCGCGACGGCGGGCAGATCGGAACGCTGATTTCTTATTTCGCGGACATCGTGGCTCCCGAGGGCACCGCCATCAACTGGGCCAACGCCGACGCGGCCATGTGGAATCTCCATCCCCGCACGCGAGGAACCCTGGGCAACGCCAGCGGGCAGACCAATCACCGCGGGAATTTTTTCCGGTCGCCGTTCACCGACGATCGTTTTGACGGAAACTGGATCCGCTGGCTCCGGTCCCCGAATTTCGAAGGTCACGGAAACCATGCCGATTTTATGGATTACCTCCGCGATTACGTCACCGACACCTGGCCGGGGGGCACCTGGTCGGTAAGCAACGGCGACCAGCGCGGCTACGGCTACCAATATCTCGCTTTGGAAGCGGCGGATCCGGCCATCCCCGATCGCCCCGTGATCACCTATACCGGCGGAGCCGATTTTCCCGCCGACGATCTCCACTTTTCCGTTTCGGACTTTGCCGACCCCCAGGGGGCCCAGGCCTATGCCGGAACCGCCTGGCGCATCGCGGAGGTCGGGCGATCGGATCCCACTGAAACGCCGGCCTATGAAATCCAGGCCGTCTGGGAGTCGGGAACGTTGACCACCAACACTCCGATGGCGGTTCCCCCGGACACGGTGCACCCCGGGCGAACCTACCGGGCGCGGGTCCGCCACCTGAACGACACCGGACGTTGGAGTCACTGGTCCGAGCCGCTGGAATTCGTAGCCGGCGAACCGCTGCCGGCGACACTCATCCATTACTGGAATTTCAACGACACCGCCAATTTGCTCGAACCGACCCACACGCTCACCGGCGGTTCCCTGGACGCTCTTCCAGGGGCGGTCACGGAGTTTACCCATGCCACCGGACAGGATTTCAGCGCCGAAAACGCCCGCTTCGGCGATCCCGCCGGCAGCCATTTCCGGGTCAACGATCCGCTGGGGGCGGTATTGACCTTTCACCTGCCCACCGTCGGTTACCAAAACCCGGTGCTGAGATTCGAAACCCGCCGCTCCGGTCAGGGCGCCGGCACCCAGGTGCTGACCTACACCCTCGACGGAGAACAATTCCAGGAGTTCACGCGCTACCCGGTATTCAACGATCCGCCGGTGCGGAAAACCTTTGATTTTTCGTCCGTGGCGGAAGCGGCGGACAATGCCGACTTCGCCGTACGCATCACCTTCCTGATAGACGACGGGGGAACCTCAGGCAACAATCGTTTCGACAACGTCACGCTCGACGGCAAACCACTTGAGGGAACCCAACCGCCCCCGATCGTCAACGGACCGGTTGCCACCGTCTTTCTGATCTCCGACGGAGAAGCCGCGGAAATTGACCTTGACGCCGTGTTCACGGTTCATGGAAACGAACCCCCAACCTACACCCACGAAAACGCTCATCCGCAAGCCGCCGATGCGACCATCAACGGGTCCACACTCAGCCTGTCCGGCCGGGCCGCCGGTGAGGCGGAGGTCACTGTATCCGTCGACGACGGACACAACCCGCCGGTCGCGACCGTGATCCGCGTTCTCGTTTATCCCCCCGCCCACCCGTTGGCCGATTTGACTTTTCGTTTCCATTCCTGGGACCCGGACACCCCGGAACGCGCCTACCCGGCGAACATGATATTCTTGCAGAGCGAAATCAACGATCCCGGCCCGGACACCCCGCTGGACCGCGCCTACCACATCCCGGAGAACGACTATGCGAGCGGGGACACGATCAATTTTCCCTACAACAACCAATCCCGTACCCGGATCAACGGGCTGGGCGAGGACGGTATTTCCTTCATCAATACGGGCCGCGGACGCGATGTGGGCGCCGCCCTGGCGGCGGTCGACACCCGAAATATCGACAGCGCCCGGCTGGGATTCATCGCGGGAACGGTCACTCCCAACAGCCGCGTCTACGCCCTGAGCCTCCAATACCGGACGGGCGCCGAGGGACCGTTCGAGGATTTCCTGACCGAAGCGGGACAACCCGTGACGTACCTGCGTTCGGAAACCGCCGGGGACACCGCCACCTTTGGACCGATCGATCTGCCGGCGCATCTATTGGGTCACGAGCACCTTCAGTTGTCCTGGCGTTATCATCACGTCGACGGCGACAGCGGCCCGCGGGCGGAACTGCGGCTCGATGACATCGTGATCGCGGCCGATCCCGGACCGGAAGACGGGTTCGAAGCCTGGCGCCGAAACACGTTTCCCGAATGGAACGATTTCGCCGACGACCGGGTTTCGGGTCCGCTGGCCACGGCGCGTGGACAAGGGGTGTCACACCTTTTCCGTTACGCCTCAGGTCTCGAACTGGAGGAAAACGCCATGGGCCTCCTGCCCTATCTGGAGCGCGCTCCCGACGGCGCCGGGCGCTTCCTTTTCCCGTATGACCCGGAAAAAACCGATCTCGGCTGGCGGGTGGAGGGATCCACGGACCTGGACGACTGGTCCGAAATCCTTTTTGATTCGAGCACCGACCCCGCTCCCGATTTCGAGAACGGCTGGGCGGTGATTACTCTGCCGGAAAACGATGCAGGCGACGGCGAGTTGCTCCGGCAATTTCTGCGCCTGAGCATCCGGCTCAAGTAATCGTTAATCGGCAACCCACCATCAATAATAGCCGCCGCCGGATTTTTCGATCAGCGGGACCATGACGCCGTTGCGGAACAGGGTGACCTGGCCGGTGCTGGAGGAAACCACGACGGAAATGCAACGGGTGCCGAGGGAAATGGCCGAGGCGGCAGCGTGGCGCGCCCCAAGGCCGCTGGGGAGCGAATGATAATAATCCGGGGCGTGAATCAGGGATCCGGAGGAAACCACCACCCCGTCGCCGCGAATTATGAACGCGCCGTCGAGAGAGGAGAACTCCTTGATGGTTTCATCCATGAACGGGTTCATGATATTCCGGTCCTCCTCCTTGTATCCGAAGAACGGATTCATCACCAGGGGTTTCGTCATTTTCTCCACCTTCGCGGTGTCCCCCAGAATAAAAAGGCAACCCACCGGACGCCCCTCGCGTCCCTCCACGGCGAGTTCGGTGGCGACCGCCAACACCCGTTCCAGGACTTCCGGCTTGACGTCTTCCGGCAGAATATCGGCCTGTTCGTTGAAGAGGATCTGAAACTCCCTTTCAACGTCAACGACCACGACGGTGTCGAATTGGTTGCTACCGGGAATACCGCCCACACAGCAGAGGCGATCAGTGAAACCGACCACGCCGCGGGTGAGCCCGACCAGCACCGCGCTTCGAAGCTGGGCCAAACGGTGACGCGAAAACGAGCGCACCTGAATAGTGGCCACGATGCGTTTGCTTTCGACGGTAAGGTCCGACGAGGTGCGGGTGACCAGAATGGTCTTGTATTCCGGGAAAAACTTGGGCACCTCCAGTCCGCTGGTCATGGTATCGGCGAAAATCAACAGCGTGGAGCAGCGCGCTCCCCGGGCAATTTTCTCGGCTTCGCGGAAGATGAGACGGTTGACCCGGCTTTGCTGCGCCTGTACCGGCTGGGACAGCGCCCCTCCGAAACCCAGATAAACCTTCTCGAAAAGCGCGTCCAGGCCGGGAGCTTCGATCAGGGAGTTGACGAAATCCTTATCCTTTACCAGGCGGGCGATCGAGGCCAGGACCTTGAGGTAGTCGCGTTCGTTTTCGTTGGCGATCAGCAGAAAAACCAGGTGGATATCCTCGTGTTCCTTGAGGCCGTCGTAATCGATTCCACGCTGGCTGCGACCGACGGCAAAAACAAACCGGCGAGGCATCTTGATGCGGATGTGCGGAAGAGCCACCCCGTTGCCCAGATAAGTGGTCATGGACTTCTCCCGCTCCATCAACGCGTTGAACAGCGAGTTCTTGTTGAGGTCCTTAAAACGGCTGACGGAAACCGACAATAATTCCTTAAGCGCCCCCTTAAGATCAGCGCTTTCCAGATCAATCACCCTGCTCCGGGCAACAAACTTATCTAACCGCATAGCCACCAGTGGATTAAAAAACACCCACCGGCGGAACTGGCAAGCCGGAAATATTTTCCGGTATCAAATTGCACTACTTTTCCCACTCCAGGGCGCCTTTCTTAAATTCGTAAAGCAACCCAACCACCAGGACACCGAGGAAAAACAATACCGGGGTGAGGATAGGTATGCCCGCCGCGAGGAAATCGCGAAACACCAGGACCCAAGGTATGAGAAAGACAATCTCGATATCGAAGAGGATAAAAAGCATCGCCACCAAATAGAACTTGATGGAAAAACGCATCGCCGTGCGCCCTTCCGACGGGATTCCGCATTCATAGGCGGTGTCACGCCCCGGAGCGCTTCGTCCACGCTGCCCGAAGATCGTGCTCACCACGAGAATCACCGCGGCCAATCCCGCCGCCATAATGATCTGCACCAAAATCGGCGCGTAATCGACCAGTCCGTCTTGCATACCCATTTGCAGACAGCAGAAGTCGCGGTTCGTTTTTTTTCAATCCAAAACCTTCAACGGTTTTGCGGCAGTCGAATCCATTCCACCGCCTCCGGATCGCTGCGCCCCACGCCCAACTGTTCCGCAAAGTCCAGCAGCGGCAGGTATTCACCCAGGCCGGAAAACCCGCGGTTTCGCCGTTCCCGGTCGATTTCGGCAGCCATCAGGGCATCCAACAGCACCGGATCGGCGCTCATCCACAAGACCGGTTTGGTTGCCGTATACAGGGATCGAAAGGCCGGACCGGCGATAAACTGATAAGGCTCGAGGGTGGTCAGGTTGAGCAGCCACCCCTCCCGCAGTTCCGGGATGGCGGCCATTTCCGCCGCCGCCGCCGAGCCGGTGGAGCGGCTGGCGAGGAATCGGCCGGTATTGCTCGCGTTCCACAGGGTGGCGTTGAGCAAAGCCCCGTTTACCCCGAGATGCGGATGGTCGGTGTAGCGCGGCATATTGATCCAGAAATCCAGATTGTGCAGCAGGGGAAAGGCGAGATAACTCAGTCGGTCCACCCCGAAGGCCTCGTCCTCGGCGGGCAGCCCGAGACCCGGCAACATCATGCGACGAAAATCCGTCCGCGGCGGCAACGGGCTTTCGTAGTGCCAGTCTCCGTCGTAGTACGCCCCGCTTTCCAGCACATAGACCGGCGACCCCTCGAACCGGTCCTCGCGGGCCCGTTCGAGAAATCCGGCCTGCTGCAGGCGGAATCGGCTCTGATCGACCAGAAAGATGTTTTCGCGCTGAAACCCGCGTCGCTCGAGGGCCACCACCACAGCCCGCACCAGATCCCGGGGCGTGGCCAGACCCGGGCCGGACTGGGTGTAAACCTTCAAACCCACCCGGCCGGTGGCGCCCGGCTCCAGCGGCCGGTCACGGAGCTCCTCAAAACTGGCGAAGAGTTCCTCCACCGCGCTCACATAATCCCGGTCCCGTTCCTCACCGAAACGCCACTCCCAGACCCGGGTGTCCCCCAAGGCATTAGGTTCTGTCGGGAGAAGACCGAGCACGACCGCGATCAGCACGAGCCGCAGACAAAAAATCTTCACCCGGCGCGGGCGGGCGGGACACTTGACAGCGCCTCCGGAGCCGAACACACTTACCTCCGTTGCCGTGAGTCGCCCCTTCCGGCGCCACGTCGTACGCCAATCGATGTATCGCCATACGGTGGTTAACACGATCGATTCCCGTTTCGCACGATGGTGCTCGGCAAATTCCGGCAGCCGGTTTTCGCCCGAGCTAATCGTTTCCTGATTCTCCACACCACCATGGGTATCATTAAAAAGAGCAGTATAGAAGAATTGAAGAACCGGATCAACATTGTCGACGTGGTTTCTCAGGTTGTTTCGCTTAAACGTGCCGGTTCACAATTTAAAGGGTTGAGCCCCTTCAATCCGGAAAAAACCCCCTCGTTCTTCGTGTCGCCCGACCGCAACATGTTCAAATGTTTCAGCAGCGGCATGGCGGGGGATATTTTCACCTTTGTCATGGAGACCGAGCGGCTGAATTTCCAGGAGGCGGCGGAAAGCCTGGCGCAGCGTTTCGGCGTGCCTCTGGAGTACGAAAAGGGCGCCCTGCCCCGCGAGGAGCGTTCTCTTCGGCAGATGCTTTTCGATATTCACGACCTCGCCACAGCTTATTTCCAGGAATATTTTAAATCTTCCGGAACCGAACCGGAGCAGGTCCGCGAGTATTGGACCCGGGAACGGGGCTTCGACCTGGACCTGGCGGAATCCTTCCAGATCGGACTGGCGCCGGTGGACGGCTCCGAGCTCCGCCGCCGCCTGACCGACCGCAAATTCACCCTGGAGGCCCTGGCCAAGTGCGGTCTTTTTTACCAGCGGGGCAACGG
>JBJHCF010000049.1:29614-33738 GCA_050506795.1 Opitutia bacterium
GTCCGGAAGCCTATCACGCCCGCTTCCGGAACCGCCTGATGATCCCGATTCGCGACCATCAGGGCCGGGTGGTGGCATTCACCGCGCGCCAACTCGCCATCACCCCGCTGGACGACCCCACCCGGGAAGCGAAATACATCAACTCGCCGGAAACGCCGGTTTTCAACAAAGGCCACTTGTTGTTCGGTTTGGACCGGGCGCGCCTGGAAGCCGGAGAAGCCAATCCTTTCCTGCTGGTCGAGGGACAACTCGATGTGATTCGATGCCACGAACAGGGCATCAAAACAGCGGTGGCCCCGCAGGGCACGGCAATCACGGAAAGCCAACTCGCCCTGATGAAGCGCTACGCCCCTACGGTGGAATGCCTCCTCGACGCCGACTCCCCCGGGCAGAAAGCGGCCTTGCGGCTGCTGCCGATGGCGGTGAAAACCGGGCTGGAAGCCCGCTTTCTCACTCTGCCAAAAGGCGAAGATCCCGACACCTACCTGCGCCGCGGGGGCCGGGATGCGCTGGAGAGCCTGCGCCGCAAAAGCGCCGGCCCGCTGCAATTTGCCGTCCGGCATTTTTTGCCCGACCCCTCAAGGATGAGCGCCGAAAGAAAGACGCAGGCGCTGGAGCAAATCTTCGAAATTGTGCGCCAGGCCGAATCCGAGATCACCCGCAGCGAATACCTCCGCACCCTGGCGCGGCTTACCCGCCTTCCCGAGCCGGCGGTGTTGACCGATTTCGACCGTTTTCGACGCCGCCGCCAAAGGCAGGCGCCGAAGGACACCAAACCAACGGAGGCCGAGCCCCTTGAGTCCAGTCGGCCGGCCAAGCTGAGCACCGCGGTGGAAACTCTGCTTTCGATCTGCCTCCACGACGAACACCTGGGTAAACCGCTGTCGGAAGTGGTGGATCAGAATTGGCTCGATAACGACAGCACCGCGGGGCGCCTGCTCAACCGTGTTCTGGCGGAATTTGAGCACGACGAGTGGGCCGGGACCGATCAGATCGATCACCTGGTGGAAACGGACGAGGAAAGACACCTCATTTATTCGATCCTGTTCCACAAACCTTATGACGAAACCCCGGGAAAGCTGGCCAACCAGGCTTTAAGAGCCCTTTATCTGGAACACCTGAATGCAAAAATAAAGAAGATAGAGCTTGAAATCGCCAACAATGAGGAAATACTGGATGATGGTATTGTCTTTTTACAGAGAAAGATCATCGAATTCCGCCAACGCAAGTCTAGTCCTCCGCAGCTAGAAGCCATTTAATCACGCCAACATGCCTCGCAAGAAAAAATCCGCCAGCCAGAAACAGACATCCGCTACGGCCGAGCCGCAACAAGTCACTATCAACGAGAAGATCAGGCAACTGATTCGACTCTCCAAGGAGCAGGGGTATCTGACTTTCGGAGATATCAACCAGGCTCTGCCCAAGAATGTGGAGAATCCGGAGGAGATCGAGAACATTATCTCCATTCTGGAAAACCTGGAAATCGAAATCCTCGACGCGGACGAAGTCGATAATTACAAGAAGCGCCAGGAGAATTCGGAAGAGGAAGAAGTCCGCGCGTCCCAATACGACATCCTGGACGATCCCGTCCGGATGTACCTGAAGCAAATGGGACAGGTCGCCCTGCTCACACGTGAGCAGGAAGTCGAGATCTCCAAGCGAATCGAATCCGCCGAAACCAAGGCCCAGAAGGAACTTTTTTCCGTAGGCCTGGCCAGCGCCTTCATCGTCGACCTGGCAAAGAAACTCCTCAATCGCGAGGAGCGTTTCGACCGCGTGGTCCTGGATAAAAAAATCGACAGCCGGGAAAACTACTTCAAGAACCTCCCCAAACTGATCGAAATCACCGAACGCGCGGAAGCCAACGCCCAAAGCGCCTGGGAGGCGGTGCAGACGGCCAATTCTGAGGAAGACATCAAGAAGGCCCTGACCCGGTTCCGGCGCAATGAGACCGCACTGAAAAACTCGTTCCGGAAGTTTTGTTTCAAGCTGAAAGTCTTCGAGGAGCTGTTGGAAACCCTCTCCCCCATCGCGCTGGAAATCCACCGGATCAACCACAGCCTGGAGGCGGCCCGTAAGCCCAAGACCAAAAAAGACAGCCTGATCGATCCGAAGCCCTTGAAGAAGCGCCTTGCCGAAATCGAATCGGAGTACCGCATCGAGCCCGACCGCATGACCCACCTGGTACGCGAAGTCCGCAAGGCCATGCGAGACGCCCACCGGGCCAAGACGGAGATGGTGGAGGCCAACCTTCGCCTGGTGATCAGCATCGCGAAAAAATACACCAATCGCGGCCTGTCGTTCCTGGATCTGATCCAGGAGGGAAACATGGGGCTTATGAAGGCGGTGGAAAAGTTCGAGTACCGTCGCGGCTACAAATTCTCCACCTATGCCACCTGGTGGATTCGCCAGGCAATCACCCGGTCGATCGCCGATCAGGCCCGCACCATCCGCATTCCGGTGCACATGATCGAGACGCTGAACAAGGTCATGCAGGTGCAGAAGCAGCTCCTGCAGGAATTCGGGCACGAGCCAACCTCCGAAGAGGTGGCCGAAGAGATGCAGTTGCCGGTGGAGCGGGTTCAGGCCATAATGAAAATGGCCCAGCAGCCGATCAGCCTGCAAAGCCCGGTCGGGGACGGGGACGACACCAATTTCGGCGATTTCATCGAGGACAAGGGCGCGGAGAACCCCTATGACATGACCGCGTTCAGCTTGCTGCGGGACAAGATCGTGGATGTGCTGGACAGTCTGACCGAACGCGAGCGCAAGGTGCTCTCGCTGCGCTTCGGCCTGGTCGACGGCTACAGCCGGACCCTGGAGGAGGTCGGACGCCAGTTCAAGGTCACCCGCGAGCGCATTCGCCAGATCGAGGCCAAAGCCCTCCGCAAGATGCGCCATCCCACGCGGATCCGCCAATTGCACGGGTTTTTCGATGCCGACCAGTTGGAGAGCAATCTCAAACAGCTCCGCAACGTCGGCGGCGGCTCCTGAGATGCTCTCCCGTTTCCTGCGGCAGACCTCGAGGCTCGCCCTGGTCACATTGGCGGGGTCGGCTCTTTCCGCCTGTGTCACCGTCTCCGAAACCCGAGAGGAAGATCCCGTTCTGCGCCAGTCCGCCCTGCGGCCGGTCGGCCGGGTTATCTGGGTCGACACTGCGGAAGGAACAGCCGTGCTTCAGTTGAACCGGGGCGCCAGTCTGCCCTCGGGTATCCTGGTTTCGCGCAACGACGTCCTCTTTGAAACCGGCCGCCTGCAGGCGACCGGCCCGCGGGAGGGCCGCAGCGCCGGCGCGCGGATCCTGGAGGGCCTTCCCAACGCCGGCGACGAAGTGGTGGCGGCCCCCTGATAACGCCCACCGCCACGGGTTTATTTTTCGCGAAAGTTGATCCGCATTCCCTGGCAAAGAATCTCAAATTTCAATACTCGATCTTAAATGCCTTTTATGCAGCCTGAAGAGGCCAAATGAAAAAGCCCCGAGCCCACGGTCCGGGAAAACGATTGCTGCTTTACAAACCTGTATTTCGCTCGTAGATTATTCTTACCATGCACTTTGACTACGCTCAACCGGTCGCGTTCTTCCAGAATATGGGCGCACCACAGATTTTGCTCATCGTCTTTCTGATCCTTCTCCTCTTCGGGGCTAAACGCCTGCCGGAGCTGGCCCGCGGAATGGGAAAGGCTTTGCGTGAGTTCAAAAGCGCAACCAAGGATATCGAGGACGATATCCGCTCGGCATTCGACAGCGACGAGCAGAAGCCTTCGCAGACCAAAAAGGTCTCTCCCCCCCCGGCCCCGGAAAAGGCCGAAAAAACCGAGGAGAAAGCCAAACAGTCGCACGACGTTTCCTCCTCCGCCTGATTTTCCGGAATTCCCGGGATTGGCTGTCGGTTGTCCGTTTTGGGGCGCTGCTTATTCTCCCTGCGCCCCAATGTAACGGCGTGACTTCCGTCTGCCACCGCAGTAGCGCCCGCTTAGCCGGGCGCTACTAAAAGTGTCACGCCCCCTCGCCTCTCGCCCCTCGCCCCCTCGCCCTCTCGCCCCTCGCCCTCTCGCCCCTCGCCCTCTCGCCCCTCGCCCTCTCGCCTCTCGCCCCCTCGCCTCTCGCCCCCTCGCCTCTCGCC
>JBJHCF010000050.1:0-33479 GCA_050506795.1 Opitutia bacterium
ATTCCTTCTTCAGCTTGGCATCGACTCGCGCTCGTACTGTTTCAACCTTCATAGCCCAATATTGCCTCATTGCGGCCACAAAGTCAAGGGTCGTCCTCCATTTCTGTCTGCACAACAGTATTAATAGAACAAAGAATCTTTAGGATATGACGGGAGATTTTTCGGTCATATGACAAAGAATCTTTAGGTTTCGCAGGTGGCGGTTTTCGAGGTGGTGGGTTTGTAATGGATGAAAATCACGGGTGTCGGTTTTTTTGGGTTGACGTGTGGGTTTTCGACCTTTTTAGGTTTTGTCGAAAATACCCTTTATGTCAAAAGATAAAAGCACCCGAGTGGTGCGTTTTCCCGATTGGGGGGGACGTGCTAAGAGATGAAATTGACGATCCGCGCAAGCGGGAGTCCTGGCGAATTACGATTCGCTGGTATCTGGGATGGTGCCGGCGTCGTCAGTGTTCGGCGACCACGGAAACGGTGGTCGTCTTTCTGGCGGAGGTCGCCGAAGCAAAGAAGCCCAAGGAGAGTGTTCTGGAGGCGTGGCGGGAGGCCTTGCGTTGGTTTTTCCGACGCGGCTGGGCGCGGGAAAAGGCCGGGGGGGCTATGGAGTCGAGGCCGTCGGAAGAGCAGGTCGATTGGGAGAGTCTTCGTCGCGAGGCTCTTTCCGATATCGCGGATCCCCTGGAGCGAAAGGTGGCCCGGCGGATGCGCGATAAGAATATGATGTTGCGTACCGAGCAGACCTATCGGGGCTGGATTCGGCGTTTCGTGAGATTCATTGGGAAGCAGTCGCCGGAAAAGGCGGGGCCTGCCGAGATTCGCGCTTTCTTGTCGCACCTTGCCAGCGACTGCGAGGTGGCGGTCGCCACCCAAAAACAGGCGCTCAATGCGGTGGTCTTCTTTTTCAGGGAGGTTCTGGGCCGCGATCCCGGCGAAATCGGGGAGTTCATCAAAGCGAAAGCCCGAAAACGTTTGCCGGTCGTTTTGACCCGCGACGAGGTCAATGGCTTGTTCGGGGAAATGAGCGGGAGGGGGAGATTCATGGCTCAGGTGGCTTATGGCAGCGGCTTGCGTTTGACCGAGTTGATTCGCCTGCGCGTGAAGGATGTCGATCCGGACCGAGGGTTGATCACGGTACGAGGGGGCAAGGGCGATAAGGACCGGGCGGTGCCTCTGGCGGATGCCTTGAGGTCAACGATGCATGCGCATGTGCGCCGGTTGCGGGAGATTTTCGAGGAGGATCGCAATGCGGGTCTGCCGGGGGTTTTCCTGCCGGATGCCCTGGAGCGAAAGTATCGCAACGCGGGAACTCGATTCGAGTGGCAGTGGTTTTTCCCGGGGGAGAAACCGGTTCGCGACCCGCGAACCGGGGTGCTTCGTCGGCATCATGTTCTTGACGCGACGTTTCAGGCGGCGATCCGTGCGGCGGCGAATCGGGCGCGGATTCCAAAGAGGGTCACGCCGCACATCCTGCGGCACACCTTTGCCACCCATCTGCTTGAGAGCGGCGTGGATATAAGGACGGTGCAGGATTTTCTGGGCCATTCGAGTGTCGAGACGACCCAGATTTACCTTCATGTCATGCGAAAACCCGGCGCGGGAGCGAGGAGTCCGCTGGATGGGATGGGGTAGGGGAGGGCTTCGCCCTGTTCTTGGTTCTTCGTGCTTGGTTCTATGTTGAAAACGATGGGGTGAGCCCTTCGACAAGCTCAGGGGGGAGGGGAGTTGTGGAGTGGACCCTTCGACAGGCTCAGGGCAGGGGGGGGCGAGTCGGCGACCGGGCGAATGGGCGAGATGGCGAGGGACGGGGACGTGGGGCGTGGGACGGGAGCGGGAATATTGGAGAGTTGGGAGGGGGGAGGCTTCCGCTGAAGCAGGAAGCTACGGGGGCGAGAGGGCGATCCTGATGGGGGAACTTGAACGAGCTTCGCCCCGTCACTTCTTTTTTTCAATCAGCAACTTAGGAGATACTTCAGAAGGCTGGGAGCGCCCGGCGAGAGGCGCGGGGTGTTGGACTAAGATGTTGGCGGGGATAGGGTTGCGGGGCAAGTTTTTTTGTGGGAGTGGGCGATGCCTTTCGACGGGCTCAGGGTAGGGCTTCGCCCTGTTCTTGGTTCTTTGTACTTGGTTATTCCGGAACGTGGAGGCGAGCCCTTCGACGGGCTCAGGGCAGGGGGGGGGAGCAATGGAGTAGTTGGAATGGCACTCGGTTAGGGCGGGTGGTCGTGAAAAATTTCCACCACTCTTGTTCGGCTCGACGCGTGTAAGGGAAGCACGGAATGGTGGAGGGCGCGGCTCCGCCCGCGCCGCCGGAAGGCGTTATAATGGGAAATAGAGGAACGACTTAACCGGAATACGGCACGGACGGAGCCGTGCCCTCCAGGATAGGCTTTTTCTGTCAACTCCGCCAGGTTGGCCTTAACCGAGTGCCATTCGGAGTAGTTGGCGATGACATTTTTTTGACATGGATTTGACGGTGGGCTGACAACGGGTGGGTTGAAAAGGGTATCCTGATTTCACGTTGGACAGCCGCGAAATTGGGCGGGATAATTCTTTTGGTTTAGAGGGGTTAAAATTTTGGGGTCGGGCGGAGGAAATCCTAATGAAAAAGTCTTTTTTGCCGGTACTTCTGTTGGTTGGTTGGGCGTGCTTTGCGAGCACGGAGTCGAGGGCTGAATCGTGGGAGAGGGTGAATGAGGCGTTGGCCGCGGGCCTGCCGCGCACTGCCCTCGAACGCCTGGAGCCGATTCTCAATGCGGCGATCGAAGCGGGTGATCACGCGGAGGCGGTGCGGGCGGTGGGCACGGCGGTGGCGCTGGAGGGACGGGTGCAGGGGCACCGTCCCGAGGAGCGAATCGTGCGGCTGGAGGCGCGCATGGAGGATCTGCCCGGGGAGATGTACCCTTTGCTGAACGCCATCCTGGGACATTGGTACTGGGACTACTTTCAACAGAACCGTTGGCGGTTTATGCAGCGCACGCGCACGGCGGAGCCGCCGGGGGAGGATTTCACCACCTGGGACCTGCCGCGAATCCTGGGCGAAATCGATCGCCGGTTTTCAGCGGCGCTGGAAGACCGCGAGCGTCTGAGGGCGATCCCGGTGGGCGATTTCGACGCCGTGCTGGAGAAGGGGACCGTGCCGGACAACTACCGGCCAACGTTGTATGACTTTCTCGTCCACGAGGCGCTGTCCTTTTACGCCGCCGGGGAGCAGGGCGTCATGCAGGTGGAGGATGCCTTTGTCCTGACGGCGGAAAGCCCCGTGTTTGATCCGATCGACGCGTTCCTGGACTGGGAGCGGGAAACGGCGGACACCGATTCTCCGACCTACAAAGCGATCCGCCTTTACCAGGAACTGCTGGCGTTTCACCAGGCCGAAGGCAACCGGGACGCGCTTCTCGACGCGGACCTTGGACGTTTTCGTTTCGGGTACAACACGGCGGTGGGACCGGAGAAGGATGCGCGTTATGGCGATGCGCTTGAGCGATTCGCCGACGAGCATTCGGACCACGAAATCTTCGCCCGGGCGTTGTTCCATCTGGCGGGGCTTCATCGTGACCGGGACAATCCGGCCGAGGCTCACCGTCTGGCCAGTCGCGGGGCGGAGGCTTTTCCGGACAGTGTGGGGGGCGCCTGGTGCCTCAATCTGCTGGCGGAGATCGAGAGGAAGTCGGCTTCGCTCGTGACGGAGCGGGTCTGGAATCGGCCCTGGCCGGACATTCGCGTCACTTACCGGAACGTGGACCGGGTCTATTTCCGGGCGGTTCCTTATGACTTTGAAAACTTGATACAGCATCCGTTGCACCACGACAGGGAGGCGTTTTTGTCACGGTTGGTTTCGAGAGAACCGGCGAAAGCCTGGCGGGAAACGCTGCCGCCGACCGAAGATTACCGCGAGCGGACGGAACTCCTGCCGGCGCCCGAGGATTTGGAGCCTGGTTTTTATATCCTCCTGGCGAGCCACGATCCGGAGTTCGGCGCGGGGGACAATCAGATTACCTTTGTGCCGGTCTGGGTGAGCGACCTGGCGGTGGTTACGCGGCACACGATTTCGAGGAACCTGATGCAAGGACTTGTCGTCGAGGCGAGGACCGGCGATCCGGTGGCTGGCGCCACCGTCCGCGCGGCGTACCTGAGACAGCGTCAGATACGCTGGAGCGATCCGGTGGAAACGGATCGCTCGGGGATGTTTGCGCTTCAACCGGAAACGGGCGGTCACTTTTTTGTGGTCGAGCACGGCGGCCAGCGGGTGGCTACCGATCATGAGTATTGGTATTCGCAGCAGTCCTGGGTTCCGGACCCGGAAAGCACGGTGTTCTTTTCCGACCGCGCGCTTTATCGTCCGGGCCAGACCATCCAGTACAAGGGCATCAGCTTGCGCCGGGATTCGGCAGCCAACGATTACCGGGCTCTGGACGGACGAAACGTGACGGTGGCGTTGATCGATCCCAACGGCCGCGAGGTGGCGCGCCGTTCTCACCGCACCAACGATTACGGCTCGTTCAGCGGGAGTTTTCCGGCGCCGGACGGCGGTCTGACCGGCGCCCTGGCGTTGCGTGTGGTGGACGGTCCCCGGGGAGGGACGTCGGTGCGGGTGGAGGAGTATAAGCGTCCGAGGTTCCGAGTGGAACTCGAAGCTCCCGAGGAGGCGCCGCGGTTGGACGATGTGGTGACTCTCGGCGGCCGTGCTTCCGCCTACACGGGGGCCGCGGTCGGCGATGCCGTGATCCGCTGGCGGGTGGAACGCGAGGTTCGGTTTCCGCCCTGGTGTTGGTGGGGACCGTGGCGCTGGGGACCGGGAGGCGGCGAAAGCCAGGCCATCGCGCACGGTTCCGCGCGTACCGGTCCGGACGGACGCTTCGAAGTGACGTTTTCCGCGCGACCGGACCCCAGCGTGCCGGCGTCCGATGAGCCGACGTTTTGGTTCCGAGTTCACGTCGACATTACCGACGCGGCCGGGGAAACCCGGTCGGCCTCGCGCAGTGTGCCCGCGGGGTACACCGCCCTGAAAGCCACCCTGGTGGCCGAGGATTGGCAAACGCCGGAGAAGCCGGTCGTGTTGACGGTGACCACGGCTTCGCTGGAGGATGTACCCCAACCGGCCGCGGGCACGGTTTCGGTGTATACCTTGCGCCAGCCGGAGCGGCCGGCCCGCCGGGAGCTCGATCCAGTTCGACCCTTGCGATGGCCGACGCCAAACGGGGAGGGACCCGCTTATGACGCGGCCAACCCGGACACCTGGGAGAACGCGGAGCGGGTGGTGGAAATGGCGTTTCGCACCGGTCCGGCCGGAGCGGAGAAACTGGAGTTTAATCTTCCCGCCGGGATTTACCGGGCTTCCCTGGAGGCGACCGACCGCTTTGGCAATCCCGTGACCGCGCGCCGGACGATCCTGGTGGCCGATCCGGACGCGGCGACCTTCCCGGTGGCGGTGGCCAGCCATTTCTCGGCCCCGTATTGGTCGCTCGAACCGGGCGAAACTTTTCAAGCCCTCTGGGCGACCGGGTACGAGTCCGGGCGGGCGCTGGTGGAGGTCGAGCATAACGGCGAACGGTTGCAGCGGTACTGGAGCGATCCGGAACGTACCCAGACGCTTATCGAGCAGACGGTGACGGAGGAAATGCGCGGCGGCTTCACGGTACGGGTCACCCAGGTCAGCGAAAACCGGCTTTACGTTAACGAGCGCGTGGTCGCGGTGCCCTGGAGCGATCGAAAACTCTCGGTGCGGTGGGAACGTTTTCGCTCCAACCTGGAGCCGGGACAGCGGGAAACCTGGACGGCCGTTATCGAAGGGCCGGACGCGGAAAAAGCGGCGGCGGAAATGGTGGCGACACTGTACGACGCCTCGCTTGACCAGTACCTGCCGCACCGGTGGAACGTCCCGCTTGGCGGTTTCCGAACGGAATATTCCCGAACGCGGACGACCTTTCACAACCGGGCCGATATGTTCGTCCATCTGGCCCACTGGATGCACTCTTATCCGGGCGAGCCGGAGTTCAGCTACCGCCGGTTTCCGCAGGAAATCGTCGGTCGGAGCTTTTTCTTTGGGGGTCGGAGCGATTTTGGGTTTGTGGACGGCGAAGTGTTGGCACGCACGGCGGCTCCTGTCGCCGAGGCTATGGCCGTGCCGGCGCGGGAGATGGCCGTTGATGACCTCGTAATGGAGCAGGCGGACGCCCTGCCGGGGACCGACGGCCCGCGTGCGCCCGACCTCGATTCGGTTCCGCTTAGGGAGAACCTGAACGAAACCGCGTTTTTCTTTCCGCACCTGACCGCGAATGAGGACGGCGTGGTGCGGATGGAGTTCACCATGCCGGAGGCCCTGACGGAATGGCGGTTCATCGGTTTCGCGCACGACTCGGCTCTGCGCAACGGGGTTCTGGAGGACAAGGTGGTCACCTCCAAGGAGCTCATGGTCCAGCCGTTGGCGCCGCGGTTTGTGCGGGAAGGGGACGTGATCGAATTTCCGGTGACGGTGAGCAACGAGTCGGCGGCGCGTCAAAGCGGGCGCGTCAGGCTCACGTTGCACGACGCTCGCACGCTGGATTCGCGTGACGCGGAACTGGGAAATGTCGACAACGTGCTGGAATTTGATATTCCCAGCAAGGAGTCCCGCACCTTTTTCTGGCGCATCGCGGTACCGGACGGCATGGATTTCCTGATCTATCGCGCGTCCGCGGCGACCACGCGACTCTCCGACGGGGAGGAGGGGTATCTTCCGGTATTGAGTCGACGAATACTGGTCACGGAATCACTGCCGTTGCCCATTCGCGGGCGGCAGACGCGGGAGTTTACCTTCGACAAGCTGCTGGCGTCGGGCGATTCCGCCACCCTGCGCAACGAATTTCTTACCGTGCAGATGGCGTCACAGCCGGCCTGGTACGCGGTGATGGCGTTGCCGTATCTCATGGAGTCCCGGCACGAGAGCAGCGATCAGGTTTTCAATCGCATCTACGCCAACTCTTTGGCACGTCACATCGCCAACGCCGACCCGGCGATCCGGCGGGTTTTCCATCTCTGGCGTAACACCCCGGCGCTGGACAGTCCCCTGGAGAAAAACGAAGACCTCAAGGCGCTGGCGCTGGAGGAAACCCCGTGGCTGCGCCAGGCGCGAAACGAGAGCGAGGCCCGGCGTCAGGTGGGGGTGCTTTTCGAGGACAACCGGCTCGACGACGAACTGACTCGCGCGTTTCGCCGGCTGGCCGAAGCCCAGCGATCCGACGGCTTCTGGCCCTGGTTTTCGGGGGGGCAGGGGAATCCGTACATCACCCTTTACATCACCACGGGTTTCGCCCGTCTGCGGCACCTGGGTGCGACGGTGGATCTTTCCCTGGCCGAGCGTTCGCTGGAAGCGCTCGATGGTTGGATGCAGGAGCGTTACGAGCAACTGCGGCGGGAGGAGAACACCGATGGCAACCGAATCACGCCCTTGATGGCCTTTTACCTCTACGGCCGGAGTTATTTTCTGCCCACGCATCCGATACGCCCGGAGCACCGGGAGGCATTGGATTTCTGGCAGCGGCAGGGGCGGGAGCACTGGACCGGAATGGGGCGTCAATCCCAGGCGCACCTGGCGCTCGGGCTGCATCGATTCGGCGACCGCGAAACGCCGGTCGCTATCATGAACTCGATCCGGGAGCACGCGGTGTTCGACGAGGAAATGGGGATGCACTGGCGCGATCTCGAGCGTAACTGGTGGTGGTACCGGGCGCCGATCGAGACGCAGGCACTGATGATCGAGGCTTTCGATGAAATCATGGGCGATGCCGAGGCGGTGGAGGAGGCCAAGGTGTGGCTTTTGAAACAAAAGCAGACCCAGGACTGGAAAACCACCAAAGCCACGGCCGATGCCGTTTACGCTATTCTCCTGCGCGGGACCGACCTGCTTGGGTCCGATGCGCTGGTCGAAGTGACGCTCGGCGGCGAGCGGGTGGAACCCGGCGAGGTTGAGCCGGGCACGGGGTTTTACGAGGCGCGTTATGTCCGGGCCGAGATCCGTCCGGAAATGGGCGAAATCAAGGTCACCAAGCCCGACGACGGCGTGAGTTGGGGAAGCATTCACTGGCAATACCTGGAGGACATCGGCAACATCACGCCCCACGAGGAAACGCCGCTGCAACTGCGCAAGCGGCTTTTCCTCAAGGAAACCACCGCGCGCGGGCCGGAACTGCGGCCCGCGGAGGGAATGCTCGCCGTGGGCGACGAACTCGTGGTGCGGGTCGAACTGCGTGTGGATCGGGACATGGAGTATGTGCATCTCAAGGATCAGCGCGGAAGCGGTACTGAACCGGTGAACGTGCTGAGCGGTCACCGATTCCAGGACGGCCTGCGTTATTATGAAAGCACCCGCGACACCGCCGGCCATTTCTTTATCGAATACCTGCCGCGAGGCGTTTACGTATTCGAATACAGCGTACATATTCGCCACCGGGGAACCTATCAAAGCGGCATAGCCACCGTTCAGTCCATGTACGCCCCCGAGTTCAACAGCCATTCGGAAAGTTTCGAACTGACGGTGGAGTGATTATGATAGGACGTGGATTAATGGGTTTAAGGATCTTCGCTATTTGAGGTGGGCTCCGAATCAGTCATTTCCGGGAACTTGCGCCCCCGGAAATGTCCCGCTGAAGCGCGGAGCTACGGGAGGAATCGTAGCGCCCAGCTTCAGCGGGCGTCTGTGGGGCGTGGGGAGGGCGGTTCCCGGGAAAGAAGACTCCGGCTGTCTGAAGCGCGGAGCTACGGGCGGAATTCGTAGCGCCCTGCTTCAGCGGGCCTGCGGAACCCACAGCAAACGGCGCCAGGGTTTGACACCGGTAGGCGCCGATGGATAGGATTTTCGTCCACTGATCTTTGCCTGGCCTATGCACTCGAAAACCACACACTACGCCGTTCGCTTTGCTTTGATTTTTTTCTTCAGCGTGTTCACGCTGGCTGCCTTGAAGGCACGGACTATGGAATACGAGATTGGCGAAATCCTCTACGAGAATCCGTTATCGGGGCCGGAGGACATCGCGGCGTGGGTGACGGAATCCAGTCGCGAGGGGCATCCGGCGGTGACCTTTCCGCACGGTCGTATGCGGCTGGAGTCCGACGTTCATTTCCTGCTCTGGTGTCCGGAGGAGTTTCCTGACAACATCGCGGTATCTTGGGATTTTCAGCCGCGCAGCGACGACGGCCTGGCCATGTTCTGGATCGCGGCGCGGGGGCGCGAAGGTGAGGACCTGTTTGATCCTTCCCTGGCGGAACGGACTGGCGCCTACCCGCAGTACAACTCGGGAGATATCGATGCGTTGCATATCGCCTATTTCCGGCGCAATTTCCACGGGGAGCCCTTGGAAGAGCGTTCCTTTCAGACCGTTCATCTGCGCAAGAGTTACGGGTTCCATTTTGTGGCCGCCGCCGGGGATCCCATTCCTTCGGTACGCGACGTTGTCGGGCCTTACCGGATACAGGTGATCAAGTACGGTCCGCATTTCCGTTTTTCGATCAACGATCTGGTCGTGCTTGAATGGTACGACGACGGCGAGGAAACCGGCCCCGTGTTGGAAGGCGGCAAGATCGGGTTTCGTCAGATGGCCGGCCTGATCGCCGATTACGCGAACCTCCGGGTGAACCGGGTCACCGTCGAGGCGGAATAAGTTGAAAACAAAAGCCGGACTTTATCCATTCTGGTTTTGGAACAGCCGTCTGACGAAGGACGAAATTCGCCGTCAAATCGGCGAAATGGCGGCTCAAGGTGTGAAGGGTTTTTACATCCACCCGCGGCAGGGGTTGGCGCAGCCGTATCTGTCGGACAGCTTTTTCTCCATGGTTGATGTCGCTATCGACGAAGCGGAGAAACTGGGACTGGAAGTAAACCTTTACGACGAGTACCCGTACCCCAGCGGCATTGCCGGGGGAGAGGTGGTTATCGGCCGTCCGGCGCACGCCGCCACTCGGCTGGTGCTGGTCAACGAACGAATCAGTGGCGGACCGATTCGTCACGGCCTGCCGCGAGGCCGGGTTTGGTCATGCTTCCTGTATCCGGAGACCGATGACGGTATTGTCTGGCGCGATGGCAGGGACTTCCTCTCGGCGGTCGGATTCCATTTGTCCACCGAATCCTATCACGATACCGGTCTCACCGCCTACAATCGCAAGCGCTATTTCGCCGATGTGCCGACCCCGGTGCTGGAGACGGAGGCGCCGGCGGGGAGTTATCGGCTGCTGGCCGCCGTCCAGGTTGAAGTGGAAGATTTCAAGTACTGGGGGCGCTACGTCGACGTCTTGAACCCGGAGGCGATGAAGGCGTTTATTGAAATGACCCACGAACGTTACCGGCAGCGGTATGGCGACCGGTTTGGGAAAGGGATCGCTTCGATTTTCGCCGATGAGACGCAGGCGGGCTGGTCGGAACGTCTGCCCGAGGCCTTCCTCAGTGAGTACGGCCGTGAGCTGGACTTTTCCGCGCTGGCGGAAAAGGATCATCCGGATCATCTGCGGACGTCCGCCGATCTCGAGGGATTGAAGTACCGGCTTTTCCTGGAGACCTTTGAAAAACCTATCGCCGACTGGTGCAGGCGTCACGGGATCGCTT
The DNA here is from genome assembly GCA_050506795.1 of Opitutia bacterium. Lineage (GTDB taxonomy): Bacteria > Verrucomicrobiota > Verrucomicrobiia > Opitutales > T3Sed10-336 > SLOW01. The sequence continues at coordinate 10,571 of JBJHCF010000050.1, forward strand.
ACGCGGGCGAAAAGCCCTGCGCCCGGCTTTCGCAGTTCTCGTTTATGGACGTGCCGGGCATCGACAGCGGTCACGCGAAAACGGGCGGCGACCTCGAGTTGTTGCACCCGGCGTTGCGAAACAACGCCCGCGCGGTAGCGTCCGCCGCCTGGTTTTATGGAAAAGAAGAATGCCTCTGTGAGTGTTATCACAGCCTCGGCTGGAGCGCCACTTTGAACGATGCCCGTTGGATTGCCGACGGGTTGATGCTCATGGGGATTACACGACTGGTGCCGCATGGATTCTTTTACAGCACCCACGGACTAAAAAAACACGACGCGCCGCCGTCGTTTTTCTTCCAGATGCCGTATTGGCGGCATTTCGGACATTTGAGCCAGCGGGTGGAACGTATCGGCGAGGCCTTTGAAGGCACCCATATCGAAGCACGTATCCTGGTTGTGGATCCGAACAGCGGCCTTCCCTCACGGGACGACCTCGTGTTCTACCGGGGCATCCTGGAAAAGCTCAGCGCCCAACACCTCGGTTTTCACCTCGTCGATACCGATATTCTGGAAAGTGCCCGCATCGAAGACGGACGGGCGTGCTTGCGAGAGATCGAAGCGGATTGGGTTATCGTGCCGCCGATGCCGGTTGTGGAGGGGCCGCTCGGCGAATGGTTGGGTGAATTCGAATCCCGGGGCGGCAAGGTGATTCGCTGGAATGCGGACAACGGCGATCAGGTCGAAGCCAGACTATTCCGGGAAGTAAAACGCGAATTGCGAATTCAAAAAGGTGGCGTCGAGGCGGGCGCGATCTATTCCGTGAGGCGTGTCGGGAAAGGAAAAAAGCTCTGGTTTTTGCTCAATCTCTCCGGCGAGTCGCACGAGGTCATACTTTCCGCCGACACGCCCCTGCGCGAGGTCCCGTTGGAGCCAGGTGGCGTTTCGTTACTGAAACCTGAGGAAGGCGGCGTGTGCCGGCGTTTGATAGAGCCGTTTGAGGCGGTCATGCTGGAAGCCGCGGGGGCGGAGTCATTCGAGGAGAGGTTGGATTCCCCTGTTCAGGTGCCAACGCCCGATGAGTTCGTCCGGGTCGAGGTTCCCTCCGAGGCGGCGGTTCGCCGCTTGACCCCGAATCTGGTGCGCCTCGGTGAGTGGGAGATGTGTTTGCTCGATGCGGATGGCCGGGCGGGCGTCGCGGCGAGAGTTCCGGCGGTGCCGTTGGCCAACCAGCTGGAGAAGGGAGAATTTGCCTTTCGTCCGGAATTCATCCGGGCTTTCGGCATGGCCCCAAAACTGGAACTGCCGTCAATGCGGATGCGGTACGAGGCTGGCTTTGACATGGAAGGCGAGTTCCCTGTAACGCTGGTAGTTGAGCCGGAATCGTTGGCCGGGGAGTGGGTGTTGTACGTGAATGAGGACGGTCCTTTCACCGAAGCCGACCTGGGTTCGGTCGAGGTTCATGTTCGCGGAAGCCTGGGATTGGACGTCACCTCCATGCTGAAACCGGGTACGAACCGCTTGCGTATCGACCTATCCACCGCGCTGGGCGACGCCGGCCTGCGCAATCCCCTCTACCTGGCGGGTGACTTCGCCGTATCCCTGGCGCCCGCCGGTTCGTCGGTGCGAATGGTTCTGAGCCGCGAATCCGCGGCCGATTTGGACGCGACGGGTTTCCGGGGGCTATTCGAAAACTACGAAAAGAATGGGCTACCGTTCTTTTCCGGAACGGTGGAATACATGTCCGCCTTTACCCTGGAGAAGACGCCCGAAGGTGAGAACGTGGCCCTCGAATTGGCCTATCCGGGGGAATTCGAGGAGGCGGCCGAGGTTTCCATCAACGGCGGCCCTTTTATTCCCTCGCCCTGGCCGCCCCGCCGATTCCTGGTTCCCGGTTCCTGCTTTAAGCCCGGCCGTAACGAATTGATCACGCGGGTGGATACCGGACTCTGCCGGAGCTTCGAAGGTCAATGGTTCGATGCCCGAACCCACCGCTACCGGGATGCCGGCGATTCGGGCTCGTGAAGCCAGCGGATGGAACCGCTGCTGCGCGGGAGCGCAGCCCTCGATGGGTGGAGCCCGGTTGATTGAGTCCGGTTGATTTCTGGAGGGCCATGCTCCCGCATGGCCGCCGGTTCGGGAGCGCGGGCCATTGTGCCCGCAGCGGCTGCGCGGGAGCGCAGCTCTCCAGGGGTGGAGCAGCCTTCCATGGGGCGGGGTATCGTGCATCGGCGAATGGCAATTGGATGAGAGATTCTCGACCACGAATTACGCGAAATGCACGAGATTATGGCGGGCAGGATGCTCGCGTTCCCAGGGCGGTGCCTCCGCCGGATCACTTTGGCGCGATCCGAACGGACAGGCGATGACCCTGGAAGCGAATGCCGTTGAGCTTTTCCACTACCCGGTCGGCCTGGTCTTCGGCGATGTCGACGTGGGCTTCCTTGTCGTGCATGCGGATAAAACCGACGGCATCTTTGGGCACCTTGGAAACCCCGAGAATGACACCGAGCACCGCGCCGGTTTCGATGCCTTTTTTCAGTCCGACGTTGAGAATGACCCGACGGGTGTGTTGGGGAACGTTCGGCCTCGCTTTCCGGTCGGCCTTTCCAGAAAAGGGCTCCTGTTTCCCGGCTTTGCGAGTGAATTTCTCTTTCTTCTTGCTCGTCTTGTCTCGCTTGGGACGATCGGCCAGGTCTCGATCGGAACCTGTGGGAATTGGAATTTCCTCGCCGGCGGGCCGGCCTGATTCGGCTTCCCGCAAGTGAAAGAGGGCTGAAATGATGTCGGTGGGACTGTACCCTTGCTCCAGGAGGCGGTCGGTAAATTCGTCGTAACGGCGAAACTCCCGTTTTTCCAGGGTTTCGCGCAGGGAGGCGAAAAAAGTGTCGGCGCGGCGGGCTTCCACCATTTCGAGGGTGGGGACTTTGCCGCGACGAATGTTTCCGCGGGTGAAGCGAATGATATTTTGGAGTTTGTAGAGTTCTCGTCCGGCCACGAACGTGACCGCCTTGCCGCCTTTCCCGGCTCTTCCCGTCCGCCCGATCCGGTGGACGTAGTCTTCTCCGTCGTTGGGCAGGTCATAATTGAAGACCACCTCGATTTCCTTCACATCCAATCCCCGGGCCGCGACATCGGTCGCCACCAGGAACTCGATCGAACGCTTTCGGAAGCGGTTCATAACCCGCTCACGCATCGCCTGGGTCATGTCACCGTGCAGTTTGTCGGCGAGGTATCCCCGGGCGTTCAACTGCTCCACGAGGTCGTCGACCATCAGCTTGGTGGCGCAGAAAATGATGGCGTAACGAATATCTTCCATGTCGATCAGGCGACACAAAACCTCCGCCTTGGTCCGACGGTTGACCTCGTACCAGACCTGTTCGATGGCGGGAACGGTCAATTCCTGGCTTTTGATTTTTATCCAGACTGGATCGGTGGTGAAGGTCTTGATCAGGTCGGCGATCGGTTTCGGCACGGTGGCGGAAAAGAGCACGGTCTGTCGCTCCTCCGGCATTCGTCCCAGGATGGTGCGAATGTCGTCGATAAACCCCATGTCGAGCATGCGGTCGGCCTCGTCCAGAATGACGGTGTTGATCTGGTCCAGGCGAAGGGTGCCTTTCTCCAGGTGGTCGAGGATCCGTCCTGGTGTTCCAATGACAATTTGCGCGCCTTGTTTTAAACCGCGGAACTGCCGCTCGTAGGATTGACCGCCGTAGATCGGCAGTTCCCGCACCCCCTTCTTGAAGGCGGCCAGCCGGGCCGTTTCCTCCGCGACCTGGACCGCCAGCTCCCGGGTTGGACAGAGTATCAGGACCTGGGTGGCCGAGAGTTTCGGGTCGACCCGCTCAATCGCCGGAATGGCAAACGCCGCGGTTTTCCCCGAGCCGGTTTGCGATTGGCCGACCACGTCGCTGCCGGTCATCAATACTGGAATAGCCTCCGACTGAATGGGTGAGGCTTCCTCGAATCCCAGAGCCTGCACGGCTTTCAGCGAAAACGGAGATAATCCCAGATCTTCAAATTTTTTCTTGTCCATAAAACGGATAGGTACCGCCGGCCTCAGGAGAGACGGGTTTTATAGTCTTCGTATCCGAATTTTCGGACAATTTCGGTGTGTCCGGTTTCCGGGCGGTAGATTCCGATGGACGGGAGGGGGACTCCGTTGAAGGTGGTGTTCTTCACCATGGTGTAGTGGGCCATGTCCAGAAACACCAGGCGGTCTCCAGTCTTTAGGGGTTCCGGAAAGGCGTATTCGCCGATCACATCGCCGGCCAGGCAGGTCGGGCCGCCGAGGCGGTAGCAGTGCGGGTGGTCGCCGCGCTTGCCGGCGCCGAAGATCTCGGGGCGGTAGGGCATTTCCAGGACGTCCGGCATGTGGGCAGTGGCGGAGGCGTCGAGGATGGCGCAGGGGCCGTCGTTTTCCACGATATCCAGGACGGTGGTCACCAGGAACCCGGTGTTGAGCGCGATGGCTTCGCCGGGTTCCAAATACACCTGGACGCCGTATTTTTCCCGGAAGCGGGTGACCGTCTCGCACAGGCGATCGAGGTCGTAGTCGTCGCGCGTGATGTGGTGCCCGCCGCCGAAATTCACCCAGATCATGCCGTCGAGGTAACGGGCGAAATGTTTTTCGAAGACCAAGACCGTGCGCTCCAGGGTGTCGCTGTTCTGCTCACACATGGTGTGAAAGTGCAGGCCCTCGATCCCGGTCAGCTCGCGGCCTTCGAAGGCATTCGGAAGAATGCCCAGCCGGGAGCCGGGGGCGCACGGGTCGTAGAGCGGGACTTCGACCTCGGAGTGTTGCGGATTGACCCGCAGTCCGCAGGAAATAGAGCGGGGCGCTTTATCGATCAACGGGCGAAACGTCTCCCACTGGGCGAACGAGTTGAAGCTGATGTGGTCGGCGTATTTGACCAGTTCCGTCATCTCCTCCCGCGTGAAAGCCGGCGAGTAGGCATGGACTTCGCCGCCGAATTCCTCGAAACCGAGCCGCGCCTCGTGGATGCCGCTCGCGGTGGTGCCTTTCAGATAGCGCCGGATCTCCGGGAAGAGGCTGAACATGGCGAACCCCTTCAGCGCAAGGATGATCGTTGCGCCGGAGTGCCGTTGGGCCTCGTCCAGAATTTTCAGATTTCTTTCCAGAAGGCCCGCGTGCACCACGTAGCAGGGAGTGGGAATTGTGTCGAAGTCCAGGTTCATACGTGGCAATACCTCAGTCGATCGGGAGTTCACGCTGCTGCCAGGGTAGACCGTGACGATTCAACGCCTCCATAAAAGGATCCGGGTCCAGTTGCTCCATATTGAACACGCCTTTCTCCATCCAGACACCCTGCACCATCAGCATAGCGCCGATCATGGCCGGAACTCCGGTGGTGTAGGAGACGGCCTGGGACTTCACTTCGCGGTAGCATTCCTCGTGGTCGCAGACGGAGTAGATGTAGATTTTCTTGCGTTTGCCGTCTTTGACGCCGTCGAAGACGCAACCGATGTTGGCCTTGCCCTTCGTGCGCGGCCCCAGGCTGCCGGGATCGGGCAGCACCGCCTTGAGGAACTGCAAGGGGATGATGTCGCGCCCCTCGTAGCGAATCGGCTCGATGCTCGTCATGCCCACGTTCTGCAAAACGTTGAGGTGGGTCAGGTATTTCTCGGAAAATGTCATCCAGAATCGGATACGCTTAAGACCCTTGATGTGTTTGACCAGGGATTCCATTTCCTCGTGGTAGAGGAGGTAGATGTCCTTGGGGCCGATTTCGGGGAAATCATAGACGTCCTTGACCGCCAGCGGTTCGGTTTCCACCCATTCGCCGTTCTCCCAGTAGCGGCCCTTGGCGGTGATTTCCCGGATATTGATCTCGGGGTTGAAGTTGGTGGCAAAGGGATATCCGTGGTCGCCCGCGTTGGCGTCGAGGATATCGACGTAATGGATCTCGTCGAAGAGGTGCTTTTGGGCGTAGGCGCAGAACACGTTGGTCACCCCCGGGTCGAACCCGGAGCCGAGCAGGCCCATGATACCGGCCTTTTTGTAGGGCTCGTCGTAGGGCCACTGCCATTCGTAGGTGAACTTCGGCGTGTCGGGCGGCTCGTAGCTGGCGGTGTCGAGGTAATGGACCTTGGTTTCCAGGCAGGCGTCCATGATGGCCAAATCCTGGTAGGGCAGGGCGACGTTGACCACGACGTCGGGTTTAAACTGCCGGATCAGGGCGACGACCTCGTCCTTGTTGTCGGCATCGACCCGGGCGGTTTCGATGGGATGCTCCATATCGTCCCGGATGGCGTCGCACTTTTCCAACGTGCGGCTCGCCAGGCAGATCGCGGAAAAAACATCCGGATTCTGGGCGCATTTGCGAACGACAACGTTTCCGACGCCTCCGGCGCCGATAATCAATACTCTGGCCATGGTTTACTGTGGTAAAGTCACGTAAGGTTAAAAACAGTCGGACCCTAGGCTGTTCCGCCACCCCTCTACGGTCAAGCGGGAATACGGTGGCCGGGTGGACCGAAACGACCGCTCGATAACGGGAAACTGGCGAAATTCTGTACGGTGTCGAAGGGGCGGAATTCGTAGCGCCCTGCTTCAGCGGGCGTCTGTTGGCTGTGTGTGGGGTGGTTCCGGTGAAAAGAACTGTCTGAAGCACGGAGCTACGGGGGTGCGGGACAGAGAGCCGGTCAACGAAGGCCGGCGTTACAACTTCGACCCAGTCTCACTTCGCTGTATTCACCAGTTCCAGGTTATCGAGGTAATAGACGGTCGATGCGTTCGCGTTGCTGACAAATCCGAACCAGTCGAGGGTTTTCCAACCCGCATGACCGTTGGGCAAACCCTCAAAGCGACGCGGCGGTTGACCGGGTAAATGGACTTCCAGATTCCAAGTTCCGGTTGATTGGTCGCCCAGAGTGGTGCTGATTTCGAATCGCGCCCATTCCCCGGGGGGAATTTCGAGCAAATCCCTTCCATTCGCACGCAAGGTCCCTCTGTAGATAGAGAAGCTTGGCCCCACCCGGTACGGACTCGTGTTGTCTCGCCATTCGTGAATGAACTCGACTCCCGGCTCAACCCGCAGGTCGAAGGCCGCCCGGGTCAGGCCTTCCCGATGATCCGGCCGGTAATAAAAATGCGGATTGAACCGCGCGCGCAATCCGGGAGCATCGGTTACTTTCAAACTCCGTTCGCCGCCAGCCGCTTCTTCATCGGTGACCGCAATTCCGTCACCCCGGCCTTCAGTTTGCACCTGTGCTCGCCGGGGCGCGCTGCCGATAACAGCGTTTTCAAAATCCTCTTTCAATTGAAGAGGGGGAGCGGGTGGGGGTTCCGGGGCAGCCTCCATGGGCGGATACGAGACCTCGGCGGCTTTCGCCTTCCAGGCGGAATCGCCGTAGACACCGGCCTGGGTTGGATCGAATGGCCGGAATCCAATTCCGGCCAAACGCGAAGTATCTCGAAGTCGGAAATCCAAACGGTTCGGCGCGACAAAAAGGGGATCCGCAATCAACGACTCGGTATCACGTCCAAGCTCCCGCCACGCCTCCAGTGTCGTGCCGGCGAAATCGATCGGAGCCAACGATGTTTTATAGTAGAGGTTGTTTTCAACCTCCAGGTTGGCTTCCCTCCAATTTCCGCGCATCAAGGGACCGTCGTTCCAATACACGATGTTGTTGGTGAAACTGAAGGAGAGGTGGGGTTCGACGCGGGTGAACTGCAACTGCTGCTCGAATCCAAAGGCAAAAATATTATTACGGATGATATTCTCCCGCCCATAATGCTGATGGTATCCGCCGCTTTTGGTGCGGTAGACCAGATTATTCTCCATCAGGATCCCGGTGCTCCCTTCATCGTTATACAGGCCCCATCCGCCGTAGTCCCAGGAATAGACATCGTGGATCACGTTGTTGTTTACGGTCGTTCCTTCCGAGGGTCCGAGGGTATAAACCCCACCCATATCACTGAGGAGTCCCCACCCAAGGTGATGAATCCGGTTGAAATCGATCCGATTGCGGACCGCCAGACTTCTGTCATACCCCCAACGCCAGCCCACGGAAACTCCGGTGTAATAGAGATCGCTGATATCGTTGTGCGTCACTTGATTGTCACCGCTTTGCCCGATCCAGACACCGACCGCGCAGGGAAATACACGTCCGCCATGCCGGATGATGTTGTTGTCGACCTTGATCCGGCTTGTTCGCTCCGACTCGTTGGCGGCAATGCCGGTTTCCCCGATCCGGACTCCCCCGGCTCCGAAATCATGGATAAAAGAACGCCGGATCACACTGTCGCGGCAGCCTTTGCGGAACCAAATGGCATAGGTGCCGATGTGCCCGATTTCGCAATCCTCAAAGGTCAGGTGCCGGGCGCCGTCGGCCATGATTACCGCATCGATCGGAGCGGCGGCCTGTGCGGCCTCAAAGCCTTCCGGGGGGGTGAGCCACTGCGCGTGATGAAAGGTCAGCCCGCGAAACGTCAAGTGCTCCACGTATTCCGCCGCCGCCGGATCGCCCTCTATCAAAATGAATTTTTCCGCCACCGGCGCAACCACGTAGGCTGTTCTCATCTCCTCTCCCGGAAGCGGCATATAAAACAGCGTCCCGTCCCGATCCAGGAACCATTCCCCCGGCGTATCCAGCGCCGCCAGATAGTTCTCGAGGACGAATCCGGTGTTTCGCCGCATCGGATTCCACGGCTTCATTCCTTCTCCTGTGGTGACCAGGATGCCGGCGTCCGTATCCACCGAATCCAGAAAGCGACGGGTGTTGTCCCAGTTGTGATAGGCCAGAAGGTTCACATCCTGCAATTCCCGTGCGGTCAGACCGGCCAGCGATTGAATGTCCCGCGGGCGAACGGAAATGGTTTGCCGGGCGCGTACCGGCCGGGAGCCGCCCTCCTCGAAGACTTCCTCGTCAACATCGATCATATAGGAAAAGAACCTGTTCGGGGTGCGGGCGCGTGTCGCGCGCCGCCCGTTGACCCAAAGTTGCTCGAAATACCAGTCGCCGTCCTGGACATCGGGAACACGGGCGGTCCAAATGCCATCAGGGTTTGGGCTAAACGTGCCGATGCGCCGGCCCCCGCTGAAAACCGGTCTGGCCCCCGGAGCCGCCTCGTACGCGATGGGCGCTACTTCGGTGCCGCTGTCCTCCGGCGTGAAGACAACAGGCTCGCGCAAAAGATACTCTCCGGCGGCGATGATCACGCGAATCTCCCCGGACAGTTCGCCCGCCGATCTAAGTTCGCGAATCGCGTTCCGCGCACCAGCCAAAGAAGCGAGCGGCCCGTCGCGATTGTCCGGATCAGGTTGCTCCAGGGTACCGGACCATTCATCACTGCCATCGGGCGACACATAAAAAGTGTTACCGTTCGCGTTCCCAATCGAGGAAAGCAGGTGAAGAAGGAGAGCGAATAGGCCAAGAAGCGCAGGGTAAAAGGTACGATGTTTCATAGGACTCTGGAAATGAGAATAGGGGAGTCCCCGGCAACGGTCAAAGAAAGAAGTGCCCCGCCGGGTTGGATGAGGAGGACGGCGCCGGTTTCGACGCGAGAATAGCCTTGCCAATCAGAGGTTTGGAGGCGTTTGATTAGGTTGGCGTTACCATGGGCACGGAACAAAAGAGGAAAGCGGGTTGGAAACGGTGGACGTTGAGGATATTCGTCGGCATAGCGTTTCTCTATCTGCTTTGCGGATTCGTATTGGTTCCTTTGGCGGTCTGGTTCGCGGCGCCCCGGGTGGCGGGCGGGATTATTGAAGGAAGCCTCGAACTGGGTGCGGTGCGCATGAACCCGCTGACGTTCACCGTGACCGTGCGCGAAGCGTTGCTGCGCGATCCGGATGGAGAAGTCGCGCTGAGCATCGACCGCTTTCACGCCAACGCCGATCCGGTTGGCTCGCTTTTCCGCCGCGAACTGTCGGCCTCGGAGTTGTCCCTGGCCGGGTTGCGGCTGAACGTGTTAATCGAGGAGAACGGGGAGTTGAACCTGGTCCGGGCGACCGCCTTGCGCGACCCGCCGCCGCCGCCGGACGAGCCGGCGGAACCGTTCGAGATTCCCGCAGCGTTTCTGGGGAGGTTTGCGTTGGAGGACGCTGAGATCCATTTCGAGGATCGTTCGGGCTCGGCCCCCTTCCAGTACACGATCACCTCGCTGAACGTTCTCCTCGAGGACATTCGCACGAGCGTCGAGCACGGCAACACCTACGAGATTGTGGCGACGGGTGAATCCGACGAGCGCGTGACAGTGGAGGGCGAGTTTCAACTCAATCCGCTGAGCTTTTGGGGCCAAGTGAACGTGGACGGTTTCCGGGCGCCGGTTTACGCCCCATTGTACGCGGAGCTGCTCCCGGTCCATTTGGCCGACGGCCGTTTCCGCGGATCGTTGGAGTACCGATTTGATCCGCTGGCGGAAACGCCGCGCCTCGGGATCGCCGACGGTTCCTTCGAAATCGATTCGGTGGAACTGCGTCCCGGAGAAGACGAGCCGGCGTTCTTCGGCCTGGATCGCCTCGCTGTGACGGGGATCGCGGCCGACTTGTTCGAGCAGAGGGCGAGCGTCGGGTCCGTGGAGATCGGGCCGGGCTTCCTAAAAGTCGTGCGCGAGGCCGACGGTTCGATCGATCTGCTCGCCCTGTTGCCGGCGCCGGCGCCGGACTACGCGCTGGTTGAGACGGATCCGGCCGTGCCGGCGGAGCGGTCCCCGATCGAATTCGGGGTGCTCTCGGGCGGCCAGGATTTGGGGAAACCGGTGGATGCGGCGCTCAGTCGCGTCGGGGAATTGACGGATGCGGACTGGATTTTCGAACTGACCTCGTTCGATTTTTCCGGATTTGTCGTCGAACTTGAGGATCGCACCGGCCCGGAGCCGGTGCTGTTGCGGGCCCACGATATTGCCCTGGGCATTTCGAACCTGACGAACGCTCCGGAAGAAGCGGCCGATGTTCAGTTTTCCCTTTCTCTCAACGACGCCGGCTCAGTCGGCGTGAACGGATCGGTCGTGCCGAACCCCGCGACCGCGGACTTGGCGTTCGAGCTAACCGGGCTGGATCTCGCGCCGTTCGCGCCACTGGCGGAGGGCTTCGTTCCCCTGCGGCTCGATTCCGCCGTGGTCGAGGTCTCGGGCGACGCGCGCGCGGGCCTGGGGCCGGAAGGCGACCCGTTCGCGGATGTTCGGACAAGCGTTGCAGTACGGGATTTTTCGATACGGCTTTCCGGTGACGAGCACGCCTTGGCCGCGTTCCGGGAATTGACGATTACGGACGTCAAGGCCGCCATGGAACCGCTGAGCGTCGACGTCGCGGAGATCCGCATGGTGGGACCTCGTGCCCGGGTGGAGCGTCTGCAGGATGGCTCCCTCGCGGTGCTGCGATTGGTGCCGGAAGGTGTGCCGGCTGACGAAGCGTTGGCGGTCGAAGACACTTCGCCGCCGCTGGACGACCTTGGGCCGCTTCCGGAGGTGGAGGCTGCGCCGCCAGCCATCCCGCCGCTGCCGGTGCGCCTGGGGCGTTTCGTTTTGGAGGACGGGGATATCGAATTTTTGGATGCATCGGTTCAGCCCGCCGGGCGAATTGAGTTGAAGCCGTTCCAAATTTTGATCGAGGACATCTCGCTGGAGGAAGGCACCGAAACGAAGGCCGAGTTTTCCGGAACGCTCGCCGAAGCGGGGACCATCGAGTGGAACGCGAGCACGGGTCTTGCCGATTTCCGGGAACGCACTCGACTGGAAATGGCGATTCGCGAGATCCCGCTGGCGGTTTTTTCGCCGTATGCGATCGACGGCGTCGGGCGACCGATCGACAGCGGTTCCTTTTCCGGCGATTTCAATATCGCGATCGACGCAAACGATTTGGACGCCACCAACCAGTTGCGCGTTCAATCTCTGCGCTTCGGGCGGGGCGACTCCGCCATGGGTGGTCCGCCGGTCGGCGTGGCCGTCGCCGCGCTCGAGAACCGAAACAGCTTGATCACGCTGGATGTCCCCATCAGCGGAAGTCTCGACGATCCAGACTTCCATCCGGCGCAGCTCTTCGCGAGGATTTTGCGGACGACGGCGACCCGGGCGCTAACCGCGCCCTTGAGCATTGCGGGCTCCCTCGTCGGAGGAACTCTTTCCGGGATCTCTGTGCTTCGGTCGGCGGAGGAGGACGACGGCGGGTTCGATCACATTGCTTTTACCGAGGGAAGTTTCGAACTCGACGGGGAAGGGCGGGAGATACTCGAGACCTTGCGGAGTTTTCTCGCCGAGAGGCCCCAGGCGCAACTGGTCGTGATTCCTGCGGTCAATCCGGAGGCGGATTTCCAGGCGATGGTACGGGCCGAGCTCGATGGCCGGCTTGCTGCCACCGGAGCGTCCTCGCGCTCCGGCGCTGTCCGGCAGCTCTATGAGGAAACGTTCGGGGATCCTCAACCCGCGGATAACACGGTGGATACACTCCCGGATACCATTGAGGATACCGTTGTGGATCCGGAGGAAACTGAAGAAACGCATGCGCGCCGCACGGTACGCATGGCGGGCTTTTACCTTTCCGGGCCGGTTCGGCGCGGTCGTGTGGAGGCTGCGCCTCCGGAATCGGAAGAGATCGAATCGGAAGATTTCGAACCGGAAGAGATCGAATCGGAACCGGCGACATCCGTGCTCAGCGTGGCGGAGATGGAACGGCGACTCCTCGATGAGATTGAACTCGATGAAGGGTCGTTGGACGATCTGGCAAACGCCCGCTTCGAAACGGTCCGAGAGTTTATAACCGCGTCCGGCGATGTTTCCAGTGAGCAAGTGTCCGCGACTCCCCACGAGGAAGGGGAGCCGGGCGCGCGGTTTGCGTTTGACACCGATCTCGAATAATACCCTCGATTTTAAATCGTGAATTTCCGATCGCGCGTTTTCCCGGCCGGGTCGGAGATGCCTTGCACTCCAAAATCGATGGCCCGGCCATGCCGAAGGATGACCGGGCCATTGAGTAGCCGGTGGGATTCGATCTAGCAGGAGCTATTTCGATTTGGCGGCGTCATCAAGGAATTCAGGATCGTTGGAATCCGATAACGAATCCCGTCAGCGGGTGAACTGCCACCAGTTAAAATTGAAGAGGTCACTGTCATCCTGGCCTTCGAAAATGAAGTATAGATCGTGAACCCCTTCAACCTCGGAGACCTCAATCTCCACGGTTTCCCATTCATCCCATCCGCCGGTGTCGGGCACTTCGCAGGTGCCGATCACGCGACCGTCCGCCGCACCCAGACGAATCTCGATTCGGCCGCCTTCCGAACCGGAAGCGACACGGGCCTGGAAGCTTTCGGCACCGGATTCAAAATCGACACCGGCCACTCGGATCCAGTCGCCGTGATTGATGGAGGTCACCATGGTTCCGCCTTCACTGCAGTCTTTGACGGCGATTCCCTCCTGTCTGTTTATGGTCGCTGCTTTCACCGTCTGGAACGGATTGAAGTTTCGGATCTGCGGGACACCATCGTGGGTGACAACGACCGGTTCGATCGAACCGTCTTCGTTGTGAATCAGCCGCTCCACGGAAATATTTCTGAAAAACGTCTGACCTGAAAGCCTGCGGTCGTGGTAGAAAATGTACCATTCCCCTTCATACTCGATGATTCCCTGGTGATTGTTGTTGTGGTTGTTGATGTTTTGACCGTCAAGGGTCGGGTTCTCGAGCACGATCCCCTGGTAGGTGAATCCGGTTACCGGGTTGTCACTGGTGAGATAGTCGATTCTCGCCGCACCCTCCGCGAAATTGGTCGAATAGGTGAAGTAATAGATGTCGTTGTGCTTGTGAACGAAAGCCGCTTCGAACGAATTTCTCGCTTCGATGGTGATCGCCGGGCCATCGACTGAAATCATGTCCTCGTTAAGTTTGATCACCCGCAGATTTTCACCATAGCCGAACTCGTTGTTCGCGCCTCCTCCGAAGTAAAGGTAGGCTTGGCCGTCGTCGTCGATAAACACTCCCGGATCGAAGACCCAGGCGACATTCGCATTGGGAATTCCCCTGTGGATCAGCGGCCCGCCGAGCGGATCGACGAAAGGTCCTTCCGGGCGATCGGCAACCGCGACGCCAGTGTTGGATCCGCCGTTCGGAAAATAAAGGTAAACCTTGCCGTTACGCTCGATGGCGCCGGGGGCGAATGCCCGTCCGGCCCACGAGGCGTCCCTGGGGACCTCGAACACCACTCCGTGGTCGAGCCAGTTGACCATGTCGTCGGTCGAGACCAGGTTATAACTGACGATATCGTAACCGTTCCGGTTGTGCTCGTCGTTCGAGCCGTAGACGTAAAGCCGCCCTTCGAAGATCATTGGCTCGGGGTCGGCCGAGTAGCGCTGCGTGAAAATCGGATTCGCGTGAAGCGAGTTCGAAAAGGCGAGACCGGCACCCAGAGTTGCCAGTGCGATTAGTGTGGAGAATGCTTTTGTCATTATTAGGCCTTGCGTTAGTGATCTACAGCCAAGTCGGGTTTGGGTGTTGGATAAACAATATCGGGCACTCCTCGCAATTGAGGGTGTGTGCTAACAATAGACTAAGCTGGATGGCGTTCGGTTAATCCGGTTGATCGTTAGATGAAACCGAACTGAGATGGGATCGCGCTTCCCTTTCCTGGAGGGCGGCGCTCCCGCGCCGCCGGTGTGCGGGCAAGATGCCCGCGGGAGCGGCTCCCCTGCGGAAGTGCCAATGAGATTCGGTTTACCTATCCAACCGGCGAAAACGGAGGTTGCGCAGAGCGGCGGTCGTGTTCCATGACGCGATGCCCAATGGGCGCGAGAGGCCGATATCCGGGCGAACGTCGAGTTGGCGGCCGAAAGTGTCGAGGTCGACGATCAATTCCTCGTCGATCCATGCCCGAAACCGATCATCGGTCACGCGGACGCGAATCGTATACCACCGATCCGTTTCGAAGCTCATGAAGACCGTGGTTTCGTTCTCGGAGGCATCGGCGGAATCCACGTTGGATAGGCCGACCACCGTGCCGCCCCAGCCTCCGATGATCAACGACACATGACTGTCGTTGACCGGAAGGGTCAGGCCGCAAAAAATATCGATCCCGTCGAGCCTGCTCGCCTCCAGCGAGATTTCGTAGTTGTTCGTTGGAAGGGTTTCCTCGCCCGTCCAGGTGATCCCGGTAAGGCCATCGCCTCGGCCGAGAATGATCGTGTCACCGTCGACCGATACCGGCCCGGGCAGGAGGAAGCCGGTCGGACGCCATGCGCCCAGGGTCTCCCCGTCGAAGAGCGGGGTCCACTCGGTGTGAGGCGCGGCCGTTGGTGGGGCGGCGGTCTGGTGTGCGGAAACACACCCGATCAGGAAAACCGCCGGCAGGAACGTTGAGACGAACGCGGCGAGTTGTGAGATCCGACCCTCGTGCATAACGATTTATGGTGCGGTCGTGAATGGCGAAGCAAGCCAAATATGAGGCACACGATCTTGCGCGGTTGCACGCCCGCCACGCTCAAGCGTGCGAAACCGCCAAGGTATGGAAAAGGAGTGACGGATATTCTGGCGGGGAAATAAAAACGCGTGAGAATGGTTTACAGATAACACGGAGGTTCGTATGGAAACTGAACACTGATTGCGATGATGCGGCCGAACGAAGGGGACTTTGTTAAGTGTCCGCAAGGCACGGTTCTTTCGCCCTCTAAGCATATGCCAACCTACCGATTCTTTTCCGGCCTTCGAATCACGGATACCGGGGGCTGTGGTCACAATGTCGGCATTGCTGGCGCAAAGTAGTCAAATGCGAATTGTCACGGAATCGTCGCCGAATCAAACACCGGCGTAAGTATTTGAGGTGAAACTATTCGACTTTTACGGTTTTTACTCAAAAGATGAAGCAATCCCACGAACACACTGAGAAATGAAACACCTACTAAAACCACTAAGAACGTTAGGCCTTGTTACCTCGATACTTATGATTCCGCTGACATCCGGATTGAGCGATGACGAAGGGGAGCAATCCCCGGCGAAAGCGTTGAAAGATGCCTATAAAGACGTTTTCTTCATTGGAACCGCCCTGAACAACGGGCATATCACGGAGCGGGATACGGCGTCTGTTGAGATCATCAAGAGACACTTCAACTCCATCACGGCCGAAAACGTAATGAAACCCGGGCCGCTGAATCCGGAACGAGGGGTTTACAATTTCGGCCCCGCCGATCAATTCATCGCCTTCGGTGAGGCCAATGACATGTTCATCGTCGGCCATACCTTGGTCTGGCACAGCCAAACTCCGAACTGGTTCTACCAGGATGAGGAGGGGAATCGGAATAGCAGAGAAGCTCAAATAGAACGGATGCGCAGCCACATTGAAACCGTGGCCGGTCGATATGCCGGGCGGGTTCACGGCTGGGATGTCCTCAATGAGGCGCTAAATGAGGACGGGTCCTTGCGGAATTCGCTTTGGCGTCAGATTATCGGTGACGACTACATCCGTCTGGCTTTCCAGTTTGCCGCTGAATACGCGCCTGATACGGAACTCTATTACAATGACTACAACATGTGGCGGCCTTCCAAACGGGACGGCGCTGTCGCCATTGTGAAAGACCTTCAGGAACACGGAATCCGTATCGACGGAGTGGGTATGCAAGGTCATTGGGGAATCGATTACCCGGATCTTCAGGATATAAAGGATAGTATCGACGCGTTTGCCGCACTTGGGGTCAAGGTTCATATTACCGAGCTGGATGTTGACGTCCTTCCTCGCGAAGGAGGCCCAACGGCGGATATCGGTGCAACCCAGGAAATGGGAGAGGCGATGAATCCATGGCCTGACGGGCTTCCCGACGAAATGGAGGAGGCGCTGGCGGAACGATGGGTTGAGTTCTTTCAAATCCTCTACGACCGGCGCGATGTAATTGACCGGGTGACGTTGTGGGGTGTCCATGACGGCCAGTCATGGAAGAACAATTTTCCGATACGGGGAAGAACCAACTACCCGCTGCTTTTTACACGTCAACATGAACCAAGGCCGGCATTTGACGCCGTTATTGCGATTCCACAGCAGTAGGTTCGATGAGCCAAACAAGTGGATACGGCTCACTCCGGCTTGAGGAGTTGGAGCGCTGATTGAATTTGCGCGATTCGATAGGCCCTCCCGGATTTTAACCGGGAGGGCTTTCTGCAGCCGGTGAGCGGTGTCGATTTGGGAGGATGAGTTGTATGCGTTTCTGATTGCTCCTGAACGTGACGAACCCTGAAAAGCCAGTCCCGGGCAAAGTAGGCTTGTCTTTTGATTCAAGTCCTCCCAATACTCCGCCACCCAATAATTGGATCTTAGGAACCGCTATTCATTTTTGGCGTTTTGTGCGGATAATTTGAGCAGCTTTCAACTACAGTTTGAACAGGGAAGATAATGGCAAAACAGAACCTGACCCTCAAAGAGAAACTCGGCTACGGCCTCGGTGATACCGCCAGCAATATCGTCTATCAGGCCGTCATCAATGTCCTGCTGTATTTTTACACGGACGTCTATGGCATCACGGCGGCGGCGGCGGGGACCCTGATGCTGGTTGTCCGGTTGTTCGATGCGGTGACCGACCCGGTCATGGGGGCCGTGGCGGACCGGACACGGTCCAAACACGGTCGTTACCGACCCTGGATGCTCTGGGTGGCGATTCCCTATGGAGGCCTCGCAGTCGCCGCGTTCATTACGCCCGGTCCTGACATGGGCACGAAACTGGTTTATGCCTACATCAGTTACTCGTTACTAATGGCTGCCTACACGGCGGTGAACATCCCGTATTCGGCGCTGGGTGGTGTGATGACGGGTGACAGCGAAGAGCGCGGCAATCTCCAGACCTGGCGCTTTGGGATGGCGATGGTCGGGGGGTTCCTGGTGACAACTTCGATTTTCCCGCTCGCGAAGTTGTTGGGCGGTGGCAGCACGCCGGAGGATTTCCAAATTGGCTTCCCACTGGCGATGGCCGTCATGGCGGTGATCGCCGTGCTGTGCTTCATCGGCTGTTTCGCGTTCACCAAAGAACATGTTTACCATGATGACAACCTGACCAAAGGAAACGCGGCGTACGATCTGAAGGCCATGTTCACCAATTCGCAATGGCTGATCATTGCCCTGGCTACACTCATCATCATGACCCGTGGGGCCATGCAAAGCGCCGCCAAACCTTATTTTGTCGATTACTACCTGATCAACACGATGACGGGGATCTTCGGCGATACGAGTAACCTGATTTCCATGTTTATGGGGCTGACCATGCTCGCCGGTGTAGCGGGAGCGGTGGCGGCGAATTGGCTGATTCGCTATCGCTGCAAAATAAAAGTCATGAAGCTCGCTCTCTGCGGGACGATTATTTTGAACGCGGCGCTGTTCTTCGTGCCGCGCGAATGGATCTTTCCCGCGCTGACCCTGACGATGATGTCCAACTTCTTTCACATGATGTTCGTGCCGCTCCTGTTTTCCACCGTGCCCGATACCGTAGACTACGGCGTCCGGACCATGGGCAAAGGGGCGATGGCGATGTTCTGTGGCGGCCACCTGTTCGCGTTGAAAGCGGGCAACGCCGTGGGCGGCAGCCTGACGGGTTGGCTCCTTGGGTTTTTCGGATATGAGGCGCATGTCGAGCAAACCGACCGCGCGCTCTTCGGTATCGTGTTCGTCTTTGCCGGCACCACGGTTATTGCCGCGACCCTTGTGATTATCTGTCTTCAGTTCTACAAATTGACCAGGGGATGGCAGGACCGCATCCAGTGGCCTCCGAGCCCTTCTGGAAACTGACGCATCAGTCGTAAAAGTTTGTCTATGGCCAACATAAAAAACCCGATTCTTCCCGGCTTCAATCCCGACCCCTCCATCGTGCGGGTCGGTGATGATTACTATGTGGCCACCTCAACCTTCGAATGGTTTCCAGGCGTGCAGATTCATCACTCACGCGATCTCGTCCACTGGCGATTGCTCACGCGGCCGCTCCGTCGGGCGGCCCAGCTCAACATGCTCGGCGATCCGGACTCGTGCGGGGTATGGGCGCCGTGTCTGACGTATGCGGACAATCGGTTCTGGTTGATTTACACCGACGTGAAACGCTTCGGACGATCGAGCATGGGTGGCACCGGCGGAGCGTCGATGCGGGATTTTCACAATTATCTCGTCACCTGCCCGACCATTGATGGTGAATGGTCCGACCCGGTTTACCTGAACAGCAGCGGGTTCGATCCTTCGTTGTTTCATGACGACGACGGAAAGAAGTATCTATTGAACATGCTTTGGGACTACCGCCCGGCAAAGAACCGGTTCGCGGGAATCGTCCTGCAGGAATATTCCGTCGAGGAAAAGAGGATGGTCGGCGAGCGCGTGAACATTTTCCAGGGAACATCGCTTCGCTTGACTGAAGCACCACACCTTTACAAGCGCGACGGGTGGTATTATCTCCTGACGGCGGAAGGTGGGACGAACTGGGACCATGCGGTGACGATGGCCCGATCCCGAACTCTCACCGGCCCGTACGAACTTCATCCCGACTGCCACATCCTGACCGCGCGAAATCGTCCCGACTCGGAATTGCAACGCGCGGGCCACGCGGACCTTGTTGAAACGCAAAACGGCGAGACCTACATGGTCTATTTGGCGGGGCGTCCGATTCCCAATCGCGGTCGATGTGTACTCGGACGCGAAACGGCGATTCAAAAAATGACCTGGGGCGAGGACGGATGGCTAAGGACCCTGGATGGACAAGGGGTTCCCTCGATTGAGACGCCCGCGCCGAGCTTGCCTCCCGTGGCAGCGGACGCGGGTCAGCTCCAATCAACGGAGCAAAACGCCTGCCGCGACGACTTTGATGAACCGGAACTGCCGATCGACTTTCAATGGCTGCGCACACCGTATCCCGAGGAAATCTTCAGCCTCACCGCGCGGCCCGGTCATCTTCGGCTTTTTGGCCGCGAATCGATCGGATGTCTGTTCAGGCAGGCGCTGATTGCACGGCGACAACAGGCTTTTTGCTACAGCGCGGAGACGGTCGTGGAGTTCGAACCGGAGCATTTTCAACAATTGGCCGGCCTGACCTGTTATTACAACTCGTCGAAATTCCATTACCTCTATATTTCCCACGACGAAAAGATCGGGAAATTTCTCGCGGTGATGTCGAGTATTCCAGACGCCGCGCAGGCCGATTCTTTCACTCCTCCGATCGCGCTCCCGGCCGGCAAACCCATACACCTGCGCGTCGAAGTGGACTACGAACGGCTCTACTTCGCCTACCGCGTCGAAGGCGTGGACAGCAACTGGCAAAGGATCCCAGAGCAGTTTGACGCCAGCATCCTCTCCGACGAAGCGACCGCTATCGGGCAACCCAACTTCACCGGAGCGTTCGTCGGCATGGCGTGTCAGGACATGGCGGGCACGGCTCGTCCGGCGGACTTTGACTTCTTCCGGTACCAGGAGCGGGAGTACCGTTCAAACCCCTTCGAATAAATTGCCGGGTGACTGTGACGAGCGTCGGCATTAAGCCGAGGCGAGACACACTCATGCAGCATCGTTTCTCGTTATCGGGCGCGGTAGCCAATTCCGTCGGGATCGGCGCCGGTTTCGATGGTGTGGAGGATTTCCAGGCTGTCGAGATCGACGACCGAGACCGTATTCGAACGGGCGTTGGATATGAACGCTCGTTCTCCGGGGGATCGATGACGAGTCCTTCGGGGAAGTCTCCGGTCGGAAGGCGGTGGATCTCGCGCATCTCTTCGAGATCGAGGATGGAAAAAATGGTGCTGATAAACAGACAACGAATGACAATGTTCATCAAGCGATCGCAACACCCTCAGCACTGTCTGTTGTCAACCATCAGCAACGAAACTGTCAGATTGTTGTCATGCATCAGCAGTCAGGCAATACCGTCCCCTTGCCGCTGATAACTCAAACCTTCCCGACTTGCCGGGGATCCGGGTATACCCAAAATCAGCGGCGGCGCCTAACAGATTGACGCGGGGGGTCGCGCGGACTATATAAAAACCTCCTTCCTCTGTCCAAGGGACGGAGAGCACATCAGATGCAAAAGCCATCAAATCCCAAAAACCATGAAAGACGCGGTTTACT
Source organism: Opitutia bacterium (assembly GCA_050506795.1). Lineage (GTDB taxonomy): Bacteria > Verrucomicrobiota > Verrucomicrobiia > Opitutales > T3Sed10-336 > SLOW01. The sequence continues at coordinate 31,570 of JBJHCF010000050.1, forward strand.
TCAGTATCTCTACATCTCCCATTTCGCGCTGGTTCGCGAGGATCAACAAGCGGCACGCTCGGCAATGTCCAGGTCACTTCCTCTGGATTTGCCTGTTTATATTCGGCACCTCCGTTACGGCGGCCAATGAGAATCGTATCCGGCCTTACGAGGCGAACCCGTTTTTCTGGCAATATCAGGGTGAGCCGGTATTGCTGCTGGGAGGGAGCCGGGAGGACAACTTGTTCAATCATCCCGAAGGACTGGAGGATCATCTTGATGAAATCGCCGAGGCAGGTGGCAATTACGTGCGCAACACGATGTCCGACAGGAACCCGGAGAACCGCTACGCATTCGCGCAGACGGATGACGGACTTTTCGACCTGACCGAATGGGACGCCGAGTATTGGGAGCGCTTCGACGGCTTCCTGAACATGTGTCATGAACGTAACATAATCGTGCAGATCGAGATCTGGGACCCCTGGGACTTATTCGCCTCGGAAGCACCCCTCGGATTCGGTCCGGAGAACAGGGGCTGGGAAGTTCACCCATTTAACCCGCGGAATAATATTAACTACACAGCGGAAGAGTCAGGCCTGGCCGAAGTGATCGACTACTATTCCGGCTCAGGACCGAGTGATCATGCCTTCTTTCATACCGTGCCGGCCATGGAGGACAATGAAGTGGTCCGGCAATACCAGGAAGCCTTCGTCAACCGTCTACTGGACTTCAGCCTGAAGTATCCCAATGTGCTCTACTGCATGAATAATGAGATCGGTGAGGACCCTGAATGGGGGCGACACTGGGCCCGGTTCATCCGGGAACGGGCCGATGCGGAAGGTGTGGACGTTTACCTCGCCGACATGCGGCGAAACGTCAACTTCAATTCAGCAGAACAGATCGCGTTGCTTCACGACGATGCGCACTATGACTATTTTGAGATATCGCAAAACAACGTCAACACCGGCCAGAACCACTTCGACCAGATCCAGAGCATTCGGAGCCGTGTGCTGGAAAACCCCAAACCGCTGAACAATGTCAAGATCTACGGCGGCGAAGGCCACGCTTGGACCGGCGGTGAACTCGAAGCGACACGACGGATGTGGCGAAATGTCATTGGCGGCCTGGCCAGTTCACGGTTCCATCGGCCCGGCCCGGAGCACCAACCTTTTGGCATCGGCGCCAACGAGCTTGCCCTGGCCCACATCCGCAATGTCCGAACGGTCATGGAGGAAGTAGGCTGGCCGGGCATCGAACCAAACCTCGACTTTGTTGAACATGTTTCCGATACGACGGATGCCGTGCAGACACCAACCGATGCAGAGGTCTCCATCGCGGCCGCCAAAGCACCGGATGGCCGAAGCGCCGTGATATTCGTAACTCATGGAGGCCATTTCCGTGTAGACCTCGACCATCTTCAGGAAGGTATACAAGCGGAATGGTTTAACCCCTTGACAGCTGAGCGCCGGGCAGCCGAAACCGGCAGCAGTGGAAATTTTCATCCCCCGTCTCAGGAAAACTGGGTACTCATTCTGAAATAGATTTTCGGCTCCAGAGTTTTCAGGCGACGGTGTGGTTCCAGAAGACCACGTTGCCATAGCGGTTTGCGGTGATGCGAAGCTGGCTGTCCTGAGAGATCACCAGGGCGGCGCTCCCGCGCCGCCGGTGCGGGCAGGATGGCCGCGCCCCCCGGCCATGCGGGAGCATGACCCTCGTGTGCCCGGCATGGGCATGAACTAGTCATATGAAAAGAAATGATCGGGAAAAGTGGCAACAACCGTAGTGAAAGACAAGGCGGGTACCGTGAGGGACTCAGCGTGAAAGAAGTCTGTAGCAAAGGCACGACCGTAGGAACACGAACAGGCAGAGAGGCCGTGTGTGGGCGATGAGAGTACGAGAAGCTACGAAATCCAACCGCCACCGAAAGCCAC
>JBJHCF010000051.1:0-32875 GCA_050506795.1 Opitutia bacterium
CCCGCGAGGGAGTGGACGTGAAGCTTCTACCGCGCGAGGGCGAGCTCTACGTGCTGGCCCGCTCCCGCGAGCGCGTCGGCAAAGAGCGAGCGATGCGCCGCCGTCAGCTCAAGAAACTCTGGGCTCGCCTCGCGGAGCTTAAGCGGATGGCGCCGCCACGCGACCAACTCCTGCTCAAACTCGGCGCCGCCCGCCAGCAATACCCACTGGCCTGGCGCCTCGTCCACATCAATGTCACTGCCGAGGGCATCCTCAACTACTCACTGCGAAAGGACAAGCTGCGCCAAGCGATGCGCCGCGAAGGCCGCTACCTGCTGCGCTCCAACCTCTGCGACCAGGAATCGGGCCAGCTCTGGCGGCTCTACATGCTCCTGGTCGAAGTCGAGCAAGCCTTCAAAAACCTCAAAGGCGACCTCGCTGTCCGGCCCATTTATCACAAGGCAGAAGCACGCATCGAAGCCCACATCTTCATCGCCTTCCTCGCCTACTGCCTGCATGCGACTCTGCGGCACAAACTCTCGCTCAAGGCTCCCGGCCTGACGCCGCGCTCGCTGTTCGAGCAACTCTGTGCCATCCAGATGCTCGACGTCCACTTCCCGACCACCGACGGACGCACCCGGATCTTCAGCCGCTACACCATGCCAAATAAAGCCCAGAAGCTTCTCCTCGGCCAACTCGGCCTTGAACTGCCCCCGCAATCGCCGCCGCGCATCAGCGCCGACCACCATCTCGAACCGTTGTCGGATCAACGTCTGTAGTGAAGACCTTTGGCCCTGCCTCACACAGGTAAGCGGGCTGGCGGACCATCAAAGGCTCCAGTTTCGAAAGTCGGGCTTGGTTCGGGGTTATCGGACTTCGGCGAGTTCAGTCGAAGCCCGAGTTCAGTCGCGCACGGAAGCGCCGAGGATAAAGGGAATATCGGCGGAAGCAACGATCCTACGGGGATTTTCTATCCTTCGTGTCTTTCGTGTCCTTCGTGGTGAAGCCTGGTTCCGGTTCTGAGGCGCGGGCGGGTTGTCGGGCGTTTGGAAACGCCGTCTGAAGAGCGGCGCTACGGTTGAGAGAGCGCAGGGGGCGGGAGGTCAGCCTCAACTCAAAATGGTAATGTCAGCCAACCTGACGAACGCACAACACTTCATCCGATCGCAACGGTTCCAAAGCGGCGGCCGGAACGGTGGCAATTGCGATCGTATGGCCCATGGCGCTGAAGACTTCTATGGAAAAGCCTTCCGTACCGTCGGAAGCGGAGTGCCGGTCAACGAGACGAACCACATCGCCACGCTTGAGGTGGTGTTTGGGAAAATCGTCCGTCAGGACGGCGTCTTTGTAGAGTTCAAGGCTCATGCACAAAATCCCCCAAAACCCTGGCAGTGAAGTCGCGATTCGTCACCGGGTATCGGCGGAACATCGGGCGAGGCATCGACGAAGGAAATTAAGCCTCCCCTGTTGCTGCGGCGGCCTCCCCTTCCCCGGTAACCGGGACGGGTTGAGGATCGGTCTTAGGGGAGGAACTCACAGGAGGTGAATTTGCCGGTAAAGGGTTGGGATGGAAAGGAAAAAGGCGAGCGGGGCGATGGGGCCGTATCGCGAAGGAGGAAGCGCACACACTATTGGGCTCTGGTTTACCCGGAATTTTTGACCACAGATCACAGAATGCACAGATACAATGCGGAGGTCTCGTATCTGTGCCCATCTGGGAAATGCTCCGCCATCTACGCTCTGCTTCGTCTGTGGTTGAAGATTGGTTTGGGTTCTTGGTTCCAAGTTCTTGGTTCCGATGCCTTATCCTTCGTGCTCTTGGTGTCCTTCGTGGTGAAGCTTGGTTCCGGTTTCGAAGCGCGGGCGTTTTGTCGGCCGGTTGGGAGATGCCGTCTAAAGATTGGCGCTACGGTTGAGGGAACGGAGGGTGCGGGCGGTCGCGTCCTTCAAGTTCGAAATCCCCCGCCTCAAGTATTTCCGGCAGGCCTTGTTTTTGTGGCCAGGTAAGTCCCAATAACGCCTCCCTCGATGTGCTTCCTGGAGACACTAAATCCGGCACGGGCCAAGAGCCCCTCGATCACCCAATCATAGGTGGAATACTCGTCTTGAAAATGTCCCTCGGCGTCTTCGCGGAGAAAGCTCCCGCCCGCCTTCTCCTGCTTGTCGATAAATGACGTGATGTTCTCAAGCGATGCGGCCTCCCCGACAATGACGTCGTGCAGGTATAGCGTACCCCCCGGCTTCAGCATTCCGTTCATGCGCTTGAGTGCAATGCCCTTCCAGAAATCCGGCAGATGGTGGAACGCGAACGTCGTCGCAATGGCGTCGGCCGCACCCTCCGGATGTTTGTAGGTCAGGAAGCCGGCATGGTGGAATTCAATACCGGACACGCCCTCCCGATCAGCCTTGGCCCGAGCCCGGGCGAGCATGGCCTGAGAAACATCGACCGCGTGAACGATCGCTCCTCTCCTGGCGGCCTCGATGGCAAACGTGCCGGTCCCTGAACCGAAGTCGATTACGGTATCGCCACGTTTCAGGCCCAGTAGGTCAAGGACCCGAATACTTTCCTCTTTGATATCGCGGAAATCCGCATGGCTGGAATCGTAAACATCCACTTCGGATTGACGGCCGTAGTCACGTCCGACCGGTTTGAACTCATCGTATTGCCACGGTGGCTGAAAATCCTTCATTTCGCTTTTGGTGTGGTTCGTGTGTTTCGTGGGCCCATTTCCCCACCTGCAAGACCGTTCAGGTCGTCCACGAATGGCACTAAATACACGAACGAGCCATGATCCCGAATTACACGGCTTGGCCCTGCGACAGGCTCAGGGCAGGCCCTGCGACAGGCTCAGGGCAGGGATGCCCGCGGTCCCGTCAACCGTTACGGTCGCGGAAGTCTTTCATGAACTCCGCCAGGGCTTCGACGCTTGCGCGCGGGCAGGCGTTGTAGATGCTGGCGCGCAAGCCGCCGACGCTGCGGTGGCCTTTCAGGCCGTGCATATCGTGTGACTCCGCTTCTTTGAGGAAGGTCTTTTCCAATTCCTCGGTGGGCAAGCGGAAGACCACGTTCATCAGTGACCGTGATTCCTTTTCCACCGGGGTGCGGTAGAAGTCATCGTGATCGATCTGGTCGTAGAGCAATTTGGCTTTCTCTTTGTTTTGACGCTCTATCGCGGCGAGACCGCCCTTTTCTTCCAGCCACCCGAGGATCAGGTTCACCAGGTAGACGCCGAAGGTGGGCGGGGTATTGAACATGGTGCCCGCATGGGTTTTGTAACGCAGCATGGAGGGAACGCCGTCGGTTCGCGCCTGTTCGAGCAGATCCTTGCGCACGATGACAATGGTCACGCCGGAGGGCCCGGCATTCTTCTGCGCCCCAGCATAGATCAAACCGTAGCGCGCGGCGTCGACGGGCCGGGAGAGAAAGTCCGACGACGCGTCACACACCAGGGGAGCCCCGTTGGACTCAGGTTCTTTGGGCTGTTGGGTGCCGAAGATAGTATTGTTCGACGTAAAGTGCAGATAGACAGGATTGTCCGACCCGCGGATTTCCTCGTCGCGAGGCACCCGGTTGAAGTTGCCCTCTTCGGAACTGAAGGCGACGTTAACGTCGCCGATCATTTTGGCTTCCTTGATCGCCTTCTTGGCCCAGGCGCCGGTGTTCAGGTAATCGGCGGTTCTGCCTTCGAACAGAAAATTCGTCGGCACCATCATGAACTGGGTGCTGGCGCCCCCCTGCAGGAACATGACTTCGAAGGCGTCCCCCAGCCCCAAGAGCCGGATCAGGCGCTCGCGGGCCTGGGCGTCAACTTCGATGTATTCAGGGCCGCGGTGGCTCAACTCCATAATAGAGGAACCCGTACCCCGGTAGTTCAGCAATTCCTCGCGCGCCGTTTTGAGGACCTCCAAAGGGAGAACCGCCGGCCCGGCGCTGAAGTTGTGCGAACGATGTGCTACAGATGCATCTGTGGTCATGGGTACAGTCTAGAAACCAACGATTCCCGGGCACAAGATTTATTCCAGAGACCGCCGGTATCGCCCTGGTCCCGGACCACTCCGGTACGTCACTCCTCCTTCAACTCGACGTTCCAGTAGGCGGCGTCAAGGAAGTGTTTCCAGGATTCGTAGGCGGGATTGCCCATGACCACCGTGACAAACGGACGCCACTTCGGGCGCTGCGGCTTGCGGATCAAACGCATGCCGGCCTCGTGAGGCAGACGGTTGGCCTTGCGGATATTGCAGGGCACACAGGAGCAGACGATGTTTTCCCAGGTCGTTTTACCCCCGTAGTCGCGAGGAATCACATGATCGAGGTTCAGATCTCCCCGGTCGAACTTCTCGCCGCAGTACTGGCAGCGGTTCTTGTCCCGTTCGAAAACGTTGTTCCGGGTGAACTTCACCTCCTTGCGGGGAATCCGGTCAAACGCGTTGAGTAGAATAATACGGGGCATTCTAATCCGCCGATCCACCGTTTGCACGTAATCCCTCCGGTCACGGGGAGGCTCCTGACTGGAAAAATCCAGCCACTCCATCGAGTTAAACACCCGAAAGGAATCGTCATCGGTGTAAATGACCCGGGCGTGATCCTGAAACAAGAGACAGAAAGCTCTCCGGGCGGTCACGATATTGACCGCCTGCCAGCAGCGGTTGAGCACCAGCACATGCCGCATTGTCGCCGATTCTATCACGGTGGCAGAACCGTAAACGACAACCCGTTCGGTTGTCAACCGGGCGTTCCGGATCGCGTCAGGTCAAATGCACCCGGCCCTGACCCGCCTTCACCTCACCGATGATCCAGGCTGGACGACGGGCACGCCGCGCCTTCCGCACCACATCCTCCGCCGCCTCCGGCGCAACCATCAGCACCATTCCGATGCCCATATTAAACACCTCGTAGAGCTCATCGAAGGTCACCCCTCCCTGATCCGCCAGAATTTCAAAAACCGCCGGCTTCGGCCACGCGTCGGTCGCCACCACCGCGTCGCAATTTTCGGGCAGAATCCGGGGTATATTGCCGGTAAATCCTCCCCCGGTGATGTGGGCGGCGCCGAAGATTCCGTTTCCGGCACGGCGATCGGACCGCGTGCCTTGATTAAATCTTTTCAACAGCCGCTGCATCAAGCCGGCATAATTCACGTGAGGCTCCAGCAGGGCGTCCGCCACCGTCACTTCGCTTCCGGGCAGGCGGTCGTCCATGCGGAACCGGAGTTTGTTGAAGAATATCCGGGTGGCCAGGGAATAACCGTTGGTGTGCAGGCCGCTGGAACCCAGTCCGACCAGTTTGTCGCCAGGACGAATCGCCGCGCCCGAGAGAATCTTCGGCTTCTCAACCACTCCGACGACCGACCCGACCAGATCATATTCGCCGGCCCGGTAAAATCCGGGCATCTGGGCGGTTTCACCCCCGATCAAAGCACAACCGGCTTCGCGGCAGGCCTCCGCCATTCCCGCCAGCAAGCCCTGAAACACCCCGGGCTCCAGTTTTCCCATGCCGACATAATCCAGGAAAAACAGGGGTTCCGCTCCCAGGACAGCGACATCATTCACGCAGTGATTGACGATATCCTGCCCCACCCCTTCGTGCCGGCCGCTGGAGAAAGCCAGTTTCAACTTGGTGCCCACCCCGTCGACGCTGCTCACCAGAACCGGGCGCTTGTATCCCGACTTCGACAAATCGAAGAGTCCCCCGAAACCGCCCGCCTTGCCCAGGACCTCCGGCCGGCTGGCCCGCGCCAACTGCTCTTTGAGCCCTCCCTTGATGCTGTCCGCCAGATCGATATCTACCCCGGCTTGCGCGTACGCTTTTTTCGATTTCGTGGATTTTTCCGCTGTGTCTTTGGGCATATCAAACGAAACATTGTTCACTTCCATACGGGCAAGCAAATTCCATTCTCCACCCGGTCGGCCGGAAAGCGATTACGCCGGACCCCCGGTGAGCAGTTCCATCGAAAGAACGTCCCCGGGGTAGGCGGTGGTGACCGGAGCCATCGCCCAGGGAGCACGCTGGGTCGATGGCAGCAATCCCGTATCCAGGAACCGCTGCGCCACCCCCCGGATGTCTTTGACCGCCGTGTACTTCTCCACCTCGCCGCCAAAAAACGTGCAGAATGCCGGGTCGATTTCACCTATGCCTCCCGAAGAGACAAACGCCAGGTTGTAAAGCTGAACGAACGGTCGGCAGTCCTCCAGCAAGGTGGCCGGCCGATCGATTTTGCCCCGGAGGTAATCCTGGAAAAACCGGTAGTTGAGCGGCAGGACGTAATCCTTGGGCAGGGGAATGCGTTCCCGCCGGCCGTCCTTCCACTCGATCTGATAACAATCGTAGATGAAGTATCGAATGACAGCCTCCTCACACCAGATGATTTCCTCGTGGTGCTTTTCTCCCTCCTGACAGGCATGGGTAATCGCCAGATCGAGTTTCACGCCGGAAGGCGTATCGGCGCTGACAAAAAAAACATCCGCGGTTTCGATGGGATTGGCCCGATAAACTTCGGCCCTGACCGATGCGATCGGACTCCAGGAAAACACATCGCCGTCCCCCGCCCAAAGCAGGGTGTTATGAACGTGGTGGGCCATGGCATTACCCATGCAGGAATCCAGCACCGGTTGTTCACCCACCCTGATGCGACCCGCCCAATTGTTGCGCCTGAAATAGGCGGAGGAACGGGCGGCAAACCCCCGGTACCCCACCCGCAGCAATCGTCCGAAATCACCGGCCAAAATGCGGCGCTTAAGCGCCAGACGGGCAGGCTCGACCACAAAGTTGAATCCAACCTGGGTGCGTTTTGCCTGCTTCAGGTCGGTTTTGATCATCCGCTCCAACTCGCGTTCCACCAAAGTCGGGGGCTTTTCCAGATAAACAGGAATGCCACGTTTCACACATTCCTGATGCATTACGGCATGAAACTGGATTGGCGTGGGAATCACCACCATGTCCAGCTGTTCGCCACAGGCGTCCAGCATGGCGATGTAATCGCTAAAAACCCGTACCCCGCGCTCGGCGAATTCCCAACGCCGCATCACCTCCGAAAACGACGAAAGGTGCGGGTCACAGGCGCAGATCAGACGAGACGTTCCCTCCTTTTCCAGTTGCAATGCGGCACGATGGTGAGCGGCGGCAAACCCCCCCATCCCGATTATACCCATGGAAATCCGTTCACCATCTGGCTCTATCACAGTAACAGCCAACGGCAGATACCCAATGCGGACAAACCGTAATTTGTGTATATTATTGTGTAAATCCGCCTTCGGCACCTCGTCGATCGTGCCGCTCTTTCACCGTCAAACGAAAGCCATCGGTTCCGGTCACAATGATCGGCTCGTCCTTACTGATAAACCCACCCTCGGAACGAGCCTCCACGATCGCGCCACCGACTTCCACCCGACCCGCCGGCCGAAGATCGCTGACCGCACGTCCCGTCTCCCCCACACGCTTCTCCAATCCGCTGCGATGGTCACGGTCAACGACCGTCTCCTTATTCTCCCGGAAATTTTCCGCCAGCATCCCCTCCGGAAGCCATCGAAGAAAAAGATGCAGTGCCAGCACCACCGGCCAGAACAGTGGAAAGATCAAGGCTCCGAAGAATGGGTTCAATCCAACGAAGATCAACCAAAGATTGTCGTCTACCGGCCGACTCGGCTCCGAGCGCGTGGTCCACCAACGCGGGCGCCAAAAACAACGGTATAATAGAAAACCCAAAGCAGCGGCGCCGTAATAAATAGCTATGATGTGGCTAATGCTCAAATCCTGGAAAGTCATATTTTTATCTCCTTCATGTATCCCCGCAGGGTTATCCTTTGTTCGCTGGCACGCCTCTCGTCTGATTTTCAACCAGTGGATCGCAATTCGCGTTGCAAGGGCAAAATAGTTCACATCAATTTGACAAAAAGGCGTTTGCCAAACGCGCCTCCAGCTCGACAATATAACGAATCCAAACGGATCGTAATATCAAGTTTGCCTGAATCAAATCAAACACCATGACCACAAAGGCTCTTCTCAAAACCACGCTGATCCTAACCACCCTGATTCCATCCGTCGCATTCGGCCTGGGAATACGCGTTGTCGATCATGACGCCTTTGCCACCGCGCGAGGCAACGCCTTTACCGCCACCGCCGACACGCCCGCAGGCATCTATTTTAATCCTGCCGGCATCACCCAGATTGATCAGCCGGCCCTCTCCGGCGGATTTTACGCCCTGTTCTTCGACGTCGAATACAAGACCCCCGACGGAACCAAGCACAACAATGAAGCTCAATTCCAGCATGTTCCCCACGTTTATTTCACCTTGCCCATCCGAACAACCCCTTTAACCTTCGGGTACTCGGTCCACGTTCCTTTCGGCCTGAGAAACGACTGGCCGGACGACACCAACTTCAGCGCGATCGCCACGCGCTCCAAGGTGTCTTACATCCGTCACAATCCCGTGCTGGCATGGGAAATCAACCCCAGTTTTTCCATCGCAGCCGGTCTGACCATGAACGACGCCGAGGCGAATCTTCGACGAATAGACCCCAATTTCGGAGAAATTCGCACCGAACTTCGAGACCAGACCCTGGGTTACGTTCTGGCCGCTCGCTGGCAGCCGTCCGAACGCCATGCCTTTGGGGCCACCTACCACAGCCGAACCGACTTCGACCTGAAGGGTTCCGTTGCCGCGGCCGGAATGGAACCGGACGCAACCGCGGATTTCCCCTTCCCGGAAGTGGTCATGCTGGGGTACTCCTATCGTCCCACACCGGCCTGGAATTTCGAGGTCAACCTTGACTGGACCAATTGGGACATCCTGAAAACGGTCACCGTGGAAATTGACGACCCAAACTTCAACGACGAAGACATGGAATTCAATTGGAAATCAAGTCTGGTCTACAAGGCGGGCGTAACCCGTTTCTTTGACAACGGATATCGCTTCAGCCTGGGCTACATGTTCAGCGAAAATTCGGTTCCGAATCAGTACTTCAATCCTGCCGTTCCGGAATACGACCGGCATCTGGCGACCACTGGGATAGGTTACTCCTACGACTGGATCAGTTGGGACCTGGCCTACGAATTCGGTTACTCACCCACCAGGCGGGTTCGCGGCAGTCCTTTTGGATTGGCCGACGGCGATTACCGGACGATCGTCCACGGCTTCGTCGGCACGATGTCGTTCTACTTTTAGGCCGACCCGGGACGGGTTTTAGTCAAAGACCACGGTCTTTCGGCCGTAAACGAGGATTCGATGTTCAAGCTGCCAGGCGACCGCCTGCGAGAGAACGATCTTTTCGAGGTCTCTCCCCTTCCTGATGAGGTCGCGTACCCCGTGGCGGTGCGAAACACGCACCACGTCCTGATGAATAATGGGGCCGTCATCCAATACCGCGGTCGCGTAGTGGGCGGTGGCTCCGATGAGCTTGACGCCCCGGCTGTGAGCCTGGTGGTAGGGTTTCCCTCCGACAAATGCGGGCAGAAAAGAGTGATGAATATTGATCACCGGGACGCCCAACCGGTCGAGGAAGTCTTCTGACAACACCTGCATGTAGCGGGCCATGACCACAAAATCGGGTTTTACCGCCCGCAGGATTTCGATCTGACGGCTTTCCGCCTCATTCCGGTTTTCAACCGAAACGGGAACGTGATGAAACGGCAATCCGTAATGCTCACAATCCGAACGAACGGTCTCGTGATTGGAGATGACACAAGCGAGCCGGCACTGAAACTCTTTCGTTCGCCAACGTTGCACCAGGTCGTGAAAACAGTGCGGGTAGCGTGAAACCAGGATGGCGAATACCGGGTCGTGATCGGGAAGCGCCACTCGCACCCTCATGCCAAGCGTCGAAGCGTGAGTTTCGAAGGCACTTGCTTCGGCATGCAGGTCTTCCGACCCCCCGTCCCATTCAATCCGCTGAAAGAAAATTCCCTCCTCCCGATCACGATGCTGATCGGCATGAATAATGTTGCCGCCGTGCCGGTAGATCCAACCGGACAACTCCGCTACAATGCCTCTGCGGTCAGGACCGGAAAGGAGAGCGACCAATCGTCTCTGACGTGATTCCCCCATTCAATCAGGAGGGAACGCCGCTATCGACGTTCTTGTAGTAGGATTGCAGCGAGCGAACCTGAACCGGTTTCTGCGCGGTGGTACGGATGCCGTTCAGGGCCGCAAAAGCGCCGGTAATGGTTGTCATGATACAAACATTATGAGCGACGGCCACTGATCGGATCTTATTCTCATCCTGAAGCGGAATCATTCCCGAAGGCGTGTTGATGATCATGGAGATCTCTCCGTTTTTCAGCATGTCCACCACGTTGGGTCGACCCTCGTCCAGCTTGAAAAGCCGGTTAACTTCGATTCCGTTTTCACTGAGGTACTTGGCGGTACCGCCGGTGGAGTAGATCGCGAATCCGAGTTCCTGCAATCCTTTGGCCAATTCGACCACCCGCGGTTTATCCGCGTCTTTGACGCTCAAAAACACATTCCCAGATGCGGGCAACGGTGGTTTCGCCGCCATCTGGGTTTTAACGAACGCGATGCCCAGATCCTCATCAAGCCCCATCACTTCACCGGTACTGCGCATCTCCGGACTCAGGGCGACTGAAGCGCCGGGGAACCGAACAAACGGAAACACCGACTCCTTGATACACCAGTGACGCGGTATCCGCTCCTCGGTGAAGTTCAAGTCGGCCAGTTTCGCTCCCGCCATCACCCGCGCCGCGATCTTTGCCATAGGAACGCCGATGGCCTTGCTGACAAAAGGTACCGTGCGCGAGGCGCGGGGATTGACCTCGAGGACATACAATTCGTCATCCTTGATCGCAAACTGGATGTTCATCAGTCCCACCACCTTGAGTTCCCTCGCCAGGGCATGGGTGGCCTCGCGCACCCGATTCAACATTGAGTCGTTCAGAGTATGGGGAGGCATAACCATTGCGGCGTCGCCGCTATGCACACCGGCGAATTCGATGTGTTCGAGCATTCCGCCTATCACCGAGGTCTCGCCGTCCGAGACACAATCCACATCCAACTCGATCGCATCCTCCAGAAACTGATCAATCAGGAGGGGTTTGTCCGGGGAGGCATCCACCGCCTGTCGAATCACCAACTTCAATTCCTCCATGGAATAGACGATAAACATGCCTCGACCTCCCAGTACGAAAGACGGACGCAGCAGAACCGGAAACCCGATTTCCTCCGCCAACTCGTAGGCTTCTTCGGCATTCTTTGCGATGGCGTTGCGGGGCTGCTTAAGATCGATTCGGTTCAAAACCTTGATAAACTGCTCACGGTCCTCGGCCAAATCGATCGATTCCGGGGAGGTGCCGATGATATTCACCCCGTGTTTCTTCAGGTCGCTGGCGAGGTTAAGAGGAGTTTGACCTCCGAACTGAACGATGGCTCCATCGCACTTCTCCTGCCGGTAGATCTCCAACACGTCGTCCAGGGTCAGCGGCTCGAAATACAACCGGTCGGAGGTGTCATAATCGGTGGAGACGGTTTCCGGATTGGAATTGACCATAACGGTTTCATAACCGTCTTCGCGCAGCGCGAATGAAGCGTGCACGCAACAGTAGTCGAACTCGATCCCCTGGCCGATTCGGTTTGGACCGCCGCCCAGGATCATAATCTTTTTCCGGTCGGAGGGAATGACCTCATTCTCGTCGCCGTACGAGGAATAATAGTACGGGGTGAACGCCTCAAACTCCGCGGCGCAGGTATCGACGAGGCGGAAGGTGGTCTGGATGTCCAGCTCCTTTCGCCGCTGCCGAACGCCCTCCAGTTGGGCGCCGACCATGGTCGCAATCTGCTGGTCGGTGAACCCGAATTTCTTGGCCCGCAGGAAGAGATCCCGGTCGAGAGAATCCAGCGTCTTCTCCTTCAACAACTCCTCCATGCGATGGATTTCGAAAAGCTGCATTAGGAACCAGATATCGATCTTGGTCAGTTCCTGCACCTCATCCGGAGACATGCCGGCTTTAAAGGCGTACCGGATGTAAAAGATTCTCTCGGCATTGGGTTTGATCAAACGCCGGCGGATCGTATCCGCGTCGGGGATGTCGTTGTCGCCGTACTTGCCGCCGCCCCCGAATCCACGGGCCCCGATCTCCAGCGATCGCAATGCTTTCTGTACGGATTCGCGAAAAGTACGGCCGATCGCCATCGCCTCTCCCACCGATTTCATGGAGGACGTCAGCGTGGTGTCGGCTCCGGCGAACTTTTCAAAAGTGAAGCGCGGAATCTTGGTGACCACATAGTCGATGGTCGGTTCAAAACTGGCCGGAGTCTCGCGGGTAATGTCGTTGCGCAACTCGTCGAGCGTGTAGCCAACCGCCAGTTTGGCCGCGATTTTGGCTATCGGGAAGCCGGTCGCCTTGGAGGCGAGCGCGGAACTGCGCGACACCCGGGGATTCATTTCAATCACCACCATGCGGCCCGTTTGAGGGTCCACCGCGAACTGAATATTGCTGCCGCCGGTCTCAACCCCGATCTCGCGAATCACCGCAAAAGAGGCGTCGCGCATCAGTTGGAATTCTTTGTCGGTAAGCGTCAGGGCGGGCGCCACGGTTATCGAATCCCCGGTGTGCACCCCCATCGGATCAAAATTTTCGATAGAGCAGATGACGACACACTGGTCCTTGTGGTCACGCATCACCTCCATTTCATATTCCTTCCAACCCAGAAGGCACTCCTCGATCAGGACCTCATGGACCGGTGAAATATCGAGCCCATGGGCGACAATCTGCTCGAACTCCTCCCGGTTGTAGGCGATCCCTCCTCCGGCGCCGCCAAGGGTGTAACTTGGGCGCACGATCACCGGAAACGATCCCAGTTCGGTGGTCGCCTCCAGTGCTTCGGCCATATTTTTCACCCGGGCGGAGCGAGCGACATCGAGCCCGATCTTGAGCATCGCCTCCTTGAAGAGCTCCCTATCCTCGCCCTTCATAATGGCTTCGATACGGGCGCCGATCAATTCGACCCCGTATTTTTCGAGAACCCCGGCTTTGTCGAGATCGATGGAAAGGTTCAGCGCGGTTTGCCCCCCAAGGGTCGGCAACAGGGCATCGGGCTTCTCCACCGCAATGATCTTTTCGAGCATTTCCACCGTAAGCGGCTCGATGTAAGTCACATCGGCAAAATCCGGGTCGGTCATGATGGTGGCGGGGTTACTGTTGACCAGCACAACTCGATACCCCTCCTCGCGGAGAGCTTTACACGCCTGGGTGCCACTGTAGTCGAACTCACAGGCCTGTCCAATGACAATCGGCCCGGATCCGATGATGAGAATGCTTTTGATATCGGTACGTTTTGGCATGGATATATAAAGAGTTCATCCATTCCTGAATAAGAACGGACTCAGCGCAAGCGAGAAAGCCACCCGAGGCACGCGGGACCGCCCGCCGCCGGATTCTAAGCGCTTCGAGCCGGAAGCTTGGCGGCGTCTCAGGAGTTCACCAGGGGCTGCAGCCGGGATGGCTCGCACCCCAAAACGCCAAGCGCCTTTTCCTCATCGTTCCCGCAAGCGGCCAACACGGCTCGAATATAATGCCTCTCCCGTGGGGCCAGGTATTCATCCAGAGTCGGCCAATCGGCCAGCGGACGGATCCGCAAGGGAAGGTGTTCCAGGTCAATGACCCGCTCCTCCGCTGTGGAGACCAGACTGGAAACCACCTGGTTGAGCTCCGTCAAGTTGCCCGGCCAACCGTAGCGGGTCATGGCCTCCAGGGCCTCCGGGGTAAATTCAATTTGCCGGGCGTCGAATTTCGAACCCTCCACCCGGGCAACGCGGGTTTTCAGAATCGATTCCAGGTCCGCGAAATTCTCGCGCAAAGGCGGGAGGTTCACCGGCAAGGTGGCAATACGATAGAACAACTCATCGCTGAATTCGCCTTCATCGACGCATTCCTCCAGGTCGATGGTGGAGGAGCAGATCAGGCGAAACCGGCTGATATTGTTCTTCAAAACACTCACCAGCGTTTCCTGCATATCCGCGGAAAGCCGGTCTATATTCTCCAGGAACAGCGTACCTCCGGCCGCCTCCTGAATCCAGGGCCCCCCTTGATTGTCTTCTCCGAACAGGCTTTCCCGAAAACTGTCGTCATCCCCCAGTGAACAGTCCACCGCGATGAGGGACGCCTCCTCACCGCCTCGGCCGCGATGAAGGATCTCCGCCAACATCTTTTTCCCGGTTCCCGTTTCGCCCTGGAGGAGAACCGGAGTCTGCGATCCGATCAACTTGGCGACCTGCTGGCGCAGCCGAACCGCCTTCTGACTGGTCCCGGGCAACAATTCCTCCAATTCCCCGCTGCTCTCCGATGCCGAGGCGACCGGCGCCGGCATCGCCGCCGAACCCTGACTCGCGGCCAGGACTTTCCGGTACTCGACCGCCCGATCGAGAGTCTGGAGGAGCTCATCCACCTTGAAAGGCTTCTTGATGTAGTCGAAAGCACCGTATTTCAGGGCCTTGATGGCGGTATCGGTGCTGGCGTAGCCAGTCATCATGATCACCACACACTGGGGGTCGTAGCTTTTGAGCTGTTTCAGGAGGGTAATTCCATCCATGGGTTGCATGGAAATGTCCGCCAAAACCACATCGAACCCCCGGGATTTATACAAGGCCAAAGCCTTCTCGCCGTCCTGAGCAAACACGGGCTCGTGGCCGGTCGGTTGAATGACCGCCTCCAGCATTTCATGAATGGAGGACAAGTCATCTACGATAAGTAAGGATGCCATAGGATACGATTGAACTGAGGGAATGCGCCCGCGGTGACAATGCCTCACCGTTTAAAGACGCCTGGCTGACAAAGGTCAACCTCCCACTACGTTGGAGAGCTCGAAAATCGGAAGGAACATCGCCATCACGATTCCCCCGACAATCACCCCGATCACAACGATCATTATCGGCTCCAAAAGCGAGGTCAAGCCAGACACGGTGGTATCGACCTCGGTGTCGTAGAAATCGGCCACTTTCAGCATCATTCCATCGACATTGCCCGTTTGTTCACCCGCTTTCACCATGTGTTTCATCATCGGGGGAAAGTACGGATCCTCCCGCAACACGTCGGAAACCTGCCCCCCCTGGCTGATGCTTTTGGAAATTTCGCGGCAGGCATCTTCCACGTAGGTATTGTCGCTGGCGGAGGACACGATCTCCAATGATCGAAGAATGGGAACGCCGCTGCGCGAAAGGATCGCGTAGGTCCGGCAGAAACGCGACAGGGAAATCTTCTGCCGCAGGTTCCCAATGATCGGCAGACGCATGAAAAGTTGGTCGCGGAAGCGCCGCCCTCTCTCGGTGCTCAGAAACTTCTTGAGGATATAAACGGCTACCCCGCCCCCGAGGATGAGGAAAACGATATTACTCTTCAGGAACCCGCTGACATCGATCAGCATCTGGGTCGGCGCCGGAAGGGCCTCCCCGAAATCCTCGAACATTTCGGCGAAAACCGGGATAACAAAAATGAGCAGGACGTTGACCAGAATTATGGAAAGACTGATCACCGCTATCGGGTAGGTGAGCGCCGATTTGACCTTTTTCGTAAGCGCCAGGGTCGCTTCAAAGTAGTCGGCCACCTTTTTGAGAATGGGCGCCAGGGCGCCGCTGGCCTCACCGGCCTCGACCATGGACACAAAAAGATTGTTGAACGCGCGCGGGTATTTCCGCGACGCCGCCGAAAGGGGATTGCCCGAAGCAACCTCGTTCCGCACGTCGCGAATGATGACCCGGAAAACCGGGTCCTCGGTCTGTTCCATCAGTGCCTCGAGAGAACTGACCATGGGCAAGCCGGCCTCCAGCATCGAACCCAATTGCTGGGTGAATACCGTAAGGTCTCCCAGCTTGATCTTGTATTTCTTGGCCTTCTTTTCATAGGCGCGCATCTTGGCCAGTTTCTGCGACTCGGAAAAACTGACCCGTTTCTTGGTCGCCGCCGTTCCGCCCATCGCCGGACGCGCGCTTGCCGTAGTGGTGGAGATGAATGCCATAAGTAGAGCTTGAAGGTATCTTGACAAGCCGTTTTCAGGCAACCTCAATGGTGGGTAATAAATGGTAAAAAAAAGCTTTGATTCCTGCGGGTCTTGTGCTCCATTGTCTATAGTTTCGCGGGGTAATCTCCGTGACGATCGCGGGTATAGTTTAGTGGTAAAACTCCAGCCTTCCAAGCTGGCTACGTCGGTTCGATTCCGTCTACCCGCACCGATCCGGCCCCTTAAGATTCTCTCCCCGTGAACCTGATCCTTTTCAGTCGAGAAGAGGTGCGGGAACCGCTTCCGCGATCCGATCCGCGAGCCCGGCACCTGCTGCATCACCTGAAGCGTGGCCGCGGGGAACGATTCGACGCGGGATTGATCGACGGACCGCGCGGCAAGGGCTGGATCGAGGAATTTCATTCCGATCGACTGCAGTTGAATTTTGTGTGGGAGAACGCCACCCCTGCCTTCTCCCCTCTCGTTTTGGTGGTCGGTCTTCCCCGCCCCCAAACCGCCAGACGCATTCTGAGGGAGGCCGCGGCATTCGGGATCGAGGCGATTCTTTTTTTCGCCGCAGATAAAGGGGTCGCCTCATACCGGTCCAGTAAACTCTGGGCCGGCAACGAATACCGCCAACGGTTGATTGAAGGGGCGGAGCAGGCCTTCTCCACCCGCTTGCCGCGGGTGACGCTCCATGACACCCTCGCCGAAGCCCTGGTCTCCCTGCCGACCGGCAGGGACCGGATCGCCCTGGATGTCTACGAGGCGGAGGCCTCACTCTCAACCCTCAAGACGTTACAGGCGGAGGCCACCCTGGCGGTTGGCCCCGAACGCGGTTGGGCGGCGGGAGAACGGGATGCCCTGCGCCGGGCCGGATTCCGGCTGGCTCATCTCGGCGACCGGGTGCTGCGCTCGGACACCGCCTGCATCTGCGGCATGAGTCTCGTGCTGGCGGCCCGGGGGAAACTGTAGCGCCAATTCAGGCGGCGGACGGTTTTTTCACCGGAGCGGGCTTGCCCGGATCGCGCTTTCGGAATGATGATCGAAAAGTGAACACCTCAGGAACGGAATCCGTCGAATCGCGCATCTTAAAGGCGCTCCTGGAGTCGGGCGGGAGCCATCTCGCCGGCAGCCGCCTGGCCGAATCCCTGGGGGTTTCCCGGGTCACAATCTGGACCCACATGGAGAATCTCCGAAGCGACGGATTTTCGATTGAGGCCATTCGCAATAAAGGCTACCGCCTCCTTCAGGTTCCCGAGGGTTTATCCGAACCCTACCTCCATTGCCTGTTGCCGGAACTCGCGGTGGGGAACCGGCTGCATTTCCATCGCCAAACCGGAAGCACCAACCGCGACGCCGAACGCCTGCTGGCGGAAGGAAAAGACGCCCCCTTTGTGGTCATGGCCCGGCGGCAGACCGCGGGACGCGGGCGATTGGGACGGCGATGGCAGAGCGACGATGAATCCAACCTTTATGCCAGTTTCGCCTTTCGACCACTGGCAACCCCGGAACGGATGCGGGATTTCACCCTCTGGATCGGAGCCTCCGTGTGCCGATGCCTGGAAGAGGAATCCGGGCTGAAACCCGGGCTGAAATGGCCCAACGATGTTTGGTACGGCGACCGCAAGATGGGAGGAATTCTGACCGAAGCCAAGGTCAACGCCGATCAGATTCTGGAACTGGTTCTGGGTATCGGCCTGAACATCAACAGCACTCCCGCCATCTGGCCGACCCCGCTCTGCCACGAGGCGGTCTCGCTGCGGGAGGCGTTGGGACGTTCCGTCGACATTAATCGCCTCACCGCAACGCTGGTGAAATCCATCCTCCGGTCGTACGAAGCCTTCCTGGCTGGCAATCACCGGGAAGAGTTCCGCACCCTTTGGGAGCGCTACGACCTGCTCAACGGCCGGGAGGTGACGGCCTATCAAGGAACCCAAAAAGTGACCGGAAAAGCCGCCGGCATCGACGAATACGGCAGGCTCAAGGTGATCGCCAGTTCAGGTGAAACGGCACACCTCAGCGCGGGAGACGTCACCTTACGTTCAAATTCCGGCTTGAACTCCCGCCGGGAAAAGCCTCCGGAGCCGTGAAGTCACCCTCCCGGGGAGAATTCTTCTTGCGATTGGGGTCGCGGTCGTGAGTCAAAAGAGGGATGCAGGTTTTTTGTATCGATATCGGCAACACCCACACCCACTTTGCGCTCCTCGGTGCGGAGCGGGTGACAGTCGAACCGAAGCGGATCGCCACGGTCGATATCGATCTCCCCGAGAACGGACTATACCGTGACCTGGCTGCTCTGGGACGCGATGCTCCCGGGAACTATGGCGTAGCCTTCTGCTCGGTCGTCCCATCGGCGGGGAAGATTCTCAGCGACCGTCTCGCCTCCCTGACCGATCGACCGCCAGTGTTTCATCTGACGAACAAAACCCTTCCGCCCGAAGTCCGCCTGAACTATCCCCGCCCGGAGGAAATCGGACAAGACCGCCTGGCCAACGCCGCCGCGGCCGTGTTCTTTCATCGCTTGCCCTGTGTGGTGATCGATCTGGGCACCGCCGTCACCTTCGATATAATTTCGGCCCGGAACGGCTACGAAGGGGGAATAATCGCCCCGGGAATCGGCATCATGACCCGTTACCTGCATCGACAAACCGCACTCCTGCCGCAACTATCGCAGGAACTTGCCACCGCCGGATCTATCGGCAAATCCACCCGCCAGGCCATGACCATTGGTTGCGTCACCGGATTCCGCGGCATGCTCGAAGCGCTGCTGCGCGCGGTAATCGACGACCTCGCGGCCAACGGAGAGACCAATCCGAACCTGATCCTGACCGGCGGTTGCTCCGAATTTCTTTTTAATTCAAACTCGGGGGAATCCTGTTCCGAACGGAACAAACTGGCCGGAATTGAGGTTATGACAGTACCCGACCTCACCCTTCAGGGATTGGCGGCCGCATTTCGAGCCCGTAATTCGATTTGAAACGATATTGCTAGAACCCTGTCGGAGTAGGTATCCTTATTTAAGCATGGCAAGCACCGAAACACCATCCATCGTCGTCGATAACCTGGTTAAGAAATTCGCCGGGGTCACGGCCGTGAACGAGGTCGGATTCACGGTGGCCAAAGGAGAGATCATCGGGTTTCTCGGACCCAACGGAGCCGGAAAAAGCACGACCATGCGAATCCTCACCGGATTCATTCCCGCCACCTCCGGTTCGGTAAGCGTGTGCGGCATCGACGTGGCGCGCGACCCGGAGCGAGTCAGGCGCCACATCGGCTACATGCCCGAAAACAACCCGCTGCCGGAAGATATGAGGGTGGCGGAGTACCTCAAGCTCCGAGGCCGGCTGAAGGAAATCCCCCGCCGGCGGCTCAAATCCCGCCTGGACGAGGTCCTGGAGGTCTGCGACTTGAAACGGGCCGCCCGCAGGATCATCGGCACGCTTTCCAAAGGCTACCGCCAGCGGGTGGGAATCGCGGACAGTATTCTGTCCGAACCGGACGTCATCATCATGGACGAACCCACCATCGGCCTGGATCCCCATCAAATAGTGATGATCCGGGATCTGATCGCCGGTTTACGCGGCAAGATGAGCATCCTGATCTCCAGCCACATCCTCCCGGAAATCGAAATGACCTGTGACCGTGTGGTGATCATCAACGGCGGACGGGTGGTGGCCGCCAACACGCCGAGTAACCTGCGCCGGGAATTCATTCCCCGGACCACCTATACCGCCGAAATCCAGGGCGATCCGGAAGGGTTGGACGCCGCCCTGGCCCGCGCCGGACTATCGGGCGTTACCGCGGTCCCTCCGGAGGAATCCACGAACGGCGCCTTCTACCCGGTTTCTTTTACCACCGATTCCGAATCGGAAATCGGGGAAGAGCTGACCGAAGCCCTGCTGGCCGGACGGCGTTACCGGGTGCGCTCGCTGCGGCGGCTGACACCCTCCCTGGAAGAAGTCTTCATGGCCGCGACCCGAAGAAGCTGGGATGTCCTGATGCCGGACGAAAAGGAAAAATCCGGCCGCCGCGGAACACCCGTCGCCACCACCCCCATCAGCATCGCCAACGGAAGTTAAACTCCTCCCAACCCGTACCGGATAGTCCAAATCGACAATGCGCCATTTCGCCACGCTGCTCAGACACGAACTCCGAACGCTGTGTTACACGCCGGCCACTTACATCGCGGCCTTCCTGTTCCTGATTGTCATGGGATCGCTCTTTCAATGGGTGATCGAAACCTATAATCAGAGTGCGCAGGAAACCACCCCGTGGGTCATATTCTTTCAGCTCTTCTGGCTGCCGGTGTTCTTCATGGTGCCTCTGCTGACCATGCGAAGCTTCGCCGAAGAGAAACGCATGGGAACGTTGGAAAATCTGATGACCACCCCGGCCAGAACCAGCGAAATCGTGCTGGCGAAATTCTTCTCCGCCTACACCCTTTACCTCCTCCTTTGGTGTGCCACCCTGGGCTTCAACTTCATCCTCAACTATTTCGCCCAGGATCCCAGGCTGGTGGAGACCGGCCCGCTGCTCGGCGGTTTTATATTCTGCTCGCTGAGCGGGCTTCTCTTCATCGCCATCGGTATCTTCGCCAGCACGGTGACCCGCAGCCAGCTGGTGGCCGGAATCCTTTCCTTCACCCTGCTTTTTGGTTTGATCGTGGGTAGCCGTTATCTGTCCGAACTGAAACACATGGACACCATTCACTCGGCCCATCTGAGGAACTGGATCGACGCCCTGCAAATCTTCCAACACGCCGAAGACCTCAGCCGGGGTGTGCTGGATAGCCGCGCGGCCCTGTTTTACCTTTTGGCCACCGGCCTCATGTTGATCTTCAGCAACCTGGTGATTCGCAGCAAAGTCTGGAGAGGATGATCATGAAAACCAAGAAAGACTTCGCCTACTATCGCTGGTCAAACAACCTGAATACGCTCCTGCAGGTCGTTCTGGCCCTCGTGTTTTTCGCCGGAGCCATGCACGTGGGTTCGAAATTCTTCTGGCGGATCGATCTGACCGAAAACCACCGCTATTCCCTTTCGGCGGAAACCCTCTCGTACCTGGAGAACCTGGACACCACCGTCCGGGTGATCGTCACCATCGCTCCGGACGGAAGCATGGACGAGCGGGATCAACTCTATCGCGACGTTCGCGGCCTGCTGCGCGAGTACGAGTACGCGGCCCGCAGCGACAGCGGCAGCCGTTTTCAGGTGGAATTCGTCAATATATTCCAACAACGCCAGCGAGCCCAGCTCATCGCCAGCGAATTCGGCGTGGAACAGGAGGACCTGATTATCTTCGCGACGGAAAATCGCCAGCGTATCCTGTTTCCCAATGACATCTACGTAACACGCGACCGGCAACGCAAGAGCTTCCGTGGCGAGCAGATCTTCACCTCGGCCCTGCTCGACGTCACCGCGGAGAGACCGCAGACCCTTTACTTTGTCACCGGCCATCATGAAATGCGATTCAATGATCCGGATCCCTACCGGGGCTTGTCCCAATTGGGTGATGCCCTGTGGCAACGGAATTTCAGACTGGAATATCTCGACCTCAAAACCGTCGATCGCGTGCCCGAGGACGCCGACCTCGTGCTGCTGATTTCTCCGCAAACCCCACTACTCTCCCGCGAGGAAGAGATTCTCCGCCGCTACCTGGCCAATGATGCCGGGCGGCTCCTCGCCATGATCGACCCCCGCACCCGACACGGACTGGGCGAGTTATTCTACGAGTGGGGAATTCAGCTCGACGACGTGGTCATCATGGACGACGGTCCGGCCTCGCTGCCCGGCGGCGACCTGATCCTGACCCGCTACGCCGAACATCCCATCACACAGAGCCTGCTCTCCAACCACCTTCCCCTGATCGTAGGTTTCAGCCGCTCGGTGCGCGAAGACCCGGGCCGCCCGCTCGACGACTCCATCTCGCCCCAACCGCTGATCGGCACCTCCGACACCAGTTGGGGCGAGCGGTCCTACCGCCAGGATATCGCCTTCGTTTTCGACCCGGACATCGACCTTCCCGGTCCCCTGAGCATCGCATCCGTGTCCGAGAGACAGATTCCTTCACAACTTGGAATCAACATTCCCGGGGGTCGCCTGGTGGTCTTCGGCACGTCCGACATGATCACCAACAACCGGATCAACTCGCCCGGAAACCTGACCCTATTCCTGAACGCCATCAACTGGATGGTCGACCGCGACACCATGACCAACATCGCCCCTCGACCGATCGACCGCATTCAACTGGTCCTTTCCCGTGACGAGATCCGAAAACTCCGATTGACCCTGCTGGGCTTGTTGCCGGGGATGATGGCCCTTTGCGGCGTGGTCGTTTACTGGATAAGACGAAAGTGAATTATTTCCGATAATGCGTACCAAAACCACCATTGCACTGCTGGTCGCGAACCTGGCTTTGTTCGCCTACATCTTTTACTTCGAAGGCGGTTTTTTCGGCAACGGCGGCGAAACGGAACGATCGCGGCAAATCTTTCATGCCGAAACCATTGACATCGACTATCTGCGCATCGAAGGCCGGAACATGGAAGCGACCCATGAACTGCAGCGAGAACGCGACCGTTGGCGCCTGCTGTCACCGGTGGCCTGGCCGGCCAACGAACACGCCGTCAGTCGCATCCTGAATCAGTTGCAATTCCTGGAAGCCGAGACCGGGTTTTCACTTTCGGATCTGCAACGCGCGGGACAGGATTTGAGCGATTTCGGTCTCGACGATCCCTGGATCGCGCTGATCTTCGGACGCGAAGGCCGCCGTCACGAACTGAAAATCGGCGCCGCCACCGAATCCGGAAACCGCATTTACCTCCTCGATCCGGCCAGGGAAAGAATTCACGTTGTCCGCCGGGAACTGGCGCACGCCCTGACCACGCCGCTGGAAGATCTGCGCAGCGATGCCGTCTTTCAGATCCCCCTGTTTGAAGTCCGAAGCCTGACCCTGGAAACCACGTCGCCCCGCAACGTGAAAATGCGGGTGGTGCGCACCGACGACCAGTGGAACTTCGAGACTCCAATTCAGGTGCGGGCCGACCGGCAAGCGGTCGAGGCGACGGTGAACAATCTGGCCGCGATCAAGGTACGCCGATTTGAAAACGACATTTCCGACGACCTCGAATCGTACGGTCTCGACCAACCGTTCATGCGCGTCACCCTCGACGGCAACATGCGGAGCCAATCGCTCCTGGTGGGAGCCGAAACCACCGGCGCCAATGGTGAACGGCAGTACTACGCCAAGATGCCGCGGGGGAGCACCGGAGCAACGGTCTTTACGGTGGCGGCAGACCGGATAGACCCGCTCGGCGCAGCGCAGGAGACCCTGCGCGACCGTGATTTCCTGCGTTTCGACATCGATCAACTCAGCGCTATAAGCATCGGTGTGCCGACCCGAAATCCAATCGCCCTGCAAAGGCTGGAGACCGGAAGCTGGCAACTGGTGACCCGGGATCTCGATGAATCGATCCGGCTGCTGCGGGCGGACAGCGCCATCGTGAACCGTCTGATCAACCGGCTGGCCAACCTCCGGGCCCGTTCCTTTGTCAACGACGCCCCTTCCGCCGCCGACCTGGAAGACTACGGCTTCACCGAACCGCAGCGGCGGGTGGTTTTGAGCGGTGATCGCGAACGCACCCTCCTCCTGGGTTACTTCTCACCGACCCGCGCTAACGAAATCTTCGCCAAACTGGAGGGCTCCGACTTTGTTTACACGGTCGACAACTCCATTCTCGAGGTGCTTCCGGTAATCTCCCGCTTTTATCGTGATCGGCTTTTGATGAGTCGCCCCGAGGGTGCCCGAATCACCTCCATGACACTCTTTAGTCTGGATCGCGATACCGAACTTTTCAGCATCGAATTGCCTTCCAGGGAAGCGAACTGGGATGAAGTGCTGGACGAACACAATGAGGAAATTCGTCAGTCCATGCAGGCCCTTCTGCCGGAACTTCGTCAACTCCGGGTGGAAAGCTACATTCTGAACGAATTCCCTCCCTTGCTGGAAATGGGACGGGAAACCCGGCACTGGGTCTACGTGCTGGAAACCACCTACGCCCTTACCGGCGGCGAAGAGGACCAGATCAGTTATTTTGAACTCTACCTGACCGATCGGATGGGCGGGGATACCCTCCTGGCCGGGTCGCCGGAACTGAACGTCGTCTTTTCCGCGCGGCGCGAGTTCGTCGAAGCCATCAGCCGGTTGATCGATTACACTGAAAACGCACGCACCCGGTCGGAGGAGGCGGCGACCGATGTCGCGGATCCCCCGGAGAACAGCGACGTCCCGAGTTCCTGAAGACAAACCTTCGGAGCGCGGTCCCCGTTTCCAACCATGAATACACCCTCCGTCACCCCGGCCCGACAAGCGCATAAACCGTCGCTTACCGGTCGGATCGCACGGACGGTTCTGCAGGCCATTTTGATCGTTCTTCTGCTCGCGCAGGTCTATTTCTGGCGACAGGGAGGGGTCCCCATTCCGGCATTCGCTGTCGGGCTCCTGGATGACCATTTGCAGGAGCAGGGACTGCGCCTCGACTACGCGGAGGCGAGATGGCATCCGACGGGTCGCGCGATATTGGCCGCTCCTCGCATCGAATCTCTCACTCACCCTTCGCTCGCCGTTAGCGCCGAACGGCTGGTCGTCCGATTCTCCGTTAAACGTCAGGAAAAAAACTTTCTTCGCCTGGACAACCTCGCTCTGGACGGCGCGAAGCTGCTCTGCCCGCCCGAACTCACCGCCTCCGGCAACCCGGAACTCCCGATACGGGACCTGCATCTCCGGGCCGGTCCCACCGAAGAGGGATGGCAAATCCATTCCTTGAGCTTTCAAGCGGACGGAATCAAAGCGGTTTTCAGCGGCGACCTTCCGTCTCCTCCCCCCCGCCCCCCGGAAGTCGAGCCTATAACCTGGGAGACGGGATTAATCAACGCTGCCAAAGTCATCTCACTCGCCGCAGGCGAAGCACTGCAAAACCTCGACCACGGCTGGTTGCAGGCCAGAACAGTTCTCCTGCCTGAGGACCGGATCGGCATACAAGCGGCTTTCTCCGCGGATGCATTTCAACATGACTCGGGAATCCGCCTGGATCGAACCGCGGGACGCGCCGAATTCACTCTTGACCCACTTGAACCCACCGCTGCCGGACGCCTCGACCTGGCCGTGGGGAATGTCTCTTATCGCGACGAAGGAAACCTGGAAAACGCGCGGATACGTCTGGATCTCCCTCCTGCGGTTCTCAACGGAGACCTGCCCGCGGTCACCCTTGGAATTACGGCGGAACAGGTTTTCGCGCTCGGGGAAACCGCGAGGAATTTCCTGCTCGAAGGAAATTCGTCGGAAGACCACCGGGCCGACCTGGAGTGGCACCTGACTCTGGGGGACGGACCGCTGCGCGGCAGCGCGAACTTGGACTGGAAGAACGGCGAAGGCGTGGTTTTCGCCGACGGTAACAGCAACCCAACCTCCGTCCTGCGCAACCCGGTCCTGCGGGAGAGCGGGTTCCGCTTCGATGTGAGCTTCAGGGAACCTCCGGAAACCGAAGCCAAACTACGCTTCGGACCGGACTGGAAACCCGTGGAGGCCGAAATGGAGGTTCGCGCCGGAGCCTGCCTGATCGACGGCGTTGCCATGGATTCCGCCCTGGCAGCAGCCCGATGGACACCGGAGGTTTTTGACGTTCACACCATGATTCTTCAATACGGGGACTTCCGCGTCGCAGGATCCTACTGGAACGATCTCACCAACCGCGATTACCGCTTTCACTACCGGGGCACCGTGCGGCCGGGACACCTCTCCCCCTGGTTTGAATCCTGGTGGGACAACCTGTGGGAACCGTTCGCATTCGACGGCCCGCCACCCACCGCCGGAATCGACATCAGCGGACGCTGGGGCGACAATGATCGAATCCAGGTGCGTGGGTGGGCTTCCGGTCGTGAACTGCACCTGCGCGAGGTGCCGGTGGACCGGCTGGAAGCGCGCTACGAAGCCGGCGCCACCTGGGCAACGGTCACCGACGCGCGCCTGCAGCGACCGGAAGGATCTGCGGAAGGCCGCTTTCGATATGACCGCGGGGGCCTGGAAAACCTGTCGTTCGCCGTCAGCAGCAACCTCGACCCCCACGCGACCGCACGGCTCCTGGGAGATGAGGCGACAAACCTGCTCGCCCACTTCCAGTTTGAATCCCCACCCGAAGTGCGCGCGGAAGGAAGGCTTTTCCCCCCGGAAGGAACCCGCCCCCATCCGGACAGCACGCTCACCCTGCACGGTCTCACCGAAAACCCGTTAACCGTTTGGGACGTCCCGCTGGACAGTCTCGATCTGGACCTGAACCTGGAGAATTCCATCCTCACCATGGATTCAATTCGCGGCGGTTTCTCCGGAGGCGAATTCGACGCGGCTCTGATCCTTCATCTGCGGGAATCGGGAAACCGGCTGGCGATCCGGGGCCAACTCCTTGACGCGGAATTCGGCGAAGGTACGGCGACTCTCGTGCGACGAATCGCCCCGGATACGGAAGAAGATTCCATCGACAACCTGCGCAACCTCGGTGGACGGACGGATTTCGAACTGGACATCGAAGGTATTCCCGGGGATCCGGCGTCGTTCGAAGGACCCGGAAAGATCCATATCACCCGGGCCGAACTCGGCCGAATCCGCCTCCTGGGACTGCTTTCCAGGCTTCTCGATCTCACCCCGCTGAGGTTCACTTCACTGCAACTGAACGAACTGGAATCGACCTTCGAGGTGCAGGAAGAAAAGATCCATTTCCCGGACATGCGGCTGTCCGGTGCCAATGTCAGAATGGAAGCCCGGGGCGACTATTTCCTGGAGGATCGGACCCTGGATTTTCGAGTCAAACTCTTCCCCCTGCGTGAAAGTCCATTACCGCTTGTATCCACGGTCATAGGACGAATCCTCGAGCCCCTCGGTCACATCCTGGAAGTTTCTCTCACCGGCACATTGGAGGAACCGCTCTGGCGATTGCCCATCGATCCACGCCGCGCCTTCGACGAAGGAGAGGAATTTCCGGACCGCCCGCGACGAACCCACGGGCCCACTCAACCATTCGGCAATTGACCCGGCTAACCTCCGCCGACCCGCCGGCTACGTTCGCACCGGCTCGGCCAGGATCACTTCGACCCCCCTCTCCCGCAGCAATCCAACCTCCGCCTCGGGCGCCCGGCCGTCGGTTATGACACAATCTATCTTGTCCAGGGCGCAAACGAAGGACATCGACTTCCGTCCGAATTTGGTGTGGTCGAGACAAAAGATCACCTTGCGGGCCGCCGCGATCATCGCCCGCTGAATATCGACGAGCAGGGCATGGGAATTGTAGATCCCTTCCGCCGTGATCCCGCTGCCGCCCATGATCGCCACGTCGGCATGCATGTCGGAAAAGGCGTTGACCGTCAGAGGACCGACCAGCACTCCCAGCCGGGGATAAAGGACGCCTCCCGACACCACCACCTCCACCAGGCTGGAAGACGAAAACAGATTGGCCACCGGCAGCGAGTTGGTTACGATATGCGGCTTTTTCGCCCCCAGGTGAGCGGCCACATGGTAAACGGTGGTGCCGGCGTCGACGATGATACTCTGATCGTCGTGCACCAACTCGGCGCAACAACGCCCGATCGCCTCCTTCTCCTCCGCCTGCCGGGTATCACGCATCCGAAACACGAACTCATCGCCCTTCGGTTGTACAATGCGCGCGCCTCCATGGGTGCGCCGCACGGAGCCCCCGTCCTCCAATGCGGTCAGGTCCCTCCGGACGGTGGAAACGGAAATATCGACATGCTGCGCAAGCTCCTCCAGCGAAGCAAATTCCACTTGCTGAAGGTACGCTTCCAACCGGGCCTGGCGCTCATCAGAGGTCATGATAAATCAAATTGATTTGATAGATTTTGGAATATTTTGGAAAGTTTTTGCGCTTTTTGCAATTTAATTATTGACCCTTTTTCAGACCGGCCCCTACTATGACCCCCGGTAAATCGAAAACAAGTCTTATGCAAAGCCCAGCCTCAAAGCTGCCCGACCGGGCGGTCATCGAACATTTCGTCCGGCAGGCCGTTTACCGCCAGTTGGGAAAACCAGTTCCCGCCGCAGCGGCGGCCCCCAACCCGCTGGTCGTCAATGTAAGCGCCCGCCACTGTCACGTCACCCAGGACGCGGTCGATACCCTTTTTGGCAAAGGCCACCAACTGCGAGTCCACAAGTGGCTCTACCAGGAAGGCCACTTCGCCGCCAAGGAAACGGTGACCCTCATCGGCCCGCGCAGCCGGGTCATTTCCAATCTTCGCATTCTCGGGCCCTGCCGCAATATCAACCAAGTCGAGCTGGCCTACACCGACGCCATCGCGCTCGGGTTCGACGTCCCGCTCCGCCTCTCCGGCGACATCGCCAACACCCCCGGGTGCATGCTGATGGGTCCGGCCGGCTTCCTGGAAATGCCCGTTGGGGTCATTCGCGCCCGGCGCCACGTGCACATGCATCCGGACGACGCCCGCTTTTACGGAGTAAAAGACAAGCAGATGATGAAGCTTCGGGTTGGCGGACCGTGCGGGATCACCTTCGAGGAGGTCCTGGTCCGCATGGACGAAAAGGTGAAACTCGAAGTCCATATCGACACCGATGAAGGCAACGCCTGCAACCTCGGCCCCGACACCCCCTGCGAACTCCTGAAGTAAACACGAATTTCAACCCTACACACACAGAAGGATAACAACCATGAATGAAGCACTAGGAATGGTGGAAACCAAAGGCTATACCGGCAGCGTTGAAGCCAGTGACGCCATGGTCAAAGCCGCAAACGTCAGCCTCGTGAAAACCGTCCAGATCGGCGGCGGGTTTATCACCGTGCTGGCCCGCGGCGACGTGGGCAGCGTCAAAGCCGCGGTGGACGCGGGTTCGTCAGCCGCTTCGCGCGTCGGCGAACTGGTCAGTTCTCACGTCATCGCCCGGCCGCACGAAGACCTCCTGAAGGTCTTCATGAAATAACCATCGAAACCTCTTTTACGACCATGGCACAAAAAGCATTAGGAATGATCGAAGTGCAGGGGCTTTGCGCTCTGCTCGAAGCCAGCGACGCCGCTCTCAAAGCCGCCGACGTGGTATTCGTCGGCTGGGAAAAAATCGGCAGCGGCTACGTCACCGCCTTCTTCCGCGGCGATGTCGCCGCCGTTAAGGCCGCCACCGACGCCGCCGCCTCCGCCGCCGCGCAAATCGGCAAGGTGGTGAGCGTGCAGGTGATCCCGCGTCCGCACCAGGATTTGGCCGGACTCGGAAGCTGGCTCGGATAAATGGATAACCGGTGAAGATTCTCGTCGCCAACCTTGGCTCGACGTCGCTCAAGTACCGTCTCTTCGAATTTTACGGAGAGAAGGCCACCCCTTTGCACAAAGGGGGCTTCGAGCGCGTGACCGACTACGCCGCCGCCATCGACGACTGTCTCGCCGACCTGCGCGACAGCGGCGTGCTATCGGGCGAAGGCGACCTTGCCGCGGTGGCGTTCAAAACCATCATGGCGAAGGATCTCAGCGGGTGCGTCCGGGTCGACGATAAAGTTCTTCAGGCCATGGAGGCCTGCAACCGCATCGCCCCGGCCCACAATCCGCCCTACGTCGAGGGCATCCGCGTCTTTTCCGAAAAGATGCCGGGCACGCCCATGATCGCGCTCTTCGAGACCGCCTTTTACCAGTGGGTCCCGGAGGCCGCCACGCGCTACGCCGTGCCGGAAGCGTGGTACCAACTCGGCGTTCGTCGCAACGGTTTCCACGGCGCCAGCCACAAGTTCATCGCCGAACGTTCGGCCGAACTGCTGGACCGCGAGGATCTGGCCGAACGCGCCCGCACCCTCTACGCCAGCAAGGAACCACAGGCGGCGAAAACACCGTCGCTGCGCGTGATTTCCTGCCACCTCGGCGGCAGTTCCTCCGTGACCGGCCTGCGCGACGGCGTGGCCGTCGGCAACAGCTTCGGCACCAGCCCGCAATCCGGCCTGCCGCAAAACAACCGCAGCGGCGACCTCGATCCTTTCGCCCTGCTGCATGCGATGCGCGAACTGGGCCTGTCCGTGGAGGAAACTGAAAACGTCCTCAGCAAGGAATCCGGATTAAAAGCGCTTTCCGGCGGCCACAACGACTTGCGCGACATCAAGGCGGAAGCCGACAAAGGCAACGCCGCCGCCCGGCGCGCCATCGAGGTGTATGTCACCCAGATCCGTCACTGGATCGGCGCCTTCCACCTCGAACTCAACGGCCTCGATGCGCTCGTCTTCACCGCCGGCATCGGCGAAAACAACCCGTGGCTGCGCGACAAAGTGTGTCGCGACCTCGACGGCCTGGGCATCGAGCTCGATCCGTCGGCCAATGACAAAGCAGGTCCGGAGGAAGCGATCATCAGCGCACCGGACAGTCCGGTCAAAGTCATGATCATCCCCACCAACGAAGAACTGGTCGTGGCGCGCGAAGCCTGCCGTCTGCTGGCCAACGCCGGCTGACCACCCAACCCATTTCTCAAATGGTTAAGAAAACCACCAGGAAAAAAACCGTAACCAAGACTCAGAACCAAGGAAGTTCCATGTCACAGCAAGCAATAGGAATGTTGGAAACGCGCGGCCTCGTCGCCCTTGTCGAAGGGACCGATGCCATGCTCAAAGCGGCCAACGTCGAACTGGCCGGCCCGATGAAACAGGTCGGCAGCGCCCTGGTCACCGCCACGGTGGTCGGCGATGTCGCCGCGGTCAAGGCCGCCACCGACGCGGGAGTGCAAGCGGCGAAAGCCGTCGGCGGCGACGTGGTCAGCGTCCACGTGATCGCCCGTCCGCACGACGACGTCGCCCGTATCCTTCCCTCCAGAACCGGAAAGTAAACCGCCATGTTTCTGGCCAAAGTGGAAGGAACGGTGGTCTCCACCAAGAAGGACGCGTCCATGAACGGACGGCGGCTGCTCCTGCTTCGCCCCCAACTCGTGGACGACAAGGATCCTTCGCGCTTCCGGCCGGGACAGAATACCATCGTCGCCGTCGATGTCGTCGGCGCCGGAATCGACGAGATGGTTCTCTTCTCCCAGGGAAGCTCGGCGCGCCTCGCCAACAATCTGAAAGATTGTCCCGTGGACGCCGTCGTGATCGGGATCGTGGATACGGTCGACGTGCTGGGGAAAAAGATCTTCAGCACCGGAGGCGGCAAATAGGAGGTAAGCTATGGATGAAAAAGCAATCCAGGACATCGTAACCGAAGTCTTCCGCAAACTTGGCCGGGAACCGATAAACCCGGCGCCATCCGCACCGGGATCGTCGCCCGCACCCTCACCGGCTCCCGTTCGCGCCGTCCGCTCCGGCGGGCGCGAGTTCGGGGTTTTCGAAGACGCCCGGGCCGCCTGCAGGGCCGCCCATGAGGCCTTTCTGCAACTGAGGGAAAAGGGCCTGGAGGGTCGTCGCAAGGTCATCGAAATCGTCAAGGGCATGGCCGAAGCCAACGCCGAGGCCTGGGGACGCGACGAATTGGAGGAGACCAAGATCGGACGGCTCGATCACAAGATCGAAAAGCTGCAAATCCTTAAGCTGGTTCCCGGGGTGGAGTTTCTCCACCCGTTCGGCATGAGCGGCGATCACGGCATCACCATGGAGGAGTACACGCCCTTCGGCGTGGTCGGTTCGGTTACTCCTGCAACCCACTCGGTGCCGACCATGAGCGGCAACGTGATCAACATGGTCGCCGCCGGCAACGCCTGCGTCTTCAATCCGCATCCCAGCGCCGCGCGCTGCGCCGCCGCCGCCGCGCGCGCCTACAACGAAGCCATCCACCGCGAGTTGGGCATCGCCAACCTGATCTGCGTCATCGCCAAACCGACGCTGGAATCATTCGACGCCATCTGCGCCGACGAACACGTTCGCCTGCTCTGCATCACCGGCGGCCCGGTGGTGGTCCAGGCCGCCATGAAAACCGGGAAACGCGCCATTTGCGCCGGTCCCGGCAACCCCCCGGTGGTGGTCACCTGCTGCGCCGATATGCGCAAAGCGGCGGAGAGTGTGGTCCAGGGAGCGTCCTACGACAACAACCTGCTCTGTATCGGCGAAAAGGAGGTGTTCGTCATCGACCGCGCCGCCGAAGAATTCATCGCCAACCTGGAGCGCGCCGGCGCCGTGCGCCTGCACTCCGGACAGATCGAAGCCCTGAAGAAGGAGGCCTTTGTCTGGCACAACAACAACGGCAGCTCGCACGCCGCGGTCAACAAGGACCTCGTCGGCCGGGACGCCCCCGTACTGGCCAAACGCGCCGGGCTCAATGTTCCGGAAAAGACCCCGCTGCTCTTCGGCGAAACCGCCGCGGACGATCTCTTTGTGGAGGAGGAGCAAATGATGCCCTTCCTGCCCGTGATCCGGGTAAAGGACATCAACGAAGCCATCCAACGCGCCAAGGAAGCCGAACACAATTACCGACACACCGCCATCATTCACACCTGTAATGTCAATCACATGACGGCCATGGCGCGCGCGCTCGACACCACCCTTTTCGTCAAGAACGGTCCCAGCATGGCCGGGCTCGGCCTGGGGGGCGAGGGCTACCTCAGTTATTCCATCGCCACCCCCACCGGGGAAGGCGTCACCAGCCCGAAAACCTTCACCCGCACCCGCCGGTGCGTTATGGTGGACAACCTGAAAATCTACTGAACGCATGCAAATCGCCCGCGTCGAAGGCCACGTCACCGCCACCGTCAAACATCCCAGCTTCCAGGGATGGCGCCTGCTGATTTGTCAGCCGGTCGACGGCGCCGCCGTGCCCTCGGGTTGCCCGGTGGTGGCCATCGACCCCTACGGCGCCGGCCTGCATGAAACCGTCGTCGTTTCCACCGACGGCGCCGCCGCCCGCCGCGCCGTCAACGACAACCACAGCCCCGTGCGCCACATGATCGTCGCCATCGTCGACCCCCAAACACCCCCCACCCCATCCTC
>JBJHCF010000052.1:0-30637 GCA_050506795.1 Opitutia bacterium
TCCGGCGGGTCTCTTCGTCCAATTTAATTTCGGTTGCACGTCTCATAGGGAATATGAAACCAGAACGGCCTATATGTTCCATTATTTATGGCGGTCTACACTAGGGATTGTCCGATGCCAAATTCGTTTCGCCGGCTTCAAGTCCCTGGGCTTCGGCACGGACGGTTACTGGGTCCGTCGTGCCCGCCGGAATTCGGACGATGGCGAGGAGCAGTCCGTTGAAGGTGTCCCGTTCGGGGGCTGAGAATGGCACGTGACTGGTGGGGTCGCCGTTGTCGGTGGCGATCAGTTCGGCGGGGCCGGATACGGCAAACGTCACCGGAACCTTTGCCTGCGGGACAAGATTTCCGGAGGCGTCGACCACGGTGGCGGTCACGAATACCAGTTCGTCCTGTGCATGGGCATCCTTTCTTCTCGGCCGTTCGACGCTCAGCCGAAGCGCCGCCGCGGGGCCGGCGGTACGTTGTGCGTTCTCCGCCCAGGGCTTGCCGTCTTTATAGGCGACGACCTTCAGTTCGCCCGGTTCGTAAACCACGTCGTCCCAGCGCAGCCGATACGTGAACGGTTCCTTTTTTCGGCGACCCAGGGAGCGGCCGTTTAGGAACAGTTCGGCTTCATCGCCCGACGTGTAAACGTGTACCGGCGTGACCTCGCCCTCCCTTCCGGGCCAGGTCCAGTGCGGGACGATGTGTGCCATCGGATGATCCGGCCGCCAGCGAGCCTGGTAGAGGTAAAACCGGTCCTTTTTGAAGCCGGCCAGGTCGATGATGCCGAAGTAGGAACTGCGGGAGGGGAAGGTTTTGAGCCCCATTTCCGCGAGTTCTTTCTCCGCCCGTGCCTTCTGCTCCGGATCGGAAAAGTTCAGCAGATTGGTGCTGTCGGAGTTGTAGGGTGTGGGTTCCCCCAGGTAGTCGAATCCGGTCCAGACGAATTCCCCCAGCGACGTCGGATTGTGGTCCTGGGCGGCGAATTCCACATCGGGCGGGGTGGCCCAGCCGGCGGCGTAGAGGTCGTAGGAACTCACCTGGAAGTTAGCGCGCCCGTCGGCTTTGTCGTCCGATACCGGGAAAACGTACTCGCCGCGCGAACTCACGGTGGAGGCGGTTTCGCTGCCGTAAAAGGGAATCTCCGGGTGACGCCGTGCGAAGTCTTCGTACTCGTGGGGTTTGTAGTTGAAGCCGTACACATCCATGGTGTGCTGGAAGCCATTGCGACAGGATTCGGGAATGTGACAGCCGACGGTTACCAGGCGGGTGGGGTCTTCCGATTTTACAATGGCGGCCAGGCGCCGGGAGGTTTCCGCGCCTTCCGGTTTGGCCTGCTCGGCGATCTCATTTCCCGTGCTCCAAAGGATCACGCAGGGGTGATTGCGATCGCGGCGGACCAGGGCGCGCAGATCGGCTTCGTGCCAGTCGGGGAAAAGCCGGTGGTAGTCGTTCGGCTTTTTGGAATAGGCCCAGGTGTCGAAGGCTTCGTCGATCACCAGGAGCCCGCGCCGGTCGCAGGAGGCGAGCAGTTCGGGGGCGGGCGGGTTGTGGGTGGTGCGGATGGCGTTGACACCCATTTCCTGCAGGAGGTCGAGCTGACGTTCCATTGCGTCCAGGTGGAGCGCGCTGCCCAGTGCCCCAAGGTCGTGGTGTTGGCAGACACCGTTCAGACGCAGCGGTTCGCCGTTCAGTAGAAATCCTTTGGCCGGATCAACGGCGACCGTGCGGATTCCGAAAAGCGTTTCGCAACGGTCCAGCGCGATACCCTCGCGTTCGATGGTGGTGATGGCACAATACAGGTTGGGAGAATCCGTGCTCCAGAGCGCGGGCTGCGAAACCGCCGCGGTAGCGGTTTGAACCGCGCGTTCGCCGGCTTTGATGCCGACCGTTTCCGGGCCGGTCACCGCGACCGGCTTACTCCCGGGACGACCGTCCGCGTCGAGGGCGAAGATCTCCGTCCGCACGTTTACGGTGACGTCACTGTTCTCGGTGTTGCGTACGGTGGTTGCGATTTTGATACGGGCCTTTTCCACACTCACTTCCGGGGTGGTGATGGCGACGCCCCATTGATCGATGTGGACCGGTCCGTTCCGGACCAGCCAGACGTTGCGGTAGATCCCGCCGCCCGGATACCAACGGGAGGAATCCGGGGGGTTGTCCAACCGGATGGCGATGACGTTGCGGCCGGTGCGATTGAGGTGAGGGGTCAGGTCGATGCGAAACGAGGCGTAGCCGTAGGGCCACCCGCCGGCGAACCGACCGTTGACCCACGCCAGGGCGTGGGACATGGCGCCGTCGATGTCGAGGAACCAGCGATCGTTATCCGCTCGGGCAGGGAGTTCGAAATGCTTGCGGTACCAGGCGACCCCCCACCATTGAAGTTTGCCGGTTTCGCCTGGATATTCCTGACGGAAAGGGCCTTCCACACCCCAGTCGTGCGGCAGCGAAAGCTCCCGCCAGGTGCAATCGTCGTATTCGGCATGTGCGCGGACGGGTGAGGGCGGGGGTGCCTCCGGCGGAACGGTTGAAGGTTTCCCAACGAGGTCGGCGGTGGGAAGGAGATGCCGGCGCATCGTGTTGTAAGCCAGGTCGACGGCGTCCGCGACGGACTCATGTTCCAGGCCGAAGCGCCAATTGTGGTTGAACGAAAGTCGATCTCGGGGATGCACGGGATTGGGATTGCTGTTGGTCATGGCAGGTGGGACGTAAACCGCTCACAATAATAAATGGGGGTCAATCTGAAATCAGGGCCGCTGAAGGGAAAGACCGTTGCACTTATGAGTGCTATGAGCGATTCTGTCAATCTTCGGTCCGCTGGCTTCGGTTGCCAAACCGGGCGTTCGGGGCTTACGTTTCACAGGTAAAGCAAGGGTCGGTGTCGCGCTGAACCCAAAACCCAACTTCCAGACAGGCCAGACATGACGAAACGACCGATGAAACAACGGTTGCCAATGTTCCGTGCAGGCGGCTTCACGTTGATTGAACTCCTTACTGTTATAGCCATCATCGGAATCCTCGCGTCGATCCTGATACCCGTTGTGTCGCGGGTTCGCGAGTCCGCCCGGAACTCCGAGTGTGTCTCCAATGTGCGGCATTGGGGTCAGGCATTGCTTCTGTATGCTGAGGAAAACAATGGCGTTTATCACATTCGCAAACAGTGGGATGCCCGGCCCGAGACGGACGGCGGCTTGGGTGAAGGACCGGACGGTACCGCCGGATTCGGGGTGGCGTCCTGGCTGTCGGCCACCAGCGACTACAATAAGTATTACCTCACCCTTGGCCGAGGAGCGATCGATTATCGAAATTGTCCGCTGGAGGAGCCGGGCTCCATTTCCTACGGGATAATTTGGCCCACGATCAATGGTGTTGAGCCGACGCTGGCCAGAGGAGTGCCGGTGGCCTCCGCCGTGGATCCCAGCGGTTTGATGATGTTGGTGGATACCACGCGATGGGGAAATGACAACACCTTCGCCATCCGCGGCATGGGGGGCACCCGTGCGGCAACACCGGTCGCCAATATGAACCGCGGTGAATATCTCGAGCGCCGCCACCGGGGAAACATGAATGCGGTTTTTGCCGACGGACATGTGAAAATGGTTTACTGGGATGAACGAGAGCCCAACGACGGCCAATCGTTTGTCGCTCAATGGGATCGTTGGACCAGAATCCGGTAGATCGATATTGAATTTTCCTCCGCCGGTTCCCTCCGGTCGGAGTCAGGGTGTGGTAACAGAGAAAGCCGCGACAATCCGAAGTTGTCGCGGCTTTCCAATTGGCGCCGATGAAGAAATAATCGGATTTATTCTTCGTCAGGAACCGGCGGTTCGGCCAGCGGTTCGCCGGCGGCGAACCAGCCGTCTTCGTCCCAGGTCAGCGGGCGGATCTGGAGGGTGGGGATTCCGTTGTTTCGCGCATCGTAGAAGTGATGCACGAGGTAGGTTCGGTCGCCGTCGATCAGGACCGAGTTGTGTCCCGGACCGCGTATCCGGTCGCCGTCTCCCTCGATAACGAGGGTCGCGTACCCTTCCAGCATTGGGTTGCCCTCGCGGTCGACATAGGGGCCCTCCACCGATTCGGCGCGGCCCACACGGATGTTGTAGGTGCTGTCGACTCCCCGGCAGCAGTGGTCGTAGGAAACAAACAGGTAGAAGTGATCCCGGTGATTGATCAGGTAGGGAGCTTCGATCGAACGTTGGACCGGACGACGGGCGATTGACCGTTCCTCGGCGCCCTCTTTCGGCTTGCCGGTTTCATAATCCAGGGGTAGCAGCATGATGCCGGCCGGTTCGCGGTTCCCCCAATGGAAGGAACCCCAGGTCAGCCAGGGCTGGCCTTTGTCGTCGAGCACCACGGCCGCGTCGATGGCGTTGTATCCGGTCTGCCCCCGGTGCGATTCAACCACTTTGCCGTGATCGGTCCAACCGTAGTCCGAACTATCCGGGTCGAGAGTCTTCGAGGTAGCTAATCCGATCACGGACCGTTGGCTTCCGAAAGTGGATACGCTGTAGTAGAGGTGAAAACGTTCGTTGAAATAGGCCACGCCCGGAGCCCAGGGGAAAACCGCCCCTTGAATTTCCTCGGCCGCCCAGGACGGGACATCCTCCTCGAAAACGCGTCCGCTTAATTCCCAGTTGACCAGGTCCCGGGAAGTCCGGATGGGGACTCCGTGACCGGTGGAGAAAATATAATAAGTATCGCCCTCTTTGACGATTTCCGGGTCGTGCACGTGGATGATGTCGCCCTGTTGGGCGGACACGGACGACAACGCCAGGCAGCCGGACGCGGCGGATGCCAGGAGGAGGGATTTTTTGCTGGAGCGTGGTTTAGCCATAGCGATGATTTCTGGTGGTTTGGGTTGATTGGATTAGGCGACGTTTGAAAGGTATAACGGGTGGTGGCGAAGGCAAGCAGCGCTGCACCATTGGTTCTCGGTATGGGCAACCGATTTCTCTGACAGTCAGAGTGTCAACCCGTGGTCTTGCCACCGCACCATGGTCGGGGATAATAGGTACCGTCGTGTTCACTCGTTTACATCCAGCCCTTGAGTCATGAAATCCTCCCGTTTTAGCCGCCGTGAATTTGTCAAGGCCGGGGCTCTTGCCGCCGCCGGATTCCATTTGTCCGGCCTTTCCGCATCCATGGGATCGAGAGCCGAATCGCCGGTCGCTTCCTCCATCGAACCGGCGCGTGGTCCCGTGGCTCCCGATCAGGCCCGGCTTCGATGGTTGGAGGGGGGAATTCCGGTGATCCGTCCGGGTACCACCTGGGGCGTTCCCTGGCCCCGAGGCGCCCATCGGCCCGGCACGCCGTTTGCCGTAAAGGGTGAGAACGGCGAGGCGGTACCCTCGCAAACCTGGCCCCTGGGGTACTGGCCGGATGGTTCCTTGAAATGGACGGCTCACGCGGTGGCCGCCGGGGCTGGCGGTTCGGAGCAATTGACGGTGGGTGCGGGAGAGGCACCCGCGCAGCCGCGCAATCCAGTGCGGGTGACCGAGGCGGAGAGCTTTTTTGAGGTGGATACCGGTGCGGTAGTGGCCCGTATCCCCAAAAGCGGCCGGTCGATTGTGGAGTCCATCACCCGCAGCGGGCAGGTCGTGGCCCGCGATGGGGAGTTGGTCGCCCTGCGGCAGGGAGATCCGGACGAGTTGGAGGAAACTCGGGTGGAACGATTCACCGGGGAAATTTCGTCCGTGACCATGGAGCAGGACGGCCCCGTGCGTGCGGTGGTCAAAATCGCCGGTTCCCACCGGTTGGCCGGGGGAGAGCATTCCTGGCTTCCGTTTGTCCTGCGATTGTATTTCTACGCCGGAGGCGATTCCGTCCGGATGATCCATTCGTTTATTTTCGACGGTGACGAAAATCAGGATTTTATCCGGGGCCTCGGCCTCAGGTTTAAGACCCCTCTACGTGATGAACTTCACAATCGGCATGTTCGTCTGGTTGGGGACGGCCACGGGCTTTTCGCGGAGGCCGTGCGCGGTCTTACCGGCCTGCGTCGCGATCCCGGCGGGCAGGTCAGGGCCGCCCAGGTGGCGGGACGTCCCACCGGTCCGGCGGACGATTTTGCCCCGACGGTGTCCGGACGACTCGATCTCATACCGGCATGGGGAGACTTTACGCTATCCCAGCTCTCGGCCGACGGTTACCAAATCCGCAAGCGCACTCGCGCGGGACACGGTTGGATTCCCGCCGGGGCGGGGCGTCGTGCCGGCGGGTTGGCTTGTCTGGGCGGGGTTTCCGGCGGTCTCGGCCTGGGAATGCGTGATTTCTGGCAGAAACATCCGACCCAGATCGACATTCGCCATGCCGATACGGATACGGGTGAGATCACGATCTGGCTTTGGTCGCCCGATGCCCCGGCAATGGATATCCGTTTTTACCACGACGGTATGGGCATGGAGACCCACCAGCAGGAACTCGAGGGACTGCAGATTACCTATGAAGATTACGAGGAGGGTTTTGGGACACCTCATGGCAAGGCGAGAACAACCGAACTCATGCTCTGGGCTTACGCCGCCACGCCGCCCGCCGGGGACATTGTCGGGATGGCGGACGCGGTGCGCAATCCGCCACTGATCGTCGCGGCGCCGGAGCATATGCTGGCGGCCGGTGTTTTTGGTCCCTGGAGCCTTCCCGACCGTACACAGCCGCTCAAGCGCGACGTCGAGCTGATGCACGACAGGATGCTGGCGTCCTGGATGGAAAAGGTGGAACAGCATCGCTGGTACGGGTTTTGGGATTACGGGGATTTCATGCACAGCTACGATCCGGATCGTCATTGCTGGCGCTACGATGTCGGAGGCTTCGCCTGGGCCAACTCGGAACTATCCCCTGATCTTTGGCTCTGGTATGCCTTCCTCCGATCCGGAAGGGCGGATGTGTTTCGGTTGGCCGAAGCGATGACCCGTCACACCGGGGAGACCGACGTTTATCACCTGGGACGATTCAAGGGGCTGGGCACCCGGCACAACGTGCAGCACTGGGGGTGCAGCGCCAAACAGGTGCGCATCAGCACCGCGGCGTACCGAAGAATCTATTACTTCCTCACCGCCGACGAGCGGGTCGGCGACCTGATGCGCGATCTCGTCGATTCGGACCGGGCGTTCACCATCCTGGATCCGATTCGAAAGATCCGGCAGGGACCACCGCCTTCCACTGATCTCGAGGAGTTGAGCATTGGCCTGGGAACGGACTGGGGATCGCTGGCGGCCGCCTGGCTGACCGAGTGGGAGCGAACCGGTGACACCGGGATCCGGGACAAACTGGTCAACTCCATGCGAACCCTTGGTGAGCTGCAGCACGGTTTCTTCACCTCGAATGCAACCTTTAACTCCCTGACCGGAGAATTCACTCCTCCCGAGCGTCCCGGTCACGGAGTGTCCCATTTGAGCGCGGTTTTCGGATTGGTGGAGATCGCGGCGGAACTCATCGACTTGTTCGATGAGCCCGCGTTCGAAAGCGCCTGGCTTCAGTATTGTGAGATGTTCAATGCGACCGCCGAGGAGCAGACAGAGGAGCTCGGGTTTACGCTTGGTCGTCTGAATCTGGGCCAGGCCCACAGCCGTCTTACCGCGTACGTCGGCAGAAAGCGGAACGATTCGCGGCTGCTCGACCGCGCCTGGCGCGAGTTTCTCGGAGGCGCCGCGGGGTTGCGCCTGATGCACGATCGCGAGTTCCGTGGGGTTGAACCACCCGATGCCCTCAATCCGATTACGGAGACGCCGTGGATGTCCACCAACGCATCCTCGCAATGGGGGCTTGCGGCGATCCAGGTGCTAGCGCTCGCGGGAGATCACGCTCCCGAATCCGATCCTACGTGAACTCCTCGGTCGGCGCTCCCGGCCGATCGGATTCAAGAACTTTACCAAACATGAACATCCTCATGCGATATATCCGCCAATTGATCCTCCTTGTTTCTTTCTTGCTCCCCGCACTTTGGGTGTCGGCCGAGGAGGAAATCCGGCGTTTCGAGTTTCACGACCAACCGGCTCTTCCCGTCGAAATCCGGGATTTCTTTCTCGGGGTCCACAACGACACCCTGATTGTGGTCGGTGGCACGGAGATGGACGGCTCGTTCAGCGAGCATGCGTACATCCTCGAAGCGGAGGCCGAGGAATGGGTCCGTATCGATACGATCCATACGTTGCAACCGGTGGAGGATGATCCGGAGGCGATGGAGTGGAGACCCTCGGAGGCTTTTCTCCCGGGCCGTTCGGGAGGATCCGTCGCGATATCCGGCGACGGAGTGTTGCTCCTCGGCGGGGTGACGGAGGAGGGGACCACGGACGAAGTGCTCCTTCTTGCGTTCGAGGAGGAGCAGTTGCGCATGGAGGCGCGGCCGGCATTGCCGTTTCCCGTCGCCCGGCCGGCCACGACGGCGCGGGACGGTTTGGTCTACGTGGCGGGGCGGGCGCCGGGCTCAACGACAACCGAGGTTTTCGTCCTCGAACGAGACAATCTGGATTCGGGCTGGAGGGTGGTTCCCGAACCTCCGGTGGAAGTCGGCGAAAACCCCGTGCTCGCGTCGCTGTCACATTGGATCTACCTGCTCGGCCCGGAAGGCTCGGCAAGCTACATCCCGCGAGACGGTTGGCGGTCGTTGCCGGTCCCTCCCTGGTGGCCCGTTGATCCGGGTGCGTCTTCGTTCGGCGTCGGGCACGTTTTTGTGCTCGGAACCCCTCCGGACGGGGATCCGGGGATGCTCCTTTACCACACTCATACCGGTACCTGGGTCCAGACGCGCGAAGCACCCTGGCGGTATGATTCTCCTCGTGTGGTTGTTCGAGATGGTGATATTACAATTGTCGATCAGACTGCGACCGCCTCGGTGGAGGTCCTGTCCGTCAGCCCGGGTATCGGGATCCTGGACAGTCTGATGATCGCCATCTACCTCTGCGGCATGGTGGCGATGGGATTCTACTTCATCCGTCGCGGTCGCAACGCGGCCGGCTACTTTCGTGGGGGAAACCGTATCCCGTGGTGGGCGGTGGGCATGAGTCTTTTCGCGACCGGGGCGAGTGCGATCAGCCTGATGTCGATGCCATGGAAGGGGTATTCGGAGAATTTGACCTATCTGGGAATCAGCCTCTACGCGCTCATTGCGCTCCCTCTTGCTATCTTTATTATCGCCCCGCTCGTCCGTCGCCTGGCGATCGTCACTCCAGGCCACTACATGGAGCGCCGCTTTGGGCTCGGGGCGCGGATGATCGCGGCCAGCATTTTCTGTTTTACGCAAATTGGCGCGCGCATGGGAGCGATCCTGCTCCTGCCGTCGATCGCCATTTCCGCCGTAACGGGAATTCCGATCCACTACTGCATCATTGTCATGGGCATCGTCACCACGGTTTACACCTACGTCGGTGGTCTGGGTGCGGTGGTCTGGACCGACACCGTGCAGGGATTTGTGATGGTGGCCGCGGTGATCGGATGCCTTGTTCTGGCAATCGTCCGTATCGACACTCCCCCGGCGGACGCCTGGGAGGCGATCGTTGCGTTCGAACGCCACATCATGTTCGACTTCCGGTGGGACCTCACCTACCCGACCGCGTACCTGCTTTTTATTACCACGGTGGTGGGCACCCTGATGGGGATCAGTGACCAGAATTTCGTCCAGCGGGTTCAGGCGACACCGAACCTGAAACAGACGCGAATCGCCGTCGCAACCCAGCTCGGAGTCGCGATCCCGATCAACATCCTGCTCTTTAGTCTCGGACTCGTGCTTTTCCTCTTTTACCGCGAACGCCCCGAACAGCTCGACCCGACCATGGCTACGGACGGGATCTTTCCATTCTTCGTCGCCCAGGAGTTTCCCGTCGGATTGTCGGGCCTGGTTATCGCGGCCCTGATGGCCGCGACGATGTCGACGATTTCCAGCAGTATCTGCGCGACGGCGAACGTGGCGACGGAGGACTTTTTTCGGCGATTCAAACCCGGAATGAGCGAGCGCCAGACGGTGGTGCTTGGTCGGTTCCTGACGGCTATCGTTGGTATTTCAGGCACCCTGATCGCGCTTTACCTCTCAC
Source organism: Opitutia bacterium (assembly GCA_050506795.1). Lineage (GTDB taxonomy): Bacteria > Verrucomicrobiota > Verrucomicrobiia > Opitutales > T3Sed10-336 > SLOW01. The sequence continues at coordinate 10,010 of JBJHCF010000052.1, forward strand.
AGGTGGACGTCGGATCGATTTGGGATCTGGCGCAAATGGTCATCAACGTGATCGCGAACGGGATCGTCGGTTTGTTCGCTCTCGCCCTGTTGACCCGCCGTGCTCACCAGGTCGGCGCGATCCTCGGGGTTGTCTGCGGCTACGTGACGATCTATCTTTTCAGCGCCCATACCGACATTTCCTTCTGGGCCTACTCCTTTATAGGTACGATCGTGACGTTCGTCAGCGGGTATTTCCTGAGTGTTGTCATTCCCGCGAAAACCAAGGACACTACGGGGTTGACGGTGTACTCGCTCGGCGAGGCGCGCCCGGAAAGCGAGGAGGCCGCCCAGCATGTGGGCCTCAAGAAGGTCGATTGAGCTGTCGAGGCTTTCGCCGAAATGGAGTTTGGCAATGATCTAATCATGCCGCCTGGGATTGTGGCGGTAGACGAGGTGGTACACCAGGGTTACCATGAACGTGCCTCCGACGATATTGCCCAGCGTCACCACGAGGAGATTTGCCAGGAAGGCTCCAATGGTGATTGCTTCGGTTCCGGGAATATCGATTTCGGGATACACAAGCATCGTCACCATGGCCCGTGGCAGGAAGTAGAGGGTCGCGAGTACGTGCTCCAACTCGAGCGCGCCGAGAGCGGAAAGCGGCAGGATCATGGATATCACCTTGTCCGAGACGCTCTTTCCTGCCATGGCGATCCAGACTGATATGCAGACGAAAAGGTTGCCGAGTATCGCCAGGAAAAATACCTGGGTAAGAGGTAGAGAAATTTTTTTCACGGCGATTTCCAGCGCCGCTTTCCCCAATAATTGATCGTAATGGACGGGGAGTCCGGAAAAGACGAAAAGCAGGATTAAGCCCAGGGCGCCGATTCCGTTGGCCATAAGAATCAGGTTCCAGTGACGCAGGAGCTGCCAGGTGGAAATTTTTCTGGCGGCCCAGGTCATCGCCAGCAGGTTGTTGCTGGTGAAAACCTCCGCTCCAGAGAGAATCGCCACCACGTATCCGATCGCGAAAGCGAACCCAGCCAGGATACGGACCGCGGCAAAGGACATTTCCGAGTCCGCAAGTACCATGGTGGAGTAGAGCCCGCCGAGGCCGACAAACCCTCCGGCAAGGATGCCCAGCATAAGGCTTTCGATAAAAGGAGCCGTGGCTTTGGCGACACCAATGTTCTCCACTCTTCGTGCCACTTCCCGGGGGGAATAAGCCTCGGAACCGTAAATATATGCCATGGGTTCTAGTATAACAAAAACGCTCTCGCCGGCGAGGAAATTACCCAATGTCATTAGGTATGGCTTGAGGTGCGACGCCCGCTTCAAGCCGAAGCCGGAAATTCACAACATCGTTTGGACGGGCTGTTGCCGGGTTGACCTTTCCCGGCGGGAACGGATTATATCCGGGTTGTCGGCAATTCAGGAAATTTACCAGTTTGGTGTTGAAGGGCTTTATCCATAGGAACGGTTTTTTAATAGGTTTGGTTTTGGCCGTGGGGGCCGCCTGGCTTTGGCCGGAGGTTGCGTCGGATGAAGGCCCCGTGGGGGGAGTCTGGATACGTTCGACGGGAGTGTTTGTAATTTTTTTCCTCCAGGGCCTCGGCCTGTCGGTTCAGGCGTTGTATCGAGGGGTTTTCGATTTCCGTCTTCATATCTGTTCGCAGCTCTCCATTTTTGTGCTGAGCCCGTTCTTGATGCTCTTGTTGCTGACCCTGGGAGCCTCGGTGCTCACTGACCCGGCGCTTCGGACCGGCTTCATTTACCTGGCTGTGCTTCCCACGACCGTGGCCACGGCAGCGGCGCTCACTTCCCTGGCCGGAGGAAATGTGATCGGCGCCCTGTTTAACGCGACCTTATCCAACGTGGCCGGGGTGTTTCTGGTTCCGCTCGTGGTGTTCGCCTTCTTGATCGTGGGTAACGGGACTTCGCTCTCATTCATTCAGGGTTTATCCGGAGTGGTCCAGCTCATCCTGTTGCCGTTGTTCTGTGGCGTGTTTCTCAGGCGTTGGTTTGGAGACTGGGCCTTGCGAAGAAAGGTCGCTTTGCGGCGCGCCACTTCGGGTATCATTCTATTTCTGGTCTACGCCGCGTTTTGTCAGAGTTTTTTGGATGCGGTTTGGGCGGAGGTGTCGCGGGGGGAACTGACGACGGCCCTGGCGGGCACGGCTCTTTTTCTGGGGATCCTCACCTGCGGCACCTGGGGTTTGGGCAGGGCTTTCCGGCTGCCGCCGGATTCCCAGGTGAGTGCTTTGTTTTGCGGATCGCAAAAAACTCTGGTGGCCGGCCTTCCTATGGCGGTGTCGCTCTTCGGGGCTTCGGGCGCGGGTTCCCCGGAACTGAGTCTGATCCTGATTCCGCTTCTGTGTTATCACACGCTCCAATTACTGCTGGCCGGTTGGCTCGTTCCCCGGATGGACACCTGGCGCCGCCGGGAGGCGAGCGTTCAGCGGCGTTGATTTTGGGCGTTCGCAAAGAACGTTTTTTTGAATGACTCGACGAAATCTAGATTGACTCAGGCGAGATTGAGACCTAGTCTTAATAACTTACTTTTTCCGGGAGACTATTTCATGAGACTAGGAATTCAATTATCGGGTTCGGTTTGGCGGGGAATTGGAACGGCACTGTTGTCGTTCTTCGCATTTACGGTTGTGGTGCAGGCGCAGCCGCTGACGATTTATTCAGGCCGTTCCAATGCCTTGATTGATCCGTTGGTGCGCACGTTCCAGGAGGAGACGGGGATCGAAGTCGTGGTACGCTACGGTGGATCGGCGCAGCTGGCATTGGCGCTTCGACAGGAAGGCGCCCGCACTCGGGCCGATCTTTTCTGGGCTCAGGATTCCGGGGCATTGAGCGCGGTGGATAGCAGGGGGTTGTTTGCGACCCTGCCGGAGGACATTCTTGGGGGCCTGGACAACGCTTTCCGCAACTCCGCGGGCACCTGGGTGGGAACCAGCGCCCGAGCTCGCGTTCTGGCTTACGCACCGGATCGCGTCAACGAGGCGGACCTTCCTTCGGCGTTGGATGATCTCACGGCGGAACGCTGGCGCGGCCGGGTGGGGTGGGCGCCGACCAACGGTTCCTTTCAGACTTTTTTGACCGCCTTGCGCTCCTTGCGTGGGGAAGAGGAGACGACGGCTTGGCTGCGCGCCATGAGAACCAATCGGGCTCAGAATTATCCCAACAACTCGGCTCTGGTGCAGGCCATCGCTGCCGGCGAAATCGACCTCGCACTGACCAACCATTATTACTTGCTCCGTTTCAAGCAGCGCGATCCGCGGTTCCCGGTCGCCCAGACTTCGTTTGCCGATGGCGACCCGGGAAACCTGTTGATTGTGTCCGGTATTGGTGTCATGGAAGCCAGTTCCCGCAAAGCTGACGCGCACCGTTTCATTGAGTTCCTGCTTTCGGAAACCGCCCAGCGGTATTTTGTGGAGGAAACCTTTGAGGTTCCGGTGCTGGCTCACGAATCCGATGCGGCCGGTCATGATTGGCAAGCGGACCGAGCCTCCGAGCGCGGACCGGAATTGGGCCGTGACGCATTGGAGGATCTGGAGGGGACTTTGACCATACTCCGGCGGCTCGACCTCCTTTGATGGCGGTTTGGCTGAAATCGTGGCGTGAGCGACGGGCGCCATGGATGTTTGTTTTTCCCGCCGGACTGGTCGCGCTGGCGACGTTGGTGCCGCTCGCGTATTTGATTCTCCAGGCACTTGATGCGGAGGGTCAGGCGTTGCGGGAAATCCTCTGGCGGCGGCGGAACCTGGTTCTTTTTTGGAACACATTGCGGCTGGTGGGGGGAGTCCTTCTGGTGGCGGCGGTGATCGCGTTCCCTTTGGCCTGGTTGACCGCGCGCACCCGTTTGCCCGGGCGTTGGCTGGTGACGATGGTGGGAGTTCTGCCGCTGGCTATTCCCGGTTACGTGATGGCCTACGCGCTTCTCGGATTGGGAGGAAATTACGGGGCACTGGCGCAATGGACCGGTTGGGCGCCGCCGCGGCTTTCGGGTTACTGGGGCGCTGTCTTTAGCATTGGGCTTTACACGTTTCCCTACCTCTTTCTCAACCTCCGGACGGCTCTCATGGGCATGGACCCGGCGCAGGAGGATGCCGCGCGCTGTCTCGGCGCCGGATCTTTGGAAACCTTTTTCCGGGTGACCCTTCCCCAACTGCGGCCGGCTATTCTGGCCGGGAGTCTGATTATCGGGCTTTATGTGTTGGGAGACTTCGGTGCGGTGGCGCTGATGCGTTTCGAAACCTTCAGCCAGGCGATTTATACCCAGTACGCCCTGGCCTATGACGCGGTTTACGCTTCCTGGCTGGCGCTCCTGTTGCTGGTGTTTACCGGGGCGGTGCTCGTGATGGAGGCCCGCCTGCTGCGACGCACCCTTCTTCACAAGGTGGGAAGCGGCAACCGGGGGAAACTCGGGCTTCTGCGTCTCGGCTGGTGGGTGGTTCCGGCATGGCTTTTTATCGGATGCGTTTTCCTTGCGTCGGTGCTGGTGCCGGTGGCCACCATCGTGTCGTGGCTCTTCCAGTACCCGGAGGGCGTGCGCTGGGGCGATGCCTGGAGTGCTTTGGGAGGGTCGTTGTCGGCGTCGTTGCCGGCGGCGTTTATCTCAGGCGCCCTGGCATTGCCCATCGCCTATTTGGGGGTACGTTACCCCGCGCGAAGCACGCGGGTGCTGGAGCGATCCGCTTACCTGGCCTACGCGACGCCGCCATTGGCGCTGGCGCTGGCCTTTACCCTCTTTACCTACCGCTTTTTGCCCGGGATCTACCAGACCCTCCCGCTGTTGATCGGCGTGTGTGCGCTGCGTTATATGGCGGAATCGGTCGGCCCCATCCGCAGCGCCTTGTACCAGGCTTCCCCGCGAATGGAGGAAGCCGCGCGGACTCTGGGATGCACTCCCCTGGCCGCTTTTTTTCGGGTGATTTTCCCCCTGGTGGTGAAAGGACTCGGGGTAGGGACCGCATTGGTTTTCCTGTCGGTGATGAAAGAATTGCCGCTGACGTTTTTGTTGTCACCCCTGGGATTCGAAACGCTGGCCCTGAATGTCTGGAATTTTGCCAACGAAGCGATGTATGCCGAGGCGGCCCCATACGCCTTGATGTTGCTCGTCATTTCGCTTTTATTCGTAGGCCTGTTACTGTTTCGTGAGAGATCGACATGATGGCGCCGCTTCTGGAAGTAAATAATTTGACCAAACGTTTCGACCGCCGCTTACCGCCGGTGGTAAACGACGTCAGTTTTGCGATTGAGCCGGGAGAAATATTTGCTCTGCTCGGTCCCAGCGGCTGCGGCAAGACGACTTCTCTGCGCATGGTTGCGGGATTGGAAACCGTGGATTCGGGTCGCATCCGCATGGGCGGAGTATTGCTGGAGGGGAATGGCAAACCGGTTCCGGCGGAAAACCGGGGGATCGGGTTTGTCTTTCAGGACTACGCGCTTTTTCCCCATATGACGGTCAATCGCAACGTGGGCTTCGGCCTGCGGCGTCTGCCGCGAGACGAGCGCCGTCGCAAGGTTCGGCGGGCCCTGGATCTGGTGGGCCTTAAGGCATCCGCCGAAGCTATGCCATTCGAGCTCTCCGGTGGTCAACAGCAGCGGGTCGCACTCGCAAGGGCCCTGGTGGCCGAGCCGAAACTGATTCTCCTCGACGAACCTTTTTCCAACCTTGACGCCGTTCTCCGGGAATCGACCCGGGTGGAGGTCCGCAATCTACTCAAGTCCACCGGAATGACCACGCTCCTGGTCACCCACGACCAGGAGGAGGCCTTGTCGTTCGCCGACCGGTTGGTGGTGATGAACGAAGGCCGAATCGAGCAGACCGGCACCCCGGAAGAGGTCTACAATCGCCCGCGCACCGCTTTTGTTTCCCGGTTTCTCGGCCGCACCAACCTGATCGACGGCGAGGCCAAGGGTTGTATGGCGGAAACCGTGCTCGGGCGTATTCGGCTCGATCGAACGATCTGGGGACGGGTCCTGGTGTCCTTGCGACCGGAACACCTGACCCTGCGCCCGTGGGACGAGCGGGCCAACCGGCCCCCGGGGGTGATCGTGGGGCGCGCCTTCAAAGGCCACGACATCACCTACCGCATCCGCTTTCCGGACCGGGAATGGCTGGTGCACACCGACAACCGAACGCAGTTCCAAACGGGAGATCGCGCCCTCCTCGCCGCCCTGGAGCCGGGAGTGGTGCTGGATGACGCTCCTGATTCGGTGGCGCTGTACGCTTCTCCGGAACCAGCCGAAATCGCCGCCGGCGCCTGAACGCCACCAGCCGCCCCTTGCGGCAGCAGAGCATAGGGACTGAATCGCTGCTGTGCTTGAATCGATGTTATTTTGCCAGGCAAAATATAATTGACAGATTTGGTGTTCCCGGGCGTCGTTTCAATCCGGCTTGGGTCGGAACTGCATTAACGAATTTGAGGCCTGACAGCCGCATAGCGGTCGGGATTAAGTGCCATTTCGGCACAATGGCTTATTCCGCGTGGCGGGCCAGCAACCAAAGGAGATCGGAAACCCGGTTGATGTATTGTCCGTGCAACGGAGGCGGGGCCATGCCGTGGTCTCGAAGATCCAGCAGCCGGCGCTCGGCCCGCCGCGCGGTGGTTCGTGCCAGGTCGAGGGCGGCGGCGGGGCGGTTGGCGCCGGGGAGCGCCCAGCCGGTGAATTTTAGGCCGCGCGCTTCCAGGCGTTCGATTGCAGCATCGACGCGATCCAGGGCGTTGATTTCGAGGCAGGGAAAACGCTCGCGATAACGGGCGCGGTCCGCCGGCTCGCAGGCGATTTCTCCCATCAGGCCGATCAAATCCTCCTGAATTCGGGTCATGGTCCCCCGCACCCCTTCATCCTCCGAGCAAGCCTTGGCCCAACCCAGCACCGCATTGAGTTCGTCAATCGCTCCCACCGCTTCCAGTCGCGGGTCGTTTTTCGCCACCCGCGGTCCAAAAAGGAGGTCCGTGGTTCCGTCGTCTCCGCGGCGGGTGGTGATGGAAGGTGTGCTGCGCTTTTCTTCGGACATACAACGGTCACGATGCACCCGCGGGTGTCTGCTTGTCGAGCGCTTACACCCGGCCGATCGTTCTACCGGTAGAGCTTGGGAAAGATTCGCATCCAGCCAATCGGACAGAGAAGGGCGGTGAGCAGCAGGAGAAAGGGGCCGTGGAGCAAGAGGGCCGCGCCGAACCCGTCGTTCCAAAGGGCGGCTTGGCCTATCCGCACCCCGTGATAAAGAGGAGAGGCGAAACAAATCACCTGGATGACACGGGGAACCTGGTCGAGGGGAAAGAAGATCCCGGAGAAAAAGAAGAGGGGGTTGATCAGGATCGCGTAGACGGTTTGAAACTGGTTGATGTTGCGGACAAAGGAACTGGCGATCAGGCCGATGGCGCCACAGGACAGCGCGACCACGAATCCGATCAGGGGAATCGTCCAGGCGAAAAGGGGATCGCCCAGCCGAAAGACGAGCAAAACGATGGTGACTCCCAGCGACATGCCCGCGCCTTTGAGGCCCACCCAGAGGTACTCACCCAGAATGATCTCTCTCGGACCGATGGGGGTGGTCATCATGGCCTGGTAAACGTGCTCGTAGGTGTGACGGATAAAGAATCCGTAGCTGGTCTCGAAAAAAGCCGACCACAACGCGGTGGAGATCGCCAGGCCGGGAGCCAGGAATACCAGGTAGCTGCGTCCGTCGATATCGGTGATATAAGCTCCCAGCCCGATTCCGAGCGCCAGAATGATAAAGAGCGGGTCGGAAAGGGTGGGGGAGATGTTCGCCACGAAATTCTGGCGGTAGACATCCCAGTGGCGCATGGTGACCCGCCAGGCCAATGAAAAGGTCTCACGCATCGCCGCCCAGCTCCCTTCCGGTGATTTCAAGAAATACGTCTTCCAGCGTACTCGGCCGGATAATACGCGGTATCATTCCGTGGTGTCCCAGGAAACTTTCCACCGCCGCCAGACCGGGGCCTCGCACGTTGATCCCCGCCCGGTCCTCGAACCACGAGAAGTCGGGGTTTTCAGCGGCGGCCGTCACCAGCCGTTCGCGCAGTCCGGCCTCCTTGGGGAATACCGCCACCGTGCCCGGGCAGTGGCGGTCGATCAGTTCCCGGGGCGCTCCTTCCGCCTTGATTTCGCCCTCGTTCATGATCACCAGCCGGTCGCAGAGACGCTCGGCTTCGTCCATGTAGTGGGTGGTCAGGAGAACGGTGGTTCCGGTGTCCTTCAGCGCACGCACGCGTTCCCACATGTGCAGGCGGACGGCCGGGTCGAGACCGGTGGTGGGTTCGTCGAGCACCAGCAGACCGGGTTGACGCAGAAGCGCCCGCACAAAAACCAGCCGCCGCTGCATTCCGCCCGAAAGGTTGCGAATACGCGCATTGGCGCGGTGGTCCAGCGACATGGCGCGCAAGAGTTCGTCGACACGTTTTCCGCGGTCGGCTCGGGGCAGCCCGACGCAGCGGGCGTACATCATCATGTTGGCCCGCACGCCCATGTCTTCGTCCAGAGCGTTTTCCTGCGTCACCACCCCCAGCCGTTTCTTTATTTCCCGGGCTTCCCGTGCCGGATCCAAGCCGAACACCGTGAGCGACCCGCCCGACCGGGAGGTGGCGCCGTAGAGGATCCGGATAGCGGTGGATTTCCCCGCGCCGTTGGGACCGAGCAAACCGAAACACTCGCCCCGGGCGATGCTGAAGGACGCGCCGCGCACGGCCTGGACGGAGCCGAAATTCTTTCGCAGATCCCTCGCTTCCACCACCGGTGAGTCGGATGCGTCATTGGAAAGGGAATTCATCTCGGTCGCTTTCATGGCCGGTTATCTGCCGTCGAATACCAACGCGGAAGCGATCTTTAAGGCAAGCGTCGTTTTTTGGGCGCTTATCGAACGTATTACGGAACATGGAAACAAGCGCTTGCGTCCGGGTTTGGCTTGCGGGAAACATCGAGACGAATCGATAGTGTTTGGGCCGGACACCGGTCCGGAACGTCCGGTTACGTTTGCCTTCGATTCGACACCGGGGCGCCCGGGTCCGTGTGTCCTTCGCGTCGTGTCCGATCCATCCGCGCCATGAAAAAAATCCTGTTTCCCATGTTCACCTTTCTAGCGGCCTTTTCCGGCGTTATGGGGCTCGCCCGGGCCGATTCCGCCATGAACCCGATTATCCACGCGGACGTACCCGACATGTCGATGATTCGTGTCGGCGATACCTACTACATGAGCAGCACGACCATGCATATGAGTCCCGGTCTGCCCATCATGAAATCGACCGATCTGGTGAATTGGGAGCTGGTGAGTTATTGTTACGACACCCTGGCCGATGTCGACGCGCTGAACCTCGATAACGGACGCAGCGCCTACGGCGCCGGGTCGTGGGCGAGCAGCATCCGTTATCACAACGACACCTACTACGTTTCGACCTTCGCCGGCACCACCAACCGGACCTATATCTATTCCACCGTCGATATCGAAAACGGACCCTGGGAGGTGCGGAGCTTCGCGCCGGCTTATCACGACCACACCCTCTATTTCGACGATGACGGACGGATTTATATGATCTGGGGGGTCGGGCGGCTTGAAATCATCGAACTCGAACCCGACCTGTCGGGAGTGAAGCCAGGCACCCGGCGTGTCCTGATCGAAGACGCCAGCGCTCCCGCCGGCGACAACATGATGCTCGGCTCCGAGGGCTCCCAGTTGTTCAAAGTGGATGGGGAATATTACCTCTTCAATATCTGCTGGCCCCGGGGAGGAATGAGAACCGTGGTCATTCACCGCGCCGACGAGATCACCGGCCCCTACGAAGGCAGGCTCGCTTTGCAGGACCGGGGGATAGCGCAAGGGGGCCTGATCGACACGCCTGAGGGTGACTGGTACGCCTACCTTTTTCGCGATTACGGTGCGGTGGGAAGAATTCCGTATTTGGTTCCGGTGACCTGGGAGGATGGCTGGCCGGTGTTGGGAACCGACGGAACCGTACCGGACCAACTCGATTTGCCCGCCAGCACGGGTCTGGAGCCGGGGATCGTGGCGTCCGACGATTTTCGGCGTGACGACGGCGAACCCGCTCTGCCGCTGGTCTGGCAGTGGAATCACAATCCGGATAATTCCCTCTGGTCGCTTACCGAGCGCGAAGGGTTTTTGCGTTTGAAGACCGGCCGGGTGGACGATCATTTTCTGGAGGCCAGAAACACGCTGACCCAGCGCACCATCGGCCCGGTGAGCACCGGGGCCACAAGGGTGGATGTTTCGAATATGAAGGAAGGGGATTTTGCCGGTTTGGCCCTGCTGCAACGGCGCTACGGATTGGTAGGCGTGAAATACCAGGACGGAGAAAAAGCGGTGGTGATGGTGGGTGTCGAATCCGATTCCCCAGTCGAGGTGGAACGGGTGGTGATCGAGAAGGATTGGATTTACCTGAGAGCCGAATGCGACTTCCGGGATCGGGCCGACACCGGGGGGTTTCATTTCGGGTTGGACGACAGTGAATCGGGCACCAACGCCGACGAATACCTGACCGACACCGGCTATTTTTACTACAGTCTCGACGGCGACAATTGGATCCGTATCGGTTCGCCGCTGCGAATGGTTTACACCCTGCCGCACTTCATGGGCTACCGTTTCGGCCTGTTCAACTTCGCCACCCAAACACCCGGCGGTTACGTCGATTTCGATTATTTCCACATCAGCGACCGGATCTCCGATACGCAGTGACGGCACCTGTTTTCGCCGCCGACAGACTCCCGTGGCGAAAGGGGATGGCACTCGACTCGGGTGTATCACGGAATTCTTGACCACAGATTGCAGGATAACACAGATTCGAAGGCAGACGTTTCGTATCTGTGCCCATCCGGGAAATTTGTGGTTAAGGAAGTTGATCGAAAGAGCTTAACCGAATCGCACCGGCAATTCCCTGGAGGGCCATGCTCCCGCATGGCCGCAAGCGTTCCGGACGGTAGTGGCGGTCCGTTCCCGTCGCAACGGCCGCCACCTGGCCGAACCCTGACTTGGCCACACAGGATTCGGTTTCTTACTATATGAGCGCCCTTTTGCCTGGAGGGAATCAAAAGATACGTTGTTGCAGGTAAATCACGTCGCCATTCTTGATTTCCCAGACGTTGGCGCCATCACCGCGAAGCATCGCGTCAACGTCCACAGTATAACGCTGCCCGTCACGCTGGACCACCGTTTGGTTTAGTCTGGCGCGGTCGGCCCACCCTCCCGCGTATCCCAGCGCTTGGAGGATGGTCGAGCCGGGATCGAGTTCATAGACTCCGGGCTGGTTCACTTCACCTAACACCGTGACGCGGAGCATCGTCTGTTCTTCGACGACCGGCTCGGAAAGACCGTCGGACGTTTCGGCGCTACGGGTCGCTTCTTCCGAATGGCTTGGCGACGGTTCGCCGACGAGCGGAACCGGCGGGCTGAAGAGGGATCGTCGTGCTCCCTCAGCGCGAGCGCCGCCGGCAAAGGGATCCTCAGCGGCGTGGGTCGCCGCTTTCCAGGCCTCGAAATCCTCCCGCAGGGCGTTGCCGATAGGCCGGATGGCGTTCGAAAAATCCTGGTGTTCGTAGGGCTCATCGTTGACGACTCTTTCGTTAAATCGCGCGATGGTATCCACGAGCCGCCGTGTTCGTTCGGTCGGCAGAATACCATCCGCCGCGATGTGAAGCGCCTTTGCATGTTCCAGGAGGGGGGCAACGCGTGCCGTGTAGTCAGGAGGGCGAAGCCGAAGCGGCTGCGACATTATGCGCCCGATTTCTTGCAGAAGCCATTCAACGCGCTCCCCATAGGCGAGGAATTTGGGGGTGAGAATCAGCGACACGATCCTTCCTTCGCCGTCTTCCCCGAGTTCGATAGTTTGTTCTCCTCCTAACGGCGAGAGAGTGGCGCTGAAAGGCCGGTCCAGTCGAAGAAACGAGCCAGGATCGTTGGCTCGAAAACCTCCCCCCTGGTGCACTTCAACGTTTCCGGAAAGTTCGATCGATCCGTCGACCAGCTCTCCTTCCAGGTAGAACAAAGAGGAAGATCCCCTGTCGTAGGCGACAGACAGACTGCCGGATTGTCCGGAAAGGAAGGTGATTTCGGCTATCGGGGTTTCGTGGAGAAGGTTTCCGTGTGTTTCATGACGAATCTCCAGGCGTCCGGAAAAGCGGATGACAGGGGCTTCGTCGTAGGCTGAGGCTTGATCCGGAGTTTCCGCGCTTTCGGGAGGGGTTTCGGAGGCGGTCATTCGGACGGAGGCGATTGTGATCGCCGCGGCGGCGCAGGCGATCAGCCCGAAGGTGAGCGCGGCGCGACTCGGTGAGTTGCGGTTGAGTTGTGTGTCCATGATTGCGAGCAGTCTTGTTTCGAGGGAGGATTTTCGTGCCATCGCCAGGGCGATGAATGGAGCCCCGATCCGGGATTTCCGGGACAAAGCGAAGGAAAGGAGGGTTTCGCCGTAGTGGGTGGAGGGAACGCCGGCGTTGAGAACGAGATCGTCACACGCCTTTTCCCGCGTGACGCGCAGTCGCCGGTTCAGCAACCACACGAGGGGATGAAACCAGTAGACGGCCAGGCAGGTTTGGGCCAGGAGCTGCGTCAGGCAGTCCCTTCGCTTGACGTGGGCGAGTTCGTGGAGGAGTACCGTTGGCACCCGGTCGGCGGTCCAGTGCTCGGCCTCCTCGGGGAGGACGATGGTCGCGCGCCAAAGGCCGCAGGTGAAAGGCACGTGGCTTCGGGTCGTCAGACGCAACTCCACCGTCCGTTTCACGCCGAGCGTTTGTGACGCGCGGGCCAGCTGTTGTGCGAGAGGGTGTTGGTCGGGCAGCCGCCGCGCCCGCCGGATCAGGTGTGCCGCGCGGAGGTGACCGCAGAGGAGCGCCGCCAGGAAAAGGCCGGCGCCCGCCAACCAAACAGCGACGACACCGGAACGCCAATCGAGACTTGTCGAAACGGGCGACTGACTTTCCCGTGGAAGGGGGGACACCGCGGGGATTGGAGCGGTCCGGCCGGGGTCGGTCGTTGGCGCGGTCCGGGGAGCGGAATCAAACGTCGCGGCAACGGGTGGCGGCGTTTCCGGAGTGAATGTTGCCGACAACGATTCGGCGGCCGGCCTGCCGGTTTCCGCCGGCGCGTCCGGGGTGTTGATCGCGGCGCCGGGTGAAGTTGCGGTCACGGACGGCAGGACCGCGAGCCGGAATTCCGGTGAAACGGTCGTCAGGAGCGGAAGCAGCAGAAGGGCGCCCACGGTCAGGGCGCACACCGCGTGACGGGTGGCGGCGGACCGCCGGTGCAGGAGAATGCCGACGACTCCCGCGAGGAGCAGCAGGAATGTCGCTTTGACGACGAGGTCGGCGAAAAAGTCGAAGGAGGCGGGGGTGATGACGGGGAGTAGAGCGTTCATAGGAAGGGATGATGTTGGGAGTTATTGGCCGTTGTGGTTGCCGGATCGGTTTTCCGGGCCGCGGATGATTTTTGTCAGGCGGTCGATTTCCTCCTGATCGAGCACGGTGTCGGACGATTCCAGGAGTCCGGCGACCGCCGACGACAGGGAGCCGTTGTAGAACGTGTTCAAGACGCCAGCCAAAGCGGAGGCTCCGGCATGTTTTTTGGGTTCCCGGGGACGGTAGATGTATTTGTTACCTTCCGCGGAGTACTTGACGTGCCCCTTGTTGACCAGGATTCCCAGCAGAGCACGGGTGGCGGAATAACTCGGCGGGTCAGGTAACTCCTTGCGCACCTCCGCCGCCGAGGCCCGTTCCAGACGGAAAAGTATGTCCATGATCTGGCGCTCACGCTTCGAAAGAACAATGGGCTTCGTTTTGCTCATAGTGCTAAATTATTAACACCGACCCGAGCTGGTCAAGGATTTTATTGCTAAATTTTTAACAGGGGGTGCCGGCCTCTATTCGGGAGGGCGCGCATCCCGGCCCGTCTCTCGCGGGGGGATTATTTTGCCAGGCAAAATAAAATTGATAGACAATTGCCTGCTCCGACTGGCGGGCGCGAGAACAATACTCGGCGGTGTCGTCGTCGCCCCGCCGGGTGGAGATGGGAGATTTCCTGCTGGTCTGGTCTGACATGAGACTGTCAGGATCCGCCGGGAACGGATGAGCTATCGGGTGCGCGTATTCTGGAAGGGCGTCGCTGGCAGCGGTTGTTTTCCTGAAACTCGCGGCTGCCGTGCGGATTTCCAAGAATTTGAGGGACAAATCGAGCGACAGTCTTCAAGCTCCTCGTTTTCGCGCCACTGGTTTTCCCGTGGACCGTCCTGCCAACGCACAGACTTGAGTTAAAATGAAAAGCTTTGAAGAACTCTTCGCCGAATTGCAGCAAAAGGCCGCTTCGGGCGATCCGGCTTCGGGGACGGTGCGCGCCCTGGAGAAAGGGAAACATGCCATCGGCAAGAAAATCATCGAGGAGGCCGGGGAGGTCTGGATGGCGGCGGAATATGAGGGGAAGGAAAAGACCGCCGAGGAGATTTCGCAACTCCTGTATCACTTGCAGGTGATGATGCTGGCCTGCGACCTTGAGTTGGAGGACGTGTACCGTCACCTTTGAAAGAATCATGACTGAATCCGCAGCAACATTACGCGTCGCCATTCCCAACAAGGGAGCCTTGTCGGAAGAGGCCGTGCAACTGGTCAAAGACGCCGGCTACCGGTGTCGCCGGGATGATCGCGAGCTGTTCGCTCTCGACCGCGAGCACGATTTGGAATTCGTTTTCCTCCGTCCGCGGGATATCGCGGTTTACGTCGGCAACGGAACGGTCGACCTGGGAATTACCGGTCGTGACCTGGCGCGTGACAGTGGGGCCGAAGTGACCGAATTGCTGCCGCTGGGATTCGGCCGGTCGGCTTTTCACTACGCGGCGCCGAACGAGGCGGAGGTATTGCGTGACACGCTCGGCGGATTGCGGATCGCCACCTCCTACCCGCACATCGTGCGCGAGGATCTGGCGGAACGTGGGCTGGAAGCCAGGGTGGTGCGGCTCGACGGCGCGGTGGAGATTTCCATTCGTCTCGGGGTGGCCGACGTGATCGCCGATGTGGTGCAGTCGGGAAAAACGCTGCAACAGGCGGGCTTGAGAATACTGGGGGAACCCGTGCTTCGTTCGGAAGCCATCCTGATCGGACGAAACCGGATGGTGGCGCGACAGGAGGCGGTCCGTATCCTTATGGAACGTTTTCAGGGTATTCTGGTGGCGCGCGAATACGCGGTCATCGAATACGACCTCCCCAAGAATCTGCTGGAAAAGGCGAGCGAAATCACACCCGGAGTGGAGGCTCCCACCGTGGCGCCGTTAAGCAAACCCGATTGGGTCGCGGTCAAGGCCATGACCTTGCGCAAGGACATCAATCGCACGATGGATGAACTCAAGCGGCTGGGCGCCAGTGGCATTATTGTGACCGAGATTCGTTCCTGCCGGCTGTAGCCCGTTCGGTTCACCGCGGAATAGTTGCAGGGCTTTGGCTTGCCTGATGGAGGCAAGTCGGCTTGGATGGCCGCATGGGAGTGCATATCGGTACCTTGCGAATCTCAACCCGGGGCAAGGGCATGACGGAAATCACGGGCGAGGTTGCGGAAGAACTGCGCCGGAGCGGATTCACGGAGGGAGTTGCGACAGTTTTTTGCCGGCATACCAGTTGCAGTCTGGTGATTATGGAAAATGCCGACCCCACCGCGCGGCGCGATCTGGAGGTGTATTTCGAAAAATTGGTGCCCGAAAATGATCCGGACTTTCAGCACACCATGGAGGGACCGGACGATATGCCCAGTCACATTAAGATGGCCCTGACGCGCACCTCGGAAGCAATCCCCTTTTCCGGCGGCAGCCTTTTGCTGGGAACCTGGCAGGGGATTTACCTTTGGGAGCACCGCAATATGCCCCACGGTCGTACGGTGCTGGTTGCCGTTCAAGGGAACTGAATGGGGCGAATGAAGTCCGAAGTATCGGCCGATTTCTGGCAATTCATGATCGAACCCCTTTTCGATTAAGATCCTAATGCAATAGGCGTTGCGCAGGCGAGGAAAGCGATCTAAGTTTCAGAGAACGTGACTAAAGCTATGTTACCGCGTCTTAGAAAAATATTGGCCATAGTGTTGGTCCTGGGCGGAAGCGTCGCGCTCTGGGCAACTGGTCCCGGCGATTGGGGCGAAACAGCGGAGCCTTCCGCCGGGAATGGAGCGGAAGCACTGTCGGCCGAGGAACCAGGCGAACCCGGGGCGGGTGAAAGACTGAAGACGGTTTACATCCTGCCGGTGAAGGACCAGATCGGCCGTCCGATTCACTACATACTTCGGCGTGGAATGAAGGAGGCAGCGGCTCAGGGTATCGACCTGGTGGTCTTGGATATGGACACCCCAGGCGGCAGGCTCAACGTGACCCTGGACATCATGGAAATGATGGCGCGTTTCGAGGGAGACACGGCGACCTTTGTGAACCCGGACGCCATTTCCGCCGGAGCGTTCATCGCCGCCTCGACCAAGAATATTTATTTTTCGCCCCGCGGCGTGATGGGGGCGGCGGCGCCAGTAACCGCTACCGGGGACGACATTCCGACCGCCATGAAACAGAAGCTATTGAGCTTCCTGACTGCGCGGATTCGTTCCTTTACCGAGGAGGTTCCTTACCGCACTGAGGTCCTGACGGCGATGGTGGACGCCGATTTTGAGCTGATTATCGATGACGAGGTGATTTCCCCAGAAGGATCCCTGCTGAGTCTCACCGCCAGTGAGGCAGTGCGGGAATTCGGAGATCCGCCACATCCGTTGCTGGCCCAGGGGATTTACCCTGACATCCAGTCTCTGCTGGACGCCCGGTTCGGAGTCGGAAATTACGAGATAAAAGAGTTTCATGTGACCTGGTCCGAACACGTGACCCAGTACTTGTCCGCCATCGCTCCCATTTTGATCGCGCTGGGACTTATCATGCTGTACATGGAAGCGCAGAGCCCGGGATTCGGGGTTTTCGGCATGATCGGGGTTGCCGCATTGGGGCTCGTTTTCCTCGGGAATTATGCCGCCGGACTGGCAGGTTACGAACCGGTGCTGTTCTTCCTTCTCGGACTCATCCTGATTGCCGTCGAAGTATTCTTTTTTCCCGGGACTTTCGTTTTTGCCATTTCCGGCGTTCTGCTGGTCATTGGCTCACTGATATACGGCATGGCCGATATATGGCCGGATGAAGGTTTTTCTTTTTCTCCCGATGTCCTGGTAGGCCCAGCCTTGAATGTTTTCGCCGGGATCATACTCGCGGTGGTGTTGGGGATTCTGTTTGCCCGTTTCATGCCCAGGGCATGGTTTCTCGACCGTCTGATCCTCAGCTCGGCCGTGACCGGTTCTTCTCAGTCAGGTGGTGCGTTTTTTCCGATGGGTGAACCGGCTGTGGATGACGCGAGCCGTTCGCCGTCGGTGCCTGCCGGAAAACCGGAGGTCGGCGCGCGGGGTCGCGCCACCAGCGATTTGTACCCCGGTGGGGAAGTGGAGATTGACGGCAAGCGCTACCAGGCCCGGGCCGAGATCGGTATGGTCAAAAGCGGCCGGGACGTCGAGGTGACCGGATATGGGGATTTTCTGTTAATCGTAAGGGAGATCTCCTGAGTGAAATCATTTCCGCAAAATAAAGAAAACAATGGCTCGCGACGGGACTGCCGTAATAGAAGATTGCCATGCTGACTGTCATCATAGGCCTGTTTGCGCTGGGGGTGGTTTTGATTTTTTTTGAGTTGCTGGTTCCGGGAGGGATCCTGGGTATGCTTGGAGCCTTGGCTATGCTGGGAGGCTGTGTCTTGGCGTTTATTGAATACGGAGTTGGGGGTGGGTTGCTGGCGTTTCTCCTGTTTTCCGTCCTTGGGGCTGCCTGTTTGGCGATTGAGCTCAAATGGCTGCCCCGTACTCGCATCGGTGGGAAGTTTTTCCTCCAGGGTGCGGTTCGCGGCACCAGTCATCAACCTCCGGCGCCCGACACTTTGATCGGCAAGGAGTGTGAAGCCTTGACGACCCTCTCGCCCACGGGTTTAGTCAAGGTGGAAGGCAAACAATATGAAGCCTTTTCCCAAAGCGGCCTGATCAATCGGGGAGCCCGTATGAAGGTCGTGGCAGTGGATAATTTTCGAGTAACAGTCACCAAGTTATGAATCCTCAAATCGTAGTTTTAATCGTCCTCGGCGTCATCATCCTGGTGGCAGCCGGGATTTTTTTCTCATTCCTGAGCGTGTGGTTGCGCGCTTGGCTGGCCGGCGCCTACGTCAGTATCGCCAATCTGATCGCTATGCGGCTTCGCCAGGTACCCTATGGACTGGTGGTAGACGCCCGCATTACGGCGAAGAAAGCCGGTATCGAATTGACCACTGACGAACTGGAAGCGCATTTTTTGGCCGGCGGGAATTTGATTCCGACCGTACAGGCTCTGGTGGCCGCCATGAAGGCCGGCATTACCCTGGATTTCAGCCGGGCTTGCGCCATCGACCTCGCTACCCGTGGTAGCGGCAAGTCTGTGACCGAGGCGGTTCGAACTTCGGTGGATCCGAAGGTGATTGACTGTCCCAACCCGCAGCAGGGACGTGCCACCATCGACGGGGTGGCCAAGGATGGAATCCAGGTCAAGGTAAGGGCTCGGGTAACGGTGCGGACCAATCTCGACCGATTTGTCGGTGGAGCCAAGGAAGAGACCATCATCGCCCGAGTCGGTGAGGGTATCGTTACCACGATTGGTTCGGCCGACACCTATAAGACCGTTCTTGAAAGCCCGGATGCTATTTCCAAGGTAGTCCTGCAGCGCGGCTTAGATGTCGGCACGGCCTTTGAAATCCTATCCATCGACATTGCCGACGTCGACGTTGGCGAGAATGTTGGCGCTCAATTGCAGGAGGCCCAGGCCGAAGCGAACAAGAACATGGCGCAGGCTCAGGCGGAAATTCGCCGTGCTGCCGCCGTGGCTCTGGAACAGGAGAACAAGGCCAAGGTGCAGGAAATGCAGGCCAAAGTGGTCGAGGCTCAGGCCCAGGTTCCGCTGGCCATGGCCGAAGCGTTCCGCAAGGGGAATCTTGGCGTGATGGATTATCAGCGCTTTATGAATATTCAGTCCGACACCGACATGCGTAAGTCGATCGCGAAGCCCGAGGACGGGGGGACATCCTCCACCCAGGCGGGCGGACCCGGAGGAAAATGATCTTAAGGTCACCAGAATCGTTTTACGAAGGGGTTCGCGCGGACTTTTTCAACCGGAGGTATCGTGGATAGCTGGTTCGAACTTCTGATCCCGATCATCGTCGTCGTCCTGTATCTAATGAATCGGATGCGGGGAGGCGGCGATGAGTTCGAAGGCCCGCCACGTGACGAGTCCGAAGCGGATGCTGAGGCTCGGCGGATCCAGGAGGAGATTAGGCGCAAAATCGTGGCCCGTCAGCAGGGACGGGCAATTGACGAGACGGGTCAACCAGAGATCGAAGGTCCGGTCTATACGCCTCGTGAGGCCGAGCCACAACGCTTCGAGCGATACGATTCCTTTTCTGAGCTGAGGGAACCGGTGTCTGAAAGCTTTCAGTCCCGGTCGGAAGTGGTGACCCCGGCGGCGCCGGCTGCTTTTGGAGGAGGCGCGGATCGAGATTATCAGGCTGAGTTGCGGAAGCAACTGGAGCGAGTTCAGGAAGCCAAGAAGGCCCGTCAGCAGGCAACCC
The DNA here is from genome assembly GCA_050506795.1 of Opitutia bacterium. Lineage (GTDB taxonomy): Bacteria > Verrucomicrobiota > Verrucomicrobiia > Opitutales > T3Sed10-336 > SLOW01. The sequence goes on from JBJHCF010000052.1 coordinate 29,671, forward strand.
GTATGGCTCGGGAAAGGGCTGGCGGCCAATCGGCCACCAGCGGTTTGGGAGGAACCGGGTTTCGTCATGCCGCCGGGCAAGTTCAGCGCCGTTACCGTAATTACCCCGTGAGCCAGGTACAGCAGGAGCTCTTTAACCGGAACGGATTGCAGAAAGCGTTCGTGTTGAAAGAAGTTCTTGGACCTCCCTTGAGCCTGCGCCCCCCCGGCGACAGTCACGCCGAACTCTCCCGCAGCTGATACCGACTCGACCTCCCTATTAACCGTTCTGTTTGTGTTCTGGTCGCCAAGATTATTTTGCCAGGCAAAATGTAGGTTGACGGCTTTGGTTTTGTGGGATTGGGTATGGGGCATGAGATTGAATCGGAGGCGACTGAAGGTTTTGGGGGAGGTGAGCGGGGTGTACCACTGCATGACCCGGGTGGTGGCCGGGGAGCGTTTGCTTATGAGGCGGGAGAAGGAGGTGTTGCGTAAACAACTCCACCGTCAGGCGGAGTTTTGCGGCGTGCAGGTGCTCACTTACTGCATCATGAGCAATCACTTCCACGTCCTGGTACGGGTGCCTCCCGAGAGCGAGACGCGCGGGGTGGAGCTCGAGGAGTTGGTGCGGCGGGTGGGGGTGCTGTATCCGCGTGAGAAGGCCCTGGCGTGGGAGGCGCGTTTGCGTGGAGATGACGGCGAGGCGGCGCGGGAGCGTTTGCTGGCACGCATGGGTGATGTGTCGCAGTTCATGCGTGAGCTCAAGCACCGCTTTTCATTGTGGTACAACCGCAGCCGGGGGCGTTACGGAACGTTGTGGGCGGAGCGTTTCAAGAGTGTGTTGGTGTCGCCGGATCGCGGGGCGCTCCTGGCGGTGTCGTGTTACATCGACCTGAACGCGGTGCGTGCGGGGCTATGCACGGACCCGAAGGACTACCGCTGGTGCGGCTACGCGGAGGCGTGCGGGGGAGGCCTGCCCTCGCGTGCGG
>JBJHCF010000053.1:0-30035 GCA_050506795.1 Opitutia bacterium
CATAACCACTTTCCAGGGCGATTCGAGGCCCAATGCCGTCGTAAACAATTCGTTCTGAGTCATGCGCCGAGCCTAGCAAATCTCAAAAATCCGTCGAGATTCACCCATCCCAAACAGCGAAAGGCCACTAATATTGACTTCCCAAGCGATAGGTGCTCCGGATCCTTCTATCACCTCCGGAAGGGCATCCCACTCCATATGGTCCTCCGAGAAAAGCTCATCCGCAAAGTCGATTTCGTAAGTATGGAACATCGACCCCCACCAACTGAGGATCACCGCATCCTCTGTGGACCCCTCGGTCACAAGGAGGCCTTCGTTAGGGTCCCAGGGTGTTTGGGCGTGGAGCGAATAGGAGGAGAGCATGAGGGTGATACCGAAAGCAGAGGCAATAGGGATAAGTTTTTTCATTTTTCCAAGGTGAGGTTGAGGTTTCAAAAGATCGCGACGTAAAGGCCGGTCAGCGTTGCGGGGGGTCCACAGGCCAGAAATTGATGACCGTGGGGCGTTCCGGAGGAGGATTGGCTTGCCGGTGGCGTTCCCAGGCCGCGTTGAGCGCCTGGCGGCGCTGGTATTCCACCTTCAACCGCTCTTCGTTTTGTTGGTACCAGGCGTGCAGAGCGTCGATGGGAGCGAGGGCATTCCTGCTTGGGGTGGCCGAACTCCGGCTCGAAACCACATAATCGGCCCGTTCCGTATCGAAGCTTCCCGGCGGTGGCAGGTGGTGGTTTTTGCCGGCGGTATCCGCTTCTCCGATACCCATCATAAGGGTGTAATAGGTTCGGCCGTCGCCAGCCTCGAAACCCCTGACACCGCGCATGAAATTGAAGTCGATGTTGGAATCGACTTCGTACATCCGCCCCTCATGCACCCATCGGATGCGGGATATTTCCCGGTCGTAGATGGTCACGGAAAGGGGCAGGACAACGTTCTCCAGGTAATCCGTGCGCTGGAGGTAGGCCAACGCCGCCAGCGGAAGCCCGTAATCCAGAGCCACCTCCAGCTCATCGTCCGAGAACCTCGCGTAGGGGTCGGGCTTCTCCTCCGGTTCGGGCACGGGAATATCGGGCGGTTTGACCCGATTCATGATCAGATTCGGCCGGCCTTCCCGGGAGACCTCGCGTGATTCGAGGACTTCGAATTCAACGCGGTTGATAGGACGCGCGGCTTCCCGATCGGCCCGCGCCGCGGCTTCCGCCCGGACGATCGCGTCGGCCTCGGCATCGCTCAACGGCAGGAGATCATGACTATCGTTGGCTATTGCGACAAGCCATGGCAATGAAGTGATCAGGAGTAGGTATCGAATTTTCATGGTGACTGGTTAGTGTTATCCTTGGAACAATTCGGTGGGTCGGACTGTATTCGGAAAACTCCGACGGGCAATTTCATTAGCAAGGTGATCGGAATTTATAAAGAACCGGCATGCATACTATTATCATTAGGTGAAACTCGGAACGGCGGCGAAATCCACAGGATCCAGCCAACGCATAACCGTATCGGTTTTGTTTACGTTAGAAACGCTGCCTGATTTCCTGTCAACCCCTAAAATTGAGAAATCTTCAACCTGAGCGAACGAAGCCCTCGGAACCTCGTTCGACCTCAAAAAACTTCGACCCGAACCGGACGCTTATTCAGCGGCGTATCCGAGATGCAAATATATCCGGCTCACCTCGCCTTCGCGGAAGGTGCTATTGACCACCACCGGACGCCCGTCCGTGTCCACCGCCATCTTGCGCATCAGCAACCCCTGCTGGCTTCCGCTGAAACCCAGCGCGGGGTTGGAGGTACCCTCCACCAGAACCGGCGAAGAAAAGCTCTCTCCCCCGTCGTCGGAATAGGCGACTCCCAGCCCCAATGGACGTGGATAGCGCTGTGGAAAATGCTCCCAGTTGAGAAACAGGCGACCACTTTCGCTCACCGCCAACCGGGGATAGTGTACGCTATGGCCTCCGTGCGCATCATGCGGTACGATGACGCGCGAAGGCTCAAAGGTTTCCCCACCGTCATGCGAGCGCATCAAGCGAAGATGATACCGCTGTCGCATTCCTCCCGGACTCTCCCCGTAAGCCAGGTGGAGAGTCCCCTCCCCGTCCAAGGCCAGCGAAGGCGCATCGGAATGTCCGTCGCTTTCACCTACGCGGCGCGGCGGGCCAAAAGATCGGCCGCGGTTGTGTGAGCGGACCAAATGAATGTCCGCCGCGGGATCCTCGCCTATCGTCCACGCCAGAAAAACGTCTCCGTCATCGGAGGCGGCGAGAGAAGGCGCCCGCGCCGGGGCATTCGTTCCGCGGGCAACAATCGCTTGAGCTTCCGAAAAACTCCGGCCTCCGTCATCCGAACGCCGGAACCAGAGTCCCCCCTCGTACTCGGTCCAGGCGACATACACATCCTCTCCCGGCCCAGCGACGATGTCCAGGCTGCCGTTCTCCCACATCTCCCGCGTTAGTCGTCCCTTGCCGGCGCCGGCAGGACTGTTGGAGAGGTTCATCGGCTCGCTAAAACTTTTGCCGCCGTCCTTCGAACGGGCGAATAGAATCTCGCCACCGTGAGACCCTCCGGAGAAGATGATCTCCTGCCACAGGACGAGAATCGTGTCCGCATCCATGAAGACCAATCGCGGCAGCCAGGAGAAAACCTCCGGGCTATTGGAAATATTGACCGCTCGGTCCATCCGGGGTTGCCCCGCTCCATCGAAAAGCCGGAAGTGAATATCCTGCCCAGAATGATCCGCCCACAATACACCGATTCGGTCTTCCCCCCACACCGCGACCGCCGGGTCATCGACAAAATCGAAGTTCGATTCATTCATTCGCCACGGTCCGCGGTAGGCGTTGCCCGATGCGATTTCAATCGGCTCATTCCACCGTATCTCCTTTTCCGATTCCTCGCCCTCGGAAGCGAGCGGGAAGACTCCAAACACCGCAGCAAAAACTCCGATAAAAAACAGCCGTCCCGCCACATTCCCGCAAAAGTCAGGTTTTTTTCGGTTCATAGAACCTATTCTATCCAGGAACCGTTCTTGTGCCAACCAGAAACGGTCGCCACCGTATCCCCACCGAAGGTCTGTAATCCGCCGGCCGCTGGTTTATCCGAGGCCAGTTTATGCCAAGGCCGTATTTACGGTGATTCGTTTGCCAAAGTGAAGCGCACTGGATGGGAATTAAATTCTTGGCCTGAGGCGAAGTCTCGTCACAACTTCAGGTGCTCCCCAACCAGACGCTTCAATTGGTCCTGTCGGCCGGTATCGCGATAGGACGGGAGCGGGCGCAGCGCTTCGATTTGCCGCGAGATTTCCATCATCCCGACCGAGGTCAAAAGCATCGGAATCTCCTTTTCCCGCGCCAGGGCGATAACCGAGCTATCGGGCGATCCCTCGCCCGACAGGACGATTCCAGCCGCCCCGGTCTCCAGTGCCGCCACGATCAGGTCCGTGCGATCGACTTCAGTCACCACCAGTTTGTTTCGCGAATGAAACGTCGGGGACTTCCGGGCCGCGGCGGCCGGAACCACCCCCGAAAACACGCCGTCCACCACCGTCTCCGCACCCGGCCGGCCGGTGATCGGCTTCACGAACAATTCGTCTTCCAGGTAGGCCAGGGTCAAGGCGCAAACCGACCCTTCGCGCGGCACCACTCCCACCACCGGCAACCCCGCGGCCTCGATCAAGGGTAAGTGATGCTTCGTGAAATCCTCCGGATCCAAAACCCGGTTCAGGATCAACCCTCCGAAAACATCCTCCCGGGAAAAATTACGCCCCGCCAGAAAATGCGCGTCGTCCACCATCACCTCGGCGTCTCCGGCAAGCACGACGTATAGCCGGGCCTGCAACCGCCGCGCCAGGGTCACCGGATCGAGTCCCAGCGACGCCCCGCTGGCCAAATCCGCTCCGGTCTCCACCAGCAGGAGTTCTTTTCCCGCACCCGCCGCGTCCGCCGCCGCAAGCAGTCGTTTCTCCAACGCCTCTCCGGGATGGGAAAAGCGAAGTTTGGAGTGGTCGAATCCCAAGGTGATCGAATCGGGATCCGTATCCAGTTCCAGAACACGCGCCATCAGCGACGCATCGGAATCCCACAAGCGTTTCTTTTTGTAATGGGGACGATCTCCCAGAGGTTTCATATAACCGGCCCCGCCCTTTTCGAGGGCATAACCCAACAAGAGGCTGGTTTTTCCGGAGTCGCGGTGCATGGAGGCAAATACAATACGTTGCATGACAGACCTTTCTTTATACTGAAGATGATAACAGAATTCGCGCGTCCACGGCCAGAACACCGTCGCCCTGATCGTAAACGCGAACCGGATTGATCTCGATATCGTCCACCTGAGGACACCGGGCGATGGTTTGCCCGAGTTTCAGAATGACGTCCACCAGGGCGTCGATGTCCTTGCGTTCCTCTCCCCGTGCTCCCAAAAGCAGCGGGAACGCACGCAGTTGACCCAACATGTCACGCACCGCCTCGCCATCCAAAGGTGCGGCACGAAACGCGACATCGCGAAAGACCTCCACATAAACCCCTCCCAGACCCGCCATCACCACGGGTCCGAAAACCGGATCCCTCCTCGCGCCGACGATCATCTCCAGGCCGGGCGGCGCCATAGCGGCCACTTCGACGCCCCTGATCTCCGCCTGCGGGCAGGCCCGGCGAACGTTGCCCAGCAGGCCTTGGTAGGCATCCGCCAGTTCTCGCGCGTCGCGCAGATCGAGGACGACTCCTCCCACATCGGTTTTGTGCAGGATGTCCGGTGACGCGATTTTCAACACCACCGGATACCCAACCCGATCGGCAATGGAAAGAGCCTCCTCGAGGTCGTGGGCCAGCCCCCGGCCGGGAAAGGGAATTCCGGACGCCTCGAGCGCGGCGGCGTTCTCCTCGGGCAACAGGAAATGACGCCCGTTCTTCAGAGCGTCCTCTGCCAGCCGGTCAATCACCGGTGAATCGAGTACCACCGCTTCCGGCTCACGATCGACCAGGCCTTTGCGTTTCTCGTACTGATTGAGGGCTCCCAAACATCGAATCGCATCGTAAACATCACCAAAAACCGGTATCCGGTCGGAACGCAGTTCCGCCGATATCGCCTCGGTTCGGGCGCCGCCCATGGTGGAAAACACAATCGACTTTCCGGCGTCGTGAAATGCCTGGAAATGCTTGCGGAACACCTCCGCCAAAGCGTCGGGCTCCAGTACGGCGGTTTCGCAATAAAGCGCGGCCACGGATTGCACCGCGGGAATCTCCAGCGCCAGGGAGAGCGCCCGATCGTAATCGCCCGGCGTCGCCTCACCGGTGAGGTCCACCGGATTGCGCGCCGAGCCGTAAGCGGGAATCACCGGTGAAAAACGTTGTCGCAAACCGGTCGCGTCGTCGTGGAGGGTCAGCCCGTACTTCTCGGAAGCATCGGTGGCCAAAACCCCCATGCCGCCGCCATTGGTCACAATCAAGGTCTCTCCGCAGGGAGTGAGGGCGGCCCCCGAAAAGAAACGGCACAAATCAAACGCTTCCCCAATGCTTTCCGCGCGCAGGCCGCCGCACTGACGAACCAGATCCTCAAACACATTGTCCTCACCCGCCAGCGAACCGGTGTGCGACGCCGCCGCGGCGGCGCCCCGGTTGGAGCGCCCGGACTTGATAATAACCACCGGCTTTTCGGTTGCGATACCCTTCAGCGCGGCCAGCAGTTTCTCGCCGTCCTTGACCCCTTCCAGGTAAATCATGACCACGCGGGTGCTTTCGTCGTGGCGAAGGTAGTCGAGCAATTCCACTTCCGACACGTCGGCTTTGTTGCCCAGAGAGACAATCACCGAAAGGCCGAGGTTTTCCATCGCCGTCCGCCCGATCATGGACAGGCCGAGGGCGCCGCTTTGAGAGAGTATGGCGACCCCGCCCGCCGGAATCTCCTCCGGACCGAAAGTACAGTTTATCGGCGCGGTTGCGCTGAAGATGCCAAACATATTCGGCCCCAGCAAACGCAAACCGTGCTCGCGGGCGTAGGTGGCAATGGCGGCCTCCTCCTCCCGTTTTCCGATCTCCGCGAATCCGGAAGAGATAATCAGCGCGTAGGCCACCTTCTTTCGGCAACAGTCCTTCACCGCGTCCAGAACCCGGGCGGCGGGCACCGCGATGACCGCGACATCAATCGGGCCCGGCACCGCATCCAGTTCGGGTATAACAGCATAACCTTCGACTTCTCCGCCTCGGGGATTAACGGGGTACACTTCCCCCTGAAACCCGGAACTGCGAATATTGCGTACGATTTTGCCGCCGATTTTTTCCGGATTCCCGCTCGCACCAATGACCGCGACGGATCTCGGGCGGAAAAGTAGACCGATATCAGGTGAAGGTGTTTTCATCTCGATTGCGTCTCCCCAAAAGCCATCTTCATTTCATAAATTCCGGCTTCCTTGCGCTTTTGTATATCAAATCCCATGCTTTCAAAAAGGTGCAGCATCGCGCCGTTTTCCACCAGGACTTCCGCCGTAAAGCCGTACAGGCCCTGACGGCGTGCCAATTCGTAAAGGTACCTCAATAAGGCCGTGCCGACCCCCCGGTTCTGAAACTTGTCACTGACCACCAGAGCCACCTCGGCGAAGTGCGACTGCTCGTCAACGCCGTATTGGCCAACGCCCAAAACCGTTTCGTGGTCGGGTCCGCCTTCCGTGGCCAGAATCACCATGGAGCTGGTGTAATCAATCACCACAAACTCCTGCAACCGCGCGTGCGGCATATCGGCGCGCACGGAAATAAAGCGCCGGTAAATGCTCTGGTCCGACAGAGAGTAAAAGAAGTCTTTAAGCAACGGCTCATCCTTGATTTTCACCGGGCGAAGCAAAACTTCATCGTCGGTTTTGGGAAGTTTACGAAAGCGCTCCAACTCCTCCGGGTACTCCCCCCGTCGCCCCGGAATGAAAGCCTGGTCGGGGTAGATAAGATTCAATCGTTTGGCTGCTTCGATCAATCCCGGACGGTAGTCCGGATGCGCGATGGCGATCAGCTCCATCGCTCTCTCCCGGATGTTTTTGCCGTGCAGGTAGGCAATACCGTATTCACTGACAACATAATGAACGTCACCGCGATGCAGAGTGACTCCCGTTCCTTCACTCAGTCGGGACACAATACGGGAAATCGAGCCCTGCCGCGCGGTTGACGGAATGGCCAAAATTGTTTTTCCTCCCCTGGACATATGCGCTCCGCGCATGAAGTCGGTTTGCCCGCCGACCCCGGAAAAAAACGCCCCGCCCACCGATTCGGCGGTGGCCTGACCGGTAAGATCGATCTCCAGCGCGCTATTGATCGCCGTCATGTTGTCGTGTCCGGCAATGACCAAAGGATTATTGGTGTAATCAATCGGACGGAATTCGATCGCCGGGTTATCGTGGAGAAAAGCATACGTATCACTGTCTCCCATGCAAAACGAGGCCACCGTCTTGCCTCGATGCAGGGTCTTACGGGTGTTATCGATCACTCCCGCCTTCATCAGCGACACCACTCCGGCCGTGAGGAGTTCCGTGTGCACCCCCAGGTGTTTTTTCCCGCCCAGGTTTTTAAGGACCGCATTGGGCACCCGGCCGTAACCCACCTGCAGGGTGTCTCCATCCTGAACCAGCCGGGCGATGTGACGGCCGATACTTTCCGCCGCGCGCTCCTCAACCGGGTCGCGGTTATTGGGAAGCGCCATCACCGGTTCGTCGCACACCATCGCGCAATCGATTTGGTCCCAGTGGATAAAGGTTTCTCCCAGGGTGCGGGGCATGTTCGGGTTGATTTGCGCAATGACCAAGGTCGCGCTTTCCACCGCCGACTTCACGATATCCACGCTGATCCCCAAACTGACGTAGCCGTGAGCGTCCGGCGGCGAAACCTGAATCAGGGCCACGTCGATGGGAACGATGCGTTCGCGGAATAAACGGGGGACATTCGAGAGGAACACAGGAGTGTAATCGGCCAGTCCCTCGTTGACCGCTGTCCGGGTGCCCCGGGCGAGGAAGAACGAATTGTGACGAAAGTTACTCTCGAAACGGGCCTCCGCATAGGGTGCCACCCCGAGTGTCCACACGTGGAAGATTTCCGCACCAAACACCGCTTTCGGGTGTGCTTCAACATAACGGATCAACGCATCCACCAGGGCACGGGGCTCGCCGCAACCCGTGCCGACAAAAATCCGGTCCCCCCGGTGAAGACGGGTGAATATCACGTCCACCGAAGGAAACTTCTTCGGATGCTCACGCCGAAAGGCGTCCAAACGCTGACCGTCCTTCATTGAGATGGATGATGTCCTTAACGCCCGGACCGATGCGAGGGAATTTCCCGGATAACGGAGATCATCCTCCGCTTATGAATCTTTGTTATACGTAGAATCACGTATGGTTAAAATCCCAAGCTCCTGTTAGGTTCTTCCCCGATTATGAAAAGACTTCGGCCCTTCGCTTTCCCGGCGGCTACCGCTTTCCCTTTTTTATTCGCCCTCCTGTCGGCGGCGCTGGGCGACCAGGTCCACGAACCCACCATAGACAATCCGGGAGGTTACGTTCTGGCGTCCGACGCCGAAAACCCGAATTCGGGCTACAACCGCGACGCCGTCCAGCTCGGGTTCGTCCACGGGGCATCCTCACCCGGCTTCGACGGCGGCACCGTTCACTACCGCTATGTCTACCGGTTGCTCGACGAGGTCGGGGACCCCGTGCCGGTTTTGAACGACGAGGGCACGGTTCGTCCCGAACTGATTTTCGAAGACACGGTCGTTTTCGATTCTCTCGCCGCTATCGGACTGGAGCGAGACTTTCGTCTCCCCCCGGGCGTACAGCTCGATTCGCACACTTTGTACCAGGCCCAGGTCACGATCTATCGCCGGGACGAGGGTTCCAGTACCTGGTTCCAGTCCGCCGAAAACGCCACACCGCCGCGCCGCCTGATCCACTTCACGCACACCGATTCCGACGATGACGCGCTCAATGTCATCTCTTCTTTGGAGGGTCTTGCAATTCAGGACACCACCGTGGTTGCCACCGTCGACGGGATGCGGCATTTTTCCGCCCGGGCCGATCTCACGCTTTTCCGCTGGGACGGTTTCGATGAAACCTTTGTCAGCAACGACTCCGTAACGGTCCATTTCGACCTGGAATTGCGGCGCCTCGACAACGGCAATCCGGTGCCTCTTGAGGAATCGCGCATTACCCGGACTTTCGACGTGGACAGCTTTCAGGCCGGCAGCAGCCCGCGCGAACCCAAGGAGCAAAATTTCGACAATGTCGAACTGGAGTTCCTGCCCGCGGGCCAACTCGACTCCGTCGCCACCCAGTACCGCCTGCATGTGGCGGTGTCCCATGTCGACCTGGCCGGCGACGCCTCCACACCGGGCAACGATCGGCTCACGAGCGGCGCACGACTCCTCCACTTCAACGGTTCACTGCTCTTCGGGAACATCCGGGGGCAAATCAACGGACTGCAAAGCACCCCGGTCTCCCTCGGCGCCACCGCCGGCTGGATCGCCTCGGAACTGGAGCTCGAGGAGGCGGGCGGCGCCATCGAGGGGGTCGAGGACATCGTGTTCGGCGACGGCTCCTTTATTCCCGTCAACCTGCTCGCCAACGGCGACGCCGAGTACACCGGCGGCGACCCGGTGGCCGCCATTCCCGGCGAGGGTTACGAACCGCGCGTCCACGGCGGCCACCGCTTTTCCCACAACCCGATCGCACTGACCACCGGCGGAGCCTCGGCGACCCAGATCACCTTGGTACTCCCCGCCGGGGCAGGAATTCTGCCCGGACCTCTGCCCCAGGGAGAGTTTCTGGTGGGCTTTCCCTTTGTGCCCTTCAGCGATGTCGAACTCGACCAGAACATGCTGCCAATCGCTTCCACCCTCAGCCTCGAACTGGACAATCGGAAGTTCTACGTCGAATCCTTTCCCGTCTACCTGCTCCTGGAGGAATTCGAATGGGCGATCAGCGCCGAGGAAATTATTCTGCATCCGACCGGCGTCGAGTTCATGCAGGAAGCCCGTTTCGCCTACCTGGAGGATCCGGACGCCGGGCTTGCCAATCCCGATGCCGCCCAACGTATGTCCAACGACATGTATTTTCGTCACGTCGACGGCATCAACGGGAACGCCACCCTGCGTCGAGGCGACAACGGCGAAGCGCTGCTCAATTGCGAGCTCAGCATTGGCCCCGGCCACCACAACGCGCACTTTCCCCTGTACAGCCATGTCGCCTGGGATGTCGGCGGCCAGCTTCACATCGAAGACACCCGCATCGACCCCGCCGCCAGCTACCTGGAAGGCGTCCAGGGCGCCCTGCAGATCTACCAGGCGAGCTGTCCGGACGACGATTGCGGCGGCGCTTCGCCCCTCCTGCGCTACCGGGCCATCGTCCCCGATAACAATCTTGCTTTATTCACCCCCGAAGGCGGTCTCCACGCCACCGGCGACACCATGACCGAAGGGATTTATGACCCCCACCTCGAATGGGGCATGATCCCTTACAATGTCACCACCCATGAAACCGACGCCTTCATGCGGGCGAATTTCTACACCCCGGGTAACGTCCTGGCTGGATCGGACTTTCCCGGCGACCCGGACAAGGCTCCGGGAACCCTCCTGCTTTCCGGTGTGAATCCGGACGATCTCACCGAAATGGAACGCCCGGGCGAAACCGCCTATAAAGCGGGTCTCGGCGACTACCCGGGTCTCAATTTCCGGGTCGATGGGAATCAGGGCGAAAGCAAACTCGGCGGCGAATGGTTCAGCTTCGCTCTGAGTGACCGCTCCAAGTACTACGCGCGCTGGTCCGGCGTCTCCGGCATCCACGAAGCCGCGTCCTTCGACGAAACCCGGGAAATCTACGGCTACCCGTTCGCCTTCTCCAATTTCGGACTGTCCTTCCTTGCGGGCGTCAACCACGACTCCCGCGTCAACGGCGAGGTCACCGTCCCCTACCCGTCCGATTTCACCCAGGAATTCGAAAACATGACCGTCACCTGCCTGGGCGCTCTCGACGAGGCGCAACCACCGGAGGACGATCCGGACAAAACCCTCGTCTACTGGGGCGCGGTGTTCAGCACCTACGCCATCCAGTTCGAGCCGGACCCCGACACCCCCTGCGCCCCGGAAGCCGGTTTTCTCACCCTCGGCGTCGGCACCGAACCGGGTTCACTCGCCACCCGTCTCTACGGCACCCTCGGTTTCTTCCCCGACGGTGAACTCATCGCTCCGTCCGAACACCCGGCAACCGTCGCCTCCCGACTCATCGCCCCGCAATCCCTGGAAGTCGCCGGTCCCGGTGCCGAAACTTACCGCGTCACCCCGGTGGCGGATCTTTACTTCAATTCCCACCACCTGCGCGACCAGCAAACCACCCCCGAACCCGCCCCCTTCCTCTCCCTCGCCGCGGGTATGAACGTGCCGTTCTTCGAGCAGATTCAGGCTCAGCTTCACCTGTCCCCCCTGCCGGGAGCCGGCGAGGATGACGATATCTTCGAACGCCTTTATTATGTCATGGGAGGCTGGCCGGATACCGACGCCGGCTGGACCGACGGCCAGGGCCGGCACTTTTTCTCGTACACGGACTTCGACGGCGAGAACCGCGGCTACCCGGACGGCGAAACACTGGAATCCTACCGCGATCCCACCCGTAATGACGCGTCCAATACGCAATACCTGGCCCGCGCCCAAAAACAGTGGCTCGGAGTCATCCCCTTCGATTACCCGCTCAAGTGGACCCCGGTCAATCGCGCGTTTCGCTCCCCGCAAAACGTGGAAAACGATCTCCTTGTCCTGCAGGTCGAACACCAGGTGCTCTACCTTGATCCCAACAACGCGGAGATCTCGTTCGGCGCGCAGTACGACGGGCTGCCGCAGATCAATGTCGCGAACATGCTCTACGACGCGGTGGACGAACAACTCGGCGCCGCCAATTCCCTCGTTAATTCCGCCGGGCAGGCGGTCTTCGATCGCCTCCTCGGGGGCGTCGACGGGTTCGCCCGAATTCTCGACGACAAGGTGCAGATGATTTTCCGGGAGCTGTTCGACGAGGGAATCGATCCGCTGCTGGACGAACTCGCTGCCGAAATCAATGCCCACCTGGCTTCCTTCCCCGACGATCCCTCCATCGACATCGATCCCAACGAATTGATCGCGGAACACGCTCCGTGGCTCGACGCCTGGGACGATCACATCGATCAACTCGAAACCGAACTGGCCGGTCTGCACCAGCAGATCCGCGAGGAAATCGCAGCCATCGCCGGCGGCGCCCAGGACGTGACCGCCGCGCCGGTCAACCTCATCGGGCAAATCGACGACGAACTCGCCCGGGTGCAGGATTCGATTCGCGCCGTGCTCGCCATGATGCCGGATTCCGTGGCGGTCGACCCCGACAAAATCGCGGACCTCCTTCCCGACCTGCCCGACGGCCAGGCCGGCCGCATTCTCGAAATCCTGGTGGGAGATCTCATCAGCAAGGAACTCCCGAACCTCGCCGCGAGCCTCATTGAGGAACCGCTGGAGGAATTGATGGAGCGCGCCGAACCCACCCTGGCCCAAATCGCGCATTTCCTCGACCGTATCGACGACCGCATCGGAGATGTCCGCGACAGCCTGCAGGAACAGGGTCAAGGCATTGACAGTTTCGCCGGCGAAATCCGCGAACGGATCGCCGGCGCCCAACAGGAAATCGAAAACATCGTCGACACCGTATTCGAGGAAGCCTTCGCGCGGCTGCAATCCCTGCCGCGCAACGACTACCGGTTCGACGAAATCGTCTACGATCCGGACATCGACCTGCCGGGCGAGGACGACGTCAACGCGATCAAGGAGGAACTAAAAACCTTCCTGCGCGAAACCTTTGAGGACGTCTTCTTCGAATCTGACATCGTCCGCCAGTACCACCGCATCGTCCGCCAGCGGATCTACGACATCTACCTGGAAAAACAGGAAGCTGTGGACACCGTCTTCGCCCAGGTCAACGACATGGTGAAGGAGATTATCCGCGACACCGTGGGCTCCGCCGAAGACGCGATCAACGAAGTGGTGGGCGACCTCTCCGAAAAAATCGGCGCCGGCGAAATCACCGGTCACGCCCACATCCAGGGCGAGGCCCTCAGGCTGCTGCGCCTCGACGGTCATTTCCAATTCCAGGTGCCCGACGAAATGGAACTGAGGGCATACCTGCAAATCAAGCAACTGCGCGCCGACGGCACGGACGGATGTATTCCGGCCAACGGCGACAACGACCGCGCGGTGGAAGCCACCATCGGCGCCATCGATATTCCGCTGGAATGGCTGGCGCCCGACCTGCGGGCCGACGTGGAAACCCGCTTCTCCTTCGACACCGGTGGCGAATGGCCGGTACCGCGCGGCCTGGCCGGTTCCTTTGCGCTAACCGGGGGCACCATCGGTTTCGAGTCCTTCGAGATCAATCAACTCGCCGCCGCCATGGCATTCAGCGCGAGCGGGGGCGAGGTCAACGAAGCCTATCTCAGCGCCGCCGTCGGACTCGACTTCAACGATTACGCCGCGTCAGGCGGTGTCTTCTTTGGCCGCGCGTGCAGCCTCCACCCGATCCAGATCTGGGATCCGGACGTGGCCGCCGTCCTCAACGATCCCCCGTTCACCGGAGTGTATGTGTACGGCGAAGTCTGGATGCCGGTTTCCGAAGCCCTCCTTGGCATTCCCGCCACCTGCATGTTCCGGGTATCCGCCGGCGTGGGCGCGGGCATGTTCTACTTTGTTGAAGGCCCCACCTACGGCGGCAAACTTTTCGCCGGACTGTCGGGCGACATCCTCTGCCTGGTCAGCGTCGCCGGCGAACTCACCATGATCGGCGTCAAACAAGGCGGCGGCGCGGTCAATCTCACCGGACTCGGCTTCGTCGAAGGCAAAATCGGCGTCGGCCGCTTCGGCAAAACCATCAGTCGCGACGTCGTCGCCAGCTACATCGACGGCAGTTGGGATGTGGACCTGCAATGAGACCATCGTCGAGATTTACCTCGGAAATTCCAGCAACCGTTTTCGCAATGACACCTATGATAAAGCCGTTTCATAAAAGCCTGGCTTCGATTTTTCCTCTCAGCCTGGCCCTGGCCGTTTCTCCCTGGCTCACCGCCAATGAAATCGACGAACCGATGGTGATGACCGTCGGCACAGTTCACAACGACACGCCCAGCGGCGACACCTGGACCTACCTGACCTGGGAGGAAACGCTGGACGGCGCGCTCGACGAAGGACCGGTCGCCGTGTTCCGAAAATCCGGCGAAGCCGAGGCTCCGGCTCCCTTCGACCGCGTCGCCGTCGTCTCCTGGCTGAGCGATCCCCTCACCATCCAGTCCATGCTCAACCGGGCGCCGGAATTGAACGACGATCTCGCCCGTCTGGAATCGAATATCGATGAGATCTTCGGCGAAATGCTCGCCGCCACCGATGACCTGCCTTCCGACGGCGACCCGGCGGAGGTTTCGCTGGCCCATAAAGTCGCGGCCCTTCTGAACGCCGCCGCGGCCGATGCCGAACAACGCGAAACCGTGCGCTGGCTGGCTCGCGTCCACCCGGTGCTCAACCTTTGCCTCGGACGCGCCTTCGCCGAAGTCGTGGCGGACAGCGGCCCGGTCACCTACGAGGTGCGTCACTGGGATCCGGCCGAAGGCCAAAGCCTGGAGGTCATCGGACGCATCACCCTCGACCCCGGCGCCGGCATCGTCAGGCTCCCGGCGGCCGGATACGCGGTCGAGGTGCCGCCCGACGGTCCCCGCGGGCACCTGTCGGTGCGTCTGCGCTGGGCGACGCCGGACGACCTTCGCGTGCGGGCGCCATTACATTTCGGATACAACGTCTACCGCATGACGGAGGACTATGCCCGCGATGTCGGCTACGACGAACGCCCGCCCCATCCCGACGCCCTTTCCGACTACGCCGGCGATCCCACCTTCACCGAGGTGGTGCGCGCCAACCGGGCTCCTGTCGTGACCGACCGGATACTTTCCGAAAATGAAGCCCTCGACCTCTCGATCCAGCCCGGCGACCAGGAACCGTTTTTCTTTTTCGGCGACGACAACGACCGCTTCAACCACGGCGTTCCCTTCGAGGACGGCGACGGCTTTTATTATTTCATCACCGCCCGCGATATCCTCGGGCGCGACGGCTACGCCTCCGACGGCACCCACGTGGTGGTCTGTTCACAAATGCCCCCCAATCCTCCCGGACGGGTGTGGGTGGAAAACCACTACCGGTACGAGGACGGCGACCCGCAGGGACAACAGCATCTCGCGGTCCACTGGGAGCCGTCGAGCAGCGACACCGCCGAACAATACTACGTTTACCGCTTCACCAGCGTAAACGAAATGCAGATCGCCACCCAGCAGGACCACCGCACGGAGGACTTCCGCATCGCCGGTCCGATCGAAGCCAAGGGTGACGGCGTCATGACCTACATCGACGACGGTTCCGGCAACGACTGGCTGCGATATCCGGCGGGCCCCGCCGACTACGGCGTGCCCTACCTCTACACCGTGCGCGCGGAAGAAATGAGCGCCTGCGGCGGCAACCTTTCCGGACACGGCGCCCCCGCCTGGGGTGTGCTGCGCCAGCGCGAAGGGCCGGAAGCCGTCGACGCGACCCTGATCCCCAACTCGCGCGCCATCACGATTCAACCCCCGCAATCGATCGTGGATGTTGCCGCGGACATGGAAGTCTTCGAAAGCCGTGTGTTCCAAGTGGCGGTCCAACGCCTCAACCCCGCCATCGAGTGGGCCGAGATCCAGATCGTAGCCCCGATGCGCGCGCCTTATCCCCATAGAAACCTGGGACGACAGGTATTCGGTGGCGACGATGAGGTTTCCGCCAATTTCATCATGTGGGAGTGGCACTTGAATCAACCCCCGACCATTCTGGTTACAGCCGGCGGATCGGGCCTGACTCCGGCCCAGTCCTACGTTTACCTCCCCGACCTCAACGCAAAACCCGACACAGGAACCGGCGGCAACATCGGTCGCATGGTCTTTATCGCCGATGTCGAAACCGGTCCCGGCCTCGACGGCGTGGACCCGAATTTACACGTCTCCACCGATCCCGTAACCGGCGAAATCTTCTGCCTTGACCTGGAGGTCATTATCGAAGCCGGTTCGCCGGCCGCCGAATGGCGAATCTACCGGCGCATCGGTCAGGGAGACCTCGAACTTGTTCACCAGGAGATGCGCGAACCGGGCGCGGACGGCACGCTGGACTGGCAGGACTGCGCCCTGCCGGCCCGCGGCGGCATCGCCTGTTATTTCGTTCAGGCCCTCGACGACGAAGGCAACCCCGGTCCGATGACACGCGCCGGGTGCGTACAACTCGAACCCACCCACAGCCTGCCGACACCCATGCTCTACCCCGTGCGCTCCCTCGGGACCGAGGACGACTCCCTGGCGACCGTTTCCTGGTTCAGTTCGCCCGAAGGAGTGGACCGGTTCGAGATCCTGATCGCCGCCGAAGGCGGCACGCCCCCGGAACACATCAGCGACGAACTGTCGGCCCGGCGCAATGACACACCCATAACGCTTCCCGGTTTCGAGGATCAGAACTTCCACGTTTACGAAACCGCCCGCGTCGGTGTCGGCCTGCACGGCGACGGACCCGAATTCTCGGTCCAGGCGAGCTTTCTGTCGGGAACCGATCACACCATCCTGATCCGCGCCGTCGGTCAGGGACCCTTCACCGGACGTCCCGCAAACGACGGCCGCCCGGCCATCGCCGAACGTCAGCGCGGCGCCCTCAGCAACAGCGAAACCTTCCAATGGACGGCCCCCGAAGACGAACCCGGCCCGCTGGTTCCCTGGCCGGCGCGTTCCCTTCCGCCGCTGGCGGACAACGGCGCCCGGTTGATCGCCGACATGGTGACCCCCCAGACCGGCGCCGGGGTACGCATCGGCGAATTCCGTTTTGTTACCTTCGAGGAGAATCCGCAGCCTGTATCCATGCCGGGAACACACCCCTACCCTCTGCCATTTGAATACGATCCCAATGACGCCGTTTTTTCCGTCAACGGGCTGGAAAGCGTGTCGGACGACGCCGACACCGACAAATCCCTGCTCCCCGCCGTCCTCTACCGCTACCAGGTTCCCAACAGCGTCTTTCCCGACGTGGGAGGCAACCTGGTCCAGGTCTCTCCGCTGATCCGGGAGATCGCATTCCAGGTGCGGCCGGACGACGCCAAGGAGCGTTCGGACTTCGAGCACGCCTACGCCGCGTTTCCGCCGGGTGGGCACAAGGACTACAACATCCTGCAGGACCCCTTCCTCGCGGCCAAGATGAAAGAAGGGGCCAACGCCCTGATGAGAAAAACGCACGACCTTTTCATCCTCGACAATCAACCGGTCGTATTCGGCGCCAAGTACCGCTACCTGCTGGTGCGTTTTAACGACGACGGCGAGATCGACCGCGTCTTTCCCGTACCCGCCCTCGATCTCGGCGGCCAGGGCGGAAACGGCCTCTGAACGGAAGAACGAGCAAACCCAACGCAACCATGAAGCGGACTATTTTATTTTTATCCCTGCTGACCGCCGGACTCGGCACCGTCGTCAACGCCCAGGACACCCGGCCGGCGGCTGGCAAAGCCTACGTATCCGATCGGGAAATACACCTCCATATCACTCCGGCGGAATCGGGCCTGGCGGAACCGGTGTTAATCGATCGCGCCACCGGCCTCTACCGTTTCGCGTGGCGGGATGCGCAAGGCGTGCTGCAATGGGGCGAAACCCGTTCCACCGGACTGCCCGCCGTCGACAGCGCCAGCGCCGGACTTTTCCTGCCAAAATCTGGTCCGGGTTTTGTGGTCGTTGAACGGGACGCCAACCGCCTGGCTTTTGTCACGCCCTCGGCCGACCCCGCCGTCGCCAACCCCGCGCTGGTCCCGTCGCCGGCCCCCGGACCCGCACGGGTCGCGGCCGGGAGATTTCACCACCGCAATGAAACGGAGCTGCATGAAATCGCCCTGCTCACCGCCTACAACACCTCCAGCCAGGCTCACCGGCTGGATTTCCTTAGCCTCGACAATGCCACATTTCCAACCCCGACCCTGCATCCGCTGGACGGAGAAGGCGTCACCATGGATCATCCGGGAAGCTTCGAAACCCTCCGGCACCCGTCGATCGACACCGACATTCTCCTTCTGAGCGGCGACGCTTCCATCGCCGGGCCCCTGACCGGGTATTACCTGGACGGCTCCGCTATCGATATCGCGGTCCAGTACATCGGGTCCGCCGAGACCCGTTTCGAAGTCGCCGAGCTTTTTGCCGCCCCGGACAACCCGTCCCTGTTGATCTGGCACCGGGGCGAACCGGTCCTGCACCACGCGGTTCTCGTGGAGGGAAACGGCATCGACGGCGCGCCGCTGGGATTAAAATTCCTAGAACCGGAATGTGTGCTGCCGTTTAATATCGGTTCCCTGGTCCTCCTGGAGGACGGCGCCGATCCGGCGCGAATCCTGGTGGTGTCCGACGACGGAAGACTGGCGGTCGTGTTGCCGATCCACGACTCCTGCCCCGGCGATCCCCTGGAAACGCTGCAGGCCGGGGAACAGGGCGTGTTCCTCGGCGCCCTCCCCGACGGGAAAGGCGGCTTCACTCTATTCACCGGGGTCCGGGGCGGCGCCAGCCGCGGCTACATGGATTTTCAACGCGAGGGCGACGGTTCCTACACGTTGAGAAGCGAGGGCTTACTGCCCGAACTCGACCATCGGCAGCGTTTCCCAAACCTGATCGGATTCGATCAGGATCCCTTTCTCGTTCCGGAGGCTTCGGCCTTCGCGTACTACCGTTACCAGGACTGGACGCTCCAGGGAACCTTTGCCGGCAACGCGGTGGAAGCGGTGGGGCAGGCGTTCCTGGGCGAGACCGAAGGGCTCGGCCAGGCTTCGACTTCGGCGGTCGGCTCGGTCGCCCCCGGTGTCGGATTCCTTCTGCCCAACCAGGTCGCCGCCGATATCTCGGTTGCCGCCCTGGCCCCTGTCGGATCCCACACTCCGGATTCGGTCTCGGTCTCCCCGGCGCCCGGCACCTACAACCGCAGCATCCGGCTCGATTTCTCCACCGGGGTTCCCGACGGGACGGTTTACTTCCGGCTGGATTCTTCGGGACCGTGGAACGCTTACGATCCCGGCGCCCGCCCGGCCCTCTTTCAGGACACCACGGTGCAGTACTACGCCCGCTCCGAATCCGACCCCAACCGCATCACCGCGGTCCGGACCGCGATCTACACCTTCTCGCAACCCTTTCACCGTTTCGATTCCAACCGCGACGGCGTGCCCGACTTTGTCCGCGACCACTTCGGTCTCGATCCGTTTGGGCCAGTGGACAGCAGCGGCAACGGAATCACTGACCTCGAAGCCATTTTGCGTGGCCTCGACCCGCTTGATCCCGACGCCGAGGCCACCGGCCGTCCGATGGACTTCGGACTTGTTTTCGACGCCGAGGTGTATCCGCATTTTCCGGACCCGAAGGAAGCGCCCGGAACCGCCTTCCTCGACGCGGAGTCCGGAGTGAGCATCGAAGCCCACAAACTCACCTCCAACCGCGCCGGCCGTGGCGTTATCGGCAGCGCCACCGGCGATCCCTCCGGAGCCCTCCTGGAAAGACTGGATCCGGCGGGAGGACGTCTTTTCTTCACCGCCTCGACACCCTCGGTCTTTCCCACAAATCCCGTTGTCGGCGAATTCCATGGGCATGAACTCCTCGGACTGTTTGCCGCCCCGGACCTGACTCTGCCGGTCATCGAATACTCACCGTCCGGCCAGTCCCTGGCGGAAGAAGTGGACAACTGGCGCAACGCCGCCCTGAAGGCCCTCGAGGGACACGAACGCGTCGTCGACCACTGGAACCTGACTCCGGAGAGCACCTTTGTGCTGGCGCTGATGGAGCACTCGCTGTCCGCTTTGCTCGCCGATCGGAATGGAGAAAACCCAGCCCCGCACACCCTGGTCCCCCACCGGCGCGGCGACAACGACCGCGCCCGCTTCACCCGGGAAAAAATTGAATCCCTCACCCGGCCCCTGCCCGGAGCCCGCGACCTGAACGGACCGCTCTATGACCTGATCGCCGGCCGGGACGCCATCATCGACACCGTGGAAAACGGCCAGGGCGTCCAGGCCCAAGCCGTGCGAGCGTTGATTTACGACGTATTTCAAACCCGCACCCTGCACCACGATCCGCAACAAGCCGACCTGCCTCGCCCGCTGGACGCCTTTCGCGGGTTCCTGGAAAACGGCGGTGAATTGCCCGGCGCCTACCAGGATCTTATTGAATTGAGTGCCCCGGAAATCGAGGACGCGTATCTCGGCGCGCTCGCCATCGCCGAAGGTGCTTTCCCGGAACGAAGATTATCCATTCGCGTCGTTGAGATCGTGCCGGACACCTTCGACGCCCCCTGCCGCAACGTCATCGATCGCGCCCGGGGAGAAACCCTGCAACTGCTGAACGCGCGTGGCGAACCCTACCGCTTCCCCTCCGCGCTGCGCCTGCCGGAAGGCACCCGGCTGGAAATCAGCGGTTTCCCCTTGGAAATCGCCACCGGCGAGTGCCAGGGTGAGCCGTTCGAAGTGCTGGCGGTGCATTTGATCTTTCTGCCCTCCCCGATTGCGGCGGACGGCGACGGCAACCTCCTCCCCGATGAATGGGAACAGGCCTTTTTCGGAACGACCGGGCTGGATCCTTTTGCCGACAGCAGCGGCAACGGGTACTCGAACCTCCAGCACTACCTGCGGGGCTCGGATCCCCGTTCCTCCTCGCCCATTTCCGGAGTCGAGCCGGCCGACCTTTCTCCACCAACCGTGGAGATCCGCACGACCGACAACGGCGAATTCGAAATCGAATGGGCTTACCCCTACCCCTACATCCAACACATCGGGTTCCTGGTGGAGGAAAGTCACGACATGAACGATTGGCAGCCGCTGCCACCGATCAGTCAAAGCCAACCCGCCGCCGACCGACGCCGGGCCGTTCTGCCCGGACCGCAAGGCGACGGAACAGACGCCCCCTTCTTTCGGCTGCGGATGGAAATCGATCATTGAGCCATCGGTTCAGCGTCGCTTGACACCTCGCGGTTCCGGAGCGTAAACAGAAACGCTTCGTTTTTCGATTTCCACGGGCGGTCCGTGGCAACACAGATTCACTATGGCTAAAATATTTCTGTTTCCGGGACAAGGTTCCCAGTCACTCGGCATGGGCAAGGACCTGTTCGCACGGTTTCGCGACGAGGTCGCTGTCGCCGACGAAATCCTGGGGTATTCCGTTGAAGATCTCTGTCTCAACGGCCCCGAGGAGAAACTGAACCTCACCCAGCACACCCAGCCCGCCCTTTACCTGGTCAACGCGCTGACCTGGAAACAGAAGCTGGAGGACGGCGGCGAGGCACCCGCGTTTACCGCCGGGCACAGCCTCGGTGAATACAATGCCCTCCTGGCCGCCGGCGTCTTCAACTTCGGCACGGGATTGCGTCTGGTGCAGGAGCGCGGACGCCTCATGGGCGAAGCACGCGACGGCGGAATGGCCGCGGTGGTTGGACTGGACCGGGAAAAAATCGAATCGATTCTGCGTGAGAACGGCCTGGAGTCGCTCGACATCGCCAACCTCAACGCCCCCGACCAAACCGTGCTCTCCGGCCCGAAAGCCGACATTGAACGCGCCAAGCCGTTCTTCGACGATTCGGGTGCACGCATGTACGTGCCACTCAAGGTCAGCGCCGCCTTTCACTCCCGCTACATGACCCAGGCGGCGGATTCGTTCTCTCGGTTCCTGGAGGACTTCAGTTTCTCCGCCCCGAAGATTCCGGTGATCGCCAACGTATCCGCCCAGCCTTACGGCGACAACGACGTCACCGCCAATCTGGCCGGACAAATCAACGGCTCCGTCCGCTGGACCGAATCCATCAATTACCTCCTCGACCAGTCCCCCGACGCCGAGTTCGAAGAAGTTGGCCCGGGCAAGGTGCTCGCGGGACTGCTGCGCAAGATCAAAGCCGGACGGAAGTAAGTTGGGGGTTCCTCGCTGTCAGTTGTCAGTAAGAACGAATACGCGTGCGGAACTGATTTTTTTCAGATTCCAACCGCCAACGAACAACCAACAACCGTCCCCTCACCCGCTTCCGTTCCAAAATGATCAGCCCGGAAAGCCGTGATCGTTACTATTGAAGTGTAACCGAGGTCCTTGGGTTGTTACCCTTTCATCTTACCTGTAGAATTACGGTCCCACAGGACCGGGAGATCGGCGAAGTTGACCGGGCTAGCCATTCGGGTATTCTCCGACCTTATGAAAACGAACACTATGAGCCACATTTTTACACACAAAAACAGGACGGCTATACATAGTCTTACACTTGGCTTGCTGTTATTGATTATTCCAGGTTTTGCCTCAGATGCCAACGCCCGGAATGCTCCTATGAAACCTATTGCGGAAGGGCAAGAAAAGTGGATCGGTAACATTTGGAGCCATCAACAGTTGGAGGGTTTCACCAATTACTGGAACCAGGTAACCGCTGAAAATGCCGGCAAATGGGGAAGTGTTGAACATACAAGAGGGAATTACAATTGGAACAACCTTGATGCCAGCTATAATCTGGCAAAAGAAAACGGATTTCCTTACCGGTTTCATGTACTTATCTGGGGCGGACAGCAACCGGGCTGGATCAATGACCTGAGTACCGAAGACCAATTGGAAGCCATTACGCAATGGATGGACGCGGTTGCTGCACGGTACCCCGATATGGAATATGTGGAAGTGGTAAATGAAGGGTCCAACGGTCACCAATTGCCTGACGGGCAAAGTGGTTCCGCCAACTATATTGAAGCTTTGGGCGGAACCGGTGAAACCGGACACGACTGGATCATCACCGCTTTCGAAATGGCACGTGAGCGATTTCCCAATAGTAAACTCATGATCAATGACTACAATATTGTCAGCAGTGAGACCTGGGGTAGCCAAAATGCACGAAATTATATGCGTATCATCGAAGACCTTCAAGAGCGTGACTTAATTGATGTGATTGGCGTTCAATCCCATGCGTTCTCAACACCGGGATCGCAAGCGCAAATTAGACGCGTACTGGATCAGTTGGCTGCGACTGGTTTACCCATCCAGGCCACCGAAATGGATATCCAGGGAGATTCAGATTTATCACAAGAAGAATCCGATCAACTTCAGCTTGAAAATATGCAACGGGTTTTCCCGGTATTTTGGGAGCACCCTGCAGTGGAAGGTATCACTTTCTGGGGTTGGAGAAGTACCTGGATGGAGGATGCTGAGCTAATTTACAGCAATGGTGAAGAACGGCCGGCCCTCCAATGGCTAAGGGAGTATGTTGAAAATTGGGAGTCCGATAGTTCCGAACAATTAGACCCGTCGCTTTGGAACTGGGTTCCGTTCGATGAGGGTTCCGGCGGCGTGGCGGCAGACGCGACCGACGCGGGCCGCGACGCGACATTGGCTGGTGGAGCCGGCTGGGGCCAGGGACGGAATGGCAGCGCCCTCTCGCTGCCCGGAACGAACGGATCCTACGCGGGGCTTCCCGCGGGAATCGTCAGCGATTTGGATGCGATTACTATCGGTGCCTGGGTCTATTGGGAAGGCGGCGGAAATTGGCAGCGCATCTTTGATTTTGGTCACGATACCAGTCGTTACTTGTTCCTGACTCCCCGCAGCGGCTCAGGGACGCTCCGGTTTGCGATAACACCTTCAGGGGGCCCCGGCAACGAGCAGTTGATTGAATCCGGCTCAGCCCTGTCAATCGGTTCATGGAACCATGTCGCGGTGACGATTTCCGGAAACACCGGACGGCTCTTCCTCAACGGAAATCAAGTCGGGCTCAATTCTGCCATGACCTTGCGTCCATCCGATCTTGGAGTGACTCCCAACAATTGGATTGGCCGGAGCCAGTGGGCGGATCCGTATTTTAACGGGCGGGTTGAGGATTTTCGCATCTATTCGGGCGCTTTGACCCCGGACCAAATCGCGGACCTGGTTCAGCTTGGCGCGGTCACTCCGCCGCCCCCGACCGGCCTCCAGGTCGTGCCGCAAGCAGAACGCGGAGTGATTGAATTGAGCTGGGAAGCGGTGGTGGAAGCGGACGAATACAACGTGTGGCGGGCCTCCGGAGAGGACGATTACCAGATGATCGCCGACGGCCTCACGGAAACGTTTTTCGCCGACCAGGAGGTGATGCCGGAGGTGCTTTACAGCTACCGACTAACCTCCGTGAACGCGGCCGGGGAGAGTTCGCCTTCAACCGAAACGAGCGTCGAACTCCCATCATTGATTGGGGTCGATGATGCGCGCGTGCAATCAATTCGGAGTGAAGGGGGGAATATCGTGCTCAAAATGCCGTCCGTATCCGGATTTCAATACCAACTTCAACGCCGGTATGACCTGGCTTCCGGGGAATGGGAAGACGTAGGAGGGCCGGTCCCGGCTTCGGGGGAGGAGATCGAATTCTCGGACATTCACGACTCCGAGGCTGTTCGAGCGTTTTACCGGGTGGTTATCCGGCCGGATATATGAGAAACCTATCGGTTTTGTCCACAGTCAAGCAGAACCTGACGTCTTCCCAGTCGCCCGAAGAAAAAAAAACCGTCGGCCCGGAAATCCGAGCCGACGATTTTTAACTTTTCGGGCTGACTGCAGCCCGGTTCCCAGGCTACTCGTTGATGCTTACGCCCAGACTAATAAACCTTTGGGGACCCGAACCGATCGGCACATCGTCCGTGTAGGTCTCCACGCCAGCCGAGTTGAACGGCGGGAAGCTATAGACCACCTCGAAACCATCATTCAGGTCATTGGTCGCCAGGATGGAATACACCACGTTGGGATCGGCAATGTGGTTGAAGGTGAGTGTCAGGAAGTCGTCCTCCTGGCCAACCTGGATTGCGCCGTGGGCCGAACCGGCAACCGTGGGATCCACGCCCAATGCGTACTTCACCAGATTCTTGAATCCGTCACCGGTGAACTCAACATCATTGGCCGCATCACCGTCGTTGGCGCTGGTTCCGAAGTATTCCTGGCGCCAGTCGGCGATGCCCTCTCCCGGCGGAATCAATTCGCCCTCGCCGGTCAAGAGAATCTGGAATCCGTTGAAGGCGTTCAAACCCTCCACTCCAGGCGCCTCGCTAATCGTCCAGCTCACCGTCCCGTTCGCGGCGACCATGGCATCCTCGAACACCACATGCGCGAAGTTGTTGTAGCGCAGGTCGCGCCCTTCAGACGCATCAGTCACCCCCGACTGTGCTTCGCCGGTGGTACTGTTCGCCGCGGCGAGAGTCACGGTCGCGATGTCGTCGCGCTCATGACTCTGGTC
The DNA here is from genome assembly GCA_050506795.1 of Opitutia bacterium. Classification (GTDB taxonomy): domain Bacteria; phylum Verrucomicrobiota; class Verrucomicrobiia; order Opitutales; family T3Sed10-336; genus SLOW01. The sequence goes on from JBJHCF010000053.1 coordinate 25,291, forward strand.
GAAGGTGCTCTCCGGGCCGTGCGAATAAACGACGAGCGTCACCTCCAGTCCCGCGAACTGCGTGAGCCCGCTCAGCGTGAAGTTCATCGAATCCCCGCTCTCCGTGAAGATGTAGTCCCGAAGCAAAGGCCCGGACCAATCTGTTACCGGATCGTCGATTCCCCCGCCGGTAGGCGTATCCTGCGCGGTGGCGGCAGGCGCGTCAATAGAGAGGGTCAAGCCCGGAAGCTGCAATCCTTCGTGATCAACCAAATCGGTGAAATCTCTCAAACCGCGCGCCCACTCGGCCATGCGGTTCCAGACTGTGTCTCCCTCACCGATTCCGTGTGGGTTCTGTGCCGCGGTCGCCGGATCGACCTCGATCACTGTTCCGTCCGTGCGCAGAATCCCGTGGCCGGACATCTCATCGTGAAGATCCAAAAGGATATGATTCATGTCGCCGCTGACCAGGATCGAACGTCCCCCACCGGCCACCGAGAGCGAGGCGTGAGCCTCATTGGTTGACCCGGCGCTGTCGTTGACGACGACCGTGTAGGTCCCGCTATCCGCCGCACTCACGTCGTCGAGTTGCAATGTCGCCGAGTTTGCGCCGGCGATATTCGTGCCGTCCGGTCCGCGCCATTGGTAGGAGAGATTTCCCCCGACGGCGGAATTCGCTTCCACCGAATAGGTAACACTGGATCCGGCGGGCGCGAATCGGCTCACCGGACGCGATGTGAATACAGGACGCGCGACCGTGCCGGCACTTGTATCGACGATCGAAATCGCCGCGATCCCGCCCGGGTTGGCAACCACATCCTCATGGAGGATCGTAAAGTTAGAACCCGTTACACCGGCGTACCGGAAGACCGTGACCGGTTCGCTTTGCGCAGCTTCCTCCTCGGTCATCGCCGAGGCAATGCTAAACGGAAAGTTGAATGGTGCGGCGGGGATGTAGCTTCGACCATAGAATGTGGTCTGGGCACCCTCGGCGTCGGTCAAGGTAATGCGCCGGGCATTCTGCCCATGAGCGCCGTCAACCCCTCGCGGATAGACGAAGACATCGTAGGTCGCGAACTCAATGTTGCTGATCGTCACCGAGGAACCACCCCGGCCCTCAATGTAGCCGTGGAACATCCGTTGGTCGGCATCCTTCTCGGCCACCGGGCCGAATCCGTTCAATGCCCCCCATGTATTCGCCGACTCCCAGGTGGCGGTCACGCCCGTCGGTTCGCCCAGATCGTTGACCAGCTCGAATGGCTGGGTCCGGGTGTTAACGCTCGGGGAATTGTTCCAGTTGGCGACCGGGACCACCCCGGCTTCCTGCCACGGATGGACGATTCCCAACTCACCATTGAATAGATCAAGAGCTCCGGCCCAGTCGGGCCGGGCCGAACCGACGAAGTTCAAGCTTATCGCCTCGGAGGGACGCGGGATGAGGATTAGCTCCGTCTGTAGAGTCACCGTGGTCGGCGGCAGTCCTTCGGATTCGGCGGCGTCGTCGATTACAACCACGGCGTAGGTTCCCTCGTCTTCGATTTCGACCGCTCCGAGATCCAGCGAGAATCCGGTTTCGCCGCCGAGGTCAACACCGTCCCTCGACCACTGGTAGGTAATATTCCCCTGCCCCGTCGCTTCCACGTTCAGTACGATGTGATCGCCGGCAAACGCCAACAGACCCGCCGGCGGGGCGGAAACGATTTGCGGTTCCGGGTATCCGGGTACGGACAGGGTTGCGACATCGCTGATTTCCTCGGCTCCGTCCGTTTGCGAAGCGATCACACGAAACCGGTGTCCGTCCTGCGAGAGTATAACGGATTCGATCGTGTAGTCGGGTTCATTGGCTCCATCAATATCGGTCCAAGTCGCCCCATCGTCGGTTAAAACCTGCCATTGGTAACCCGGCGTATCGACGCCGCCGCCAGTGGCGAAGGCCGAGAAAACGACCGTATCTGTGGCGAACGCGGTCGCATCCTGGGGATGCGAGACGAAGCGCACAACGGAGGTGTTGAAGGCCAGGAGTTCGTGCCGAGCGAGTGCCCGATCACTGAAGCGGACCTCATCGATTCGTCCGTTCACCCAGTCAACCGGGCCGCCTGCATCCGCCCATTGGCCACGCCCGATCGTCCAGGGCGTCACCGGGTCCTGCGGTACGAAAAGCCCGGAAAAATTCCCGGTCTGTCCATCCAGTTCCCCGTCGACATAAATCGAGAGCGTGCCGGCCTCGGCGTCACCGACCGCGGCCACGTGGTACCAACGGTTCGTCACGACGGGCGTGCTTCCTCCGGCGGTGATGTGATTTCCTTGAGAAGTTAGGGCGGTGGCGACAAAATTATTTCCAGCAACCTTCTGGATTCGGAACAGAGGGTTGGCGTCACCCGTATAACTCTCCGCACCGGGACCGGGACGGTCATCGCGACCGACCACAATCTGCCAATCCGGATTGGTCAGTTGGTCGAATTGAACCCACGCCTCGACCGTAAAACTTTCGAACTCGATCTGGCTCAATGAATCACCGTCGGTGCCGACAAAAGCATTGTTTTCCTCGACCCCCAACTCCACCGCTCCCAGGTTTTCGGCCCCGCTCAGCGGCAGCAGCGCGAAGGGAACGCTGTCGCCGTATAACGGCGTGCCCACGGCCGGCAGATGATGTCCTCCGACGGAGTCGAAGGCCTCACCAATCTCCGAACCGGGCGTACCGCCTTCAAAGCGATAATAAGCGACAACGCCTTCCGTTTCCGGAGGACCATCGGCGTCACCGACACGCAATTCAGCCGCGTTACTCTCCAAGGTCATACCGTTGGCTTCGACCACCAATCGGTACTGATTCCGATCATCGGTCAAGGCGACATTCTCAAGAAACAACGTGGTCTCCGTCTCCCCTTCGATTTCCGTCCAGTTCTCGCCGCCGTCCGTCGACAGTTCCCATTGGTACGAGACCGTTTCGAAGTTCAAGCCGACCTCTACGGCCCCTGAAAAGCTCACGTCATAACCGGGCCTGGCAAAGGCCGGCTCGGGGTGAGCGACGAATTCGAATATCTCCGGATCGCCGGTGAGAAATTCCTGCGGGCTGAGCGCCACATTGCTAAAGCGAACCTCGTCGACTCTGCCATTGAAGAAATTCTCGCGGGACCCTATCCACTGGCCCGTGCCAATCGTCCACTCAGGCCTCGGATTCGGAAGGAACAACCCGGCGTAATTTCCCATGACTCCCACCTGTTGACCGTCCGCATAAGCGGTAATTGTGCCCGCATCCACATCGCCCACCACCGCGAGGTGGGTCCAAGTGTCCGTTGTGAACACGTGGCTGGTGGTGAGAAATTGCACCGCCCCAGTCTCACGGTGTGTCGTCAGAACCCCGAAATTGTTGCTGTCTACCTTCTGGATGCGGAACAACCCATGGTTGTCATTATTCTGGTTCCCCCGGTCAGACCGACCGACTATCGTCTGCCAGGCAGGTTCGAGACTCTCGAACTTGACCCAGAGCTCTATAGTGAAATCATCGAACTCGACATTGCTCAAGCCTTCATCATCGATACTATGGAAGGCTACATTCGCTCCAGCGAAATCGATGGAGAACTCGTTATCTTCGTCAATAGCCAAGATAGGAGACATCGGAACGTCCGCGCGGTACACGGGGCTCGCGGCCCCGGCGACGAGGACCTCCAAATGGTAATTGTTTCCGGAGGAATCGAGCGCGCCGGTCGCGGCGGCACCGTCAGTGCCCTCCTCGAATCGGTAATGGGCGACCGTGTTGGCGGAGAGGGAGGCGGCGGGTATGAATACCGCCACGACCAGCCCGGCCAACAGAGATTTAACGAAGAAGGAACGTTTTAGTCTCATAACAGGTACAGGTAGCGGGTTTAGGCTGGTTTCGTTCCTGAATAAAAAGCACAAGACAAACGAACCAACCGTTGATATTTTTAATATAACGAAGACGTGTATTCTTGTAATTGAGGCGATGGAGGCTTTTTTCGAACAAAGCAATGATATGACAAAAACGTAAAACTCCACCAGTGCATTGACAGTCTAACAATAGAGCAATGGATCGAATCGCTAATTACGATACTCCACGCGAACGCCTTAAAGGTTCGCCGAAATTCGCCTGCTCATGATCGTCATAACCAGGCTGAGGGGCATGGCACGGCGGCCGACACGTTCGAACCGGCACGGACCCGAATGCACTGGAGGTCAACACGGTACAACTCAAAGTCCCTGCAAAGCTCGCTGATCGTGAATCGGCCCGTCTCGGACAGTACAGCGAATCGTTCTTTTTCGTCCGTGGTGGTCCGGTTCTCTTCGAGCCCGGTCTTGTCGCTCCGCTCAGAACGGTCTTTTTCCATGGCATAAACGCCATACTGAAGTGTAACCGATGTCCTTGCGATAACTGTTACCGATGTCTCTGGGTTGTACCCTATTACCAATGTTTTTGGGTTGTACCGCTACGAGGATGTGGCGGAACGGTTGGGGGGGGCCACTTCTAGTGAAATAGATCGCCTCCTTGATTGCCTTTACGGAAAATCATTTCTAAATTCAGACCTCCTGACATGCCCTGATTAAATTAATCTTATTGTCAACAACTTAGGGAATCTTGCCCAAATGCAGGGTGCGGACCCAAAACTGTCCGGTTTTTTCGCCGGCCGACGAAGACTTCCCGATTTCTTCGGCGTGCGCCTATGCTTCGGACATGGGCGCCACGACTTCTCATGACCAGCTTTTCGACGATGAAGAACTCAAGGGAGATGACGATATTGTCATCATCAATG
>JBJHCF010000054.1:0-29598 GCA_050506795.1 Opitutia bacterium
CTTTGACCGTATGCGAGTGCGGAGCCTCGCGTTCCCGGGAAAGGCAACCGATGAGCCTGGAAACGATCTTCCAGAAATTCGATCCCTTCTTCCGGGGTTATCGTTTCGGGTTGAAGCCGCTCCATTCGATGCCGGCGAGTTCGGCGATGGGGGCTTTCCAGCTGGCGAGGTCGGATTTCCGGAACTGATTGAGGTGATCGTGGCCGCAGGCGCGGGCCATGACTTTCATGAGTTCGGCGCTGGCGTCGAGGAAGTTGGCCAGGCGGCGGGAGGCGTAGTCGACCTTGAGCCGTTTGCGGAGTTCGGGATTTTGTGTGGCGACCCCGGCAGGACAGAGGTTGGTGTTGCAGATACGGGCGCCGATACAGCCGATGGCCTGCATCGCCGAGTTGGCGAGGGCGATTCCGTCGGCGCCGAGAGCCAGGGCCTTTATGAAATCCGGGTGGGTTCGGAGACCACCGGTTACGATGAGCGTGACGCGGCCCGATTTGCCGGCTTTGTCCAGGCAGTGCCGGGCGCGGGCGAGGGCGGGTATGGTGGGAACGGAGATGTGGTCGCGAAAGAGCAGGGGCGCCGCTCCGGTTCCGCCGCCGCGTCCGTCGAGGATGATGTAATCTGCTCCGGCGGCCAGGGCGAAGGCGATGTCGTCTTCGATGTGTTGTGCGCTCAGTTTGAAGCCGACCGGGATCCCTCCGCTCTCGGACCGGACCCGGTCGGCGAAGCGGCGGAACTCCTCGACCGTGGTCAGGTCCTGGAACGTGGGCGGCGAAACCGCGGGCTCGCCTTCCGGAATTCCACGAACCTCTGATATGCGGCCGGTGTTCTTATTCCCAGGCAAGTGGCCGCCGGTCCCCGTCTTGGCTCCCTGCCCGCCTTTGAAATGGAAGGCTTGCACCTTCGAGAGTATTTCGTCGCGGTATCCGAATTTTGCCGACGCCAGTTCGTAAAGGTAGCGGCTGTTGGCTTCCTGTTCGTCCGGTAGCATACCTCCTTCACCCGAGCAGATTCCCGTGCCCGCCAACTCGGCGCCTTTGGCCATGGAGACCTTGGCCTCCTCGGAAAGCGCGCCAAAGCTCATATCCGATACGAGGAGCGGAATTTTCAGGACCAGCGGTTTCTTCGCTTCGGGTCCAATCACCAACTCGGAACCGATATCGACATTCTCCATCAGCGGTTTCCGCGCGAGTTGGGCCACGATGATCTGAATATCATCCCAGCCAGGCAATTCAGAGCGGGGAACGCCCATGGCCGCCATCGGGCCGTGGTGACCGAGTTTTTTCAAGCCTTCCACGGCCAACTGATGAATAAAGGCCACAGCAGGCTCTTCAGGCGTCGGTTCCGGCTTGGGCATCCCGTTTTCATCGTCAGTCTTCTCAACGGCGAATGCCTTGCCAACCTGATCCTCGGGAACCCTGGCGTGGGTCCCGTCGCAATAGGGAGCGTTGGCGGTCTGCTTGCACCGGCACAGGGCCTCCTCGCCGTCCTCGTCGGCCGTGAACGCTTTCGGAGTAAAGGAGGTTCCCTTGTGCGATCCGTCGCAGAACGGCTGATTGTTGGATTTCCCGCAAGTGCAGAAATAATACTCCTTCCCCTGTTTCAGTTCGACGGAAACCGGGCTTCGGGCGGCGACGATGGGGTTATTCATAGGCTTTCCGGTGTGCGTCTACAACAAACTCACGATTTCTTCACTCATCGGTTCGGTCTGCGACGGGAACATATGTGTCAGTTCCCCCTCCTCGTTGATGAGATACTTGAAGAAATTCCACTGTGGTTCGGTGGTGTTCCATCCGTTGAGCGATTCGTCGGTCAGCCACTTGAAAACCTCGTGCTGGTCCTCTCCCCGGACCGACACCGGCTCGGTAAGGAGAAACGTGACCCCGAATTCGCGTTGGCAGAATTCAATAATCTCTTCGTTCGTTTCGAGCTCTTGCCGAAAACTGTTCGAGGGAAAGCCGATCACGACAAGCTTGTCATTGTGTTCACGGTACAACGCCTCTAGGCCTTCATATTGTCGTGTGAATCCGCATCTGGAAGCGACATTGACGATAAGAATCTTTTTGCCCTTAAAGTCGTTCAGGTCGATCGTGGAACCATCGATTCCCGCAACCTTAAAGTCGTGAATGGTTTGTCCGCCTGAAACGCTTTGCTGGTGTTCCGTCGGACCGACACAGGCGAACGAAGACACCGCAATGGTCACAACGAGGACCTTGAAATACGAGAGTTTCATGACGGTTTTCCTTTGTTGAATTCGTATACCGCGGAGGCCGTAAAATTGGGGCTTACACTTCCATTAGTCAACCGGAATATCGCATACACTTGCCGGAAAAGGACATAGCTTTCTTCACAACAGGCGATCAGTGCCGAGGGGCCGCTTGACGTGCACGCGCTTTGGAGGCATTTTAGTTGCCTCGAATTACGCGCTTTCGGCTTGGAACTCCGGATCGAATTTACTGAGGGGCGAAGCGCGGGTTCTTAATGATTTTCCCGATGACCATACACACCATTTTCCGTGCGGCGGCCCTGGCGGCGGCGGCATTTCCGTTCGCGGTGGTGGCGTTCGCTCAAACCACCAACAATCCCTTTCCCGAGAATATCGAGACGGAGGAAGGATTGATCGTCGTCGACGTTGTCGAGTTCGCGTCTGTACCGGACGCCGATGGCGCGCCGGCGCGTATGATGCTGATGATCGATGAGCCGGGAACCGAACGTATGTTTGTGAATTGTATGCGGGGGCCGATCTACAGCGTCAGCTACGACGGCGGGACGGTCGCGCTCTACGTTGACATCAATGACCCGGCCTGGGGCGTCGGCGTCGAATCGGGTGGCAGGGAACGGGGATTCCAAAGCTTCGCTTTTCACCCTGAATTTGGAAAACCGGACGAACCGGGGTATGGCCGGTTTTATACCTGGACCGATGTGCGGGACACAGAGCCGGAAGCGGATTTCAGGCCGGGTGGAGGAAACAACACACACCACACCGTTTTGTACGAGTGGGTGGCAGAGGATCCTGTGGCGGCCACTTATGACGGAGGCTCGCCCTGCGAGTTGGCCCGCTTCGAGCAGCCGTTCGGTAACCACAACGCCGGCCACCTGACGTTCAATCCTTTCTCCTCGCCCGGAGACGAGGATTACGGACTCCTGTACATTGGCTCCGCCGATGGCGGTAGCGGGGGAGACCCGCTAAATCTCTCACAGAATCCGGCTTCCGGTTTCGGGAAGATCCTTCGGATCGATCCTCTGGGTTCGAACAGCGCGAACGGCCGCTACGGGATTCCGGAATCCAAACCGTTCGCGGGGGAGGAGAACGAAGAAGTCCTGGGCGAGATTTACGCTCTGGGGATGCGCAACCCGCAGCGCTTCAGCTGGGATCCGGTGAACGGAAACCTGTTCATGGCAGATATCGGCCAGAATATCGTCGAGAAAGTGAGTCTCGTTCCCGCCGGCGGCAACCTGGGCTGGAATGAATGGGAGGGGAGTTACCGTTTCGAAAGCCGGTCCGGCGTTCATATTGACGAACCCCGCAGTGATCCCGCCATCACGTACCCAGTAGTGGAATACGGCCGGTACGATCCCCTGATGGCCGCCCGGGTGGCGGTGACGGGTGTCCATGTCTACCGCTCCGACGAAATTCCCCAGCTGTCCGGGAAAGTCCTATTCGGCGATATGGTCAATGGGGAGATCCTGTACTTTGACGCCGACGACCTTCCGGAAGGCGGAACGGACGGTATCGGCCGGATTCTCTTGCGCGACGGCGGTGATTCGAAAACCTTTCTGCAGATCATCCGTGAGAAGAACGTCGAGCAGGGGCGCGATCCGGCTTCGCGCACGGACCTCCGCTTCGGCACGGGACCGTCGGAGCGAGTGTTTCTCCTGAACAAGCAGGACGGAACGATCCGTCTCTTGGTGGCACCAGGTTGATTGGAAGCGGCGGCTTTATCGATGCCGTTCCCCCGCCGAGGCGCGAAGCGGGTGGTCGTAGGGGCCGGCCTGGTCGAGCGGGAGGTTGCGGAAACCGATTCGTTCGAACACGGGGGAGTCGGGACGGAGACGGAAATCATCAGGTCCCTCGAAGCCGGGATCGGCGTCGAACTCGGCGTTTTGCAGCAGATCGAGATTGGCGAGGTTCCCGGTCGTGATTTGGTTGCACTGGACAAAGAGGTTTCGCCAGACGTGGTTGACGGCGGGTTCGTCGAGCATCGTTGCGATCTCAGGGTAACGTTCCAGGTAGAGGTCTTTGGTGAAGAAACCGGGTTGCTCCGGGTTTTCGCGCAGCATTCGCCAAACGTGGTTGTTTCGGTTCCAGCCGCCGCTCACGCCCCGTGTGTTGTCGACGAAGATATTGTTATCCATGATGTTGTCGCGGCCGCTGTTCATCTGGACGGCACCGAAGTTTCCGTTTGAGCTACGGACAAACAGATTTCCGTAGACCAGCATGCCGCTGATGGCGTCGTCGAAGCGGACGGCGGCCTGCCCGTGGACCGCGGGCTCGTCTCCGGCCTTGCCGATATCCCGGAACGTGTTGTAGCGGAAGATGCCGCCCCGATAGGTGGCGTTTCTGAACATGTCGATGGCGCCCTGGTCGTCGGACTCGGTGACCGCGTTGCGGATATCATTGAACTCCACCAGGTGGTCGTTGCCCTCGATGCGCATCACACTGCTCGGACCGTCGAACATGAGATTGTGCGCGACCCGATTGCCGACGCCTTCGAGTTGGATGGCCGGGGTGTAGGTGCGGTCGATGCGGCCGAAATTGTTAATCCGACTGTTCTCCACGAAATGCCGCGCGGGTTCGAGGGTTTCCCGCACGCCTCCAATCACCTCGGTGGCGCGCCGACCAATGGTGTGAATGTGACAACCGAAAATGCCGTTCTCCCGGCCCCCGTGGATGGAAATGCCATTGCCCGCCATCCGTTTCACAGTTGAACCGACGACCAGGCAACGGGTACTGTTGTTAATAACAACACCGTTGTGGCGCGCCAGGTCGAAGACCAGCCCTTCTAGGCGCACGTCCGTGACCCCGTCCATCGTCATCATCGGTGAATCGAGCATTCCGATTTCGATGGTGGCCTGCTCCGGATCGGAGGGCGGGTAGAAGTAGAGGATTCCGGTGTCGCGGTTCAGGTACCATTCCCCGGGCCGCTCGATTTCTTCGAGGAGGTTGAAGGCGTAGTAGATGATGCTCTGTTCGTCCGCCATCCCGCGTCCGCCGTAGTGGTAGGGTTCGGAGGTGGTGATGGTTTTTGCTTCGGTATCGATATCCCCGATACGAGCGGTGGCATCGGCCCAGAGAAAATGGAAATAGCCAAAGAGCCACGGGTCCTCGGCCCGCGTCCACCGCTCGTGGCGTTCGTCGAGGTAGCCAAACACGGAGGGTGTGCCTTGCTCCCGGGAGCCGGGTTGGAGCAACTCCCTGATTTCGACGAACCCTTCGTTGGGCCAGCGGGCCAGGGTCATGGGCTCGCCGTCAAAATAGAGTTCCAGCGTGGGCGGCGCGGGCGGTTGGCCGAAGCCGCGAACGCGCAGTTCCCCGTAGTCGTGGATGCCCTGCTCGGAGAGGTCGCTCTGATACACCTTGCCGCGGCTGGTTTCGGGCAGGCGAGCAAGAATCTCGGGATCGGTGACCGGAACAAACCCAAAGAGCCGGACGCCGCCGTAAAGGGTTGCCCGACCCATTTCCTCTGCCCGATAAACCACCGGCGCGCCTTCGCCGCCGGAATCCTCCGCGGTGAGTTCGAGCGTGTCGCGTATTGGATACGTTCCCGGCAGAAGGGTCACGGCGATCGCTCCCTCTGCGCCGGCGGCCTTGATCTCGCGAACCGCGTCCCGCGCTCGGATCAATGTCGCGAAAGGCTGGCCGCGGCTGCCGTTGTGATCGTCGTTGCCGTCGGGGGAGACAAAGACCTCGGCGGCAAACGATTCGATGACGGGAATGTCGGTGCGTGAAAGCGCCGGATCGTGCGCCGGCAGACCCCGGGCCTCGCGTTCCAGTTCGCGTATACGCTCGCCGGCTTCGTAACGGTGCACCTCCGGGTACGCTTGATTGTCGGCTATGGCCAAATATTCCGCGCGGGCGGCCTCCGGGTCGCCTTCCGCCGCATGGCTCTGGGCGATTCGCAAATGCACCTGGCTCCGGTAGTGCGCCGGAATCGTTTCATCAGTGAGAGGTACCTCCAGCATGGACCGAACCTTCGCAAAATCGCCGGTGCTCCAGGCGGCGGCGACATCCGACAGGGTCGATGCGACTTCCTCGCGTTGCAAAACGGGGGACAGTTCCACATCGAAGGTTTCCCGTCCGGCGGTGAACTCGGACCGGACTTCGTCGCCTGACAGGGCGCGCCGATAGAGGCTCACCCGGTCGATGGAACCCTGGAAGTTTTGCCACGAACTGCCGACCGTAAGCCGGCCGCCGAGAGAGAAGTCGCCGTCGAAGTTTTCCGGGAACGCATGGCCGTGACCGGTCACGCCGTTGACAAAGAGGTGGACTTTTCCGTCCTCGCGGTCGGTGACGGCGGCGACGTGAGCCCACTGATCGAGTTCCAGCCGCAGGGGCGCGCTGGCGCCGGTGGCGCGGATATCGCCGTTCTCATCCAAGTAGCAAAAGTAGCTGGTGAAGTCCCCGTTGCCGGACAGATTCAACACCAGGTTGGCGTCCGGATAGACGCCGAAGGAGAACAGGCGGCGCTCGTTCTGGGCGGCATCGATACTGAACCGGGCGGGCCTGATCCAGGCCGTGAAGCTCCAGGAGTCCTTTCCAAAGCGCAAGTCTTCCGGCAGGTCGACATGGATGATGCTGGAGGAGACGCCGTCGAGATAGACCCCTCTGCCGGTGGGGGTATCGATCCGTTCTCCACCCAACACGCCATCGAGACCGTTGCCGGAGAGATCGGTCACGGTATCGCCTCCATCCTCCTCGAATGTCCAGCGAATCAGGAGATGGTCCTCCTCGGAGGGCAGGGCTTGAGTGACCAGGGCCGGGGTCGAAGCCAGAATGGCGATCATCGAGAGGACCCCCAACGACGAAATCATGGCTGTGAGAGAACGCATGGCTTCCATGCCTAACCAAAGAAACTCCACGTTGCAATGACCGTTCTCGACCCGCAATGCCGGCGTTTTGCTTCCGTGGCTGACTTGAAAACGTCAGGAAAAGCGAATTTTTTTCGGGTTATCATGAAACCAAACCGTCGTATTCCGTATGCTGGAGACCAGGAGGGAATGACCATGAAAACACGGATAATACAGAGGCACAAACCAGTTGAGTAGATGAACGTCCAAGCCCCATCATTGGATCGATGAATCGTCGTGATGAGGTGGGCTGCTATTCACCTCGAGAGGCAGGCAACGTCCAGCTATTGGTTTACGTCGGAAGTGAACGGTCGCAGCTATGTCCGGATCAATTTTTGGAATGAGGCGCTGATGAAATGAACGGTGTTCTGTACTTCTTGTCATGCCCGAAATCAGGCTTTGAGAAAAAACAAATATCAAGAGAACCGAAATGGAAGGGACATAGATTTTGGATTTTCCAGTGGCCCGCTGCCGCGAGCAGTAGTCTTGCCTTTCTCGCGGAAGAGGGTCCACTTATATTGCGCGAAGCGCTGGACATAAATCCAAAATCCAAAATTCCGACTGTCGGTATTATTCTGAATGTCCCAACAAGATTCTCACACGGGGCCACAGAGCTCACGGAGGTGGGTCCTGTGAAAATCTCCGTGGCTTTGCAGCTCCTTGTGAGCCTAATCTCCGCATTTCCGGTTCCCGTCGCCCAGAGGGCCCCCGCCGGAAACCGTCCCTTCGGGACTCGCGTTCGCTCACCATCTACGCGCTGGCGCGCTTCGTCCGCTGTATCCTTTGCTTCATCGAACGATACGCCGCCCTAAGGGATCGCCATTCGGCTTGGCGCTGTAGCCTACGGAAACGGGTTCAGTTTCCGACATGCCAGTAACAACAACTCAGTAGTTCAGGTAGAACGAGAGTTACGGCTTCTTCTAACTTGCCGTCGTACGGTTAAATTTGCTGGCAGTGCGTTTTCTCGGGGTTATTGATTAATGTTGAAACCGCGCACCCAGACGTCTTCAGCCCGCACGGGCGTCTTTTCGGGCGCGTATTGTGTAATGCTTTCGTGGAAAAGCGAATCTAACAGAGAGAGGTGCATTCCGACGTTCCCATCATTCCTCGCTCAGTCCGCTTCCAGACGACGCGCTGGACTACGGTCCTGGCTGCTCGTGACCTCCGCGACACTACAGGCGAAAAAGCGATGGCGGCGCTTTGCGAGGCGTACTGGTTTCCCTTATACGGGTTTGTCCGGAGAAGCGGGCGATCCGCCGAGGATGCCCAGGATCTGACTCAGGCCTTTTTCGCCCGGCTGCTCGAAAAGGATTATCTGCGGCTGGTCACGCCTGAGAAGGGGCGGTTCCGCACGTTCCTCCTGGTCTCGCTGAAACGGTTTCTCGCCAAGGAGTGGCACAAAAGCCAAACAATCAAGCGGGGCGGCAAAGCGGTTTTTCTGCCGGTCGCTTCGTCGGAAGCCGAAAAGCGTTACGCGATCGAAGTCGTGGATGAGGTGTCACCCGAGGTAGTGTACGACCGGCAATGGGCGCTGACGCTGCTGGAGAGAACGCTGGCGAGATTGAAGGCTTCTTATGAATCATCCGGGCGCGGTCATTTCTACGAACGGTTCAAAGACCGGCTCACCGCATCGACCCAGGCCGAGTCGTTCGCTGAGCTGGCGCGCGAGGCGGGGATGACCGAGAACGCGGCTCGGGTTGCGGTTCATCGAATGCGAAAAAGGTTTCGCGACTTGTTTCGTGCGGAGTTGGCCGAAACCGTCACGGAGGAACATCTGGAGGAAGAAATGCGGCACCTTCGGCAAATTCTTTCCTTGTAGCTGTAACGATTCGCGCGATTTGTGAATGTATGAGTTGGAGAGACGAGCCTTATGACGGATTCACGCCAACACTGCCCGCGCTGCCAACGGGAACTGAAGCCGGACGCCCCCGGTGGGCTCTGCCCGGCCCGCTTGATGGAGATCAATTTGCAATCGGGCGTCTCCGACTCCGGAGGGCACGGGAAAGCCGTTCCCTGGTCCCTGGACGAAGTCGCCCGGCGATTCCCCGAAATGGAGGTCCTCGGCCTGATAGCCTCGGCAAACTTCTATCACAAGGTGCATATCAACGTCGCCTTTGAAGATCCCAAATTTAAGGATCTTACCTTCAGTGTGGACAGCAAGCGGCTGTCAATGACCTTTGAGGCGGCTGGCCTTATTCCAGATGCTTCAGGAAAAGTTACGCTGCGGTTTGGGGTGTCCGATCCGAAGGCTGTGGCAAGAATTCTTGCGGAGCGAGGCGGAAAGACAGATGAACCAGGCGGTTCACCGAGCGCGAATCTTCCGGCCAAGTGACCCCTTCCGGTCGGCGAACGAAAGAACCTCAGCACCAATCCGAATGACACAACCGAGCGTTGTCACGCAGGCGAATCACGCCATAATGCCAGATAAAGATGATCGATCCAATGAACCGATTCGAGGCCGAGTATCAGCGGGCCGAGCAGAAAGGGATTACCTCTTGGTTTGAGCGCATGCGATCGTGGGCGATCGACCCTCACGACCGGCGATTCTTTGAGGATTTGCTCTCTCAGAGTTGGGCGCCGGGAAATGGGAGCGTCGTGGAATTTGGCTGCGGGGCCGGTCAATTCCTGCGTTGGATTTGTTCACGCGGCTATTCCGGACTTGGCATTGATGTGAGTAAGACAGCCATTGAGCTCGCGAATCATGCCCGCAAGAATTTTGAGATAGAATATAGGGTGGCCAATGTTTGCGCAATGCCTCCTGGATCGTTTGGCAGTCACGATTTGTGTATCGATGGCCGCATGAGTCATTTCCTTGTTGATGAAAATGATCGGAACGCATTCTTCGCCAACGCTCGGGCCGCCTTGAAACCACATGGTATCTTTGTGTTCATGGCCATGTGCGGTCCAATAGACGACACCGAATTGAATCGACTGTATCCCGGTCAAAAGGTTTCCGACGCGATTCTCTACACGCCTTTCCACTCGGAGGAAGCCGGCCCGGGGGAAGAGAGATACATACCGCAAAATTACGTTCCTCACTGGAGCGTTCTCCTGGAAGAAGTTATGGCTGCAGCTTTTGAGCCCGTTTTGATCCGGTTCAGTCGCCATGCCAAGGACGAACCCGTGAGCTCGGTCAATATCGCGGCGCAGCTGTCGAGTGAAAGGCGAACAAATCGGAAGAGGTAGCGCGTGAAGGCTCACCCAGTTTCGCTGGAGCGCCGACTAAAAACCGTGCAACGGAATCGGAAAGTTGTCACCTTATTCGGGGGCCGAGCCACTGATCAGTGATGACAACCTTCACCGATAGTTCTGACAGCAACGCTTCCGACGCTGAGCTTGTGGCGACAGCCCTGCGAGGAGACCGCAACGGGTTCGGCAGGATTATCGCCCGTTACCAGGCATTGATTTGTTCGCTTGCCTTCAGCGCGACCGGCAGCCTGGCGCTGAGCGAGGAGCTGGCGCAGGAGACTTTCGTTGCCGCTTGGAAGCGGTTGCGCGACCTGCGTGAGCCGGAGAAACTACGCCCGTGGCTCTGCGGAATTGCCAGGAACCTGGCTAACAACTCGCGCCGCCGTCGGGCCCGGGATCCGTTGACTGACGGTGGCTTGCGGGCGGAGAACCCGGAGGGCGTTTCGCCGGAACCGACTCCCGACCAGGAGACAATCGCGCGCGAGGAGGCCGCGCTGCTTTGGGAGTCGCTGGAAAAGATTCCCGAAACCTATCGCGTTCCGTTGATTCTTTATTATCGCGAGCAGAGATCGGTGCGGCAGGTGGCGGAACTGCTGGACCTTTCGGAGGATACGGCGAAACAGCGGCTCTCGCGGGGACGAAAGCTTCTTCATAGCCAGGTGCTCGATCTCGTGGCAAGCGTGCTGGAACGTTCGACTCCTGGCCGGGCGTTGACCATCGGTATTCTCGCGGCGCTTCCGGTCTATGGCGCCACCTCGACGGCAACCGCCGCCACGCTCACCGCCGCCGGTGGCCACGGGTTGAAAGCGGCCGGGATTGCCGGAACGGCCTGGGCGATTATCGGGCCGCTGGCCGGAATACTGGGTGGCGTGATCGGTATCAAGGCCAGCCTTTCTCAGGCGGAGTCCGTGCGGGAGAGACGTTTCATCGTACGGATGGTATGGTGGATGTGCGGGCTGATCCTCGTTTTTATCACCGCGCAGGGCGGCCTGATGTGGCTCGGTTTTCGTCTGTGGAGGGATCGGCCGCATTTCGTGGCCGGTGCGATGGTCGTTGTTTGTTTGCTCTACCTGGCAACGTTGTTTGCGGGCATTCTTTATTTCAATCGACGCCAGCGGACCATTCGTGCTGAAGAAGGGAAAGGGACGGGATCCGTTTCGGCGCGGGGTCGGTATGGCCCCATCGACTACCGCTCGCGGATCCGGTTTCTCGGCCTGCCGCTCCTGCACGTTCGATCGGGAAGCGCCGGTCCGAGACGGCAAGGGCCGGTGACGGGGTGGATCGCGATCGGCGACGTGGCCCTGGGCGGTCTCTTCGCAAGCGGCGGTGTGGCCGTAGCGCCGATCGCTTTCGGAGGAATTTCGATCGGGCTCTTGGGCCTTGGAGGTGTTGTGCTAGGCGCGGCCGTCTGGGGAGGATTGACGGTTGGGTTTTGGGCGATCGGAGGGGTCGCCGCCGGCTTCCTCGCTTTCGGCGGAGTCGCGCTTGCATGGGAAGGCGCCATGGGCGGCTGGGCGGTGGCGCGGGAGTACGCCCTGGGAGGCGTGGTCAGCGCGACCCACGCGAATGACGCGGTAGCGACCGCGATGGCCGAGGAGGAAGCGTTCTTCGGGGTCGCCGTCCATATGTCTCAGTGGGGCTGGCTCGCGTTCGTGGTATTGTTTCTGTTTATTTGGCGGATGTTCAGCTATGCGCGCCGGAAAAACAGCCGATCGGACTGACCTATTGGTCTTGATGGGGGCTGTTTCACGACGTGCCAACCGAAAGGGTTGTCACCTCATTCGGTGAATTTAAGTCGTCGTTTTGGTTTAATAATACTTCAGGAAACGAGGAAACCTTTTGTGATATTGTAGTAAGTCTATTTCAGGAGCAGGCCGGGCCGGACGGAATAGGAATCTGGCGGCTTTTCGCTTCTTGTCACAATGAACCATGAAAACATACATCCAGACGCGTTTCATGAACTCGTTCATGGATATGATCGATTGGGAAGGGATGGAGAGTGAAGCAAGGCGCTTTGGGATTTCATCCCTTCGACCGAGTGAAGGGAAGATGGCCTCTCTCGGAGAGGGGCCATCGGCATCGTGGTATACGAAGATTCTCGATCCCTCCGGAATAGGGGTGCCAGGTGAAACGAAATGATTTTTGTCTGTTCGACGGGATATGCGGGAATCATAATTGGGCCGGCCCAACCCGGACCATTTTCTCCGCCGCTGGTGTAACGCGATCACTGGTTTCCGTAAGTAATGGGCAAAGGAGCAGTCGATGAAATCAAAACAGGAATGCCCGAAATGCGGAAGAGAAGTTCCCGCCGATGCCCCTGAGGGAATCTGCCCCGCCTGTCTGGCGGCGGCCTTTATGAAAACCGAGGCCCCTTTCCCCGGCCGGGTCGAGTCGATGCCAGTTGAGGAGATCGCCGGGCTTTTTCCGGAACTGGAGATTCTGGGGATGCTCGGGTCGGGCGGGATGGGCGCTGTCTACAAGGCACGTCAGCCGAAACTGGACCGGCTTGTGGCGCTCAAGATCCTCGACCGGCACGACGGCGATCCGCGTTTTGTTGAGCGCTTCACGCGCGAGGCAAAGACGCTGGCCAGGTTGAGTCACCCGAGCATTGTGACTGTCTATGAGTTCGGGGAACGCGAGGGCCTCCCTTTCCTGATCATGGAACTGGTGGATGGGGTGACCCTGCGGAGTCTCTTGCGGGCGGGTAAAATGCCGCCGGAGCAGGCCCTGGCGATCGTGCCACCGATCTGCGAGGCATTGCAGTATGCGCATGACAAAGGGGTAATCCATCGGGACATCAAGCCGGAGAATATCCTGGTGGATAAAGAGGGACGGGTGAAGGTGGCGGATTTCGGGATCGCCCGATTGATGGAGGTGAAGGAGGCGGAGGAGCACCTGACCGGCGACGCGGAGCGGGTGGGCACCGCCCACTACATGGCTCCCGAGCAGGTGGAGCATCCGGGGGAGGTCGATCATCGGGCGGACATCTATGCACTTGGGGTGGTGTTTTACGAGATGCTGACCGGAGAGCTCCCGTTGGGAAAATTTCCCCAGCCGTCGAAACGGGTCCGGATCGATGTGCGTCTGGACGAAGTGGTTCTGAAGGCACTGGAAAAGGAACCGGCGCGGCGCTACCAGCAGGCGAGCGAGGTGGAGACGGCGGTCACCATGGTGTCCGCGAGTTCGGCTGCCGGGAGCGACGAGGCTCATGCTGAGTGGAAGAATCCGGACAATTGGACGGGTCCGAAGTGGCTATCCGTTTATTTTAGCAAACGCGATCGGCGGGTGTGGGTGCCCAAACAGATTTCGGCTTTGGGGTGGACGATCAACCTCGGTCGTCCAGGCGGTGTGGTGTGGCTGTTTACTATTATCATAGGCCTGCCATTGATCATCCTCCTGATTGCTTTCTTCGTAACGAACTCCGGGGATCGTGCCAACGAAATTGGGCTGAATGCTTCCTCTCTTGAGGACGCCCCGAAAGGGGAACTCGTCGCCGAAGCGCCCTTCATCGCCCGACTCCCGCAAGGATCGATCGAGTTGGTTGCGGTATCGTATCATCCCTCGGACGATCAGCCCTGGTGGCGGCCGGACGGATCGGATTACGATGGACCGCCGGTTTTCACCTGGGGAGGCAGCTCGCGCGCTTACGGGGATGAGCGACCCCGCGAATTTGTCTTTCGACGGTCCGATGTTCCCGACGGCTCGGATGTCCGTTTTGTTTTCGATCCTCCCTCCAGCCAGGCCGGAAACATGGTGGGGTTCGAACCCGGCGTCCCGGATTACGAACTCATGGCGCTTTCAGCCACCCTGCCCGCTGTGACCGATACCTTTACCATAAAAGTGGGAGCGGGGAGCGGTCCATGGAGGACGATTTCGGAGACGAGGGCCGGCAGCGGGGCCTCCGGTATTACGGAGGGAGACTGGTCCGTTGCCTTCGCTTCCCAAACCGAGATCGACGGATCCGCGAGAGTAACGGTAGCGCATAACATCGAGGGGCATTCCCTTCGCATGGTCGCGGTGGATCTGCACGGCGAGCCTCATACCGCAAGCCTTTCCGGAATCGGGACCTCGGGATTCTCGGCCCAGAATGCCACTTTTCACGGATTGCCCCTGGACAACATCGTCAGCTTCGAGTTGCAGGTTCGCCCTTACGCCTGGGCGGAATTCCGAAATGTGTCGCTGGAGCCCGGACAGCCGACCCGCGTGGAGGTAGGCCATGCGCCGGCGACCGCTGAATTAGCCCTGGTTACCGGTTCAGTGCAGTTTTCAGAACAAGTATCGCGATCAGTGGTGGGTGGCGAAACGTTTTCCCAATCCGAACCGGAGTTTGTCGTCCACCTGCCGCGTCGCATGGGAACCGAGGTTCTGGATGCCTTCCGCGCCTTTGTCCACGAGCATCGCTGGCGCATGCGAAGCGAATCCGGCAATGACGAGTATGTGTTGCTTCGGGCAACGGATCTGGCGGGGAAGCATGTCACCGCCAGGCTCGAAGCCTCGGGTCAGAACGATGGCCAGTCGAGTCTGACCATCGCAACCGAAGCCGGAGCGGAGCTTTCCGCACGTCGAATCGGCTACGCGATAGGCACAAGAGTCGGTTTGCGGATTCCGGAGGCGGATTCAACGACAACTGGACTGCAAGCGGAAGCGAGTCCGCGTGTCTTTGGAGAGGTTATGGAACGGGTCGTTTACGACGATGGAGTCGGGCGGGATTTCTTCATTGATCTGGATAGCGGGCGGCTCTCATCGCCTCCCCCCGGATTGAATCCGGAAAACCAGGACGCTGTCCTGCTGTGGGCGGAGATGGAAGGAGTGGATGCCATGGGCGAGACCGGCGCCAGTGTCCGCGGTCTCGTCGGTTTTGGCCTGAAGGTCCGTCCGATTCCGTCGGAACGATGGGCGACGATCTCCGCAGCTGAGGTCGTCGCGGATGCCGCTCTTCGCGAGACGGTGGCGGGCACCTACACGTTTATGAGTGCGAAAGGCGAAACGCCGGAAACGTTTCTCTTTGAAACACGCGAAGGCAGCCGGGGCGTCCTGCAAATTACCGGGTTCACCGACGACCCGCGCGGCGTGAGGATTCGCTACAAGCTGGTGGTGAACGAAGAACCGATCAGGGCCACCACGCCCGACCTTGAGAGGGCCATCAGAGCCACCGAGGACTACTCCACGGACTGAAGGAGTTGATGATGTGGAACGCCGAGGTGAGCGATGCGGGTGTGTCGCACCTCAAAGATCTGCGGGAGCTGCGTCACCTCCATATCAACGACGCGCGCATTAGCGATCGCTCGCTTGCCGTGTTGGCCGAGCTGCCGCGGCTCGAAAGCCTGTCCCTTCAGGGGAACCGTTTCACTGACCAGGGGCTTGCGCATCTTGGCCGGATGAAACAACTTAAGAATCTTTGGATCGGATTGGGCCATGGCAGGATTACGGATGAGGGATTGAGCCATCTGGCCAACCTGACCAGTTTGGAGGAGCTGGAAATTCAAAGGTGCGACATCACGGATCGGGGCCTTGAGTCTTTGCACGGCCTGACAAGCCTCGAGACAGTTTACATCGGCCATCAGACCCAGGTTACCGAAGAGGGTAAGCTGAAGTTGAAACAAGCCCTGCCATGGGTTCAAATTCAGTGACTCGGACCAGCCGATTAAGTCGGATTGCGATTCACGCGGCAGTGAGGGGATCACATTCCCACCTTCGGGGGCAATGAAAGGACACCTGTGACCCGCGCGTTCCATGCGGGATGCAGGGGCGCCGCTTATTGGATCGTAAAGCTTATTTTCTAAGCGAAAGATCTTCGCTCCTCCTTATTTATCAATCTTGATTGTTTGGCATTGTCATTCATACTTAGGGTAAGTGCTAGCGATTTGAATTTGTTGTCATGGTGTAGAGATAAACTAACCGGCCGGCGCCGAAGCTAAACGTCTTTATACTTCCTTTCTTCGACGGAGCTTTTCATGAAATTTGATTTCCTGGGCTCGATCATTCGGTGCGTACGGTCGCACCAAAGTCTATCAATGGCGTTGGGTCTTGTGGTGATAGCCGCGAGCCTCACCGGAGCGGCTGAATTGCGAGGTCAAGTTCCGGACAGCGCCGTCAACGACAGGTTTGCCGATGCCATTGACCTGCGGGGAGCGCATGGCACGGTCCGCGGCAGCAATCTCGATGCCAACCGGCAGCCGGATGAACCGGACCACGGTGACGCCACACTCTGGTGGCGATGGACCGCGCCCCAATCGGGAAGAGCCCTATGGGACACCATGGGTAGCGATTTCGACACATTCCTTCGTGTGACAAGTCCATCCGGCGAACAGTGGGAAAACGACGATTACGATGGCACCGATTCGCGCCTGGATTTTGAGCTACCGGAGGACGGAGAATACACAATTACCGTAACTTCGTTCGGCGAGTACGAAGAGGGGGATTACGAAGTGCTGGTTTCTGCCTGGGCTGAAACCGGAGAGGGCTTCCGCGGGCGGCTCGCTGTCGGCGGGCCGCAGCTTATCAAAGAAGGTGAATATTACGCAACCCACTTGTTCCGTGGGACGGAGGGAGAACGGGTGATCGTGGATCTGCATTCGACTGATTTTGATACCTTTCTCGTCATTGTGGGACCCTCGGGACAGCGGTGGTTGAATGATGATTTCGATGGCACCGATTCGCGCCTTGAGATCAATCTGCCGGAAAGCGGCGAATACACGATTACAGTGACCTCGTTCGGTCCCGACGAAACCGGGGATTACCGTGTGTCTCTATCGCGGAGTTCCGGCGTCCGTTAGAATCCCTGGAGGAGTGCTTGGAGCAGCGAGAGCGGTCATGCATGAGCGTCGATTCCGATAATCATCTCTCGACACCGCAAATAAAGAAATTATAAAATGAAATCCCTAAGTGCTTCGATAATCGTTTTATCGGCATCCGTTTTGATTGCTTCCGGCGCATTTATTCGACATGACGGAACCCAATTATTCGTGATGATTTTAGGATGTGTTGTGGGCTTAATAGGATTGCTTGGATGGTTGAGAGAATCTAAAGATCAATGAAACGAGGCGACCACAACGAATCAGCATATGAGGGATGCATCATTCTGAGCGGCGGTTCCAGGCGTCGTCGCTCCTCCCTCGCCGACGGTCGGACAACAATAATTCGCGCGCAAGGCGAACTTCTAAAGAAACTGGGACGGTGCTTTTCTCTGTTTCGGTGCGCGGAATCCTCCTACTCTTTGTCTTAGGAGGGTAAACAATGACTTTATTCAAATTAGCGGTTCTATTATTATTCGCCATGTTGCTGACCTCGTGCAGCTCGAAGCCGGTGCTCGCGCCTTCGTTCGCATTCAGCACATTTGATATGTCGGAAATAATTACAAAGGCAGGCAGCAAGTCCGAAGGCTTTTCGGATTCCGGAACGAGCAACGCGGTAACGGGCATCGCAACCCACATTCGATCGGGGATGTTTACCAGTGCTCCGGACTGCCTTCCGTCCTATGCGGTCTTCACTCAGATCCGGGAACACTTTGAGGAAACTCACGGGGTTGCCATCGCTCAGGAAGGCTGGAATCCGGATGCAGAGGAACATCCAAGCTCGCCCTGCCACATCGTCATGAAATACACCCACCAGGGGCGTCACGGAGAACTCAACCTATGGTTATTCCCTGAGGAAGATCATTTGCGAACCGGCTTTGCTCTTTATTACCAGGAGAAACCGTCGTCTTGAAATGGGCATCGTAATCCATTTTTGAGGAGTTTTCATGTTTGGTTTTTCAAGTGAGGCGGGCATTGCCCACTGAAGTGATAGAACGATACCAACGGGAATAACACATGGGAAGGTGAGCTAATTTGATATGTCTGAGATGGACACCCCACAACCCCTGTATGGGGCGAAACAGAGCCCGGCGGTTTTCAGCCCACTTGCTGAGAGCCAGCGGCATGAGTTGATCGACGCCGTGCGCGGCTTTGCGATTCTCGGGATCTTCCTGGTCAATATGATCGGTTTCAAGACGCCGTTCATCGCCACATCCGCCATTGGGGGATTGTGGCATTCCGGGCTGGCGAATCAGTGGACGCTGGTGGCTATCGATGTATTCGCGGCTCATAAGTTTTTCCCCATCTTTTCACTTGTTTTCGGAATTGGAATGGCGCTCCAGTATCGACGGAGCCAGGCCGTGGAACGTCCGTTCCGCGGCTTTTTCTTTCGGCGGATGCTTGTATTGCTTGTGCTGGGAGTTTTGCATGGGGTCTTGTTGTGGGCGGGGGATATCCTTGCCATCTATGCACTGTGCGGAATCTTCGGTCTCATCTTTATTGGAAGGCGCCCGCTCGTTCTGGCGGGGTGGGCCGTTGGTTTTTTTCTCTTTTCCCTGCTGTCGATCGGAGGGCTGATATACATGCATGCCGCCCTTGGCGACGATACGGAATGGTGGCTCCGAATGGGAGAGTGGTGGTTCGAGGCTTACAGCAAGGGGAGTTGGGACGAGATCCTCCTGGCCCGCCTGGCGGAGTGGGGGATGATGTGGATTTCGGCGATCAGCTATTTTGTTTCGTTTGTTTTTTCGTTCATTCTGCTCGGGATGATCATCGGGAGCACCGGAACGCTGGATAGGCTGGACCAGTGGAGGCCCAGACTGTTCTTTTTCGCCGCGACAGGAATTCCTTGCGGTATCTTGTTGAACGGCATTTGGGTGGCCGAGGCGGTCGGCCAGCCGATGACCCTTGGGGTCTATGTCTTGGCGTATATTGCCAGCTTTGTGGGTAGCGCCTGGCTTTCGCTATCATATTTGACTTGCCTATATTTTCTGGTGACAAGCAGAAAGGTAAGGTGGCTGGTCACGCGTCTGACAGCGGTGGGGCGGCTGGCACTGACCCATTATCTGCTGCAATCCATCGTGGCCAATGCAATTTTCATGAGTTGGGGTTTCGGAATGTATGGCCAGGTGGAGGCTCAGGTCGGAGTCCTGATCGTGCTCACGGTGTTTGCTTTCCAACTCCTTGTCAGCCCCTGGTGGCTTCGCCATTTCGCGATTGGCCCGTTCGAATGGTTGTGGCGGACGCTAGCCTATGGCCACGCGCCCCCCTTTCGGCGGAAGGCCGCGGAGCGGGAAAAGCGGGAGTAATGGACGAGAGGCGACCTGCCACAATCTACCGCTTGCGAGAGCGATGCGGTAGGCTTCCGGCCGAGTTCGGGATAAAGCGGTCTTTGGCTTAGCCCAGCAGCCGGTGGGAGCGGACGCCCTTTCCGGCATGCCAGGACCAGCAATCCAGTAGTCCGGGTACCACGAGGGGTGCGAGCGTCTTCCAACTGCCGTCGTCCGGCGAAGCGGGCGATCCGCCGAGGATGCCCAGGATCTGACTCAGGCCTTTTTTGCCCGGCTGCTCGAGAAGGATTATCTCCGTCTGGTCACGCCGGAAAAGGGACGGTTCCGCACGTTCCTCCTGGTCGCGCTGGAGCGGTTTCTCGCCCGGGAGTGGCACAAAAGCCAAACGATTAAGCAGGGCGGGAAAGCCGTTTTTCTGCCGGTCGCTTTATCGGAAGCCGAAAAGCGTTACGCGATCGAAGTCGTGGATGAGGTGTCACCCGAGGTAGTGTACGACCGGCAATGGGCGCTGACGCTGCTGGAGAGATTGAAGGCTTCTTATGAATCATCCGGGCGCGGTCATTTCTACGAACGGTTCAAAGACCGGCTCACCGCATCGACCCAGGCCGAGTCGTTCGCGGAGCTGGCGCGCGAGGCGGGGATGACCGAGAACGCGGCTCGGGTTGCGGTTCATCGAATGCGAAAAAGGTTTCGCGACTTGTTTCGTGCGGAGTTGGCCGAAACCGTCACGGAGGAACACTTGGAGGAAGAAATGCGGCACCTTCGGCGAATCCTTTCCTCGTAGCGGTAACGATTCGCGCGATTTGTGAATGAATGGGTTGGGGGAACGCGCGTTATGACGGGTTCACGCCAACACTGCCCGCGCTGCCATCGTGCCGCCGATCGGCGAAGCGCTCCAGTGCGCCCACAAAAAAGGAGTTGTGAACCGCGACATAAAGCCGGAAAACATCCTCATCGAAGATTCTTGCTGAGCGATCCGACAGAACAGACGAGCCAGGCGGTCCTTCTCACTTGCGTTCCTGCGGCTAACGTCCGAGCATCGGAAACGGACAGGAGTTTCGTAGTTCGGTAAGGTCGGAGAATTTGGTCCTGTAGGATTCTGTCGGCGAAGCCCGACAGAATCCTGGGACAAGGCGGATTTGATATGAACAACGATGAAACCATACGGCGGATCGTGAGCGAGGTGATGTCGAGGCTCCAGGAGCCGGCGGATGTACGGGTTTTTTCGCCGCCGGACGCTGCGCGGCCGACTCGCGGGCGGGTGGCGCGGTTGGTGGCTCCCGGGAAGCTGGAGATTAGCGAGTTCCCTTTGCGTTCCATCGGCCCGGATGAGATTCTGGTGAAAGTCGAGGCCTGTGGGATTTGCGGAACGGACACCCATTGTTACCGCTCGGATCCTTTCGGTCTGGCGCCGTTGGTGCTCGGACACGAGGGGACAGGCGAGGTGCTGGAAGTCGGTTCCGCGGTGGTGATGGACGGGGTGGGCAAGCCGGTGCGGCCGGGAGACAGAATCGTCACCAGCATTCTGGAGACTTCGGATGCTTGTATGATAGCGAAGTATAACCCGCTCAAGGCGAATTTGTGTGATGATTTGAAGGTTTACGGTCTGCTCCCGGATGAGCCGGACAACCATTTTAACGGTTACTTCGGGGAGTACCTCATCATTCGTCCCGGCTCCTCATTTTTTGTGGTCAATGACATGAGCGTCGACCTCCGGGTCCTTATCGAACCCGCCGCCGTGGTTTGCCATGCTCTTGAGCGAGCCAAGAATTGCGGAGTGAACCTCAATTTTCGGACGCGGGTCATTGTGCAGGGATGCGGGCCGATCGGCTTGTTGATGGTCGCGGTTTTGAAGACTTGCGGCGTGAACAATATCATCGCGATTGACGGGTCCTCCGAACGTTTGGCCACCGCTCGGAAGATGGGGGCGGACGAGGTCTTGAATTACAAGGATTACGGGGGTATCGACGAGTTGGCCGCCGCTGTGGCCGGCTTGACCAAGGGTCTCGGGGCGCATTTCGGCTTCCAGGCGACTGGTGTGCCGGCCGCGTTCGCGTCGCTTTTTAAATGTATCCGCCGGGGTGGCGGTATCTGTGAGATCGGGCACTTTGTTGACGGAGGTGAGTGCCGGATCAATCCTCATCAGGATATTTGCAAAAAGGAGATCACCGTGACGGGGAGCTGGGTGTACAACAGTTTCGAATACCCGAACGCCTACCATTTCCTCCAGCGTGCCGAACGTATCGGGCTTCCCGTGACGGACCTCATTACTCATCGCTTTCCGCTGGATCGGATTCAGGACGCATTTGACGTCGCGCTGAGCCAGGAGGGAATCAAGATCGTGGTTGAGTCCGGGTAATGGGACCGAGGGCCTGAAGCGTCTCGCGGATGGCGCGCAGCAGTACATCGGAGGAGTAGGGCTTTTGCAGGAATCGGAACTTGCTGCAGGCTTCCCGGGTCGTGTCGTTGAGATCGGGGATGTAGCCGCTGGTGAAAATGACTTTGAGAGTCGTTTTTTCGCTGAGGAGTTTTGTGGCCAGATCGAAGCCGGAAATTCCACCGGGCATGACGATATCGGTGAGGAGGAGATCGATAGGGCCGGGATGGTTGCTCCAGATTTCCAGTGCCTTTGGGCCCGAGTTGGCGGAAAGGACGGTGTATCCTCGCTGAGTGAGCCGGATGCGGGTCAATTCGAGAACAGGGGAACTGTCCTCCACCAAAAGGATGGTTTCGGTCCCGTGATTGTCTTCGGTCGATGGGGTCGCTATTCCATGGCAGGTGGTCTTGGCTGTGAGATCGAGCGGGAGGTGAATCGTGAACGTTGTCCCCTCCTTCAATCGGCTGTCTACCTCAATCCAGCCTTCGTGCTGCTTGACGATACCGTGGGCGGTGGACAGCCCAAGTCCCGTTCCCTTGCCGGGTTCCTTGGTCGTGTAGAAGGGTTCGAATAGGTGCCCCATCACGTCTGGGGTAATTCCGGTGCCCGTATCGGAAACGCTTAGACGCAGGAAGGGGCCGGGGCGGGCTTCAGGATTGTGGCGAGTGGTTGCCTCATCCAGGTGGACGGGCTCAAGGCTGATGGTGAGGGGTCCCCCGTTCGGCATCGCATCGCGGGCGTTGATCGCCAAATTGAGGATAACTTGCTCCATCATGCAGGCATCGGCGCGGACTGCGGGCAGACGGTCCGGAGTCTTGATCTTGAGTGCAATGTCTTCGCCGAGGATTCGCTCAAGCATTTTGGAGAGGTGTCTCACCGTTTCGCCGAGATCGATGGGTTGGGCGTTCAGGACTTGTTTGCGGCTGAACAAAAGTAACTGGCGAGTCAGGCGTGTGGCGCGGGTGGTGGCATCTTCGATTACCCTTAGCATTTCCTGGTAGCGCTCCGGCATGTCGGGGTCGTCGCGGAGAATTGACAGGTAACCCTCCTGGACGGTCAGCACATTATTGTAATCGTGGGCGATTCCGGCGGTGAGCCGGCCGATGGAGTCGAGTTTCTGGAGCTGGCGCAGTTGTTCCTCAAGGGCTCGCCGGTCCCGAATGTCCCGGGCGATGCCCATGACCCCGACGATACATCCATCTCGGCACTGTGGCGTAACGACGCATTCCATGGGGATGGCGTTGCCTGCTGCATCCATGGCTCCAATTTCAAATGAGGGGAGAAGCTCTCCCTGCATCGCGCGTGTAAACAATTGGGTTGCCTGGGCGTGGCAGTCAGGATGGACCATAGCCAGAAAGGGTTTTCCCAGCATGTCCATGTGTGCCCTGCCGGTGATCACCTCGGCTGCCGGGTTGAGGGAGATTAGATTCCCGTCGGCGGAAAGGGTGAAAATCGCGTCGCGGGCGCCTTCCACCAGCGTGCGGAAGCGTTCTTCGGAATTTTTCAGGGCCTCCAGGATACGAAGTTGTTCTGTAACGTCGTGGAGAACGGAGACGAAATGTGTGATTTCGCCTCCTGCGCCAAGGACTGGGGTGATGGTCTGCTCAACCTGGAAGATCGTACCGTCCTTATGCCGGTTGACTACTTTACCGATCCAGGTCTTTCCAGATAGGATCGTTTCCCATAGGTCGCGGTAATAGGTGTCCGAATGGTGTCCGGATTTGAGAACCTCCCGGGGATTGCGACCAATGCACTCCTTTAATGTGTAGCCGGTGAGGGCGCTGAATGCCGGGTTGCCCCATATGATGCCACCTTGCTTGTCGGTGAGAAAGACGGCTTCGGCCGCGGCTTCGATGGCGGTGGCGAAAAGGATGAGTCGTTCCTGATGGCGATGGAGTTCCGTGATGTCCTCACCCGTGGCCTGGAAATACTGCAGAGTGCCCTCCTTGTCGAAGACGGCCCGATCGGTCCAGCGCTGCCAGCGTTGGGTGCCGTCGGGAGAGGTAACGGGATGTTCGCTGGTAACGATTGGGTTATCGGGGGTGAGGGAGGACAAGAGGTTCTGGGTCATCGTCCGCTCCTCCTCCGTGGGAATCAGTTCGAGAAACCTTCGTCCCACCAGTTCCCTGGGAGTTTTTTGAAAGAATCGGGCGTATGCGGCATTAACGAAGGTCAGGGTACAGTCGGGCAGGAAGGCGCAAATCAGCGAAGGCGTATCCTCCACCAGGCGCCTGTAGTGGTCCTCGTGTCCCTCGGGCGAATCTGGCGATCCAATTGTGTCAACAGGGTCCTTCACAACGTACGGCTTTCAGGAGACATTTCGGGTACAATCCTGGAGCGGCGGGCGCTTGAAACCAAATCGGAGCGTATGAGATAAACAGAGTTTGACTAAGTGATGCCATTGTTCTTTCACAATAAAATAAGAGCATGAATAAATCAAGAAAATTCGGCAGGGTGGCGTGGAGGTTCGGATTGGTGTCGTTGGGATTGAGCCGAAGTTCGCCGCAGTCTATCGTTCCAGGGTAATCCCGCTTTCCTCCAGGAAGCGGACCGTGGATTGTATGATCTCGCGCCGATACACGATGAGCGTCAGATCTCGCAGATTCGAGTCCTCCGGCAGGGTAAAGCGAACGTCCGCGGTTTCCCGGGCTCCCATCCCGGAAGAGCGGCGAGAGATTCTACCATCGGATACCATCCCGTTGGACTCATCCGAGAGGGCGAAACTGTAAAGCCCACCGAACGACTCAAAATGACCCCCGGGAAGCGTGGGCTCAAGGAAGAAGCTGGGAATGTACGCCCCGAAGGTCACACGGAGTTCGTTGCCGGTCCGGGAAATTCTCTGCACCCCGAGCCGGTTTCCGGAGTGCGCAAATCCCGCCCCATCTTCGAGCGGTAACCGCCGGTGCTCGACTTGTGTTGAGGCAACCACGTGAAGGTTCAAGAAGAGTCGCCCTTCCTCTTCCCAGTGATCGAGTTCGTCCTCGCTGACCTGAAAAACATCGAACTCATAGGCGGGCGTGCCGTCGTTGTGCCGTGGCTGTATCGCACGTTGAGTTGTCATGGGAGCGCTGACCTCGATCCTCCGGTTCGGAGTGTTCAACGTGGCGTTTCGGACCGAAACCCAGATATCGGCCCCGTCCGGCACATGCTCCATCGTGGCACGTGCCCGATAGACGACATGGGAAACTCCGCCCGAACTGTGTGTCCTGTGGCGTGTCAGGTGTTTGTCTTCGAGCTCAGCCACGATACGGGTTTCGCCCGTTGGAATCCGGTAGTCGGAAGGGGTCAGGATCAGTGCGCCGAGCGCGGCGGGAATGAGCAGGCACCAGGTCAGACCCGTGCGACGAGTCTGAAAAAGAAGCAGGAGCAGACCCAAGGCCACTGCGATCCAATACAACGATTGAATCCAGGCGATGTGGTGGGTCCCGAGGTCTCCGGGAAGCGCACCCAGTTCAGTGATCTCCAGTATGCCGACCGGAATGGCGAGTATGAGCATGAACTGCAGCAAGATCATCCCGATCACCAGCCCGACCGCCAGGACGAGGTACCGGGGAAGTGATCGCGTCTGGGCGGCGAGGAACATCTGAAAGAGTACCCAGATCATCGAGCCGAATACACCCGCCAGAGCGTAAAGCGCGCGATCCCCACCTCCGTTCATAAGCAGAATGAACGCCTTCGCGATCGCCGGAATTCCCGCGACCACGATCGTGCAGAATATCAGCTTGGCCAGAAGCACCTGACGTCGCGGAATCGGACGGGTTAACCAATAAGCGTCTGGATCGTTCAAGGGTTCCTCCTGCACAACAAGGACAATCAGGAAAAAAGCGATCAGAAACCCGACGGTTCCGACCAGGAACGCCAACGAGTGGCTCAATGTCGAATCCTCAATACCGAGATCCGTTCCGTACAAGAAGACGCTAAACAGGGATAGCGCGATCAGGATCGCCCAGCCCCAAGCATATCTGCGAATATCTTTAACCAGGACGTACAGTGCCTTCTTCATTATTCGCTAGAGTTGAACGGCCCTCGCGGCCAGGATTTCGCGCAAGGTCATGGCCTCGATGGTGACGTCAACTTGTCCGCCCGTCTCCTCTTTCAGCAGGGCTTCGACGGCGGGATCGAAGTTTTCGATGATCGCAACCGAACGATTGTCTCCTTCGGATTGAACACGTATCGTACGAAGCCGCTCTTTTGGCAGCTCCTCCAGGTTCAGGTTGCCGAAGCGAATCCGTCGGTGCCGCGACAGGAACTCGCGAAGCGGCTCGTCCACCACCACCAGGCCCTTGCCGAGAATCACCAGCCGGTCTGCCACCGGCTCGACCTCCTCCACGTCGTGCGTCGTGAGAATCGTGGTCAAACGGTGCTCTCTCGCCAATGACTTCAACAGGTCACTCAACTGGGCTCGCGTTTCAACATCCAGTCCGCTGAACGGCTCGTCAAGCAGCAGCACACCCGGGCGCGACGGCAGGACGCTGGTCACGGCGATTTTCATTTTCTGACCCCGGGAGAGAAACTTGATCTTTTGGCGCTCGTCCACCTGGAACCCGGCGAGTAACCGTTCGCAGAAATCCCGGTCCCATTTCGAATAAAACTGACCGCAATAGTCGAGGTACTGCCGCACCGTCATCCACAGTGGGAGCTTCTGGCTCTCAGAAACAAAAGCCACTTTGTCAAAATCGTCCCCGTCCAACCTATCGCAACGCCGTCCGAGCAGTTCCGCCCGGCCCTCCAGAGGAATAGGCGACGCCATTCGATTAAGACTACGCTGCTGGACCTCCGGACCAAATTGAATGGCTTATTCAGGAGAGAAGCATCCTTATTAAGAATGTGATTGGTGTCCGAGCCCCCAGACCAGGCTTGATCGGGAGATGGGTTTGTCGTAGAGGTGACGGGTGACGCGTATCGGATCAGGTACCGAAAATTTCCGGTAGGCTAATGAAACGTTGGGGCTGACCGCTCGTTACGTTTCGTGGTAGAGCGATTTTTCTGTTTTTCCGAGAACGCACCCCGGACAATAGGGAAAGTTATTCAAGGCGGTTCTGGAGAATACGTTTTATGATGAAGATTATTACCTCGATTTCCGTATTAGCCGTGGCCGTTCAGTGTTTTGGGGAAGACCCGATATTCCGGGATGTTTTTACGGCGGATCCGGCTCCCCGGGTTGTTGATGACACGGTGTATGCCTATGCAGGATGCGACAACGCAAGAGGGGGCGTTTCCCTGCCTCCGAATTCTATGAAAGATTCTGTTCAGTTATTTCCGTTAAGCAGCGTGCGGCTCTCCGAGGGGCCTTTTCTCGGGGCGGTTGACGTAAATCGGCAATATCTGCTGGCTCACGATGCGGATCGACTGCTGGCGCCGTACCGGCGGGAGGCGGGCCTGGCGAGTCGGGCGCGTCCCTATGGCAACTGGGAAAGCGACGGTCTCGACGGGCATACCGCCGGGCATTATCTTTCCGCGTTGGCCTTCATGATCGCCGCTGGCGCCGATCCGGACGGGGAGTTTCAACGCCGTCTGGTCTATATGGTCGATGAGCTTGCGGAAATCCAGGCCGCCCACGGTGACGGATACCTTGGGGGGCTCAGGGGCGGCCATGCGTTTTGGCAGGAAGTCGCCGGCGGTCGTGTCGATCTCGTTGATACTCGATGGGCTCCCTGGTATGCCCTGCACAAGATGTTCAACGGGCTTCGTGACGCCTACCTGCACGGTGGCAGCGAAAAAGCCCGAGACCTCCTGATTCGCTACGCCGACTGGTGTCATGATACGACGTCCGGACTCAGCGATGCGCAGATGCAACGAATGCTCGATACGGAGTACGGCGGTATGAACGAGGTGCTGGCCGATGTTTATGCGATCACCGGGGAGAGGAAATACCTGGACCTTGCGAAACGATTTAACCATCGCGTTATTTTCGAGCCTTTGGTGAATCGTCAGGACAGGCTTACCGGCCTTCATGCCAACACCCAGATTCCCAAGATCATAGGCATGCAGCGCATCGCGGAACTGGACGACGACCGATCGCTACATTCCGGGGCGGCATTCTTCTGGGATACCGTTACTTCCACCCGGAGCTTGGCTTTTGGCGGAAATAGTGTGAGCGAACATTTCTATGCGCCAAACGATTTCAGCAGAATGATTGCTCATCGCGAGGGACCGGAAAGCTGCAACAGCTACAATATGCTGCGGCTCACGGAGGAACTGTTTAAGGCGGAGCCGAGGGCCGCATACGCCGACTACTACGAGCGGGCGCTTTATAATCATATTCTGGCTTCCATTCATCCGGAGAAACCCGGCTACGTTTACTTTACCTCGATCCGTCCCGATCACTACCGGGTCTATTCGCAGCCGGAGGTCGCCTTCTGGTGCTGCGTTGGCACCGCCATGGAGAACCCCGGACTCTACGGGCGGTTCATTTACGCGCAGAAGGATGACCAGTTATACGTGAATCTATTCATTCCTTCGGAACTCACCGTGGCCGAGGGCGGTTTGGTGCTCCGGCAGGAAACACGGTTTCCGGACGAGGCGATGACGAAGCTGCACCTGGAACTCCCGAAGCCCGTCACCTTTACCTTGAGTATTCGCCATCCGGAGTGGGTCGACGCGGAAGGGTTCGCGGTCAAGGTCAACGGGGAGCCGGTTGATGTCGACTCGACCCCGTCTTCGTATGCTGCGATTAGCCGGGAATGGAGCAACGGCGACACCGTCGAAGTGGAGCTCCCGATGCGTACCCGCGTCGAGCGTCTTCCCGATGGTTCGGATTGGGTGGCTTTTCTCTACGGACCGATCGTGTTGGCGAAGCCGGCGGGGGCTGAGCGGACGGACGGTTTGTTCGCGGATGGCGGGCGGATGGCGCATGTGGCGCACGGTCCCATGGTCGCTTTGGACAAGGTGCCCTCGCTGCTTTCAACGAAGGAGGATGTGCTCGAACACCTGGTGGAGGATCGGTCCGCCGGACCGTTACATTTTCGTTTG
This sequence comes from Opitutia bacterium, assembly GCA_050506795.1. Classification (GTDB taxonomy): domain Bacteria; phylum Verrucomicrobiota; class Verrucomicrobiia; order Opitutales; family T3Sed10-336; genus SLOW01. The sequence goes on from JBJHCF010000054.1 coordinate 28,686, forward strand.
CTGAATGTGATCGAACCGCCGAATGCGGAGGGTTTGCCGCTGATCCCGTTTTTCCGGCTCCACGAAGAACGCTATCAGATGTACTGGGAACTCACAACCGCCGAACAGCTTGAGGCCCGAAGGGAAAGGCTGGCGGTCGAAGAACGCGCACGTGAAGCGCGTGAGGCGGCCACCATAGACTGGATCGCCGTCGGTGAGCAGCAACCTGAAGTGGAGCACGACCTCGTGGGAGAAGGCATGCAAACGGGCATTCACAACGGTCGGCGTTGGCGCCACGGCGCCTGGATTCAATACACCCTCGATCCTCGAGGCGCCGACGATGTGATTTTGGCCGTTACCTATTCCGGTGATGATCGTGGCCGGGTATTCGACATTCTGGTCAATGGGACGACTATCGCCACGCAAAGATTAACTGGCGAAGCGCCGAACCACTTCGTTGAAAAACGTTATCCGATTCCTTCCGCGATACTGCAGGCCGACGGAGGCGATCGTCTTACCGTTCGATTTGCGGCCAGACAAGGTTTGGCTGGCGGACTTTTTGATGTGCGTTTGATAAAACCAGGTGCACCGGAATTGCTTCCCTTTAATTAGTTGCTTTCAAGGGCTGCCTCGGACGATGTCCCGGCGGGAATATTCCCCGCCTGAGCATGGCTCCGTCGTTTCACCTTCACCTTAAAACCGATGAAAGCTATCAAATTTCTCCTTCTGCCATGAAATTTGATTCGATTGTTTCGATCGGCGCCTCGCTGTTTGCTCTGGGTTTCGTGGGCTGTCTGCAGCATGGCCCTAATGGATCATGGCCGTTTTTGCATAGGTCCGGGGCGTCAGCCGGAGGTTCCGTGACGGGATCCGCCGTCCGCACACCGCACAGACGCCCGCTTAAGCAGGGCGCTACGAATTCCGCCACGTAGGT
>JBJHCF010000055.1:0-29101 GCA_050506795.1 Opitutia bacterium
TTTGGTCCCCCGAGCGGGGGGGGGGGGGGGGGCGGCGGCGAGCGCCCCCGCAAACGGCCCTGTCATGGCATTTTCAGGTCAGATTGACCCACAGATTCGCCGGAGGACCCAAAAATACTTTTTCTTGCCACTTTCCGAATCGACCATACACACCGCCCACCAGTACCGCCCCTGCCGTTCGTTTCCGTCCCACAGCCAAACCCGACGACGGCAGGCTCGCACTCGAATCTCTCCCTTTGTTCCCTGGCGAACTGTTATTTTTCGCCACGAACCCGGGGAGATTTCTCCGAAGAGTGTTTCCATCTCGACCGACTCGCCCCGGCCGCGCAACTTCGCGTATTTGCGCCCCCGCTTGTCTCTGCGTCGGGGTAAATACGGTTCGGGATCATCAACGAACACTTTTTGATCGCTGTGTACATCGGCGACAAACACAAGACCCCGGTCCTCTATTGCGCGTAAAAGCCAGGGGGTGTTGCCGTAAAGCGCGTCCAAGCTCACCCAGCCGAAGCTCAAGTTATTCACCAGAGCACCTTCAATCATTTCCCAAGCCAACTGCGGCTTGGTGCGATGCTCTCTACACTCTTCCGGGATTTTGGCCTCGGCACACCTCTTCGGGTCGCCGCTCCAGGATTGTGGTAAAAACAGTCGAAAGTCCACCAACGAACCGTACCGTCCGTCGCTTAGCGCCGCGAAAACGCCCACCTGGCAATTGTCTACTTTACCATCGCGACCATTCCACTGCCGGTCCACTCCCGCGGATTTTTTCCCTTTCTTGCGGAAGGCGCTTTCGTCGACAATCAAGGCCGAATCCGCCCCTCCAATCGCTTCGCTCACATCAACGCCGACTTGCTTCATCAGAGCTCGATCGTCCCACGGGGAATCCGACAGGAACTGTTGCTGGTTTTGGTATTCATAGCCTTCGACGTACTCCTCCATCCGTTCCATGTTTTTGCGCTCACCCTTCATCAACAAACCCGCAAGATAAGCGCGCGCCTTCTCGGCCGAGTTATGCCGGGCGACGTTGAAATACGGACGGTAATCCTCGCAAAAAACCATAAACCTTTGTGCAAGACCGAGTAGGGGTCCTCCCACCCCCTCTTTTTCATGATGATGGTCGGTTTTTCGGGCGGATATTTCAGGTTCTGTCTTTTTCGTGATGCTGGAGTTACAGCTCCACCCGGGACCACAACTCGTTGCCAGTCAGCTTGAAAGATCGAATGCGAGTGTCAAGAATTTATCTTAACAAAGCAGAACTAAAACACCTGGTTTTATAGGCATTGCTGCACTGCGGAGGTTCTCACACGTAGTCACGCCCTCGACGCGCTCTGGCCGGTGAGAGCTTACGGAGGCCAGTCCGGTTGAACTCTCCGTGTCTCTGTGCCTCCGTGTGAGTCCAATTCCCGCTGTATTTTTTGCTTCACGAAACAATGAACCGCATTAACCGAGTGACATTCGAGTTAAACGCGTCACGCAAAGATTGAAGCTCAGCGCGGGGTTATCTTCATTGGGGTTTTGTTCCGGGGGGCGATCCGGGTGGAATATTCGTTCCGAGCGACTTCCCTGAATTTTTTCCGAACTTTTTGTTGACAGCAAAAGAAATCTCCGGATTTATCGTGGCGTTTCCGATCAATACCCTTGTCAAGTTGAACGAATGATTCTGTATCCAGTACCTGGAGACTGTCTGTTCCTGAACCCAAACCCCAATCAGACCCCACATGACATCCTGTCCAATACCCTTTACCCGCAAAGCGAACCGTTCCGCCCGTGTGATCCGATGGGCTCTGTTCGCGAGTTTCTTAATCTTTGTCGCGGAATCTTTCTCCGCGGCGCCGCCGTTTCTGCGCAACCTCGAAGTCGAGGGAAACCTGACCGTGATCGACGGCCAGGAAACGTTGGATGGGGTGGTCTTTTATGGGACATTCGACGGGTTTTCGCTGCTTCCCGCAAGTGGACCGGGAACACGCTTCATGTGGTATCCGAGGAAAGCCGCGCTGCGTGCCGGGCAGGTTGAGGGATCGGAATGGGATGACGCTGAAATCGGCGCGTTCTCGGTGGCCATGGGATTGAATCCGGTTGCCGCCGGCCAAAGCGCCGTCGCACTGGGTGAAGGGGTGGACGCGCTCGGCGACGGCAGCGTCGCCCTCGGCTCGCACACCTCGGCTTTGGGAACCGGCGCTTTCGCGGCGGGAATCGACTCGTTCGCGAACGGTTTCGGTTCGTTTTCCGCCGGTGTGAACGGGTACGTGGCCGGGCCGGGTTCGGCGGCCCTGGGGGACAGCAATACGATTTTGGGCCACAGCGGCAACTTCGCTTTTGGTTCGGGGAACTTCATTGACGACAGCGGCCGCGCCTTCGCTTTCGGCCATGCCAACACCATCGAGTCGGCTGCCGACGCTGTGGCGATCGGACGTGAGAATATCGTCGGTGGCGTCTCCGCCATGGCCTTCGGGCGAAACCTGCGAAATTCGGTTTTCTCCTCTCTGGTGGTGGGGAGATACAACGAATTGCTGGAAGGGAATGAGGAAGAGTGGGATTTTTCCGACCCGCTCTTTGTGATCGGTAACGGGCTTTCCGATAGTCATCGTTCGAACGCGCTGGTGATTCGCAAGAGTGGCGACACCGAAGTGTACGGCGGTCTCAGCGTGAGTGATGACGTGTTGATCTCCGGTGACCTTATCGTCGAAGGAGCGTTTTTGAGTGATTTTCATCTGCCGAACGATCTCAATGTATCCGGAACGATTGCGGCCGAAAGCGGGATCACCTCAAAGGGTATGGTGGAAGCGGAAGACCGCATTACTTCGGTGCAGTCGACGGACGGTGATCTGATGACGGCATTTTCCGGGATCAACTCGACTGAGGCGTCCGGAAGCGGGGTGCGTATCGCGTTGTCGAATTCGCCGGACTCCGGGGAAACCCCGGAGCCAGGCGCGGCCATAGACGCGGTTTTGCAGTCCGATGGATCCCACGACCTGGTTTTATCCAGTGCTTTGGCCGAGGGGTTGAATGAGATTCTACGATTGCGGGGAGCCGACCGGAGCGCAGTCATCGAGGGAAATACCTTTATTAACGGTAATCTCGCGATTTCGGGCGAGGTCACAATCACCCACGTGCCGCCCCAGGGAGGCATAATGATGGGCGAATTCGGTTTCACGGAATAAGCGTATCCCCAATCACGATACCCCTGGAGATTTTCGTATGTACACACGTGCGCTGTTCTTCTTTGTTCTCGTTGCCGGTTATCCCACTGTGGTTGCGGCAAACCTACCGGCCTGGTGGACGGCTGCCGAAACGCGGATATTGGAGGATTCGGCCGCACCGATCCCGGTTTCCGAAAACTACGCCCCGCTAAATCTCGGTCAGTTGAAACATGTCGCCTTGCAGGCGCAGGCGCACCTGGAGGAACACCTTTCCTCCGGCGCCGGTTTTGCCATCGACGAATCCTGGCCCCGGACCCCGACGACGGAGAATTTCGTCCCGGTCAATGTCGGTCAGCTGAAAGCGATCGCCAAACCGTTTTACGACCGGTTGATCGAGGCCGGTTACGATACGCGGCAAAACCTGATCGATCGGGGATACCCCAAGGACTGGCCGTTCGAGTATCCATGGCCTTCGGACGACCCTCTGCAGGAGAACTATGCCCCGGCCAATATCGGTCAACTCAAGCTGGTGTTCAGCTTCGATCTGACCGGTTTTGACGACGGAGACGACGAGGACAACCCGCTGCCGGAATGGTGGCAACTGGCCTTTTTCGGAACCACGGGAATCGACCCGCACGAGGATGCCGACAACGACGGGCAATCGAATCTCCAGGAGTACCTGGCGGGCACCGATCCGACCAAACCGGATCATCCCGACGTTTCACTGCAACTGTACCAATCAAACCTTTGGTGATTATGAATACCTTAAAACTCCAAGTATTGACTTGCCTGGCACTGGCGCCGTTTTCCGTGTCGATCACGGCGCCGGGCCAGCCGGATACCGGCGACGGGAAAGACGTCCCCGCACGGAGAATGGCGTTCCCGGTCCCGGAGCACCTGAGCTCGTCCTTGCCAGGACCGGGTAGAGCCGCGGCCGTGGCGAACCAGCGAGCCCTGGAACGCGCGGTGAGGTTTCGCCGGGGCACCATCGACTTGGAGCCCTTTCGCGATCCGCCGGCGGGCATTCACCCATTCGAGCGGTTTTCCGTGGAATCGGAGAGCGGCCGGTCGCGCGAATCGCGAGCCCGCCTCGGTTCCGCCGTTCTCGAGGGCGCGCCCGTCGCGCCTTCGTTTCCTCCGGACCCGCCACCGGCGGTACCGACCCGATAAACCACATCACCCATTTACCCTGTACCCCAAACCTTCAGACCCCATGTCGAAACCCCTGCTTGTTATCCTCACCGGTTGCCTGATTCATCTCACGTTGTTCGCCGGGCAAAGCCTGGAGATCCCCAACATCGAAGCCGCCCAGCGCGCTTTACAGGAGCGCTACATGCGGTTTTACGAAATCGCCGAGGGACTGGGGTACGACTTGGGCGACGCGCCTCCTCATTTGAGCTTTCCGCGGCGGAGTTTCGATGGCCGTGATCCGGGGCTGTTTCCGGAGGATTGTTTTTACGAACCGGATATCTTCGACGAGCACACCGGGCGGGCCGAAACCGAGGTCATTTATAATCTGATCGGCAATCTGATCAATCAACCGCTTCCCGATTGGGATTACTGGGTTCATCCCTCATGGCACGGCGCCATTGAAGGCAGAGATGCCACCAATGGCAGAATGGGAGTTCTCGGTCCGATTCCGTATCCGGGGAACGTGATGACGCCGGAAAACTACCTGGACTTCTTCCGCCTGTTCACGGCCAGGTTGAACGAGATGTCGGTGTTGCAGTTTCAGGTCAATACCACCGACCTGTCGGGCGATCCGCAGGGAGCGCCCATAACCCGAAACGTGGGAATTGGTACCGAAGGATCATGTCCCATGGCCAAACAGGAAGCGTTGAGCGACTTTTTGTCCAATGCACCGTTTCCGCTGGAGCAACCCGGCACCATCTTCAACCTTGAGCGAACCCAGGGGACCCATTTCCGCTATGTGGAACTCGTCGGTGGGGTGGAAGAGCGTCATACCGCCTACATTCACGGGACCGAAGGAAGGTTTGTCATTGATTACTCGGGGTTCCCGGGGACCGCTGTGGTTTATGGGAGGTTGTACGATGCGGCGTTAATCAATCTGGGATTTCCTTCCACGGTGGACCTGGAGGCCGGAGACGCTCCGCATGACGAATACAACCGGTGGTTCAGGCTGGATTCGTTTTCTGGAAGCGATCCCGGCCCGTATCTGTCGGTCCCGTTCGCCGAGCACGCCCAAGAGGCGTTTGTGGTGCCGTGCCCGTCCGGCGAATTCCCCGCCAATGGTGAATACTTCGGTTGGGGAATCGCCGCGAGAGTGGTGGTGACGCCGGAATACGATCATTTTCCTTCCAACGCCCTGGTGACCTGCGGCGAGGCTTGTCTAGGGTGTCAGGGGGTGGCCGGGTTGTGTTCGGAACTCAAGTTCGGCAGTTTTGACTTTCGTATGGGCCTGGGAAAAGGATCCGAAGGCGATGCCGGTTTTCTCCAGCTTTACAACGATACCATCGATCCTCTTTCCGCTTCGCCCTTCGGCTTGAATCTTCACCTGGCCGGCGAGGGAGCAACGGTTCTGCGCGACGGCGATTACGATAATGTTTTGCGTCAGGTGGTTTCCGACCAGGTGTTGGTCGATGTCGAAATTGTCGAGCCGTATAGGAGGTACGTGGTGCGTCATTATGTTCGTGATGATGACGGGGTGGTTGTAGACGGGTTTTATCGGCCCGACCCCGCGGACGCGTTTAAAGAGGTTACGGTTGAGAACCCGCAAGAGCCGCAGTTTCAGGCTGCCGCCACCACCGATCTCGCCGCCAGCAGTTTTTTCTTTTTCGCGCCCAACCACGGCATACCCAGCGGAATGTTGTTTCAGGGTTTTGTGGACGGTACCGCAGGCGCTCTGCCGGAGTTCTGGGTGAACGGACCGTTGAGAAGGGATGAGCTCTACGTGTTGTACGCCTTCGACGCCCACCACCTGACTGTGATGTGGTGGGACGCCGCCAACGGCTGGTGGGATTTTGATCAAATGGTCGAAGCGGACCCATCCCAGACCCTTCATATCCAAACACCGCAACCCTTCGGCACGTTGACCGTCACCGAACGCCGGGGCGGACGGGAGCGGATCATGGAGTACGCGGCTTCAACCGCCAGCCCGGCGACGAACGGGACGTTCGAGCTTTTCGATGTCATGGAGAATAAACAACGGCGACATACCCGAACGCGGGTGTTCGATGCCGACGGCGCCTCCTTTATCGATACCCTGGTCAAGACGGACGGGGAGGGTAACCTGATCGAAGAAGTGGAGAGGCACTACCGGGTCTTCCCCTGGAATCATTTGAGTTTCCCGGCCCGGCAGGACCGGGCGGAGTTGGTGCGGGAGGTGAGGGATCCTCACGGCAACCCACGGGTCACGCGGTTTGAGTACTACGACGATCCCGTCGCCGACGGCCAGAACTATGGACGCCTGAAATCCGAGGAGCACCCGGACGGTTTCTGGGCGGCCTATGACTATGATGCGGAGGGACGCACGGGGAGGGTGTATCGACCCTTTCTGGACAGCGAGCTTTCCCTGACTCCGGCGGGGAATCGAATGGAGGAAATCGTTCGCCAGGAGGTGGCGGATCTGGAGGGAACCGGTGTCGAGGGCCGGGTCATTACCACGATCGAATCTATCGACGGCGACGAGGTTTCACGCCGGTATCGTCTGGTTTGGTCCGAACCGGTCGACGGATTGTTTCGGGTCGCCACGATTGATGCCGTTTATGAAGGAGCGACCTGGCAGGCATCGGAGAATCGGCGGACCGACCGGTGGCGCTTTGCCGATGGGAAGCACCAGGGGGAACTGGCCAGGATTAAACACCCGGATGGCACTATGTCATTCTACGACTACGCCACCAATACGGAAACGGGAGAGAAAACCAGGACGGTTCGCCGGGGAGTTCCGAATGGGAACGAGAGCGATGTGATCGATGGAACCGAAACCATCACCGTGATCAATGTGAAAGGGGGACGCGTGAGCCGGGTCGTTTACGACATCGAAACCGGCATTGTTCTGGAATCGGCCATCACCATGCCCGAGGATTTCGACGAACTCGGTCGGCCGTTGGTGGTCCTGTTTCATGACGGGACCTTTGAGACCAGGGAATACGAGGACTGCTGCGGCACCGTGACTGTTACCGATCGGAGCGGGTTGACCCGGGTGGAACGAACCGAAATGGATGGATCGGTCATGGCGGTCGAGTCCAATGGAATCACTATCCGATATGAGGAAGGCTACCGGTCGAACGATGTGCCCGGCTTCACCCGATCGACAATCCGCGAAGGGCGCGGCGACGCCGGAACCGTCGTCACGCAAGTCGAGACCTTCGATCCTGCCGGGCGAAGGATTGCCGCGCTTGATCCACGTGACGGAATCGACCGTTTGACCCTTTTCGAACAGTCCTTGAACGCGCTGGGACAGGAAGTAAGAACCACGACCCTGGCCGACGGCGCCGTGTCGGTGGATGTCGTTCACCGCGACGGATTCCCGCGCCTGCACCAATTAAACGGGTTGGACACCGTGCGGTACGAGTACGGCGTGGAGAGCGACACGCATGAGATCTTCGATGGAAACGCGTTTGTCAGCCATTCCTTCATGGCCACAGCCGTCAGGGAGATTCGTGTGGGACCCGATGGCGAAGAATCTGAATGGGAGAAACGCTACCTGGATATGCTCGGACGGGTTTATAAGGTCGAAATACCGGACGCCGAAGGAAACGCGGTGGGCCATTATTCGCGGACCATTTACGACACCCGGGGATTTCCCAGGAAAGAAATCGATCCCGACGGGGTAACGACCTTGTACGGTTACAACGATCGTGGTGAATTGGAGTTCACGGTATTGGATCTTGACGGCCGGGACGAAATCGACCCGAGCGGCACCCAGCGGATTACCCGGTTCACACAGGAGGTGGTCGATGATCCTGAGCGCGGTGAGATGGTCAGGCGCACGGTAAGCGTCTGGGAAACAGACCATCAGGATACCGAGACCGTTGTTGCTTTGGCCGAGTCCTCGACCGACGGTCTGCACGTCTGGGAGTCGGTCTACGACCAGCCTCCCACGCATATCGAGACCGTCTACGAAGGCGGAGGACGAATCGTCCGGCGGGTCGCTTCGCCCGACGGTTCCGTGGGAACGGTGACCGAAGTCAACGGATTCCTGGAATCGGAGACCGTCATCCATCCCGCGGAAGAAACCCTGTTGGACCTGACACACACTCCCGATGGATTTGATCGCCGTTCCTCGACCACGGATAGCCTGCGAGGAACGACAACCACCTACGAGTATTACGACAGCAACCTGCTGCGGAGCGTCACCACACCGGAATCCCAACCGGGCGCCGGAGACGATCGGACTACGGAGTTTGTCTATGACGTCATGGGTCGCCTCACGACCACCAAATTGCCCAACCAGGCAACCACCGAACGGCGTTATCACGACGATGGCGCCTTGAGGATGGTATTCGGTCAGGGCACGAATCCGGTGGAGTACACCTACGACCGGCAGGGAAGACTGCGTTCCATGACCACCTGGCGTGCCTTCGATTACGAGGCGGAGGAAGGGGTGCCGGGAGAGGGCGCCACCACGGTCTGGAATTACAACGCTCGGGGTTATCTGGAAAGCAAAGCGGACCCCGTCGGGGAAAAAGTCCGGTACACCTACACCGCCGGCGGACGAATCCGCACCCGGGATTGGGCGCGGCTGGGAGCGGATGGAATCAATCCGGTGAGAACCGTGTACGGTTACGGACCCGGGGGGATCGAAGACGACAGCGTGATCGACGGAAACCTGCGCGGGGTGTTTTATCAGAATGATTCTTCCGGCACTCCGGAGGTGCACTACACCTATTATCGAAGCGGGCGGGTGGCCACAATCGACGATGGTTCCGGATTCCGTGAATTCGATTACAAATCGGGGCTGCTGCAACGGGAGCACTATCTCACCGGCGGTATGAATTCGCTCGCCGGGATTTCGATCAACCGTGAGTTCGACCTTCGCCGGCTCCATGGGTTGGAAGTCGAAGGCCCGGCGGGGTCGCTTTATCGGGCCGATTACTCCTATGAAAACCAGCCCTATCTAAGGTCCGCGGAATTCCTCGGTCATCGGGTCGTCTACACGAATAATCCGGGAGCTTCGGAAAGGCAGGTGTTGACTTACCATAACGGCGAAAGCAATGTCCTTTCCGTGGTTCGCCACTTCGACAACCTCGACCGCCTGACAAAGCAGGAATCCACCATTGCCGGTGGACCGGTTCGCTCGTATCGGTACCGGTACACCAACCTGGATCAACGCGACCGCATGACGGCGGAAGACGGCTCGTTCTGGGAGTACGGTTATGACGAACTCGGTCAGGTGGTGAGCGGAGTGCGGAAACGTCCGGACGCCAATCCGCTTCCCGGTTACGATTACGCCTACACCTTCGACCAGATCGGCAACCGCCTCGAAACTAAAGTCAACGACCGGCCCGCGTCGTATACGCCGAACCTCCTCAACCAATATGAAAACCGGGAAGTCCCTAGAGCCCTCGATGTTCTCGGACTGGCTCATCCCGATGCGGCGGTCACCGTCGACGGTCATCACGCGACACGCGATGGCGAACTCTTCTACCATGCCCTGGACTTGAGTGCGGGGCCGGAATCTGAAAACCCGCAGTGGCTAGGGTTTTCGGTCACCGGAACCCTTTCCGGCGGCGGGCACAACGACAGCGATCGCGTGGCGGAGGAATCCCGTAGCGCCTACCTGCCCGCCAATCCGGAAACTTTTCAACACGACGCCGACGGCAACCTGCTGCGGGATGGACGATGGACCTACGCCTGGGACGCGGAAAACCGCTTGATCCGCATGGAATCGACGCCGGAAGCCGTCACCGCCGGCGCGCGGCATTTGAGGCTGGAATTCGCCTATGACAGCCAGCACCGCCGCATCCGAAAAACGGTGGAGGAATTCGGCGGGGAGTGGTCCGTCATCGACGACCGCCTTCTTGTTTACGACGGCTGGAACCTGCTCGCCGAGTTGGACGCCACTGCTTCGACGGTGGAGCGCTCCTACCTCTGGGGCCTCGACCTTTCCGACACTTTCCAGGGCGCGGGTGGAGTCGGCGGCCTACTCATGAACGCGGCCGGCGACGAGATTCATTTCCCGATTTACGACGGCAACGGCAACACAATGGCCCTCGTCGACGCCGCCACCGGCACCGAAACCGCCCAATACGAATACGGCCCCTTCGGCGAACCCATCCGCGCCACCGGCCCCGCCGCCGAAACAAACCCCTTCCGCTTCAGCACCAAATACACCGATCCCGAAACCCACCTCCTCTACTACGGCTTCCGCTACCTCAACCCCTCCACCGCCCGCTGGCTAAACCGCGACCCGATTGAAGAGTCTGGAGGGTTGAATTTGTACGCATTAGTCGGGAATAATGGAGTAGATGCTTGGGATTATTTGGGCCTAAGTTCGCGCTGCTTGGAGGAATGCTATGAGGAAGCATTTGGAGATTATCTTTTGGATGCAGCTAGGCTTGAAGATATTGGAGAGAGTCGGATCGAATCCTTTTTTGGCTCTGCGCGCTACGATAGGCGATCTGCACTTGCTGATCTTGGTGTTAACGTGTCTCGAACTGTTCGTGACACAGCTTTCACAGTTGTTGGCTCGTATGCTGCTGGGTCTTTGGCGGCTACAAGAAGCGCATCAGTTGCTAGATCAGCGCGTGGATTATATTCATCGGCAACGAGTCTTGCGAGTGTTAATCGAGCTGCGAGCGTTGCGAGTTCCGCACAACGACAGGCGAATTATACCCAACTTGCAGTAGGAACAACTTTTGGAGTTGGCGTTAGTGCTGTAAGGGCCGAGAGTTTAGGGGGATTTTCAAGGGCGATTGGAACAACAACATTAGACAAATTGGGAGGAAATAAATTTGGACAATTTGGACTGGCAGTTTCTATTACTCAAGACGCTTACGATTACATGCAAAAATTAGGATTTTCCGATGATGAAATAGCAGGAGTACTAGACCATATACTAGGTTCTATCGAGAATACCCATGAAAGTCTCCTTGATAGGCTTGAGGAGGCCCTAGTAATATGCGAGCAAAGGTATCAATGAATGTTCTTCAACGAGATGCTGATAGGCTCTTGCGTTATTTTAGAAGGCCTATATATTTGGTGCTTTTCTATTATTTGATTGGCATGGTGTTTTTGGGGGCAACCGCCTATTCATATTTTTCTCAAAAGAATGAAGGTGATGTTTGGGTAACGACCGGAATTGCTTTCTGGGTGCTTTTGTTTCTGTTTGTAGGAGCATCTTTAAAGCTCTTGATTGAGCTCATGATTCCGAAGTATAGAAAGCAATATTTTAGACCTGTCGATCGATCGCGACGGAGAACTTCTCGGTGAGATGAAGAGAGTGTCCGTGACCGCTTGCACCGTCGAGAGGTCTGGGCCAAAAAATACTCCATCCACCCAAATCCCCTGCGTCGACTTTCGGACCATATATGATAACGCCCGTTTATCCGTGGGGGATACCGTTATTTCAGATTTCGTTTAGAAGCGGAGTCTGCTTTAGGTGGAATACCAGTCGGTTAAGGCGGTTCATCGTTTTATGAAGCAAAAAATACAGCGGAAATTGGGCTCACACGGAGGCACAAAGTCACGAAGATTTTTACAGGACTCACCTCCGTGAGCTCTCACCGGCCTGAGCTCGTCGAGGGCGTGGCTCCGTGTGAAAACTTTCACCTTTCAGCAATGCCTTTAACCGGACACGGTTCTGGTAAACTTGCCAAAGTAGGACTACGCTGCATCTATCAACTCCGTAACTGAACACCTTTCGACCTAGGGGGGTTACTCTCTGATACGTTGCGCCCTGCTTTAAGTGGGGTTTGTGAGCGTGAGGACGGTTGTACCCCAACGAATTCTCCGGAATAGGTGCGGTCCTCCCTGGTTTCTAGTATTATTCCATGTAGCCGCGTGCTTTAGCCGCCCTTCGACATGATGCGGTAAATCCCGGACCCGGAGATCCCCGAGTTGGCCGGGTGGGCTTACCTCGATTGGAGTGCGGGGCAGTTTCCCGGGGGCAGTAGCGGGGCGGTTTTGGGGCAGGGAAGCGTTTCAAGGGTCCTTTTTGCACGGGATTGACGGTGACCCGACCTCCGGAACCCCTCGTTTTGCATCTGGTTCGTGCGCTTAGATTGAGGCTGGACAGGGCGCTTTGGTTCTGATATAAACGGTTTATCGGCGAGAGCGGAGCGCGTTGACATCTCGGCTCTTTCCAGGCGGAAATTTGTAATAGCCTCCAGGGGAACGTGATCGGTAATCTAACTTTCAGGACGAACCATGAAAATCCTCCACCTCACCAATTATTATCCTCCCTTCCACGAGGGGAGCACGGAGATCCAAACCCAACAGCTGGTGGAGGAGTTGGAACGACGTGGCAACCACGAGCAGCAGGTGCTTACCTCCGATTTTATTCCGGTTGGACAAGCCTCCGAAAACTGCGACGTCTTTCGTCAGATTGAAATAGCGGAAACCATTCAAAGGCAGCAGGATGTCTTCAGAGAACTCCACATCCATCCAGGGTATTCCGGGAATCTCGGGCCGACCGTTGCCGGGAGCGAGTCGTTCTGGCGTTTGTATCGCCGGGAGCGGTACAATGTCGAAGTTCTTCGCCGCCGGGTGGATGCGTTTGAACCCGATCTCATCTTTGTCTGGGGTTTCCAAGGGCTTTCAGCGTCGTTGCTTTTTTATATCGAAAACTGCGGTATTCGCTGCGCTTATGGCATTATAAACGATTGGCCGTCCCTTTGGCTGAAAAACGAACCGTGGCTCGATATATGGCGGGATAACCACCGCGGGAAAGAACCCGTAATCAAACCCATACTTAGAGGATTTCACTTATGCGAATCCATCCGGAGGAAGGCCCCGTTCGGCGATCCGTCGAAGATTCGTTTGCAGGAAAGCTTCTTCTGTTCCGGGTCGCTGAAAGAAATGACCGGACGCGATGGATTCGAGGTTTCTCACTCGAAAGTGATTCCGTGTGCCGTACCGGTGGAGCGTTATTACCGCAAAGAGAATCATCCTGCGCGGCTTCGACATTTGCTGTATATCGGGCGCCTTAACGAAGAGAAGGACCCTCTCACCGCCCTGCAAGCCCTGCAAATCCTTCACCGAAAGGGGCACACCGAGTTTACTCTCGACATTCACCGGCACGGGAACCTCGAGCAGGAGAAACGATTGCTCGCGTTTATTGTTCGGAGCAACCTTCGAGGCGCGGCTAGATTTGTGCAAACGGTTCATGAACAGCAGCACGTCACCCTTTACTCCTACGACATGCTGGTCTCCACGTCGAAATGGCCTGAGCCTTTTCCCTTGATGCAGTTGAAAGGGATGGCGGCGGGAGTGCCGGTGGTCACGACCTTGGTGGGCGGCCACGCGGAGTTGATTCGCGACCGCGAGAACGCCCTGGCCTTTAGAACCTCCGATCCGGACGATCTTGCCGAGAAGATCCTCGAACTTTCGGAGAATCCGTTGCTGGTCAAAAAACTGACCTCCACCGCCTACGAAGAGGTCCGCAGCAGATTCTCCCTTACATGTATCGGGGAGCGGGTGGATGACTTTATCAGCATGCCGGAAAAAATGGCCGCTTAACTTCGATCAGAATGCGGTTTTGCAGGTCGACGAGGTTTTCGGGTCTTTGGTTGCGATCATGAGCCGGATCCGGCCGCTTGGGCACCCCCTGACCCGGGGTCTGCGCAACCGGCTCCCGGTCCGTTTTGACCATACCGAGCCTGCGGGAGGCGCATTACAGGTAAGGGGAGAATAACCAGCAAATCGAATCCCTCAGGCGAGCCGGAAGCCGGCGTCCGTCTACCTCCTCCAGGGTCACCTCTCGCCCTGATCTTGCGGATCGATCAATGTATTGGATCAGAGGAGCGGCGAAGTCTTCGCCGTAGACTTCGACCTGCAACTCAAAATTCAGACGTAAACTGCGCGGGTCCCAATTGGCCGAACCGATGAGGGTGTAGTATCCGTCGACAATAAACAGTTTGGAGTGATTGAACGGAGGGGGCTGGTAATAGACTTTGACCCCGCGAAGAAGGATTTCCCAGAGCATATTGCGAGTGGCCCAGTGCATATAAGGGAGATTGTTTTTCGCCGGAAGCACGACAACCACCTCCACCCCCCTGACCGTGGCCGCCTGGATGGCTCCAATAAGTTCTCGCGGCGGGAGAAAATAGGGCGTCATGATGCGCACTGAGTGATGGGCTTCGGCGATGGCGGCGCCCAGCAGCATGTTCAGGCGATCCAGGTCCTCGTCCGGTCCGTCGGTAATGGTGCGGCACATGAAGGGTCCGTCCGGCGCTGTTTCGTGGAATGGAGGGACGTCGCCATTTTGGGTAGCGAAGCGCCAAAGGCGCAGGAACTCTTCGCGCAACTGCACCACCACCGGCCCGGTTAACCGGAAATGCAGGTCGGCTGTCGGCGATCGGTTGTTCGGGTCATCCACCAGGTGCCGGTCGCTCAAGTTCATGCCGCCGGTGAATCCAACCCGGTCGTCGACGACCAGGATTTTCTGGTGGTTGCGCATATTCAGGGAAAGCGACGGCGGCAGCACACGGGGCGGGAGAAAGCGGGCAAAAGGGATGCCGGCTCGCCTGAGGGAGCGGGTGGTGCGGGGAAATGAATACCACTCGCCGATGCCGTCGATCAGAACGCGAATATCAACACCTCTGGCTGAGGCTCTCTTTAGCGCCTCGCAGAAACGTTTGCCGGTGCGGTCGTGATCAAAGATGTATGTTGTCAGCAAGATATGGCTTTCGGCCAGTTCTATCGCGTCGAGCATGGCCGGATACACCTTCTCGCCGTTGACGAGTGCCTCGACTCCGTTTCCAGCAGTGAGCGGGTGGCGGCTGAGCGCCTGGCCCACTCGCGCCAGCTTGAGATAATTCTGTATCGGCTGGATCTTCTCCAGGACGCGATCGCACTCCGAACCGATCTTGTAGCCTTCAAGCCCCATGCGCTGCGCACGGACCCGGGCGCGATTGAGTCCGAAGAACAGGTAGAAGACAGGGCCGCAGAGCGGAACCAGGAAACACATGGCAATCCATCCAAAAGCCGCCCGCGAGTCTCGCTTGTAAAGCAGCGCGTGAACCGCGGTCAGTGGCGCGAGAATAGCGTGAAATAGAAGGACTATTAATAGGTAGTATGGCAAAAGGACCGGGCTTTAAAGTTCATCGTAAGCGGCCTGCAGAGCGATTGCAAGGCTTTCCGCCCCCTGCCGTCTATTACGGTCCTATGCCACATTACTTTGTCGGCCTCAAAACGCCCTGCCACCGTCGTCTTGAGCAAGGCTCGTCGGACCGGTTGAAGTAGAGAGTTATGCCGACGATGTTTCGCCTGGCGAACACAATCAATAACTATCCGACTCACGCCGAATTCAGGTTTAAAAAAAGCAATCGGTCAACCAACCACGACACATCCACTTGTTTGTCCTCATGAGAAACTTCCTCCGCACCGTCCTCCTGGTTCTTTCCGCCTTCGCGTTGACTTCCGGTTGCACAACCACCCAACGAACCGGACCCGGCTCCGGCGGATCCGCTGAGCAGGAGCCTTTCGAGGCTTATCTTCTCGTTCATTTCACCGGGGAATCGCCGATGGGCGAACAGGTTTACTTCGCGGTGAGCGAGGATGGTCTGAACTGGACCGATCTCAACAATTCGGCTCCGGTACTGACCTCGACGATCGGCGAAATGGGGGTGCGCGATCCCGCTATCGTCCGGTCTCCGGATGGAGACGGATTCTTCCTGCTGGCCACCGATCTGCGTATCGCCAGTGGACACGGCTGGCATGCGGCTCAATTCGACGGAAGCACTTCCCTCGTATTCTGGGAGTCATCCGACCTGTTGAACTGGTCCGATCCGTGGATGGTCGATGTCGCCGGAAGCATTCCCGAGGCGGGATGCGCCTGGGCGCCGGAAGCCATCTACGACCAATCCACCGGTGACTACTTTGTCTACTGGGCGACCATATCCCCGCGCGACGGGGTCACCGAAGGACGAATTTTCTACTCCCGCACCAGCGACTTTCGGACGTTCTCGCCTCCGGAGCTTTACATCGAGCGCACCGGCGAAGGGGTCCACGGCGGCGATATTATCGACACCCTGATCATTGAAACCGAAGGGGCGGATTTCCGCTTTTACCGCGTCTCCCGCGACAGGCAATTGACTCTTGAGGGAGCCGATGAAATTCTCGGCGACTGGACCCGCATCGGCGACATCTCTCACCTCGGTTTTACCGGACGTCAGGTTGAGGGGCCCATTCTCTTCACCTTCAACGAAGGAGGGAAGTGGGGTCTTTATATCGACCGATACGCCACGGGTGGAGGTTATATTCCTCTCATTTCAACCGACCTGGATGAACCCGAGGGCTTTCATCACCTTTCCTCGGAGGATTTCGACATGGGCCTCAGCCTGAAGCGGCACGGCGGAATTCTCAACATCACCCGCTCCGAATACGAGGCCCTGCTCGCCCGCTGGCCCAGTGAACCGTCGATCAGGCTGGCGGCACACACGCCGGACGGTACGGTTGTCCGGCACGCCAACTATCGGATTCGTGTCGACTCCGAAGTGACCCCTGCCGGGGACGCGCATTGGCGTCTGGTCCCTGGCTTGGCCGAAGCGGAAGAGGGAGTTTCCATTCGGTCAGTCAACTTCCCCGAACGCTACCTGAAGGTCACCGCTTCCGGCCTTGCGCTTGAGTACGTGAACGATGACCCCGCGGCCGCCAGGGCCACCTTTATCAAAGTTCCCGGTCTGGCCGACTCCGAGGGAGTCTCCTTCCGCCTGCTTGACTCCGATCATTATCTCCTTACCGAAGGCTTCGTTCTCATCGCCGGTCCCGTTACCTCGGACGAAACCCGTCGCCGGGCCACCTTTCAGATTCGGGAGTAGCCTTCGACTTTCCGGTGTCCGGGTCGTTTTGCAGATCTACGATATGATGGGCTTGCCTGTCAGGAATTGCAGTCGATTTTCGCTTTCGCGACCTACTATCGCATTGACCCCTCGTCAGGCAGTCACTGAAATGTATCAATGAAACCTTTGCCCATTGGGCTCGCTTGCGTTTACCTCTCGCTGATCCTGTTTTGCCTGGCTCCGGCCGATGCCTCCCCTTCGTATGCCTACACCGTCAGCGGCGGCGAGGCGCGAATTACCGAATACTCCGGGCCGGGCGGGGAGGTAATCATTCCGTCCACCCTGGACGGTCATCCGGTGACATCGATTGGAAATCGGGTTTTCGAAAACAACACCGACCTTATCACTTTGACCCTCCCCGACAGCGTTACAGTGATCGGGGAGCGAGCGGTTGCGGGTGCGACGAATTTGATTGAAGTCGATTTTGGCAACGGGCTTGCCAGTATCGGCGAATCGGCGTTCCGCGGTTGTACCGCGCTCGTCAGTGTGAGTCTTCCGGACAGCCTCCGCTTCATAAATGCCCAGGCTTTTGCCGATTGCACGAACCTGGTCGAACTGGATCTGGGAAACGGCGTCACTGCGATCAGGGATTCGGCCTTCCAAAATTGCGCAGCTCTAACCAGGGTAGAGATCCCCGACAGCGTTACGACGCTCGGCGCTTCAGTGTTTCGCGACTGCACCAATCTGGAAAGCGCGTCCATTGGAAACGGGGTATCGGCGATTCCCACCAGGGCGTTTTCTCACTGCATCAGCCTGAACGACCTTTCCATCGGGGAAAATGTAAGCGCCATATGGCCATTAGCTTTCGCGGAATGTCACAGCCTAACCGTGGTCGAACTGCCCGAACGCCTGACCACCCTTGATCAAGGTGCTTTTTACCGGTGCGTCCAGCTCAGGGAGATCAACATTCCGGCGGGAATTCGTACCATCGCCGCCCGAGCCTTTATCGATTGTATCAGTCTTGAAAGCATAGAACTCCCCGAGGGTCTCCACACAATCGGAACCGAGGCCTTTCGAAATTGCCGCAGCCTGACCTCGGTCGAGATTCCCGACAGTGTGGAACGAATCGGTGATTGGGCCTTTGATAAATGTATATCTCTCAGTGAAGTTTCCATCGGGAAAAATGTCACTTCGATTGGAGTCGGAGCCTTTAGAGATTGTCGGAATCTCACCAACGTGAATTTTCCCGATGGCTTGGTATTCATACATGCAGCCGCTTTTATGGGGTGCCGGAATCTCTCCGCCGTCAGCCTGCCGGACAGTCTTCGTACTATCGGCAGCAGCGCCTTCAAGGATTGCACCAGCCTCGTTTCGGTTGTGATACCGCGAAACGTCAATGACCTCGGAACCGAAGCCTTCCTCGGGTGCGCAAATCTGGCGTCCATTGAAGTTCATCCGGAGAATACGGTGTTCTCCAGCGTTTCCGGGGTCTTGTTCAATGGGACCGAAACCGCTCTTATCATGTATCCGCCGGCGAAGCCGGACGCCGCCTATGAGGTCCCGGGCACGGTCACTCACATCACAGCCGGCTCATTTAATTTCGCCACAAATCTCGCCGAGATCTTTATTCCGGCGAGTGTATTCTCTATCCACAGCTCGGCGTTTGTGGGGGTCACAAGTCTCACCAGGATCACGCTCCATCCCGACAATCCACGTTACATCACGGTTTCCGGTTCATTGATCGATGTTCAGAGCTTCCCTTATGGTTTAATTCAATATCCCGTCGGTCGCGCCGATTCCACCTTTGCCTTTCCGGAGAACATAAGATTCATTGCGACATCGTCGTTCTATGGCAGCCCCAACCTCACGACATTTCACATACCGGGAAATGTGACCGGGGTGGCTAATCGAGCTCTCGCCAATGCTCCGAACCTCCGCGAAATTGAAGTCGTTCGTGGGCACACTCACTTTCGTTCGGTTTCCGGAGTTTTATTTAATGCCGACGGCACCGAACTTCTGCAATATCCCGCCGGAAGAGAGGCAAGCTCTTATGAGGTTCCGGAAGGCGTCACGACGATCGCACCCTGGGCCTTTGAAGGAGCGACCAAGCTTACCGAGATTCGTTTGCCCGAAAGCATCATCTCGATCGGACAGTTCGCATTTCTTGGATGCACCGGACTCACCCGGGTAAACCTTCCCGCAGCCCTGAGAACGCTCGGTGGGGCGGCGTTCCAGGGTTGCACCAGTCTAACCGCCGCGGTATATGAAGGTAATGCTCCCTCCCACTGGAGTGACCCCTTTCGGTATACCGCCGAGGAGTTCACAATCTTTTTCCCTGAAGGCGCAACCGGTTTTACTGCGCCCTTCTGGGAAAACTACCCTTCGGCAAGCTATGCCGCTCCCGGAACCCTGAAGTGGGCCTTCGAAACCGGCGGCGGGGTTGAGTCCTCCCCGGCGATCGGACCCGACGGCACAGTTTACATTGGTTCCCGTGACGGGCACCTTTATGCGCTCGACGGGAAGACTGGCAAGAAGGTGTGGGCATTCCAGACCGGGTCGTTCGTGACTTCATCACCGGTGATCGGTCCCAATGGAACGGTCTACGTAGGCTCCCATAATAATAACGTCTTTGCGATTGATGGAGAGACCGGTGAATTGCTCTGGACCTACGAGACCGGCGGTTCAATCATGTCCTCCCCGTCTCTAGGTTTGAACGGCACCCTTTACGTCGGATCCTATGATCACAGTTTGTATGCCCTGGATAGTGCGTCCGGTGATAAGTTGTGGGCGTTTGAGACCGGCGGCCCTATCATATCGTCTCCCGCGGTCGGAGTCGACGGAACGGTCTATTTCGGGTCGTGGGATTTTTACTTATATGCAGTCGAGGGTCAATCCGGCGAAGAACGCTGGTCGTTCAGGACGGGATCAAATATTAGATCGTCTCCGGCTCTCGATGGCAAGGGAACGTTGTATATCGGTTCAGGGGACCGGCACGTCTATGCGATCGACGAGGCATCCGGCGCGGAGCTGTGGTCGTATCGGACCGGTCACGGCGTTTTCTCCTCCCCTGCGATTGGAACCGATGGTACCGTCTATGTCGGTTCCGATGACAAGCATGTCTATGCGTTCGACGGTGAAAGCGGCGATGTCATCTGGGCGTCCGAGCTCGGCGATCTCGTCGAGGATTCTTCCCCGGCTATCGGTGCCGGCGGAACGATCTACATCGGCTCACACGACAGGCACCTTTATGCGCTTGATAGCAGGACGGGCAAAGTGGTGTGGACATTTGGAACCGGCTGGAACGGGTGGGTCCGATCCTCTCCGGCGATCGGCGTCAATCGAGCGGTCTACTTCGGGTCGTCGGACGGCCTTGTCTATGCACTACACGGCGACCAACCGCTTGCGAATTCTCCCTGGCCGAAATTCCGTCACAACCTGGGCAATACAGCATCGATCCAGGAGGAAGACGAGGACGACGATGACGATCTCGACTTGGGGCTTCCCGAAGAAAGAATCGCCGAGTTCTTCGACCTCGAAGCCGCGGGCGAGGTATCCGCCCGAAATCGGGTCAAGTCACCGTGGTTTGGCACTTTTGCCTTCGCTTCCGGTTTTGATGTCGAGGCACGGGAGGGCTGGCTTTTCCACGATCAACACGGATGGCTCTATTGGTCGGGCAGCGGCTGGTTCTGGCGGCACAGTCAGCAGCGATGGACGTACATGACCGAGGCGACGTGTCCGTTTGTTTATGTCCATGAAATCGGGTGGTTTTTCTTTTACGAAAACTCACCTGAATTTCCGGACCGCCAGTGGTTCAGCAGTTACCGGGAAGAAAACGGCGAGCAGGTTCCGGACGCCTGGGTGCGCTGGTTTCACCATTCCAAAAACAACGTGATGGCGTTTCGCCTGGATCCGGCGGATCTTGAGCCGGGACTCGAATTGTTGCTGGCGGTCAATGCGTCTGACGATGACGAAGATGATTTCGTGTATGTGCTTGTTTTTGGCGAGGACAACCAGGTGACGATACCGGCCTTCGACGAAGCAGGGACCTATGAGTATGAGGTTCTTGACAATCAAAGATCCAAGCTGGAATTACGCCTTGCCCCGATCGGTCAACCCGATCAGATTTTTTCGGATGAGCTTATTCTCACCTTCGAATCCGCCAATAACGGGCTCTACGAATTGATTTTTCATAACGGCGGGGATCCGAATGCGAATGAGCGCGAGGAGGGTCACTTTCTTCTCCGATAGACGGAATGCATGCAGATCACGATGTTACACGTAGGTAACCGGGGGCTGGAATCTGTCCTAAAGGGGATTCGTAGGGAGAGAATTTAATGCGATGCAAAAACCAACTAATAAAGCGGCTTGCCGAATCCGGCGTGAAGGATTCGTTACGGTCGGATTGAAGGAGGCGGACTGGCTATGAAGCGACAATTGGCCTTTAAAAACTCCCCCGTGCTTCTGGCCGGGGTTCTTTTGATCCTTGCAGGACTGCTCACCGGCTGCTTTAGCAGCAGCAGCAGTAGCAGCCGGGACCGCGGCAACGATAGGGACAGCCTGTTCCCGACGGATCGCCCGGAAGATCGGGGAGCGGAGGCCCCGGATTACTCTCCCCCCAACCCGCCAAGCCAGACCCCGGTTGATCCCGTGCCTTAAGGAGGGAAGCACCTCGATTTATCCTGCCGGTTGGCGCCGGCTTATTTGTGGGCAACTATTTAAGGGATCGGTTTGTTTCCGGTGGCGATTACGAACTGGCCGGGGATGGCGTAGCCATCGTCAGTCTTGTAAGGGGCGATGGATTCGAGGTACTCGGAGCGGGCGCTTGCGCGAGTCGCGTCGTCGAACTTTGCATACGCCAGAGCGACAGGTCCGCCCTCGAATACCGCCGTCAGGGCGGATTCGTCGTTTGGATAGCGCAGGGTGGTTTCGATAGTTTCCTGGCGGACATTGTTGAATCCGCATGTTTCCATCAGCCGTACCAGATTGGCGCCCGTTCCGAGTTGGAAGAACATTGGACAGACCTCGGATTTCACGCGCGCCGCCACGATGGGAAAAATATCGCGCCACCCGCAGGCGTTGCGTTTCCCCCAGACGGCGATCCCGCACCGGCCGCCGGGACGCAGGGCACGGAGAATTCCGTTTACCGCTTTTTCAGGATCGGTGACGTACATGAGGCAAAAGGCGCAGAGGGCGGCGTCGAACGCGGCCTCGTCGACTTCCAGATCCTCGGCCCCCATCCGGGCGGTGCGGATCCGGGTGAACCCGCGCTCGACGGCGCGGCGGGAGAGGGCTGCGAGCATTCCTTCGGAGATATCAGTGGCGAGGAGCGATCCCTCCGGCCCGATTCGTTCGGCGGCGGGAAAGGTGACGAGACCATCGCCCGCCGCAATCTCCAGGACGCTTTCACCCGGTTGCAGGTCCAGCATGCGAAGGAGGGCGTCCTGGCCCGGTTTGAGTTGATCCGCCCAGGCCCCGGCGTAATACGGGGTCGCGATATTCCAGCCGTAGCGCTGGATGCGCTGCTGGAAACGCGGATTCATTCCAGTTGTGTGCGGGTCAGGGTACTCTTCACGTTTTGCGCGCGCGTGAAGACATCGTAATACGGACTGTGGGTCAGGGCTTCGTCGAGAATCTCCTGCAGAACCTCGTCTTCGGCGGGACTGTCGACGCGGGTCGTGAGGCGCACTTCGCTGTAACCGGCGGGAACGTCCTTGACCCCAAGGAAACCGCATCCGTCATAATCGGCTGCCACCTCGACTTCGAGTGACCGAATCTCCACGTCACGCCGGGCCGCGAAAAGGGCGAAGGTCAAGGCGACGCACGAACCGAGCGCGGCCCGCACGAGCACCCCCGGATCCGGACGCTCATGTTCGCCGCCCATCGATGGAGGGATAGCCGACTCGAGGGTCCATGGTCCCTGGGTCATCCGGCAAAGGCCCCCGGGAAGGAGGCGTGCGGTGGTGTTTTCAGTGGCCCGGGCGATTTCTGGCTTGCGGCGTACGGAGGCGACGGCGCGATCAAAACGTGACGCCAACCTCGCCGTGTCGATCAGTTTCGGGGTTCGAGCAGTCATGGTGCGGGTTTCCTTTCCGGGGAAAAGGATACCACTTAAGGGGCAATGAGATCGATAAAAAAGGACGTGCTGAACCGGACGGCAGGGTACGGTTTTTTCGTCATAAGAGCATATCTCATTGAAGTTTATTCGTTTATTTCAAATCTCGAAATTTTCGAATTCAAATGTCATTTCCATGCGGCTGACAGCCGTTGGATGAAAAGGCCCTGAGCGGCATCGGTCTCCGCGGCCGGACCTTTTTTGTTCGACCCTGGGCTGGAAATATTGGATCGTTGCTACAAGCAACGGACTGGTACGTCGTTGATCACCCCACCGCTTTTCAGGGACTGCGGACCGGCCGCGAATCAGCGAACTCCCATCAGGCAAACCGATCATGAAGCGGATTGAGCTCGATATTCGACTGCTGGGCAACCTGGAGGTTTGCCGTCGGGGACGGCCAATTCTCCTTCCACGGTCGAGAAAAACCCGGGCTCTGTTGGGCTACCTTGTCGCGACCAAACGACCCCACTCGCGCAGGGAACTGTGCGATCTTCTCTACGAGGGTTCCTCCGATCCTCGTGCGGGATTGCGGTGGAGCCTGAGCAAGCTCCGTTCGCTGCTCGAAGAGGATGGTGAGAGACGAATCGTGACCGCGCAGGAGCAGGTCTCGTTTGAACGACACGGCGCCATTGTGGATATTGCCTTCGTGCGCAACGTGGCGGCTCACGGTTGGGAACAGGCCACAACTGAGACCCTCAGGGAGGCGGTCTCGAGGTTTCGTGGCGGCTTCCTGGAGGGACTGGATTTGTCCGGGTGCTACGGCTTTGACGCCTGGCGCACTTCCGAGCGGGAGGCTGCGCACCGGCTGCGCGAGACGATCCTCTGTGTTCTGATTGACCGCTTGCACGACCGGCCGGATGAAGCGTTGCCTTACGCTCGAGACCGGCTGCTCGTCAATCCCCTGTCGGAAGACGCCCATATCGATTTCATCCGGCTCCTGGCGGCGATGGGGAGAAGAGAAAAAGCGCTGGAACAGTACGATCGGTGCCACCGCATGCTGGAGGTCGAATTCAACGCCCGCCCGTCGCACGAGATGGAGAATCTGCGACGGTCCCTAACAGGAGCGAAAGCAACCCCCTCGTCATCAAGCCGCAAACCGGCCCGCGCTGCGTCCAATTTTGCTCCCCTCGCCGGGCGGCGGAAAGAAAGGGCTGTTCTGAAAGAGTTCGCGAACCAGGGCGAGTCCGGCGACACGGGAGAGGTGTTGCTTCTGACTGGCGCGCCGGGGATCGGGAAAACACGCCTCCTCCAGGAATTGGGCAGTCTGATCGGCTCAGCCGGAGGCACGGCGCTGACGGGGTGCGCCTTTGATGTCGAGCGAATCCGCCCGTACACGGCGTGGATCGACGCGCTGCGCGCGATTGACGCCGACAGGATTCCGCACGCGCTCCGTACCGAGTTGGCTCCGCTGCTGCCTGAACTGGGAACGGTGTCAGCGTCTGCTACGGATCGGAATCGCCTTTTCAACGCGGTTCTCCATCTTTTGGAACGTCTGGCGGCTGAAAAACCTCCTGTTTTTGTGTTGCTTGATGATCTTCATTGGTTCGACGAGGCTTCCGCGGCGCTTACGCACTACATTGCCCGAACCACAACGGCAAGCAGTGTGCGGATGGCCTGCGCGGCTCGATCCGGGGAGCTGGAAGAGAACGCGGCGACACGGCGTCTTGTTTACACGTTTCGTCGCGAGCATCGGCTCCGCGAACTCGACCTGGCGCCCCTCAACATGAGCGATACGGTGGAATTGGCGCAGAAAATAGACCGGAACATTGATGCGGACCGTATCTTCACAGAAAGCGGAGGCAACCCGCTTTTCGCCCTGGAGGTGGCGCGGGCCCTCAGACAGGGAAAGGGCGCGCGCTCGGAAACTTTGGACGGCCTGCTCAACGAACGGCTGGACAGGCTCGATCCGCAAGCGCGGGAAATCCTGTCCCTCGTGGCGGCTCTGGGCCGTGGTTGTACGGTCGATTTTCTGTCCCAACTGATAGAAATGTCCCAACGCGAAATCGTCAGTGCCATCGAGACACTTGAGCGACACGAGTTTTTGCAGATGACGGCATCGGGAAGTTACGATTTCACTCACGATCTGGTCCGCCGTGCGGCTTACAGGAACATTTCTCCCCCGCGCCGTCGCCTGAACCACCATGAAATCGCTCGCCGGATCGCCGGCACAGGCGACTTGGTCGAAGCGAACGCGGGCGAAGTTGCGCACCATGCCGCGCTTGGCGGGGATCTCGAACTGGCCGCGCGGGCCTGCCTCGCGGGGGGGCGGCACGGTCTGCGGGTTTGCGCCTATGAAGAAACGACTGCTCTGGCGGAGCGCGGCCTCGCCCACGCCGCCGAACTTTCGGCGTCGGCGCGCATTCCTCTCCACTTGGAACTTCTTGCACTGTACGTACACCCGGACATGGCCCATTTTTGTCCTCCGGACCTGAACGAGCGACTGCGCCAGGTGACCGGAGAGGCGCGAAGGGCGGGAGATCGAGCTCTAGTGCGGCGGGGATTCCAACTCCTCGGCTGGCTTTACTACCACCAGGGAGATTTCCAAGGGGCGTTGAAAGCTAGCTCGGAAGCACAGGAAGCGGGCCGGGAAGCGGATCCCGCCACGGTCGTACATGCGATCGCTGCGACGGCGCACTGCTACTGCCTCCTGGAACGCAACCTGGATCGGGCCGCGAAACTGGCACGCGAGGCACAGTCACTGGCCCGGGAATTCGACGTGAACATCGAGGGATTCGAGCTGGCCATGGCCCTAGGTATGCTCCACCAACACTCGGGCGACATCGACCAGGCATTCCACTTAGCCGAGGAAGCGTATCAACGAAGTCGGCACAATCCGCTCCCCTGGGCGCGGACTCACTGCCTTTCACGGCTGATCATGATTGAATTGGAACGCGATCGTGCGGCTGAAGCATTGTCCTGGTGCCGCGACTTGCGCGCGATGACTGCAAATATGGAGGAAGGGAGCGAAGCGCCTTTCGCGGCGACGCTCGAAGCTCTGGCCCGCCTGGCGATGGAAGAGAAAGGTGTGGAACCTGAGCTGGACGAGGCGTTGGAGCGACTTCGCCAGGCGGACAGCAAATGGATGCTCGCCTATGTTCAGAACGAAGCGGCGACTCACAATATCGCCGCCGGAAAGTATGGACAAGCCCGACGCAGGGCGACAGACGCCCTCGCCGCCGCGGAAGCCGTGAACTACCGCAGCGAAGCGGCGCTGGCACGCGCCACCCTGATCCTGGCCAACCTAAGAGCAAACGAATCGTCGAACTCCGCGTCGAATCCGAAGGCCGCCGTCGCCGAACTGGCCCGAGCCCGCGGCTTGTCGGCCCGCGCTCGCCGTGCCGTGCGGCAAACCAAGGCGGAGCTGGCCGGACAAGCAAGTTCGAAGACCCGCACCTGACACGAATCCGGTACCTGCAGGACTTTCCGCCGCCGAGGAAGAATTTCCCGTTATTGAGGCGAATTTCAACGGGAATTACAACGGATCTTACAACGTCCGGCCTTCATGTTGTCGTCCGAAGTTCGGGCTTCGGCCCTTTTGTCGACAACCCAATCAGGAGGCCAAACCATGAATGTAGCGACCCATGACAACGAATCCCTGAAATTGGACCAGGCAATCCTCAACGATTTCGAGGCTACCTTCAGGGGTCAACTGCTGTACCAGGATCACGATGCCTACGACGAGGCTCGCACCATCTACAACGCGATGATTGACAAGCGACCCGCCATAATCGCCCGGTGCGCCAATGTCGCCGACGTGATCACGTCGGTGAACTTTGCCCGGGACAACAACCTGGTCGTGTCGATCCGAAGCGGCGGCCACAACGGGCCCGGACTCGCGCTGGTGAACGACGGGCTGGTCATCGACCTCTCCCGTTTAAAAGGTATCCGCGTCGATCCGCTTGAGAAGACGGCCCGGGTTGAGGCTGGATGCACCTGGGGTGACGTCGATCACACGACCCATGCCTTCGGGCTGGCAACCGTGAGTGGCGTTATCTCCACAACAGGCGTCGGCGGTCTGACTCTCGGCGGAGGACACGGCTACTTGACCCGCAAGTACGGCCTAACGATCGACAACCTGTTGGGGGCGGACGTCGTCCTCGCGGACGGGCGATGGGTGCATGTCAACGAGGACGAGCATCAGGATCTGTTCTGGGCGCTCCGCGGCGGGGGCGGGAACTTCGGCGTCGTGACCGCTTTCGAGTACCGGCTCCACCCACTCGCCAACGTCATCGCCGGGCCGATGTTCTGGCCCATCGAAGAGCTCGAAACAACGATGCGCTGGTATCGGGAGTGGCTGCCACGGCAATCCGACGACGTGTACGCCTTCTATCTCACCGCCGAAGTCCCGGCCGGCGACCCCTTTCCCCCGGAAATCCATGGGAGAAAAGTCTGCGGGCTGCTTTGGTGTTACACGGGATCCAAGGAGCAAGCGGAGTCCTTGATTCTGCCCGCCCGCCAAGTAGCCAAACCGATATTTGAGTTAATTGGCGAAATGCCCTATCCGAAGCTGCAAAGCATGTTTGACGGGCTCTACCCGCCGGGGGATCATTGGTATTGGAAAGGCAACTACGTGCGCGACCTGACCGACGAGGCCATAGCCGAGCACGTCCGTTTCGCGGAAGTGCCTACATCCAAGTCGACGATGCACCTCTATCCCGTCAACGGCGCCGCGGGCAGGATCGGTCCAAATCAAACCGCCTGGAATAAGCGGGACGCGAATTGGTCCATGGTCATCGTCGGTGTCGATTCCGATCCTTCAAAAGTCAAAGACATGACCCAATGGGCCCGGGATTACTGGAAGGCACTGCAACCGCACTCCATCAGTGGCGCCTACATAAACTTCATGATGGACGAAGGCCGGGACCGAGTTCGTGACGCCTACGGCGACAACTACCAGCGACTGCGCCAGATAAAAGCCGCCTACGATCCTGAAAATCTGTTTCGAATCAACCAAAACATTGAACCTGCAACCCACACACAACATGCCACACATTATGCTCGAAGCCACATTTGATCCTGCCCTGACCGACGATGACCTGAAGGGACACCTGGAACGCGTAACTCCCTGCCTGGAGCAGAATAACGTCCGGTGGATCTGCAGCTTTCTCTCCGAGGATAGGAAGCGTCGGATTTGTATCCACGAAGCAAACGACGCGGAGGCGGTTCGGGACGCCTACCGCACGGCCAACATCCCTTTCGTTAGAGCCTGGCCGGCTCAACTCCTGTCACTCGATGACAATCCCTCCCTGAAATGAAGAATGCAACAAACCCAAGAAAGGAGAAAGCAGATGAACAAAATACGAAAAGCCCAATCCATCGCCCTCGCGGTCGCGTCCCAGATACCGTGCGACTACTGCGTTTACTTCCACACGCAGGCAGCCGAAGCGAACGGAGCCACGGATGAGGAAATCCCCGAAACGCTAGTGTAGCCCGTCAAGGAGTCTGTAACTTATTCAATTTTGCGCGACCACGCTTTACTTTTCTGTGTTTATGAGTGGCGTAGTTGTCACAAATGATATGGACCTCCTTTCCTTCAGGGACGCCGCGCTTGATTTGATTAAGAAACCTTATCCTTTCCTGGTGGCGGTGCTTGCTCATGCATTTCCCAATCACCGAACTATCAAGCCCATTGAGCGCAGCGAATAGTGAAGTCGTACCATTGCGTCTATAGTCGTGAGTCATTGTTTTGCAGCGACCTTTCTTTATCGGAAATCCAGGCTGGGTGCGATCCAGCGCTTGCATCTGGCTTTTCTCATCACAGGAGAATACCAAGGCATGTTCGGGAGGATTGAGATAGAGCCCAATCACATCCTCGAGTTTCTCAACAAATTACTTATCGTTGGAGAGCTTAAAAAGTTTGCTCAGATGCGGTTTTAGGCCATGCTCGCGCCAAATACGCCCGATGGTGGATTCGCTTATACCCGTCGCTTCAGCCATCAGTTTGCGGC
>JBJHCF010000056.1:0-28759 GCA_050506795.1 Opitutia bacterium
AGCGGGAGACGGATGCGTCGCTTGTCTTCTGGCGGGAGATCGGCGGCGAGTTCCTGCGCGCGGTCTGCCATCTGCCCGAGGGAACGGGCACGGACTTCACCTTGCCGACTCCGGATCCCGCCCGGATCGGCGAGTGGCTGCTCAATGCCCCGCCGATGCGTGGGGCGGAATACCTTTCCGCGGAAATTCTGGAGGAGGTGTGGAAGCGCACGGCCGAGTGGACCCGCGCGCAAGTAAGTGAACACGGGAGAATCGCCGCGTTCCTGGAAAAGTATGCTCCCGCCTGGTCGCGGGTGGGACGGGTCACCGTTCACCTGGCGGAGAACAAAGGCGACGACGCCCACCCGTTCGCGTTCATGGCTTCCTACGCCTCGGGGCTGGGAACGTCCGGCCGCTTGCGTCAACTCCCGCTCGGCAAGGCCCTCAAGGAGTATGCCGGCGCCAACAACAAGGCCGTGCTCCTGAGACTACTCGAACCGCTGCACCGCGCCTCGCAATCGTGTCCCTTCATGGCCGATCTGGTCGAATCCGGCGACGTTTATCACCCGCTGGCCTGGACCCCTTCCGAGGCCCACACCTTCCTCCAATCCATTCCCCGCTACGAGGACGCCGGCCTGCTGGTTCGCCTGCCCGACTGGTGGCGCAAACGCGCCCGCCGGCCGAAGGTGACCGCCACCGTCGGCGATCGCTCCAAAGGCAAGGTCGGCCTCGACGCCCTGCTCGATTTCAAGTTGGAGGTGATCGTCGACGGCGAGTCCCTCTCGCCGAAGGAGGTCGAGGAGCTGCTCCAGGGCGACGACGGACTGGTCCTTTTCCGCGGCCGGTGGATCGAGGTGGACCGCGAAAAACTGCGGGAAGCTCTCGCTCACTGGAAGGCGCTGGAAGCGGAGGGAAGTCTTTCCTTCATCGAAGGGATGCGGCTGCTGGCGGGCGCGCCGGAGGATCTGAAAACGGCGGACGACCTCGAGGAGGAGCGGGAATGGGCCTTCGCCCAACCGGGAAAATGGTTCGCCGACACCCTTCGCCGTCTCTCCGATCCGGAGGCCGGAGAACCGCCCGCCGGCCTCCGCGCCACATTGCGTCCCTACCAGGCCCGGGGC
Source organism: Opitutia bacterium (assembly GCA_050506795.1). Taxonomy (GTDB): domain Bacteria; phylum Verrucomicrobiota; class Verrucomicrobiia; order Opitutales; family T3Sed10-336; genus SLOW01. The sequence continues at coordinate 1,101 of JBJHCF010000056.1, forward strand.
CTCGAATGGCTCTGGTTTTGCGGGCGGACCGGAATCGGCGCCTGCCTCGCCGATGACATGGGTCTGGGAAAAACCGTCCAGGTCCTGGCCGCGCTCCTGCGCAAGCGGGAAACCGCTCCCGGCGAACCGCCCGCGCTCCTCGTCGTGCCCGCCTCGCTCATCGGCAACTGGAAGCGCGAGGCGGAGCGCTTCGCGCCCTCCCTTCGCCTCTTCATCGCCCACCGCTCCGAGACCCCGGAAGCGGATTTCACCGATCCCTCCCCCGCCCTCCTCGCCAAGGCGGACCTCGTCGTCACCACCTACGCGATGCTCCCGCGCCTTGCCTGGCCCGCGAAAACCCGCTGGAGTTGGATCATTCTCGACGAGGCACAGGCGATCAAAAACCCGAGCGCCCGCCAAAGTAAAACGGTGCGCAAGCTCGAAGCCCGCGCCCGTTTCGCCCTTACCGGCACGCCGGTCGAGAATCATTTGGGCGACCTCTGGTCGCTCTTCGATTTTATCAATCCCGGCCTGCTCGGCACATCCTCTCGGTTCAAAGCCTTCGCGAAAAAACTGCGCGATCGAAACCACAACCACTACGCGCCGCTGCGCCGCCTCGTCGCCCCCTACATTCTCCGCCGCCTCAAAACCGACAAATCGGTCATCGCCGATCTTCCCGACAAGACCGAAATGAAAGTGTACTGCGGCCTCACCGCCGCCCAGGCGAAGCTCTACCAGCAAACCGCCCGGCAGCTTGAAAAGGAACTGGCATCGAGCGACGGCATAAAGCGGCGGGGACTTGTATTGGCGTACTTGATACGATTCAAACAAATCTGCAATCACCCGGACCAGCTCACCAAATCCGGCGACTTCGCCGCCGGCGACAGCGCCAAATTCGCCCGACTCGCCGAACTTTGCGAGGAGATCGCATCACGCGGCGAGAAGCCCCTCGTCTTCACCCAGTTCCGGGAGATGACCGAACCGCTCGAAACGCACCTCGCCTCCGTCTTCGGACGGCCGGGGGCGATCCTCCACGGCGGCACTCCGGTCAAGGCGCGCTCCGGCCTGGTCGAGCGCTTCCAGCGCGACGATCCCGGCGCGCCCGCATTCATGGTTCTTTCCCTGAAAGCCGGCGGCACCGGGCTTAACCTCACCGCCGCCTCCCACGTCATCCATTTCGACCGCTGGTGGAACCCCGCCGTCGAAAACCAGGCCACCGACCGCGCCTTCCGCATCGGCCAGCGCCGGAATGTGGTCGTGCATAAATTCATCACCTCGGGCACGCTCGAGGAAAAAATCGACGCCCTCATCACCGAGAAGCAGGAAACCGCGGACGCCATTCTCAGCGACGGCGCGGAAAAAGCGCTCACCGAGATGAACGACGACGAACTCCTCGACTTTATCCGTCTCAGCCTCTAGCCAAAATTCCGAGTCATGAAATTCAAGTCCAAACCGGTCCCCCGTCCTTCGCTGCTTGAGCGCAGCGGGCGTAAGTCCTTATCCGCAAAAAAGTGAACTCACGCCGAGCAGCGAAGCAGCCAAGGGGGTAAAAACAACCTCTCCACAACCAGGGCGATCCCATAAATGAAAGCACATAAGATCATGTACAATCCCTCGTTTCAAAATTCCTCTGCTGCTTTGCTGCTTGAGCGCAGCGGGCGTGAGAACCAACCAAGAACATCATGACTGAAAACGAAATCGGCAAAGAAGTGGTGGATGCCACCATCAAAGTTCACAACTCCCTCGGACCGGGTCTTTTGGAAACGGTTTACGAAGCAGTCCTTGCCCGCGAGCTGACCGCGCGCGGATTTGACGTTGCGAGACAAGTGCCGGTGCCTATCAAATATGGGGGCGTTCAGTTTGACGAGGCCTTCCGAGCCGACCTGATCGTCAACGATAAAGTCATTCTCGAACTTAAGTCCGTTGAGAGTCTCGCCAAGGTTCACTATAAACAGGTTTTCACCTACCTGAAACTGAGGGGCAACACGCTGGGTTATCTCCTGAACTTCGGAGCCGGGCTGATGAAAGATGGCATCGCCAGAATTGTTTGCGGCTTGGAGGAAAACATCTCACGCCAAGCAGCGAAACAGCCAACAAATGAGGCATGAGTTCGCATCCCATCTTCCTTCCTTTGCTGCTCTGCTGCTTGAGCGCAGCGGGTGTGAGAACCCATTCACAGGAACGAGCCTCACGCCAATCATAATTTCAATTCACTCATGAGCTGGTTCTACCGACCCTACGTCTCCGTCGCCGAGCGCAAAGCGAAGGCTCTCAAGAAAGTCGCCGCCATGAAAAAGAAAGGCCAAACGGTAGAACCCGTGACGGCCGCCACGCCGCGCGGCAAAATGGCTCTGAGCTTTTGGGGCGAGGCCTGGTGCGACCACCTCGAATCCTACAGCGACTTCGCCAACCGCCTTCCGCGCGGCCGCACTTACCTGCGCAACGGGTCCGTCCTCCACCTCGGCATCGACAGCGGCCGGGTCGAAGCCCTGGTCATGGGCTCGGAACTGTACAAACAGACCGTTCGCATCGCCCCCCTCCCGAAGCCCAAATGGAACGCCCTGAAAAGACGCTGCCAGGGGAAAATCGGCTCCCTGGTCGAACTGTTGCAAGGCAAGATCTCGGGCGAGATCATGAGGATCGTCACCGACCGGAAGAACGGTCTGTTTCCCGGTCCCAGGGAAATCAAGTTGAGCTGTTCCTGCCCCGATTGGGCGGGCCTGTGCAAACACCTCGCCGCCATCCTCTACGGAGTCGGCGCCCGGCTCGACGACGCCCCCGAGCTGCTCTTCAAACTGCGCGGTGTCGATCACAACGAACTCATTCAAGCGGACGCCTCCGCCCTCGCCGAGACCGGACGTCCCTCCGCCGGCCGGCGCACCCTGGCGCCCGCGTCCCTCGGCGACGTCTTCGGCATCGACCTGGACGATGAGGAAGCGGAAACGCCGCCGGTGCCCCCGCTCGCGAAGAAGCCCCGAAAAACCACCGGGAAGACACCGCGCAAGAAAAGCGCTCCCGCCGATTCGGTCGCGAAAAAGGCAAAGGCCCGAACGACCAAAAAACCGGCGAAGAAATCAATTTCAACGGACGATCTCGATCGCCGGCGACAAAAGATTCTCCGAGAGTTGGATAGGCTGCTTGCCGCGACCAGGAAAAAGCCGCGCAAGAAAAAAGCAGCTCTGAAGAAACCGCCCCGCCAACGTCAGGCCGTGAAGGAAAAAGCGACTCCCGCCAAACAAAATGCCACGAAAAAGGTCGCACCCTTCAAACCCACCGCCGCCGCCGTGCGCAAGCTTCGCGAAGACCTCGGCCTCTCCCGCGCCGCCTTCTCCAAACGTCTCCGCGTTTCTCCCCAGACCGTCGCCAACTGGGAAGGCACGTCCGGCCCCATCAACCCGCAATTCCGAAGTCTGGCTGCACTGCGCGCGCTTCACCGCAAGACCCGCGAATAATGACCAAAATTCCTTTCGCCTCCGGTCGTTGCCTAACCGCAACCCGAATAATTCGATGACGACATGACCACCGACGAATATCACGAGCTTAAGAAGGTGCTCTCGCGAATCGATGCGGACACCTTGGCGAGTTTCATCGTGGATCTCGCCGTTCAGAATGAAACCGTCGCGGAGGCGACGGTGCTGCTGTCGCAGCGCGGGAACCCGGAGGCGTGTTTCAAGGCGATCAAGGCGCGCATTTCGGGGTTGCGGCGGGGCAAGCGTTTCTACCACTACCGTGAGGCGGGGTATTTGGAACAAAAGATTCATGTGATTCTCGAAGCCATCGAACGGGATCTGCTTCCGATCGCCCCGCAACGGGCCATGGAGGCGGTCGGCGAGCTAATTCGGTCGGACGCCGCCGTGATGGAACGGGTGGATGATTCTTCAGGGGGAATGGGAATGGTTTTCCGGAAAGCCTGCGAGCTTTTTGCCATTGCCGCCGAAGCGGCCGGTAAACCGGCGGAGGCGGAGTCGTGGTTTTTTCGGTTGGCGGAAGAAAATGACTACGGAGTGCGCGACGCACTCTTCGACTACGTTCCACGTATTCTTGGAAAGGAAAGCCTGGAACGTTTAATCGCAGATTGGCGCGAATCGATTGCCGGAAAGGATTTCAAGGAAGCCTTTACAGAAGCGATACGTTTGAGTCAGACGGCGAAAGCCATGGGAGATCCCGAGCTTTTCGAAGAGGCGAAGCTTTGCGGAGAAACGCCGGAGTCGTATCCCGCGATCGCCCTCGATGTGGCGCGCTTCTACCTCGAATGCGGTCGGCCTGATGAGGCGCTCGCGAAGGTGCCCGCATCGGAAAACCTTCGAAGTCATTGGGGATTCGACGAACTGCTGGTGGAAATCTACCGGGCGCTGGGCGATGAATCCGCTCAGGCGGAAATTCACTTTCGTCAGTTCGAAATGTTGGCGAGCGCAAAGGAAGCGCGGAACTATCTTCAGACGATACCTCAAAGCCGACAAGAAGCCGAACGGCAGCGGTTGGAGAGGATGGTGTCGGAAGGTGAATACCGTCCAATGGTCAAGGCCCGCTTTTTCACCGCGATGGGTAAACCGGCGATCGCGGCTTCGATCATCGAAGAAAATGCCGAATCCTTCAGCGAAACGTACTACTCGTTGACGGAGCTCGCCAAACCGCTCGCCAAGCTCCATCCACGCGCGGCCACCCTTCTCTATCGCGAAGCGGTGGAACAGACCCTGGCTGAAGGAAAGTCAAAAAACTACCGCCACGCCGTTCGCTACATCCGGCAACTCGAAAAACTCGCTGAAGCCGTGAAAAATTGGAGCGCCATTCCCAACCATGACGCATGGCTTGACGGAATTCGCTCCCGGCATGCCCGCAAGTCGGCATTCTGGAAGGCGATGGGCGAGGCGTGTTCTAATTGAATCCGTTGCACCCTCATTCGTTCTCCGTTTCGTTCCTGGCACGGAAAATCCCCACGGCCACAAGCTCGTCGTTTTCGTCCAACTCGATCAACAACGGGAGTTTTTTCAGAACGGATTTCGGCAGTTCGAAAACAAACGCACCCGACGGCGGCCGCTCGCCCCGCTTTCTCTTTTTAAGCCGAAGGCGAATTTGCGATTCGCTTAACGAGCATTCCACGCCGTCCTCCTCCACATCGACCAGGCGCTGCACCGGTCGCCATCACACTCCCGACGCCGACGGCCGGGGCGGAGCCCGGCCCTCCAGGAAAGATGCCATCCCACGCCCCTCACCCCTCACCCCTCACCCTTGACACCCGTACCATTTGAATTTATTTATTATCTCAAATGAAACAAACGCCCCAACATGCATCCCTGGTCGCCGAGCCCGAAGCGCTTTACGGACGAACTTTCGGGAATAAATCGCCCAAGGCACAAGAGCGATTTCGGGCCGACAGCTTGGTCGACCGCATCCGCGCGGGGTTGCCGGTCTCCGAGTTCGACACCCTGCGTGGCCTCCTGCAAATCCCGGCGGAAGAATTGTCCGGGTACCTGAACCTCTCGCGCAGCACCCTGATGCGGCGCCGAAGGAGCGGGAGACTGGCGCCAGACGAGTCCGACCGCGTCATTCGTTATGCCCGACTCTTCGGCATGGCCGCGGACGTACTGGGCGGACACGACGAAGCCCGAGCCTGGCTTCGCCAACCCGCCCGGGCTCTCGGCGGGACCGTTCCCCTGGATTTCGCGCAAACCGAAGCCGGCGCGCGGGAGGTGGAGAACATCCTCGGACGGATCGAGTCCGGAGTGTACGCGTGACCGTAACAATCTGGCGCCTGGTCAAAGCCCGGCACGCGGGACAAGCCTTCGACGGCGAAGGCGCCCGGCGTTACGGAGGTCGTTGGAACTCACCCGGCACCCCAATGGTGTACGCCTCCGAAAGCCGCGCCCTCGCCGCCCTCGAACTCCTGGTCCATGTTCCGGCGAACCTCTTGTCGCAACCGTTTCGGTTTTTTCGAATCGACATTCCACCCCGGTTCATTCGCTCCCTCACCCCAGGTCCCTCGCCCCACGCCCCCCTCCCCTCCGGCTGGAACGCCCCACTGATCTCACCCGCAACCCAGGCGTTAGGAGACGAATGGATTGCCTCCGGCCGGAGCGTCGTGCTGCGGGTACCCAGCGCCGTCATCCCCGAAGAAAACAACTATCTCATCAATCCCGCCCACCCAGATTTCAAAAAACTCGCAATCGCCGAACCGGAACCGTTCTCGTTCGACCCGAGGATCGCGGTAAAATCGAAACTGTGAATCCATCCGGCTTGGGTTAGCGGTTTTCCGCGCGGAGGCGCAGGGGCGCAGAGAACTGAATAGCCACCTGGAGAGAATGGTACAAGGTTAACGCGGTGGATCGAAGGAGCTTACCCTAATCGTATCGGTCGTTCCCCTGGAGGGCCATGCTCCGCCATGGCCGCAACGCGCAGGACGGCGACGGTGGCCGGTTCCGGTTTGGGCGCACCTTGTGGCCGGAACGCCGGTCCACGCGGCGGCGCGGGAGCGCCTCCCTCCAGGAAAGGGCAGCGCAAGGTGTCCGGCGTTGGGTTCCACCGCATACAATTGCCGCCTGCGGGTATTGTAAAAGGCCAACACCTTTTCCGGATCTCTCCGCCAGGCCTCCGGCGAGACCTCGCCTCCAGTTAGTTTCCGGTGGTATTCGGACGACACCGTAACCTCGTGCCGCGTAGTCGTGGAACCCGCGACCGTCACGGTATAGCGGTCCTCGCTGCTTTTCTCGACTTCGATCATGGCTTTTTCCCCGGTTCCGTTCGGTCACGATACTGAAACGCAGTCACCCGAAAGGTCAACCTTGCCCTAGGAGGAACGGCAATCGGATAAGGCCATTGATCCAAGCCGCGCAGTCCTACCTTGGCAAGTATACCAAAACCACGCCCGGTTTAAACCGGTGAAGGTTCTCACACGGAGCCACGGAGCTCACGGAGGTGCGTCCTGTAAAAATCTCCGTGACTTTGTGGCTCCGTGTGAGTCCAATTTCCGTTGTATTTTTTTTGCTTCGTCAAACGATGAGCCGCCTTAACCGTGCCATTCGCCCCAGGAGTCTGTCGAGCTTCGCCGAGAGCTTCCTGAAACCAATACAAGCTCGCCACCGGCGGCGTTGCCAAAAAGAATCGCCGCCATGGTTTACGGCAAAGAAATTCATCTCAGCACCAAGGGCTTTTCGGACATCCATGACGTGACCGCCGCGATCGGCGAGATCATCACCGCAAGCGGCATCCGCGACGGGCTGGTTTCGGTCACGTCGATCGGTTCCACGGCCTCGGTGACGACGATCGAATACGAGCCGGCGCTGGTCGAGGACTTCCGGGAGTTGCTGGAAAAACTCGCCCCCGTCGACCAACCCACCCGGCACGGCCGTACCTGGGGCGACGACAACGGGTTCTCCCACCTCCGCGCCTCCCTCATGGGCCCCGGCGTCACCTTGCCGCTCGTGGACGGACGCCTCTTACTCGGAACTTGGCAGCAGGTGGTGGTCGTCGATCACGACAACCGCCCCCGCGACCGCCGCATCCGTGTCCAGGTGGTGGGTGAGTAGGAATCCTGATAAATCAACCTCCTCGAACTCTTCGAACAGTTCTGGCACCGACTTTTCACCACGGCCGGTACACCCCCCCACGCAGTGGCCGGCTCAGACCGCCAGCCTTTGTGCCCGAAAGAAGTTGACTCACACGGACCATGAAAGAAGTTGACTCACACGGACCATTCCAGATACTCACAATCATGAAAGGTACACCCCTGCTCCTTGTTATCCTGGCCTCGGTGACCCTTGCCCTTGTTGTGGGCGCCAGCCCCGATAATGACTATGATTTCACGGTCACCCACGGAGAAGCAACCATAAGGGGGTACACGGGCCCGGGCGGAGATGTGGTAATCCCGTCCACCCTCGGGGGTTATCCGGTGGTCGCTATATCGAGGTACCGAGCGGGTGGTCCGGTATTCGGACCGAACGAAACCCTGACGAGCATCGTCATTCCCGACAGCGTCACCTCAATCGGAGCCTGGGCATTTGAAGGCAGCACGAGCCTGACCAGCATTGAGATCCCCGACAGCGTCACTTTTATTGAAACAGGAGCCTTTACGGGATGCACGAGCCTCGCCACCATCAATGTCGATCCCGACAATTCCGACTTCAGCAGTATCTCAGGGGTTTTGTTTAACGCCGAACAAACAGTGCTCCATACCTATCCGGCGGGAAAAACCGATAGCGCTTATGAGATCCCCGACAGCGTCACTTCCATCGGAATCTGGGCCTTTTCGGGCTGCAAGAGCCTCACCAACGTAGAAATCCCCGACAGCGTCACTTCCATCGGACACCAAGCCTTTCAAGGTTGCACCAACCTCGAACGCACCATCTTTAGAGGTAGCGCACCCTCAATCAGCTCCTTGGTCTTTGCCAACACCGCCCCGGATTTCGCCGTCTTTTACTTCGACGGGGCCGACGGCTTCACCTCGCCGACCTGGGAAGGCTATCCGGCAATGAATCTGGGCCAATCGCGTCCCTTCACTGAATGGCTTGTCGACTCAGAAGTTCTATCGGCCCACTACACCGGCCCGGCAACCGACCTGAACAACGACGGCGTCAGCTTGTTGATGGCCTTTGCCCTGGACCAGGATCCCCGCAACAATTTGCGCGGCCATATGCCTCAGGCGGTGCATTCGAACGGCAACCTGAGCATGCATTTTTTCGGCGACCAACCCGGGATCAATTACACCGTGGAGGCCAGCACGGACCTGGTCGACTGGGACTCCGCCGGGGTCACTCTCTCCGAGCCCGACGCCGAAGGCAACCAGACCGCCATGGTCGATACGGAGGACCACGATACCCTCTTCCTCCGCCTCGTCGTTGCGGAGTCTTCCCCCTAATCCGGCGGAACCAGTACCAATCAGGAGTTACGTGGAGGGCAACGCTCCGCCGTTGCCGATTCGCCGATCCGGCGGCAACGGCGGAGCGTTGCCCTCCAGAAAATCTTGCGCGATTTGCGCAAGATTTCAGAATTAAGGGACTAGAATTGTGCGGCTTTCACGGGGGTTAATGCATCCGTTTATCACTTGAACGTTTCAAAATCTACGCTTGCACAACCCAATCCAGGAATCCTTATAATCATCACCCATGTGGAGAAGCCCCGGATCCGAACGAGGTGTTGGCAGGAAATACACGCCGCGCGAACTGTCCGCTCTGATCTATCCGCTCGACTTCGTGCTCGACGGGTTGAGGTTCCACTCGCCGGAGGAGGCAATGAACGAGTTGTCTCTTCACAAGTACGATCCGGACGAATTGATCTTCGGGTTCTACGAACTGTTCCAGTCGCTTTTGACCGATCTCCCGATCCCGAAGGACGAGCACCCCGGCTACCAGAAGGCGATGGTGGCCGAACTTCTGCAACAACTGTACGGTCTGGTGGAATCGGAGTGCCTTTGCGATGGGAACGATGATCTCGATGACGAACCGGACCTCGCTTCCGACTCGGCTCGCCAGGCGGCGTGGACGAGTTACCTCGCCCTCTGCCATCGTCACGGATCGACCGAAAACCCGGCGGACCGGCTAGGCCTGGACATCGCGGATCCCGAGGCCCACCTCTCGCCGCGCCTGACCCGCGACGAATGGGAATCCCTGCTGGTGACCGGCGGTCTGTTCGACGCCCTTCTCTGGGACACCGACTGGCGCATGGAAATCATGCTCGACAAACCCGAATACGCCACCGAGGAAGTCCGGAAATTGTTGGGCTACGATCTTCACACTGTCCAACGCCTCGCCCCCAGCCCCACTCCCGAACAACTCGAAACCGCGACACGCTACCTGCGCGAGTTGGGACGGACGATCGAGTAGGAAGCGCCCGCGCTCCTAACCGAGTGACACAGGCATTCCTGCCTGTGGTCCACATGATGCCGGTGGCCATGCCGGAGCATGGCCCTCCAGGGGATTTTCCGGATGCGATTCGGTCAATCCAAGACGGCTTCGGTCAAGCATCGTGCCTATGCGCATCAGGCTTCGCTCAGGATCATTTCGCTGTTGGCGGCGCCGGGAGGAACCATGGGGAAGACGTTTTCGCCGAGGTTCGCCGGAGCGTGGATCAGGCAGGGACCTGGTTCGCGCAATGCGGCTTCCAGCTTTTGGTCGGCATCGGGTTCGGTCATGGAGAATCCCGGGATGCCGAAACTTTCGGCCAGGGACACGTAGTCGATCTGCCGCCGGAAGTTCACCGCGAGGTGACGCTTTCTATAGAAGAGGTGCTGCTGCTGATTGACCAGTCCGTAGCCGCGGTTGTCGAAAAGGACGAGTTTAATGTTTAAACCGTGCTCCTCCATGGTGGCGAGTTCCTGGACGTTCATGAGAAAACTTCCGTCGCCGGAGAAACAGATCACGGTCTTCTCCGGCGCCCGCAAAGCCGCCCCGATGGCGGCGGGGAGCCCGAAACCCATGGTTCCGAGTCCGCCCGAGGTCAGCCATTGACGCGGATTCCGAAACGGGAACGCCTGCGCGACCCGCATCTGGTGCTGGCCGACGTCGGTGGTGATGATGGCGTCCGCCCCGGCGGTTTCCCCGCAGTATCGGATCATCCCATACGAACGATGCGGATCCTCGATCCCGTCCATGCGCGAAGGGTGATCGGCCTTGAGACGTTCGATCGCCGCCCGCCACCCGGGGCGTTCGGCCGGCTCCAGGACCTCGCTCCAGGCCGAGAGGGCCGTGGCCGCGTCGGCGATCAGCGAAACCGTGGGCTTGCGGATCTTGCCGATTTCGCTGGCGTCGATATCGACGTGGATGACGGAGGCGTCCGGGCAAAACTTCGCGACCTTGCCGGTGGCGCGGTCGTCGAACCGAACCCCGACGGCGATCAGCAGATCGCACGCCTCCAGCGCGCGGTTGGTGTACGCCGCCCCGTGCATGCCGAGCATACCCAGATTGTTCGGATGATCCCACGGCAGGGTTCCCAAGCCCATGAGTGTGGTGGTGACCGGGATGTCGCAACGTTCACTGATTTCGAGCAGCGCCCCTTCCCCGCCGCTGCCGATCAAACCGCCGCCGACGTAAAAAATGGGGCGCCGGGCGTTACAGATCATTTCGACCGAACGTGCCAACACGGCCTTCGGCAATGTGGACGCCGTCTCCTCCGGAACACCCGGTTCGGGCCAGGTCTCAACGGGTGTCATGGCATTCTGGATATCCTTGGGGACATCGATCAGAACCGGACCAGGACGACCGGAGGCCGCCACCCGGAACGCCTCCGGAATGACCTCCAACAATTCGCGAATGTCGCGAACCAGATAATTGTGCTTGGTGATCGGGACGCTGAGGCCGTAGGTATCGACCTCCTGAAACGCGTCGGTTCCGATGAGTCCGAGCGGCACCTGACCGGTGATACAGACCAGCGGAACGCTGTCCATGCGGGCATCTGCGATGGCGGTCAACAAGTTGGTCACGCCGGGACCGGAGGTGGCAAAACACACCTCGGGTTTTCGCGAAACGCGCGCCATCCCCTGGGCGATAAAACCCGCGCCCTGTTCGTGCCGGGCGAGGACGTGACGAATCTGCCGGCTCTCGTAAAGGGCGTCGTAGATCGGAAGGTTCGCGCCGCCGGGAATGCCCGCGATGATGTCAACGCCCTGGCGTTCGAGAAGTTTGATGATGATTTCGGCTCCGCTGTATCCAGTCATGGTGTGTTTTTCGTTTGGAAGCCGTTGCGACGGGACGCAAAAAAAGAACCCCGCCGCGCCGGCAGGGTTCTTGTGATTAGGAAAATCTCGATTCAACCCACTACCGCGCGACGTGCCCGAATACAAGGACCACGACAACTAGCACCAACCGCACCACGAGGTTGTGGATTGAAGTGTCAATGCGGTTGTACGACGTGCGACTCATAGGTGAAGAATAACCTCAGGCACTTTGGTTGCGTAAAAAGTCATGTCTGTCAATCGCCAAATCGGAAAATTTATCGACCCGGTACAATCTGTTGTTTCGCAAGCGGTTTTGTCATCATTTGGTAATCCTCTCTTCCAGAATTCCTCACCGTCACATCGCACCAAAAGGCAAAGCCGAGGGACTTTCAAGAATAAAAGATATTGTTTTCTTGTTTTATCTATGTGCAGTGCTACAAAGGAAATGATGTCGGTCTGAAACCGACGTGAAAACACGATTCAAAGGAGCAAAACAAATGTCAGCAACCACTTACCAAATCATCCCCAATCTCGCCGCACTGGCGGCGGAGCATTTACGGGAAGCCTCGCCGGACCGAAACATCCAGGGCCGCAAGGTGCATGCGGATTCCCATGTAAAAATCCTCATCCTCCCCTTCTGTGCCGGCCAGAGCCTGCCCCAGTGCGAGAGCCCGCACGCCGGCACCCTGCAGGTGCTCAAGGGACGGGGCGAGGTCACCCTCGGGGGCGAAGCCCGAGCCGTGGAGGAAGGTGCGTTGATCGTGCTTCCGCCAAACCTGACCCATGGAGTCAAGGCCGATACGGAAATGGCCGTTCTCTTGCAGGTCTTTCTTCACCAGATTTCCGAACAATGAAGATCCTCCTGACCCTCATCGTTGCACTTCTGGCTTTCTCCGGAGCGAATCTCGCCTCCGATAACAAAAGCGAGAATGAAAAACCGTCCTCTTGGACCCTGATCACCGAAACGCCGGAGGAAGGATTTCAACTGGCCATTCGTCTCTCCCGCAAAGGCGTAACCGAAACCCAAACCGATCGAGACGTCCTTTTCACCGGGCGCGAAGAATACGCGAAGGATCCCGAAAGTCTGATCGCCGCCTCCCAGGTGATTGCGATCCATTTTCAGACCATCGCCCAGGCGAACGACTACTGGCGCGAAGACTGATTCGCCCCTCGATTATCAATTAGATGGCGGGCAGAATTGCCCGCGCTCCCAGGGGAGATTCAAGCCTAGCGGAAACGGTTCCCGACAACCATTTCCCAGGCGAGGATGCCAGGTTTGACCGCAGCTTCAGCTCAAATCGTCCTCACCGAACTCCGGGCAACAGGAGCCGCGGATTTGATAACATTCATCGCAAATGGGAATGTCGCCGATGAATTTGTCCGTGGGCAACCCGCAACGCACGCAGGGCGCTTCCGGCTGTCTATCGACCGGGCACTCCCCGGCCGGCTCTCCTTCGGAATTCATTGGAAATAACTTTAAAGCCGTGTCCTCCCCCATGCAAATGGATAATGATGATCTCGGCTTGACGGAATAAGGCGCCGTGTGAAGAATACGTATATGAAGACTAAACTGACACTGACGATCGACCGAAGCATCTCGCACCGGGCGAAGTCGCTGGCACGGCGACAGGGAAGCAGTCTTTCACAACTCGTTGAAAACCTTCTGGCCAACCAAACCGAATCGCCTTCCCGATCCTCGGCAAATGAACCGTTCTCAAAGCGCTGGGAAGGGAAAATGAAAGTGTCCGACAGAAAGGATACCCGTTCCCGGATGCTGAAGAGGAAATATCGCATCGACGAACCGAACTAAGATGCGCCTGTTTATCGACACCGACATCCTGCTGGACGTGCTCCTGAATCGGAGGCCCCATGTGGAAGCCAGCGGCAAAGTCATGGACTGGGCGGAGGCGAACCCCGGAATGGCAGCCGTCTCCTGGCACGGCCTGGCGAATCTTCACTATCTCAGCAAAATCGGGGCGGAGGACTTTATTGAGGATTTGATCGGATTCGCCGAAATCCCGGGGACCGGATCCGAGCACATGCGTCAGGCTCTCGACCTGCGGTTCAAAGACCTCGAGGATGCGATGCAGGTTGCCGCCGCCCTTTTGTTTGGCGCCCAGGTGATCGTGACGCGTAACACGCGTGACTTCAAAGACTCGCCGATTAAAGCCGTCACGCCGGAAGCTGCCCTGAAAGCAATTTGACCACGTAGATTCACCTGGACCGCCCGGTAAAAAGGGCGCACGTTTTCTTTCGGGCAATATTTGTTTCGAACCCTTACCCCCCTACCGATCCTTCCGTCGACTCAAAAAACGCAAACTCAAGAAGTTTGCGGGGTTTGTGACCTTGCGTTCCCCGGTAACGCCTCATGTTATCCAGCGATACGAATCCTCAGACTAGGGATAACTGCACCGCAGAGGATGGAAGGTCGCAGAGAAGCGAAACAAAACCCGGATGCCTCCTCTGCGACCTTCCGTACTCCGCGGTGTCCGGATCTTGCCTCAATAACAACAACTTTTCGGTGGTTCTACAGATTCATCCACCAAATGCGAAAATTCAGGAACCCGGCAAAAGCAACCCAGAGCAGATAAGGCGTCATCAGGGCGCCGGCGATTATCGACCGGGAGTAAAAAGCCGCCGTGGTCAAGGCGATCAGGAGCCAAAGCAGAATCAGTTCCATGAGCGCAAGACCGGGGCTCTGAAGTCCGAAAAAGAGAACGGACCACAACGCGTTGAAGGGAAGATGGATCACCCAGAGCAACAACGGAACGCGCACGGAAGCACGCTCCCGTCGCAGCCAAACAAGCCAGGCTGCGATCCCCATGGCCGGGTAAAGCACCGACCAAACGGCGCCGATGAAACGCCCCGAAGGTGTCCAATCCGGTTTGGCCAGTTCCGCGTACCAGGAATCCACGGACGAACCGGTCGCCAGCCCGCCGATGAAGGCCGCGGCCAGAGGCAGAGCCAGAAAAACGATCAGGCCGATAATATTGATAACAATCTTCATTGGTTTAAGTTTACTTCGGTCGGTATTGACCTTCGGTGACGGATGCGGTTCGAATGTGGCCTCGACGTTACGCGTGTGGGATCTATCGTTCGAGACAAATGACCAAGCAAAAGGCCTTACCATGAAACACACACCAAATTCATCTCTTTCCATCCTTCTGGTAATTTCTCTTTCTCTATTCTGCACGGATTCCACATCCCGGGAAAGCGATATTCCAACCAGTGCCGCAACAATAGCTATTGCCGGGAATGCCTTTCTGACGGAAGGAAACTCCGGAATGATTACCCCAAACGGCCTGGCGGAATGGGGGGATCCGTCCAGTGTGTTCAGTGTGTTTGTAAAGCTTCACCAAGCTGCAGAGGCCACGGTAAAACTGCGCGCGAAAGCCGAGACGGGCCGGAGTTTGGTGTCCCTTGAGATTAATGGTGAAACAAGGCTATCCAATATTACTTCTCCAACCTTTGAACTTGTTTCATTTGGCGATTTCGAGCTTCCCGCCGGTGAGTATATTCAAATAAACCTTCGCGGTGTTGAAAAAGCCGGAACTGAGTTTGCAAATGTTACGGACCTGATTCTTGAAATACCCGCAGATGTGACCCTCTCTTATGTAAAAGACAATCATAACGGCCGTTACTACTGGGGCCGGCGCGGCCCATCGGTCCACCTGAGCTATGATACTCCTGAAAACACCGACCTGAAATGGTTTTATAGTGAACTAACGGTTCCCGATGCAAATGATCCGGCCGGATCATTTTATATGGCCAACGGTTTTGGCGAGGGATATTTCGGCATACAGGTCAATTCCGACACCGAACGACGGGTGCTTTTCTCAGTGTGGAGTCCCTATCAAACCGATAACCCCGCGGAAATCCCGGAAGAACAGCGAATTCAGGTTCTCGCCAAAGGAGACGATGTCCAGGTTGGAGAATTTGGGAATGAAGGATCGGGCGGACAAAGTTTTCTCCGGTACAACTGGTCGGCAGGGTCCACCTACCGATTCCTCAACAGCGTCGAACCCGACGGAGACGGCAACACGATCTACACCGCGTATTTTTATTCGCCCAATCAACAGGAGTGGACATTGATCGCCCGGTTTTTGCGTCCAAAGACCAATACCTGGTACACTCGTCCTCACTCTTTCCTCGAAAGCTTCTTGTCCCAAAACGGCTTTAAGGGACGCAAAGGGTTTTATCACAATCAATGGGCCGCGGACACCGAAGGCAATTGGCATGAACTGACCCAGGCCACTTTCACCGGTGACGACATCGCGCGAGCCGGCTATCGGCTTGATTTTAACGGGGGTATTGAGGATGGAGTTTTCTTTATGGAGAACGGCGGCTTTTTCGTAGGTCAAACTCCTCTTGGTTCGAAGTTTGAACGGATGGAATCAGGACAGGAGCCGAATGTGGACTTGAACAATTTGCCTTGAGTGAGTTTGCGACAAAGGTGAATTTTGTTAAATAACCCTACTTGACCATCACTCCCGGAATAAGGCACTACCGGTCATTCAATCTTATCTCCTATGAAAGAAAAAAATCAAAACCGCCCGCGCGTGGTCGTTCTCGGTGCCGGATTCGGGGGCCTGGCGTTCTGCCGGCAAATGAAAGGCGCGGCGGCGGACATCACTCTCGTCGATCGCCAGAATCATCACCTCTTTCAACCGCTGCTTTACCAGGTTGCCACCGCCGGACTGTCCTCGACGGAGATTGCGTATCCTGTCCGCAACATCTTCAAACGCCGTTCCGATCTCCGCGTGGTCATGGGCACGGTGGTCGATTTGGACTTGCGAAAGCGGCGGGTGATGCTGCGCCGCCAGGAACTGGAATACGATTACCTGGTCGTGGCGTTGGGCGGCGTGACGAGTTACTTCGGAAACGACGCGTGGGCGGCGCACGCGCCCGGCCTCAAGAACGTCACCGACGCGCTGCGGATTCGTCACCGCCTGCTCATGGCCTACGAACGCGCCGAAACCGAAACCAACCCGGATCACCGGCGGCGGTACCTGACCGCTGTGGTGGTGGGCGGCGGGCCGACCGGGGTCGAGTTGGCGGGATCGTTCGCCGAACTTGCCCGGCGCGTTCTTCGTTCCGAATACCGGCACGCCTCCAAAATCGAACCGCGGATCCTCCTGCTGGAGGCCGGCCCCCGTATACTGCCGACCTTCTCCGAACGCCTGTCACAAAGCGCGGAAAAGCAGTTGCGCAGCCTGGGCGTCGAAGTCCGGACCAACGCGCCGGTGACTCATATCGACGACGGAACCGTCGCCTTTGCCAACGAGAAGGTCGATGCCGAAACCGTGGTTTGGGCGGCGGGCGTTCAGGCCTCGCCCCTCGCCGCAAAACTCGGCGTGGACCTCGACCGGGCCGGACGCATCCCCGTGGAGCCGGATCTCCGCGTTCCCGGACACCCGGAAGTTTTCGCCATAGGCGACATCGTTCAACTGAACGACGCCAACGGCAAACGCGTGCCCGGCGTCGCCCCGGCAGCCATGCAGATGGGACGGCACGTCGCCAAAGTGATGCGGGAAGACCTGCGCAACGCCAAGCCGGCTCCGGGTAAGCCCTTCGCCTACCTCGACAAAGGTTCGATGGCGACCATCGGCCGCTCGCGGGCGGTGGCGCAGGTCGGAAAATTCGAGCTCTCCGGTTTCCCCGCCTGGCTGGCCTGGTTGTTCATTCACCTGATGTTCCTGGTGGGTTTTCACAACAAGCTGTTCGTGTTCCTGGACTGGCTCTATGCCTACGCCACCTTCAATCGAGGCGCGCGCCTGATCATCCGTTCGGATATCGACAATCTCCCACCCGACCAAAAGTACACCAAACCCAGCCAATCCCCCTTGATCCGGCACGATTGAGATCGTGCAGCCCTCCTGACATCGAAATCAAGTGGAAGTCTACTTCACTTCAACGGAAGCCTCCTTGTCAAAGGGGTTGGTCCGCCTGGCCAGGCAAAACCGATGCGGATAATCGGTTCGCAGATGCTTCATGAAATCCATCCATTGGACGGTCAACAACGGGTAGACACGTTTAATGTCCTCGACCAGATGCCGGTAGTCCGCAGGCGGCAGGCTTTTGAGGTTGCCGCGATGCAGGAGTTCCTCCGTCAGGTGATACACGGCCCAGACCAGATCCGTGAAAGGCTCGTTCTCCTGAAGATTCGGATTCTGCAACAGATCAAGAAGAAACGGCTTTTTCTCCAGCAAATAATCCTTCAGGGATTCAAGATCGCCGTTCGTCCCGTCCATGGCAGACTTATGTTTTTCGATGCTCCCCCGGATATTCAGAAACTCACGCTCGGACCAATCACTGGGTACGGCGAGACTACGGCTGATCCGATGAACGTGGGTGTCAAATGCCGCAAATCTACGCAAAAGTTCCGTGCCTGTTTCGCTGAAAAACGCTCCGATTAACATGTTGAGTTTGTTTCGCAGAGCCTTCCGTTCCCGGTGATGCAGGAGACGATGGATTACCAAGGTCACCAACAAGACCTCGAAAAAGACGAATCCCACGTCGCCGACAAAGTAGAGGAAGATGTGATGTACATCGCGGAATATCAAAAAATGGACGTAGTAAACGGCCGCGGCCAGCGCGATTAGAATGATCGCAAGCGTAACCTGCCAGCTGTTCTCTCGTTTCATGCTTTAATCCTTCCGACCGAAAGAATCCGTGAATTAGGGAAAAGACCGGGTACCGATCCGCCGCATGAATATGTTGGCTGACACCGCGTTAAACGGCAAGGCTTTTCGGTCGGCAAGCTCCCTGCTCTTCCCCGGTTACTGATGACGGGATCCGAACCCGGTGACTGATGGGCAGCGTTCCCTTGATGCCTCCCGCAGGGACAACACTTCGCTAAGTGTTAATTCAACGGCTGAACCCAAAGTGCCCGAACGTCGGAGAAACGTTGGAATCTCCACACTCCGATTTACCCGGATCAAGGTTTGGCGGGCCGGAGATCAATGTTGACCGTTGGTTCCTTCCAAACTGGGGCAGGCTCGGCGATACCGATACAAATGCGGTTCGACTATATTTGACAGAACCCTGAGAAAACGTATCCTTCGTTTGCGTGACCAGGGAGCTTTCTTTTGAGCTGCTTTTTGAAACCGCGAATGATGCCCTTTTCATCGTCGACGCGGCTGACGGAGGCATCATCGAAGCCAATCCGCGTGCCGGTCAATACACCGGCATCGATCCTTCGGAGCTCCGACATGTCCCCTTTGCGGATCTGTTGGCACAACCCCTTCCCTGTCCGATCGCAGCACTCGATAAAAAGCCGCTCGAGATTGCCCTAAAGCGATCGGAGGCCGAACCTCTGCCGTGCGAGATCTCTGTTAGTACGGGCACCCGCTCCAGGCGTCCCGTAAACTTGATTTCACTACGGGATACTTCCGAGAAAAGAAGGGCCATGGCTGACCTCCACCTGCGAAACGAAGCTATGGCAAGCGTTACTTCGGGAGTGACCATATGCGACGCCCGGAATTCCGATTGCCCACTGATCTACGTCAACCCAGGGTTCGAGCGAATCACCGGATATTCCGCCTCGGAATCAATCGGGCGAAACTGCCGGTTTCTCCAGGGTGAAGATCGCGACCAGGATGGGCTGACCGTGCTCCGCCGCGCCCTTGACAAAGGGCAACCCTGCAAAGTCCGCCTCCGCAATTACCGCAAGGATGGCGATCTGTTCTGGAACGAATTGCACATCTCCCCCGTGCACGACGATTACGGCAATCTGACCCACTTTGTCGGTATCCAAATCGATGTGACGGATCGTGTCCTTGACCGAAAAAGGCTAGAAGCCTCAGAAGAACTCAAAACCCGGTTCATCCGGATGGTCAGCCACGAGTTCCGGACGCCGATGACGGGCATTCGCGCGTCCTCCGGGTTCCTCCGGGAGTACGGCCCCGCAGTCTCCTTCGAAAAACGGGAACAACATTTTTTGAATATTGAGAAGGCTCTCGATCGCATGAACCGGCTCCTGGACGACGTCCTGTTTTCCAGCCGGAGCAGTGCAGGCCGGATCCCCTTCGAGCCGCAGCCGACAGATATAAATGAATTCTGCCAGGGATTGGTGGAGGAGGTGCACATCATCCAGGGAGCTAACCGCGTGGTCTTCACCTCCCGAATCCCGGACGGTACGACTTTCCTCATCGATCCGGCCCTGTTAAGTCATGTCCTTCACAATCTCCTGTCCAATTCGCTAAAGTATTCGCCACAGGACAAACCTGTTCGCTTCCGGGCCGAC
The DNA here is from genome assembly GCA_050506795.1 of Opitutia bacterium. GTDB lineage: Bacteria > Verrucomicrobiota > Verrucomicrobiia > Opitutales > T3Sed10-336 > SLOW01. The sequence goes on from JBJHCF010000056.1 coordinate 20,969, forward strand.
TCCCGGGAGGAACGACTGTTGTTGGTGGTTGAAGATGAGGGTATCGGAATTCCCCTCAAGGATCAGGAGCAGCTCTTCTCGCCCTTTCACCGCGCCTCCAATGTCGGAACGACCAAGGGTACCGGCCTGGGGCTCTACATCGCAAAGAGTTCCACCGAGTTGCATGGAGGCATCCTGCGCGTTTCTTCAGCACCGGGCCGCGGTACGTGCTTTGAAGTCAATCTCCCGGTTACGGTGGTCGAAGGAAGAAAGCCGTGACCCGGATTCTGGTCATAGAAGACGATGAACAGGTCCGCCTCCCTCTCGTGGACCTGCTGGAGATCAACGGGTTTGAAGTCGAGTCCGCTGAGAACGGCCTCGCCGGCATCCGACTTGCCCGAGCAAACCCACCGGATCTTATTATCTCCGACATCATGATGCCGGAAGTCGACGGTTACTCCGTGCTACAAGCCATGCAGAACAACCCGGAAACAGCAGTGATTCCGTTTCTTTTTCTCTCCGCCAAAACCAGCGCCTCAGATATGCGGGAAGGGCTCGGGCTCGGCGCGGACGACTACCTGATAAAGCCTTACCAGGGTCACGAACTTCTGGCTGCGATCCGGACGCGCCTGGAGAAGCACGAGCGCATCGCCAAGGCGGCAAACCGGCCGGCCGCCGAAAGCACCATCGACCACATCTTCATCAAAGACGGGGACAACTGCTGGTTCGTCGAATTCGACGACCTTCGCCTTATCGAGAGCGAAGAGAACTTCGTCCGCCTCTTTTTCCACGCCGAAAAACCCTTGATTCATCGCACCCTGAACTCGATGGAGAAACGACTCCCTTCGAACCAATTCTTCCGCGCCAATCGCCGTCAGATCATCAATCTCAAGTGGATACAGAACATCAAGCCCTGGTTCAACGGAGGCCTTCACCTTAAGATGAAAGACGGGAAGACCGTCGAAATGTCCCGGCGCGCCGCCCAGGAATTCAAGTCGAGAATGGGACTCTGACTTGGAATCCACAAGAGAAACGGCTCCGAGAACAGGATGGCGCTTCAGAACCGGGATTGCCCTATTCACGTTCGCCCATCTGAACAGTTACCGGGCCCGTAGCCTCTGAGGACTTGAGGCCGGCGCTTCCGATACCAAAACGCCGCTCAACCTGAAAATTGACCGTTCGCAACGGAATTCCGCCACTCCCGGAAAAAGCGCTGCTTAATGCAGGAAGCTATCGAAAATTTCCCCAGGACATTCGACTAGGTGACACTCGGTCGCAAGTCGGTCTCAGAAAACACAAACCATCAACTTACTATGAACAGCCTTAAAAAATTCGTCTACATCGCCCTCGCGGCCCTGATTATCGCACCTGCCACGATCTCCACCGCGGACGCTCAACGGGCCAAAGAACCCACCATCGTCGAGATCGCGCTCGACAACGAGGCATTCAGTACGCTGGTCGCGGCGGTTGTGAAGGCCGATCTCGTCGGCACACTCGACGGACGACGCCAGTTCACAGTCTTCGCTCCCACCAACGACGCCTTCGATGCCGCCGCAGCAGCCCTGCTGGGGGAAGGTTCCACCGGCACGGATCTCGTCGAAACACTTGATGCAGGTACGCTGGCTGACATCCTGCTTTACCACGTCGTCCCGGGAAACCGTAGTTCCAACAGCGTCCTCCCGGCGAGGCAACTCCGCACTGTGAACGGCGGATTCCTCAAGATCGACGGTATTACCCTGGTCGGTAACGTAACCTCAGCGGACCTGATCGTGGGTCTGGTGGACATCCCGGCGCGCAACGGTGTCATCCACGTCATTGACTTCGTTTTGCTACCTTAAGAAAAACGTTCAAACATTCACTTGAAAGCCCGGCTTCGGCCGGGCTTTTTTCTGGAATGCCAGGACCTGTTCGCCCGCGGGCGCCATGTCTGAACGCCATCTAATCGCTCTCTGTTTAGATTTCAGCCGCTGCAGCCCCTGTCGAGCATCGCTTTCCACAAGAATCGCTTCAACTCCGACAATCAACGCGCGGCACTACCGGCATTCTCTCGCTAGACTGAGCCATCGACTCGCAATGAGTGATTGCAGGCAATTGACAGTCCGGAATGAAGAGGTTGTCGACATGAGAGCGCTCTTAATATATCCTGAGTTTCCAGCCACGTATTGGAGTTTTAAATACGCCATTCGTTTCCTCGGCAAACGATCCGCCTTTCCGCCCCTCGGTCTGCTAACGGTAGCCGCGATGCTTCCCCGGGAATGGGATCTCCGGCTTGTGGACATGAACGTTCGGCGATTGAAGCGGAAAGATATTGAATGGGCGGATATCGTTTTTGTGGGCGGCATGGTGGTCCAGAAGCAATCCGCCTTGAAGGTGATCGCCCGCGTCCGGTCCGCCGGCCTGCCGGTGGTGGCCGGGGGCCCCTTATTTACCTGCGAGCCGCAGTCGTTTACGGAAGTGGATCACCTGGTTCTCAACGAGGCGGAGGTGACCTTGCCGCGATTTCTGGCAGACTGGGAAGCGGGGAACCCCGGAAAAAGGTACGAGAGCACCGAGTATCCGTCCTTGGAGCATACCCCCGTCCCGCGATGGGATTTGATCGATATGCGGGATTATTCGTCCATGAGCCTGCAGTTTTCTCGCGGGTGCCCCTTTGATTGTGACTTCTGCAACGTAACAGCCCTGCTCGGACATCAGCCGCGCCTTAAGACCACGGCGCAGATTCTGGCCGAACTGGATGCGATTTACGAGGCCGGATGGCGGGGCTCGGTTTTCTTCGTGGACGACAATTTCATCGGCAACAAGCGGATTCTTCGCGAAGAGCTTCTTCCCGCCCTGGAATCCTGGCAGCATGGAAAACGAGGCATTCCGTTTTATACCGAGGCTTCGATTAACCTCGCGGACGACCCCATGCTGATGGCTTCCATGGTTCGGGCTGGGTTTGACACCGTGTTTGTCGGCATCGAAACGCCGAGCGCCGAAGGGCTCGCGGAATGCAACAAAGGGCAAAACCGCAACCGCGACCTACTGGAATGTGTTCACACCATCCAACGGGCGGGCCTGCAGGTGCAGGGTGGCTTCATCGTCGGCTTTGACAGCGACGGCCCGGATATCTTTCAGCGCCAGATTGATTTCATACAGCAGAGCGGCATCGTCATGGCCATGGTCGGGCTGTTGCAGGCGCCGGTGGGCACGCGGCTCTATGCGCGATTGAGAAGAGAGAATCGGATCCTCGGAGACTCCGCCGGGGACAACACGGCATTGACGACAAATATCATGCCCCGGATGAATCTCGAAGTTTTGCAGGAGGGGTACCGTCGAATTTTCGAGAACATTTACCTGCCCAAACCCTACTATCGGCGAGTGATACGGTTTCTGCGCGAGTACCGACGTCCCGAAATCCGTCAGCATTTGCAGCTGGCCCATTTCCGCGCCTTTCTGCGTTCCGTGGTTCGGCTGGGAATCCTGGGCAGGGAGAGGTTTCAATTCTGGCGTCTTATCACCTGGACGCTATTGCGCCGGAAGGATCTGTTTCCCACCGCAGTGACCTTGGCCATCATGGGATTTCATTTTCGCAAGGTTTACCAAAGCCAGTTGAGCCGGCGTCGGATCTGACCGTTCGGCGGATAATCGACGGTGTCATCGGAAGGAACCCGAATGAAACCCAAGGAGGCGGAGCGTGCCCAACCCGTTCCCCTTGAACGATCTGGCGCCGACCGCCAAAAACTCCCGGAAGGCCTGCCCGTTCGCAAGCGGACTTCGGCGGACCGCGAGTACATCGCCCCGATTTTTTTCTGGAATAGATCGTCCGCCGGCTCGTCTTACCGTCAATGAGTCAGGAGTCGGAATTCGCGAATCTGGTGCGAGAGTGGTATGATCCGCTGTATCGTTTCGCGTACTCTTTGTGCGGGAGTCGGGACGACGCGCTCGACCTGACCCAAAACGCCTTCCTCAAGTGGGCCCGCAAAGGACACCTCCTGAAGAAGCGTCACCGAGTCAAAAGCTGGTTGTTTACCGTCCTCTACCGCGAGTTCCTGGATCAGGCGCGGCGCAGAAAGAAATTCCCCAATCTCGAACTCAAGGAGGAAATCCTGCCGGATTCCGAAACGGGACGGGCCCGCGACCGGTTCGATTCCCGGGCGGCGGTTGCCGCCCTCGCCCGCCTCGACGAGGATTTTCGGGCGCCACTGGCGCTCTTTTACTTTGAACATCATTCCTATGCCGAAATCGCCGAGGTGCTGGACATTCCGATCGGAACGGTTATGTCACGCATCCGTCGCGGCAAAGACCGCTTGCGCCGGCACCTGCAGGGAAGTCGCGAGACCGGCGGGGGCGAAGTGGTCCCCTTTCCCAAAGAGCAATCACAGTCATGAATAATAAGGAAGCACGTCAAATTCTGAGCGCGTACCGCCCGAGCGGCAGCGATGCGGGGGATCCACACATCCGGGAAGCCCTGGAACAGGCCCGCCGCGATCCGGAACTCGCGCGTTGGTTTGAGGAGGAAAGGCGTTTCGACGAGAAGATGGCCGAAGCGCTTCAAGGGATTTCCGTACCTGCCGAGGGGCGCACCAATACGCTGAATGCCGGGCGACTGGAAAACCGCGGAAGCATAAGGTTTCGGTCCTGGCTCGGCGGTCTGGCGGCGGCGGTGGTGCTCCTTGCCGGAATCGGCGCAGTTTATTGGACGGTGACACCCGACCGCAGTGCGGTCCGGATGGTGGAAAACACCGGGATCGACGGTTTTATCGAGATGGCGTCCGCGGCCATGCCCTTTTCTCACCGGGCGGACTCATTTGTCGATCTGCAAACGTGGCTTCAGCAACGCGGTTCTCCAGTCCCGGAGACGGTTCCCATGGCGCTGGCCGGGGCAGGGGCGCTGGGCTGCACCGTTTTCCAGGAGCCGGACGGCAGTGAAATCAGTCTCTTGTGCTTGCTGCGCGACGGGGAAGCGGTCCACTTGTTTGTGATGCGGGCCGAGACTCCTTTGCTCGCCACTTTTCCCAGCAGGGAGTGGCAGACCAGGGAGGGATGGAACGCCTATGCCTGGGGAGAACAGGACCAAAGGTACCTGCTCATGAGCCGGGCGCCCCGGGAGGAAATGGAGAGATGGATCGATGAAGTCTGAAATATGAATAGAATGAAAAAACATACCGTAGCATGCCGCCCGTGGATGCTCACCAAGGCTCTGGTTCTGAGCAGCCTCCTGGCCGGAATTCCGGCCATGGGCGACGCCGAAAACGAATGGAAGCAGGCGGGCGATGAGATCCCGGAGGCGGTGCTCAGAACCGCGGACAACGAACCTTTCACCCTCCGCGAGGCGGTCTCCGAACAACCGGCCTTGCTCATTTTTTATCGCGGCGGCTGGTGCCCGTTCTGCACCACACACCTGACCGAGGTGGCAGGAGTGGAGAAGGAGGTCCGGGAAATGGGGGTGCGGATTATCGGAATCAGCCCTGACCGGCCCGGGAAAATAAAGGAGAGCGAGCAATCGGGCGATTTCGAGTATTTGCTATTGTCCGACAGCGACATGGAAGCGGCTCAGGGTTTCGGAATCGCCTTCCAGGTAGAGCCCGATCTGGTGCGGGTCTATAGAGAGAATCATGGCATTGATCTGGAGGCGGACTCCGGCCGGGACCACCACCTGCTCCCCCATCCCGCCGTGTTTATCATCGATACCGAGGGGGTCATCCGCTACGCTAATGTCAATCCAAACTACCGGGAGCGATTGTCCGGGGAAGAACTCATCGAAGCGGCGAAATCCGCGCTGGAAGCAACTCCTGAATAATTATGCCATTACAAACCGAGCAACCACCCTCCGCCAGTTCTCGCCTGGAAACGTTTCAGGCGACATTGGCGGAGCACGGCAAAGCATTGACCCGGTCCGCGCCGCGGGTCCTGCAGATCAATGTGGGAAAAATCTGCAACCTCACGTGCATCCACTGCCACGTGAACGCGGGCCCCAAACGCAAGGAGATCATGTCCGGTGAGACCGTCGACCGCATCCTGGCATGGCTGGAGGCAAATCCGATAGACACCGTGGACCTGACCGGCGGCGCGCCTGAAATGATACCCGACTTTCGGCGCCTGGTGGACCGGGTTCACGCCATGGGACTGAGTGTGATCGACCGCTCGAATCTGACCATTCTTCTCGAGCCGGGTTACGAGGATTTGCCCGAGTTTTTCGCCGAGCGCGGGACCGAGATCATCGCCTCCATGCCCTGTTACAGTCCCGACAACGTGACAAAACAGCGAGGCGAAGGTGTATTCGACGCCAGCATACAAGCCTTGCAACGGTTGAACGCTCTCGGTTACGGCCGGGAGGAAAGGCTCCCCTTGAATCTGGTGTACAATCCCCTCGGGGCCACTCTCCCGCCCGAACAGGAGGAACTGGAGGAGGATTACAAGCGGGAACTTAAGGTGCATTTCGATATCGATTTCCACCGTCTCTACACCATCACCAACATTCCCATTTCACGCTTCGCCGCCTATCTCAAACACAATGGTCAGTTTGAAGACTACATGCGTTTGCTGGTGGAAAACTTCAACCCGGCTTCGGTCGACGGCCTGATGTGCCGGGACACGATCAACGTCGATTGGTTGGGCAACGTGTACGATTGTGATTTCAATCAGCAGATCGGGCTCACCCTCGGCAACCGGGCCGGTCCTTACAAACTCTGGGATCTCGATCTCGACACCTTTCGCAACCTGCCCATACGCACCGGCTCCCACTGTTTCGGCTGCACCGCCGGCCACGGATCCAGTTGCGGCGGCGCCCTGGTGTGATTGTTGCGATATGACGAAAAACCGATCCCGTGGCGAAACCACCGCTCCACGACTGTCGATTGTCATCCCCGCGCTGAACGAAGAAGCGCTCATCAGTGAGACGCTGAAACGCATCGACTGGGTTCCGAAGACGGAAGTCATCGTGGTGGACGGAGGCAGCACCGACGCAACCCGTAAAACCGCCGGAGCCGCGGGAGCCCGCGTCCTGCCGTCGAAACCGGGCCGGGCGGCGCAGATGAACGCCGGCGCGGCTGCCGCGCGAGGAGAGGTCCTGCTCTTTCTGCATGCGGACACGTGTTTGCCTCTTGAATACGGGGAACAGATTGAAGCGGTAATTGTTCAGCCAGGCGTGGTGGCCGGAGCGTTTCGCCTGGGATTCGATGACCCGCGTGCCAGCCTCCGCCTGGTGGCAGCCGGCGCGAATGCCCGGTCGCGATTCCGGCAGTTGCCTTACGGCGACCAGGCGCTTTTCGTGCGCAAAGACGTATTTGTCGAATCCGGAGGCTTTCGCGAGTTGCCCGTGATGGAAGACTACGAGTGGGTGCGGCGCCTCCGGCGCATCGGGCGCATTGGGCTGGCCCCCGGGCGTGTGACCTCGTCCGCCCGTCGATGGTTGCACCACGGCGTTTTTCGAACCACCATCACCCACCAACTCATGCTGTGGGGATGGAAACTGGGTGTATCGCCCGAACGCCTGGCCCGCTGGCGTGCCAGGGAAAGGACAAAACGTAGCTCCGTGCTTTAGCCGGAGACTCTCCAGGCTTGGCATGTCCTTCATGCCTCTCGAACACGCCATTGACGCCCGCTTAAGCAGGGCGCTACAACTCTTCCCTGTAGCTCCATGCTTTAGCTGACCCAACGGGGAAGGCTCAAACCGCCCGGTTCGCGTTCGGACTGTCGCCGGCTGTCAGCGGTCACTTAAAACCAGCCACTAAAGAACGAATCAAAACCAGCCACCTTGAGTCAAACGGCGAGAAAGTTGCCGGTTTACCAAAACCGGGATTTTTTAGCCGGTCATGGCAAATCATCTCA
>JBJHCF010000057.1:0-27931 GCA_050506795.1 Opitutia bacterium
CCATTACTCGCCCCTTGTGTGGGGCTGTTTTTTTTTTATACCCCCCCGGGGGGGGGGGGTGGGGGGGGGGCGCGGGTCTGGCGGTTGGGGGGTATCGCCACCCGCCTAAGCCCGACCGACTCCTAGCTGAGCCAGTTGCCCGGTGTACCCGATTCTTGGGGCTGAGTTGACTAACCTGCCAACGGGACGGGGTTGACCCCGCCGAATCCCTGCGTGCCTACTCAGTCTTCCAGGGCGTATCAATCGGGTCGCCCGCTTGGGGAATAGCGGTCTATACTATTTTGACAGTGTGGAGATCCTGAGGGTTTCTTGGCGGCTCCACCCAGCCCGGGAATAACTGAAAATCGGCAGGTTGGGTATACGAAAAAAAGCGACGCTGTCGCAATTTCAAAAAAAATATGCGCATTCGTGTATACCATTCTATTTTCATTTGTCTTAATCTCTTTCGCACAACGGAGTAACCGAAAGATCAGATGTACCAGCCAATGAAGCAACTTATGAGAATTCCCTTCCTGATGATCCTGGTGATCGCTCTCAAGAGCCAGGCCGCTGTTCCAATCTCTCCGGTGGAGGATGTCGAGGGTGGCGGCGTGGCGGCCAAACTTGAGAACGAGCACCTCAAGGTCTCGTTTGTCGAAGCGGTCCGCGGCGGCCGTGCCACAGTCCGGCCTCTGCTTGAATTGCCGATGGGGGGCCGGTGGGTCGAAGCGCCGCTGGAGGCCTCGGCGGAATCGTATCAGATTCTGTCGGCCCCGGAGGGTGTGAGAATGGAGATCCCGCAACGCGGATTCTTTCCGCGTTGGCCCGATCGGACGAAAGACGACTCGAGGGGGCCCCGGATCATTTGGGATGCGGGAGAAAGCTTTGAGGCGGTCCTCGAATCCGTGACGCAGGTCGATGAACAACGGCTCCTGTTGCGCTTTTATCCGCTTCCGATCGGCACCCTGGAGGGAAGCTGGGAGTTGAGACCGGGCGAGAAGACCGTCCGGGTTTCGCTTGAGTTTACGCCGGACGAGCCGGGACAGTTTTCGCTCGGTTATTTTCTTTTCAACCGCAAGCCGCTGGAGGACGTGGATGAATTGCTCATGCCGATGCTGGTGAACGCCAAACGCTTTCCGTCTGAGGAATACACGCTGCTCCAAACCCAGGCTCCGACGCCCCTGTCCTTGATGCAGGTCGGATCGCTGACGTGGGCGGTATCGGGAGATCGCCACTCGGTGCCTTTTGAGTTTCCCGTTCCCGCGGAGTCGAGATATGGACTCCACATTCGCAACCCGGACGGGCTCGTTCAGCCTTCCATTTACGGTCCGCTGGTGGGGACCCAGGCATCGCGAGCCTCACCGGGCAAGCCGGTGCGTTTTCAGTTTCGGCTGCTGGTCGAGCCGGGCGACTGGTACGCCGCCTACCGGACGGTGGCCGATGAGGTCTTCGAGTGGCGGGACTACCGGCGCAACGCCGAGGTTTCACTGACCGATGCCGCGCTGAACATGATCGACCTGTACATGGACGACGAACACAGCGGCTGGTGGGAGCGGGCCAAGGCCCATTACCAGATCGAGTCCAGAAATGGATCCACCCAGGCATCGCCGATGAGCGCTATTTCCCTTTATTGGCTCACTGGTGACCCGGAGGTTTACCAGCGGCGCAGCCTGCCGACTCTGGAGTTCATTCTGTCGCGTGGAGAACCGCATTTCTCGCCGATTCCCGAGGATACCGAGGGATTCCCCGGCGCTTACCCCGACGGCTCGATGAAGGGCCCGGTTGATATTTTCGGCGCCACGGTATATGGCGGATTGTGGGAGTTGACAAACCGCCGCACCACCTTGCTTCGCGATATTGCCTTTCCCGGGGACGGGATCCGTGACACAGGCACGCAGCAGAGTTTCGAAAGCCACAATCAGCCTTTCGACGAGTGGTTGGGGCGGTACCTGTTTACCGGAGACGAGGCCGCCCTGGAGCGCGCCGTGCGCGAAGCCGATGAATATATCGCCCAGGCAATAGAAATTCGCCCGGAGCGCGAGCTGGGCACGCATCCGTTCTTCCTTATGCCCTACGTCCCCGCCTGGGAAGGGCTTCTACGCCTTTACGAAGTGACCGGTGAGGAACGCTTCCTGGAGGCATCGGCTTATGGCGCCCGTATGGTGATGACCGGGATGTGGACGCAGCCGACGCCGACCCATGAAAGCGTTTTGATTCATCCGGACGGCGTCGTGGATGGAGACAAGCTGCACCTTGTTTTAAATCGGGGAGACGAGCTATTCCGTCTTGGCTGGCCTCGCGAGTCCGATGATACGTGGGAACGGGTCGTTCCCGGCTGGCAGGTTTCGCCCGTCGGACTCGGTTTTGAGACCCCTTTTACGTACACCTACCAGGACCAGGGCGGGCGAATGATCATGCAGGCTCCGTGGACCTCCGCCTTTGTGCGGTTGGCCCATTACACCGGTGACCGGCAGTTCAAAACCTACGCGCGCAACGCTGTTGTAGGGCGCTGGAGCAATTATCCCGGTTATTACTACACCACCTTCACCGACCTCTTTCTGGATCCGGAATTCCCCTACGTGGGGCCGGATATGAGTTTTATTTATTACCATCACATCCTGGTGCATCTTTCGTGGACCCTGGATTACCTGGTGAGCCAGGCGGCCTTGCGATCCGACGGCGCGATCGACTTTCCCGGACTCCGCCAGTTCGGCTATGCCTTTTTCGACAACCTGGTTTATGGTCATGCACCGGGTGAAGTGATGGGGGAGAAAGACGTCTGGCTGTGGTTTCGACGGGACCTGGTTGGCTTGGATAATTCGCAGATCAATCACCTGACAGCTCATAATGGGGACAGCTTTTTCTTGGTCTTGATGAATGAGAGTCCACGGACCGAATTCGTGAACATTCGCTTCAATCCGAAAGCGATCGATGCGGGCGCGGGCGATTTCGAGGAGGCCAGGTTTCTTGCCGGAGGGGAAGGGGAGCTGCGGCTTCGTGAGAATGCAGCCGGGATCACGCTGCCAGCGCGCGGCATGGTCGTGTTGGCGGTCGATGGTCTCGATATCGAGATTGCCGCTCACCAGGACCATCCGGCGCCCGGGCAATCCGAATTTCCGGGCTTCATTACGATTCCGGTGGATGACGAAATGGAAATTCGGGCGGCGGCGATCCAGGTGAAACCTGGTTCGTGGGATGGCTATGTGTGGTCCACGGCCGGCTCGCGCGAACTAAAGGAAATCCGTCTGGCCTGGAAAGCCGGTGATGACCGTGGCGAGATCACCGACGACCACTACCCCTACGAGTTCTCCGTTCCGGTGCCGGCCGGCGAACCCCGACTGGACTTCACGGTAAAGGGAGTGAGAGCCGATGGCTCCCCGTTTGAGACCGAGGAGCAAACAATTGGAGTCGCCGATTAATGCCCGCATCGAGGCGATGACCCTTTATTCATCGTTAACCTGTCGATAAATTCTTAAAGATACAACATGACGGGACCCGATTTTTTTGTACTTTTTGTTTATGGCATTGGCATCATGGGCATTGGTGTCTTTCTGGGGCGCCTGGTAAAGAGCCCCGAGGATATGTTCGCCGCGGGCGGGCAGTCGCCTTGGTGGGTTTCGGGTTTGTCCGGTTTCATGACGATGTTCTCCGCCGGAACCTTTGTGGTGTGGGGGGGAATTGCCTATCGGCTGGGATTCGTCGCGGTATCCATCAGTATGTGTTATGGAGTCGCGGCGATTCTGATCGGTTGGACCCTCGCGGCCAAATGGAAGGAAGCCGGGGTCTCCTCGGCGGCGGAGTTTTTGCGACTGAGATATGGCGACTCGATCGTTCAGTTCTATACCTGGCTTCAGGGAATCATGCAGGTGTTTACGCTGGGCGGCGGGGTCTATGCTCTATCGATTGTCATCTGCACGCTTATCGTGTTGCCGGTGGAGATAGAGGATACGTTCTTCGGCTTCCTGCGGGATGAGTCAACCGGCCATCTGTCCGTCACCTGGATGTCGATCTTCGTGCTCACGTGCGTGGTGGTGGTTACCCTCATCGGCGGTCTTTGGGCGGTTCTGCTGACCGATACCCTGCAGTTTATTGTTCTGACGGTATCGGTCGTTTTCGTCGTGCCGTTGATTTTAATGGAGGCCGGGGGAGTGGGCACGTTCCTGGAGAGCGCGGGAAACACAACGGTTGATGATTCCGGCAACACACTCTTGAGTCCCATTGCCGGGAGATATTCGGCCTGGTTTCTTTTCGGGTGGCTGGTGGTGCACTACGCCAAAATCGGCGGAGAGTGGGCCTTCGTCCAACGTTTTACCTGTGTTCCCAGCGCGCGGGACGCGAAGAAGAGCGCCTATCTGTTCGGGGTTATGTATCTCGTAAGCCCGCTTTTTTGGATGCTTCCCGCCATCGCGTTCCGGACAATATCGCCGATTCCGGATACGTTCGACGGGGAATTGATGGCTTACGTCAGTCCCGCGGACTACTCGGCGTTTCCGGAGTCCGAGCGAGCCGCGCTGGCTGAAGGGAACTGGCAAGCTGTGTCCGAAGAAAACCTTGAGCGACTGCGAACTCCGGCGGTGACGAGGTATTCGGAGCGGGCCTATATTCTAGCCTGTCAGGCTGTGTTGCCGCCTGGTATGATTGGTTTGATGGTGGCTGCCATGATTTCCGCGACCGCGAGTATGGCGACCACTCAGTTAAACGTATATGCCGGGGCATTCACGGAACAGGTTTATCAGCGATTTATAAACAGAAAAGCCAGAAAGAAGACGTTGGTGTGGGCCGGTCGTGTGGCAACCTTCCTTCTTGGCCTCCTGGCTCTCTCCGGGGCGCTCATTATTCCCCGGGCCGGAACTTACGAGAATTTTATAATCGCCTTGTCGGCTTCATTGGTGATTCCGTTGGTCTTGCCGACGATTTGGGGCTTGTTTTCTAAGAAAGTCGGGCTCTATTCGGCGTGGACGGCGACTCTTCTCGGTGTCACCTGTTCTATGGTAAACAAATTCGGGTTCCAGGGAACGGACGCTTGGTTCAGTGACGCAGGCTGGGCAAGCGGGCTCGTCGAGTTGGCCAGTCGAAACCCCTCGGTTTCCGATTGGGTTGTGGGACTGGTGGTCCCCGTTACGACGTTGATAATTTTTCAAGTGACCGCGAGGGGGGTGGACCCGGGCAGTCAACGGATTAGCGATCACATCGGTGGGCAAACAGAGGAGCGACCCATAAAAGCTTCCGCTTTACCCGGGCAGATTGTCGCCTGGGCTTTGCTTGTCCTGGCTGTCTTGTTTTTCGGTCTGATTCCGTTTGGTGATGGGCAAGGCGGCATTGTCGCAATTTTTGCTCTCATGCTTTTGCTGTTGGGAGGGGGAACGCTGTTTGGGCTTCGCCGCTTGAAAGTAAAGGGGACATTGGAACACCGGAATCCATGATTGTATGGTTTTCAGCCGTCAAAAGATAAAGTTCTCAGGCGCACGAAAGGCGGTCGATCTTTTACCCTGAAATCTGAAGAAACCGAAAACGATAGCATTGTTACTACGGATTAACATGCTTGTACGAATAGAAATATATATCATGAAGTATTTGCGAAAGATGAACTCGCCGTATATGGCGCTTCGAGCCCTCACAGGGATCGCTCTGCTATTCTGCGCTGCTGTTCCTGGAGAAGGGGAAGAGGGTGTTGAAGCGGCCCCGCTTCTCTTGGAAGCGGAGGATTTTCAGTTTACTGGAGGATGGATGTTGGAAGAGCGCGGGGAAGCATCCGGAGGCGAGGCTCTCGTGTTTCGGGGCTCGGTCTATGGGAACCATCCGGAGTTAACGGAGATACCGGTGGCGAATCGGCCGGCCCTGTCTGTGTTCTCAGTACCGGAAAGCGGAGTGTATTCGGTATACGCGCGTGTGGGAAGAGCGAGCGACGGTGAGGGTTCTTTTCGTGTCCGTTTCAATAAATCAGTGTTTGAAGCCGATGTCGGTGAGGGAGCGCGAAACCAGCTCGAATGGAAGCAATTGGGAGTCGTACACCTGCCGGAGGGCGAGCTCGTGGTTCAACTTGAGGATCCGGAGGCGGGCGCGATTTGCGATGCACTGTTGCTTTTGCCTGGGAAGGAGAGAGCTGAAATAGCGCCCTTGGACGAACTGAACCGGTATCGGCTGTCCCCGGTTGAGAAGCCGGTACGATCGCCCTTCGATGCTTACCGGTATGACTTTGAGCGGGCGCGGGAACTGGATGTCGCGGCGGTTATGGAAAATGACCGGACCAGAATCGAGTTCCGCGAATACGACGTTCCTGATGGAGATAATGTTATCATCCCGCGGTTTTATGTGAACGGTGGAGATGATTGGATCGCTGTCAGTGAAGAAGCGGAGGCTCAGATGCTTTTTCTCCTCTACGCCGAAAATGTAGAGGTGAGGATGCCGGAGGCGCAGCCGTACTGGCACCCTCAGGTACAGAATCAGTATGTCGAGGTTGGTGGGGATTCGTACCCTGTTCCGGCCGACGGTACCAATCCCTTCGCATCCGGCCGTGTCACCGTGTTTTATCCGCGGGAGCTGGAGATAATCGAGGAGAATAAGACTGTGCGGCTGGTTTATGAGGATTTGGAAGGAACAACGATTGCCACGGAATGGCGCCTCAACCAATATGACGTTGGCGTGAAGGCCTCCGTCACCGTGGAACGGGACGGTTATTACTCGATCGGCTACGTCGCCTTCGATTCACTCAGGAAGGAGGAGGTTACCTTTGTGCAACTGCCGCCGTTGTACCAGCACCAGCGGGTTCCCGAGGCGTCAAGGATGTCGGTAAGCTCCACGACTCCACATCCTCTTGCTTTGGTGGAGACGACACTCGGGCGTACCGGAGGAACCGGGAACCGCCTTTCCTTTGGAACCGTCGCCGAACCGGGTCGGCTGCCGTTCGAATGGCCGACGAACACCGAGCTGCAATCTCCGTACGGCTTTTCGTTGGTCAACGCGGACGGGAAGGTTCAACCGGTGGTTTTTTCCCCGGTCCTGGGTCTGGATGATTCTTATTGGGAAACGGGCGAATCTCGTACGGTGGAATTCAGACTTTTCGCGAAATCCGGAGACTGGATGGACAGCCTGAAGAGTATTTCGGAACACATCATGAATGTCAGGGATTACCGCCACCCGATTCAGGCGTCGCTCACCGATGCCGTCCTGAACATGGTGGAACTGATGAAGGACGGTGAGGCAAGCGGATGGGATGATGAACTCAAAGGCTTCTATAACATTGAGTTTAAATCCGGCGTTACCCACGCCGCTCCTCTGGCGGTTGTGTCCGCGGCCATCCTGAGTGGAGACGAGGAGCTCTATGCGAAACGGGCGTTGCCGACGATCGCCTTCACTCTCTCCAGACCGTACGCCCACTTTGGCCGTCCACACGAGGCGGGGAATTGGGCGGGGCAACCGTTTGGGGTAAGCCATATAAGTCCTGTTCGGCTGATCGTCCCAACCCGTTTTTACGGATCCGCGTACTGGCAGGGCCTTCACGATCTTCTGGGCCGTTTGAACCCATGGATGGAACCATTCATTTTACCGGGGGGAGAAGTCCGGCACACAACACCGTACAACGATCGGGCTCCTTATTGGTCTTCCCTGATGGCGGAGTATCGACACCAGCCTGATGATGTGCTTTTGGAAAAAATCGAGAGAAGGGCGGAGGCGTTTATTGAGGAGGAAATCTTTGGACGCGACGAGGAAGTGGTGCCGTACACGCGGTTTTACGATATACACATCTACCCTTACTGGTGGGACCTGATCGATCTGTACGAGATTACGGGAAACCAGTTGTATCTCCAAGCCGCCGAGGTGGGAGGTTATCATACCATTGCGGGGCTGTGGTCTCACCCGGCTTCGCCGGAGGGGGAGGTTCTTATTCATCCGGGAAACAAGTTTACACGCGATACGCGGGTTTTGTGGAAGGACGACCTTTGGTATCGGCTTGGGGCGAGTGACGATCTTCGTTACGAGGATGCCTCCGGGAGGCAGTGGGTATCGCATTTTTCGGTTGAGGAAAGAAGTGTGCCGGCTTGGCAAATCTCCCGCGTTGGCCTCGGTCTGGAGACTCCGTCCACCTATTTTCTGGCGCCGTGGGTAAAGAAAGATCAGGGGCTTAAGAATATCACTATGGCCACCACCGCGCCACATTTGCTCCGACTCGCACGACACACTGGAAACGAGGTTTTCAAAACCTATGCAAGAAACCTGATCATCGGCCGGTTTGCCAACTACCCGGGATATTATTACTCGGACTACACCGACCTCCATCAATACCCCGACTACCCGTTTACCGGCCCCGATCTCACCCGCCTGTACTACCACCATATACCTCCGCACCTGGCGTTCACAATGGAGTATATTTTCGCACAGGCGGAGTACCGATCAAACGGGGCGATCGCTTTCCCATGGGTGAAGCAGCAGGATTATGCCTGGTTTATCAATCGTATTTATGGAACCGGGGAAGGAGAAATATACGGCGAGGAAGGACTGACGCCGCTTTGGGACCGGGATTTGGTCGATATTGATAACCATTTTGTGGATTGGTTTGCGGCCAAAAACAGTGAGAGTGCTTGGATTGTGGCAATGAGTCAAAGCGACGAAAGCATTCATATTTCACCCGTCGTGAACATGGAAAAACTCGGCGTGAATACCGAGGAGGAGTTATTGATCTTTACCGGCGGCGGGAAGGAACCGCGGCGAGTCTCGATCGATGAACTTGATTCGGTGCGGCTGGATCCAAAAGGGATTGCCGCTGTGAGGCTTGCCCGCAGCGGGGACAAGCTGGAGCCCTCTCCGCTTCGAACTTCGGGGCACGTTGTGCGGGAGCTTGGCACGGAGTTTGGCGGCGAACTGCACGTATTCAGAATCCGTTCTCCGCAGTTTGAAGATGCGCTTTATGCCTTTCTGACCGAAGGGGGAGGCGATGACGCGTTCGAGGTGAGCTTGACGCTTGGAGATGGCTCCGAGAAAGTCAGGCACAGATTTCCTTACGAGTTTATGGTGTATCCGGTTTCCAGAGATAAGGAAGTAACCGTGGAGATTGAAGTGTTGCAGCGCGATACCGGGAATACACGAAACGTCGAGGTGGTGGTCGAACCATGAGCGGAAACAATACGAAGAGCGTTCGTGTATTGATTGATGGGTATCCGTACAGACAAGTTTATAAGCCAATGGGGGGCCGTGGTCTTTCCGGGAAAATGATTTTGGACGATGCGGGTCAAATGCCGCTGTTTGAGCGGGGGAAATGGCCGGCGAGTTGGGTGACCCTGTCCAACCCGTTTGAAGCGCCGGCGGTTCTTGCTTTCCGGCGGGTTTTCTCCGTGAGCGGAAAGACGCGGTTGCGTGTTCACGTCTCGGCCGATGAGCGTTACGAACTATTCTTGAACGGTGCGCGGGTTGGACGCGGGCCCGAGCGTGGTGACCCGAACAACTGGTTCTTCGATTCGTACGAGTGGACCCTTCCGGCGGGTGAACATGTGGTGGTGGCAAAGGTATTGGTCCTCGGGCCGGTGGGCCCGCGGGCTCAAATGAGCCTGGCTCCAGGTTTTCTGTTGTCACCCGAGGAAGAAGAGGGGATTCGCTTGCTTGGAACCGGTGTGGCGGACTGGGAGGCGAAGGCCGTCGGGGGTTATGCGTTTCACCGGCCGTTCACGCACGATTTCTTCAGTATAGGGTTCAATGTGGAGTTGAGCGGCGGCGGGTATCCTTGGGGTATCGAGAACGGAACCGGCGAAGGCTGGCTTCCGGTGCGCACGCTACAGCCCGGAGCCGACCCGGAATTTCGGAACCGTTATCCGGCGACCCATTTGCTCCGGCCGGCGATGCTGCCGGAGCAGATGAGTCGGCCGTTTACAGGCGTGAAGGTGCGGACCATTCAGAAGCCGGTGGAAGGCCTGGATACGGCGGGTGATGCGGTCCGCCGGGACGCTCAACTCGATTGCGAACGCGAGGATTGGGAGCGACTCATTCAAGGAAAGGGAACGGTAACGGTTGTGACGGGATCTTCCAGGAGGGTGCTCGTGGAGCTGGAAACGTACCTCTGCGGCTATCCGGAGATCGTCGTTTCGGGTGGGAAAGGCGGCGGCGTTCGCTTACATTGGGCCGAGTCATTGTACGAACAGGCCGAGGAGTCGAACAAGGGTCGACGTGATGAGGTCGAGGGAAAATTCTTCATAGGCGTTGGGGACACGTTTTTTGCGGAAGGCGGGCAACACCGGTATTTTGAACCGTTTTTATGGAGGGCGGGGCGCTACGTCGAGGTGTTGGTTTGGGCTGGTTCCGAGGACATGATCCTGGAGGGGATTACTCTCCGGGAAACCCGTTATCCCCTTGAAGCGTACTTTTCATTTTCAGCCAGCGATCCGCGCCTCACTTCCATTGTTCCCATGGCTATCCGGACGATGGAAGTGTCCGCTCACGACTCGTTCACGGACGGACCCTACTACGAACAGATGTTGTGGGCTGGTGACGGTGTGCAGACTCTGCTTACCCACTTCGTCCTGGGACGGGATAATCGGTTGGGGAGAAAATCCTTGAAAATGTTCGAGTCCTCCCGTCTTCCGTCCGGGCTGACCCGGGCTCGTTGGCCGGCGCGGGACACCATGCTCATCCCTTCCTATTCGCTTTATTGGGTGCAAATGATTCACGAAGTCGCCTATTGGAGGGGTGAGCTCGAATTCGTCAAGAGTATGATGTCCGGAGTGCGGGGGGTGGTCGATGCATTTCTGCGTTTTCAGAATCGTGACGGTCTGGTTGAGATTTCCCAGGGCTGGAACTTTGTGGACTGGTGTCCGGAATGGCCGAATGGGATTCCTCCCGGTGCGGATGGCGGAGTGAACGCCACGAACAACTGGCAGTTTGTCTGGGTGCTTTCGATGGTCGCGAATCTTGAGGAGGCCGTAAACGAGCCGGAGCTCGCAGCCCGTGCGAGACGGCTGGCTGAGGAGCTGGCGGCCCGGACCTTTTTAACTTTCTGGAACGAGGAACGCCGGCTCTTTGCCGACGATGCAGAACACACCTCATTTTCCGAGCACGCACAGGCTTTCGCGGTTCTCAGCGGGCGCCTGTCGCCAGAGCGGATGAAGCAAATCGCCCTGGTCGGTGACGAGCACCTGACGCGCACAACCATTTCGTTCGCCCATTTCCTCTTTGATGCCTATTGGGTGATGGAAAAGCTGGACGCCATGTTTCCGCGCCTTGAATATTGGTATAATCTTCCAAAACTCGGGATGATTACTCTGCCGGAAGGCCCGGAGCCTACCCGATCGGATTGCCATAGCTGGGGCGCGCATCCACTGTACCACTATTTCGCCTCTGTTTTGGGGATTCGGCCCTGTGCTCCGGGATTCAAAAGGGTGGCCATTGCTCCGCAATTGGGTCCGTTGACTTCAGTAGAAGGAGTTCTGCCGCATCCGAAGGGAGAAATCGCCGTCAAACTGGAAACAGAGGGTTACGATCTGACGGCACAGGTGAGCTTGCCCACAGGTATCCAAGGGGATTTGAAGATTGGGGGAAAGGTGCATCCGTTGCACGACGGAGAGCAGACGATCCGAATCCAATCGCAGGCTCCTTGAGAGCCGTGAGGGTTTTGAGCCGACCATAGGAGTCTGTCGGACTTCGCCGACAGACTCCTAGTCCTCACGCGAAATTGTTGCAGATAAGTTAAGTTTTCGAAATGGAGTTCGAATGTGGCATCGATCCTTCGTGGAATCCGGCCTTCGCGCCCGACTGAGCTCGCCGAGGTCCGGGTCTTAGGATCGGCCCTTCGCCCGATCATCGGCGGAAGCGCCGATGCTACGTTTCGGTCTGAGGCTTCGCCTTGCTGGAGGGTTCACATTGTCACCTTTGCCCTGATGAAGACACGGTTAGATGTTTCGTCGGAGGCCGAAAACGTGCGGTATTCCCAATCAGTGCCGTCCAAATCGGGGAGGGCACTGCCGGCCGGAGGGAGGTCGGAAGATCCCAAATCGTTTACCACGGTATTCCATTTTCCGAGAGCCATGCCGGCCTCGACCTTGTACCCAACGCCGTCTATTTCGGCGGAAACCTGCTTTGCCCCGTCGGCATCGAACACGGCACCCCGCCGTACGGCCAGGGTAAAGCGAAGTTCCGTAACACCGCCGTCGGCGACCTTCACCTCGGTAAAGAACAGTCCGTTGTCCGCGGCATCGAGGGGATCTCCGTTGAACGCGAATTCGCCGAGATTCTTGGTACCGGAACGATCCGCGTCGATATCGGGCGCGCTGGTGTTTTGGGGCAAACCGCGAATGACGGCCCAACTCTCGTAAGCGGACAGGACAAGCAGCTCCCCCGCGGTGAATTCATCGCTGAAATCCGATGCATTGCCGAGCTCGTCGATCGCGATGACTCGGTAATAATAGTTCTGCTGGGGATCCACGTCATCATCCCGGTAACCGGTCGATAGTGTAATATTCATTTGCTCGTAGGGACCGTCCGGACTGGTGGCGCGGTAGATCCCGTAACCCGTCACGCTGTTGGCCGCCACGGGATCCCAGCTCAAAGCGACATCGCCGCCCTGGGTTTTCGCGGCGCTCACACCCTCCGGAACGGCGGGACCGGAGTCGGCCGCTCCGGTCATCACCAACACGGGCCGGTCTTCGGGATTATTGGATTCTCTGGAATGGTAGCGCACCAAATCGGGACCTTTTGAAATCAACACCGTAGAAAACATCTGATTCCCGGTCAAATCGCTTGCGACTTGCGCCGTTACATCGAACTCGATCCATGCGCCCGGTTCCGGTACCACTCCTGAGGCCAACGCGTCGCCTGTTGCCGGTCTATTGTTCCATGTGATGCCCGATTCACTCCAAGTGTCATCCGCAACGGCATGAGCGGTATGGATGTCGCCGCTGCCGGTACTGGAGTCCAGCTTTAAGCGAAGGAGCACGGAAGCGGGAGCTTCCGAAAGCGAAGACAGATCAAAACGCAGGTAGGATTTGCGCGTGAATCGTTCCTGGGCCGGATCGGTTTTGACCTGAAGTTCGGAGGATGATCCAAAGTTTTGATTTGCTCCATCGCCTCCCCTGACGTATGCATCCGCCTCCGGCGTGAGGATCGTTCCCTCAACCTGGACTGAAATCGGGTTGCTGAAGGCCGATTCATTTCCATCTTTGTCAGTGGATGTCACCACGTAGTGATAAGTCTGGCCGGCCGTAATCTCGCGATCCACATAATCACTGATTTGGGTTCGCACCTGCCGAAGAAAAGGACCATTGGGGTTGGAACTTCGGTAAACCCCATAAGCGGCTGCTTCGGGGACCTCCGACCAGTCGAGAAACACTCCGCCCCCGGTTGCGGAGCCCTCCAGCGCCGGCGCGTCCGGCGGTGTGGATGCCTGACTGACGGGCGGCTGTTCTTCGGGATAATCAGGCGGCGCTGCAAAGGTGACGCTGGAGCCGCCATCCGCATCGACAAAGTCGGCGAGGTCCCGTATGTTGCCGTTCCGCCTCGAAGCGCCGAACAGCCACGCGCTGCTGTCGCTGCGGAGGGTCAGGATATCTTCGCTCATATCCGTCCATTGAACGCCGTCAAAATAAACATCCTCCGCACCGGAATTCGCTATAACCCTCATGTTGTTCAATTCGCTGTTTTTGAACACCACCCCGAGCGGACGGCTCAACCACATATCATTATGGCGCCCTCCGATGAACGTGTTCTCCACCACCACGTCCCTCGCTCTCGGGGTCCCCAGTGAATCGTTCCATTCCAAATGGAAAAAGAACTCCTCGAAATGATTGTTCTCGAACCGCATATCCGTACCGCGAAGCCGGGTCGTTCCTGCTTTGGTGCCGACACTGCTGGTGCGGTTGTTGCGGACAAGTGTGCCCCGGTTCAGGCTTTCCTCGTGCAACACAATATCGTTCGGGGTCACTCCGCTCGGAATTGACTCGAAAGTCACTTCGAAAGTTCCCGGCCCGACGTTCCTCGCACTGATGACTCGACCCATTCCGCGCAGCGCTCCCTGGTTGGGCGTCCAGAAGCTTGCCCAATCGCCGCGTTGCCAAAGAAAGGCCTCAGGGTCCTGGAAAGACGGCCTCAAGGTTACGACATTCTCCGAATCGGAAGCGGAAACGACCACTTGTCTTCTCGAAAAGATCGCGAAGAGATCGTCGTACATCGCGGCGCCATCCCAGTCTGCCTCTTCGACCAGAATTCCCCAGCGTCCGTTCTTGATATGCATTCCGTCGCGCCAGCTTGCCAGCAATTCGGTCTCCGGATCTTTAACGCTTAGATTGACATTCGACAACGTAACGGGACCGTGGTTGCTAATTATCGACTGCCAGAAATGTCCCATCGTGGAGTAGTAAAGATTGCTTAGCGTGACCCGTGAGCTTCGAATAATTCTTGTGTTTCCATTTCGATGGCCATAATCGAAGTGGGGTACGACAAATTCCGTGGCGTTGTTTTGATAGGCAACCTCAACCCGGGGAAACATGGGTGCAGAACCGATCATATCCGGCACCTGGATGCGAATATGTCGCGGATTGCCTCCAATGGTGCTGGTCGATTCGACGTAAATATTGGCAGGCCCCCAACCGCTACGCGCGTCGGGTCCGTCGGGAATGAAAGCCCGCCCGAAAAAGGGTCCCTGCCCGCCGGCCGTGGTTGCGAAATTTTCCACCACCCCGACCCTTGGGGCCGGATAACGATCCGGAACCAGGATATCGATGGTCATATTGTCGAGATTGATGTCCGTGATATCGCCCTGATAGTAGGGGATCGGGTCGTAGCTGATCGTAAAGCCGTCCACTTGAATATTCTCAGCATTCTCGATTCTTGCGAACGCATCAGGGGGATGAAGCAAAATATGCGCTCCATTGCCCTCCACCTTGATATTGGCTGCGCCTTCCAGGTCGATCAGAGTTTCCACAGTGAGGTTATCCTGGCCGATGGCTCGATACGTTCGAGTGCCGTCAAACCGCACGATTCCGCCCCCCGCAGCCTTGGCCGCTTCCACTGCCGCCCGTATCGCCTGAAAGTCGTCGGTCGTCCCGTTCCCAACCGCTCCAAAGTCCGGGTCATGCACATCGAAAACCGGTAGTCCCTCAAAATTCGATGTCGTGATGGCAACTTCATAGCCCATCCGGTACCTGCCGCCGTCGGGGGTCACCTTGACCGTCAGGCTGTCGTCCGCGCCAAGCCCTTCGATTCGGCTCTCGAAACGGGTCACTTCGCCGGCGGGGGCATGCACCGCCTTAACCCGTTCGTCGCCGTTTCTGAAGATCTCGAGCGCCACGTTGTCGCCCGATTCGACTTGAATCCAGGCGATCCCCACCTGGTAATCGCCCGCCTGCCTGATCTCATGGGTCCAACTGCGCGCCTTGCCGGTGGTTGTTTGTTCGACCTTAAACCACAGGGCGCCGTCGTCCGTCCAGCTCGAAGGGGTCGCGTCAAACGTCCCGCCGGTGGCGCGGGTATCCAAAAGCACGGAATCCGATCCGCGCGGTGCCGAGTAAATCGAGCCGGTGAAGAGCACTATCAGGTAAATGGCTAGTGGTATTGGGATTGAATTACGCTTCATGAGTACCTATCGTTAGGATCACCGGTTACCACCATCCGCCTCGAATGTGTACCGCCCGGGATCAAAGGACTCGTTGATATCACCCCAGCGTACGTCGGCCACGGTACCCTCCGGCACTTTCAACTCCATGGCGAGCCGGTCCGAACCCACCCGCCTGGCGGTGAATTCAATCGGGCCGTGGGGTGTGGGCACCGTGGTGGACACTCGCTCCAATGGTCCCAATTGCGGCCTGACCGAAAAGCGCTCGAAGCCCGGCTCGGAGGGTTCGATCCCCGCCATGTATCGGTGCATCAGCGTAAGCGGTCCGCCGGACCAGGCGTGGTTGTAGGTCCCGAACCCGGGCTGATCGCCGCCTTCCGGGCCAAAATGCTCCCAAAGCGTCGTATAGTCATCGTCCAGCATGGGGCCGTAGCGCAGCAGCATGCGTTCGATCCCAGCCTCGGGCTTTCCCATGAGAAAAAACGATTCCAACACGAACTTTTCCATGTAAGGGCTGGCATGGCGGGTGGTTTGTAGAAAACGGGCAATGGCCGGATAATACTCGGGTTCCGCCAGCCCGGCTACCACGGCCATGGCGTTGGCGCGATCGTCCGTTTCGTCCTCATAGTCCGGACTGCGGTAATATTCGCCCTGCCAGAAGGTGGCATTGAATGCGGCTTCAATCCCTGCCATGACCTCGCGGTATTCCGCCGCGTCCGTCGGCTTGCCCAGAAGATCGGCCATCTCCGCCGCACCACGCAGGGCCAAATGGAAAATCGCGTTCTCGATGATCGGCACATCCTTGTTCGTCCCCCAGTCAGTCCAATTCCAATCCCCGGGGCGATGACGCACCAGACCATCCGGATCAATCTCCCAGATCGAAAGATACCTTCTCACCGCCGGATAGACCTCCCGGATCGTCTCCACATCGCCGGTGTACCGGTAGTAATGCCAGAATCCGTAATATCCGATACTCAAGAGCATCTGTCTCGGCAACTCCCGGTCCCAGGTGCCGTCTCCGAGATTCACCCGTTCGTCGCCTTCCGGAATCCCGGCGGGAACCGGCGAATACAGTACATCATCCTCCCGTTGCCAGGCCGCCAGTTCGAGAATTCCTTTGCGCGCCAGGAGGGGTCCCTGTACCGGATCCAGGGCGTAAAAAGCCTGGGCAAGCTGGATGACGACATCCCCCCACCATTGGGCGCGCTCGCGTTCCGGACAATCCATGTAGGTGTCCCGCATGTTGATCAGAAGCGTCCGCAATGATTGTTCCCAGAGCGCGTTCACGCGAGGATTGTCGGACTCGAAACTTCCGGAGATTTCCGCGTCATAACCGGTTTCCCGATACCCCAACTCGTGCACGGTCACGCCCTCCGGCAGGAAATAGCGCACCTCGTGGCCGTTCAGCCAGCCCGGAAATTCGAAATCCTGCCTCCCCTCCCGGGTCACGTATTCGGCTCGAAGGAACATGTCTCTTCCATTGGTCAGGAGGTCGGTTTGTACGTGAATCGTCAATCCCGCCGGAGCGGTGATCGACAAATAGGGGTGGACATGGGCGTTGTAGGGTAACTCTCCCACCAGAATTCGGTCGGGCTGCTCGGACATGTCTCCTTCGCGTTGACTCCAGATATCGCGACTGCGGCCATCAAGGTCCGATTCCCGGATCTCGCGCACCGACACATAGTCGCGGCGCCCATAGTCTTTCCACTGCGGAATCGGACGTTCCACCAACTCCCCCCAGGGCGGGTCGGAGGCTTCGCCCAACTCCGTCGCCGGCGCCCAACCGTCCAATTCAACATCAGTCTGCCAGCCGGGCAGCGCTTCACGGGCATCGTACCGGATATTCCCTTCCGGCAAACGATAGTTCGGACCGGGATCATCGGCGTTGTGGTAGGCCGGATGCCGGCGAACAAGCCAGTCCGAGTCACTCCGCAACACAAGTTCCTTCGTCCCGCCATCCACAAGCAATCCGATCTTGCCGCTGTCGTTGTGGGAAAACCCATGCTTGCCGAAGTGCCAGACCAATATG
Organism: Opitutia bacterium; assembly: GCA_050506795.1. GTDB lineage: Bacteria > Verrucomicrobiota > Verrucomicrobiia > Opitutales > T3Sed10-336 > SLOW01. The sequence goes on from JBJHCF010000057.1 coordinate 17,538, forward strand.
GCTATGGCATTGTCGCCCGTATAGAGCCAATCGGCGATATCCACGACATCATAGTAGCTTCCGGTGCGAGTCGGTCCCCGCTTGAGGCCGCCTTCGAGCACAACGAGATCTCCATTGATCCACAGCCAGTATTTCGAGTCACAGGCGATCTTCACGGGAAACGAACCCGGCGCCTCGTCCACCGAAAGGGTTTCCCGAAAGCACCACCACGAACTCCGCCGCTCGGATTCGGCGACGGTTTCCGGGCCGATCCACCGGCCGCTCCAATCGGCAGCCGAAGCGGCAACAGTGCCCGATACGAAAGCCAGGCAAAAGGGAAGGGACTTCAGGAGAGTGAGTAAATTCGATAGCTTCATAATGCTTTCGTTCATGATTTGAGCGTTGGAATTATGTTCAAATCCTTCCTTTGAACCTTATCGGTAAACTTGAAACGCTTTCGGCTCTCAAATCGCCGCAGTCGCGCTTTTTCGTCGGCCTGTTGGAACCGGTACCTCCGTTGACCCCGGTTACAATGTAATCCCTGGCTGATCGTCGCTTCGGGACGATTAACGCATTCGGCGATAGCATTTTGCGCATATCCCTCTTTAGTCATTCGCTCCATTGTATATCGTTCTTCTCGAGTTAGGTGCTAGTATTGTTTCATCGCAAGAGAGCCTCTCGCGAAAGTGAGTGAGCTTGCAAGCACCTAACTCACTTTCTGTCAATCTCTTGTACTTTGGGGTTGAATTCGCGGGGCGTATAGCTAATGGGTTCGGTAAAGCTGATGGTGGAATCATCTGAATGCGAAACCCAGTCAGATAATCCGGAGAGTTTTCCATTTCTGCTGGTTCTGCCAAAAACCCAAGCATCACTGCCTTGCCTTAACTCCACAATGTTCCCCGTCATGTCCACCCAGGAGTTGCCGTTGAGGTAAATCGATTCCGCCCCGATGTCGCCGAGAATATAGGTTCCATACAGGGTGGAATTAATGATCCGGGGATTGATCGCTCCGACCAGATGGATTCTCGAGCGGAGGCCGCGGGGAGCCCGGACATGAGAATTCTCCAAGACAAAGTTTCTGGCCCGAACGGGGTGGAATGTCCGACTAAACTCGGTTGTCAGATACATATTATCAAATCTGCAGTTGAGAAAATGACCGCCGGTGCGGATACGAGTGCCCGAGAATGATGCGCCTACATTTGTGTCGGTGCAGTTTCTTACCACAGTGTCGCGGTTGTAGGTGTCTTCATTGATCGCCAGATCGTTGACGCTGGTGCCATTGGGAAGTGACTCGAGGGTGACGTCGACGGTTCTATCGGCGTTTGCTTCGCCCACCGCAACAATACGTGACATTCCGCGCAGCACATCCTGCCCCTCCGACCAAATGCTGAGCCAGTCCCCGGGACGGAAGAGCCCTGCATGGACTTCCAGGGACAGTTGCAAGTTGAGCGTCTTGCCATCAATCGCCTTGACTGGCTGAGTTCTGGTGTAAAACGCCAGCGTATCGTCATACATGGCCGATCCGTGCCAATCTCCATCCTCAATCAGGAAGCCCCAGCGGTTGTGTCCGGTGACCGAATAAGCGCCTCTCCAACTGAAGAATAACTCAGTGCTGGGTTCTTTTACCAGCAAATCAACGTTTGAGAATGTGATGGGCCCCTCATTCTCTGCCGGCTGAATCCCCATGTGCGGCAGCAAGTGGAAAAGCACATTGCTGATCGTCACACGGGAACTGCGTCGAACCGAGAGACTGAAGGCCCCCCTATGTCCATAGTCACGATGAGGCACAATCATCTCGGTGGCATTTTGGTCATAGGCTGCCTGCAGACGTGGTGTCATCGGGGCTCCAGCTTCCGCTTTGTCGCTGATGTGAATCCGGATCTGACGGTCCCCGCCGTTTCTGACCGTCTCATCGATATACAGGTGTTCCCCCGAACCGGTCCGGGCACCGGGCGCGTCCGGCACAAAGTAATAGCCAAACAGCGCCTTCCTGGGCGCGAAATGGTTGGGCCCGACCAGAGGAACCTCGTAACGCTCGGGCACCGTGATGTCCACCGTTCGGTTTGCAACATCGATGGCATCAATCATTCCCTGATAATAGGGAAGAGGATCGTAGTTCACGGTAAACCCGTCCAGCTGGATATTTTCGGAATCCTCGATATAAGCCAGGCGATCAGGCGGATAGAGCAACAGCTTCGCGCCGTTCCCGACGATGCTGATATTCTGAACACCCCTCAGATCGAACAGATTTTCAATGCGGGGGGTTGTGTCACCAATCACGCGGTAGGTTTTTGTCCCGTCGAAGTGAACGATGCCACCTCCGTCGGCGATAGCCGCATCTACCGCCTTGCGGATAGCGACCCGGTCGTCGGTCGTGCCGTCTCCGACGGCGCCAAAGTCGCCAACATAGAAAGATCGCAAGCCATCGAAGGTCGGTGTGCCGAAAGCGATCTGATAACCGATTCGGTAGCTGGCCTTGTCGGGAGTGGCTCTGACCGTGATTTCATCGCCGGCAGCCAGGTTTTCCAAACGCGTCTCGAAACGGGTGACTTCGCCCGCCGGAGCATGAAATTCTTTGAAACGGGTCGAATTGAGTAAAATATCCAGCCGCACAGCGCTGCCAAACTTCACCTCGATCCAGGCCATGCCGATCTGATAGTCACCCGCCTTTGCCACCTGGTGGGTCCAGTTCTGTGGCTTGCTGGTGGTCGGCTGCTCTAAGGCGAAGACGAAGGTTTCACTTGGCTCGCCGCTGTAGCCACAGAGGGAACCGAAGACCATTGCAATGACGAAGACGAGAAAGCGGGTGTAATTGATTGGATTCATAAGGGGGGAGGTATTAAAATTATTCAATCCCCAATAAATCAGGGTCGTCGTGTGGCACGACATAGGGTTCCTCAATCGGTTCGGGCGTGAAATACTGCCCCTCGTAGTCTTCGGCGAGAATGGTAATTTGACCCACATGGTAGCGTCGATTACCGTCATGACCGTCGAGTGGCAGTGCAATTTGCGGGGTTCCGTCGCGACGGCCAATCGATACGAATAAATCGTAGGTGCCGGGACGGGTAACCGGGGCGATGTAGCCCACATTGAAACGGGACGTGTGGGCAGTGGTCGGAATCGCATCCTTGGGACCCACATTTAAATAACGCATATTGAGTGTTTCGTCGGAAAGCACGGAGACAATGCCGCCCTTTTCGTCCTTGATCGTCAGCGCCATGAACCCGCCTTGGTAAAGGGGGGCGACTCCGGCGTTGGCCCAGACTGAGTTTACCTCAAAGGGCTTGCCGCGAACGATTTCTTTGGGCCAGGTGAGCTGCCGCAACTGCAAGCGATAGCCTATCCTTTGATTGATCCGATCGATGGCATCCCGGTTATCCGCTAGGAAGCGATACGGCCACCAGTGGATGGACATGTAACTGGCATGGTAGGCTTCTACCGACTCGACCAGTAGATCCGGATCCCAGCTCCCGCGCGCGAGCGTATAACCATATTGTGCGTGCTCCAGCGCAATGGGCATCGTTGGCCAGAAAAGCTGCACCATCTCTTCGTGATACCAGTGATTCGGATAGGGCGAAACCATAATGCTGTCGTCGCGAAGCGAGATGCCGCGCTCGCGGGCGTATTCACTGAGGGGAAAAACACGGCCCGGCCGGGTGGAACCAACAATGTCATCGCTGATGATGAGCTGAGTATTCGGGAAGTGGCGAACGTGCATGTCCATGTGCAACTTCAAATCCCGCTCTTTTTTTTGTGGCGAGGGCATGCTGGACAGGTGCGTATGCCCCTCCCCCCACAAGCCGTAGCTGCCGATATCAATGTAAGCGATATCGGGATTGCCGTCGTAGCGCTTAGCCATTTCTCCGAGAAAAATATCCAGATACTTTAAATAAATCGGGTCTGAGAAATCGGGATCCCAACTGCTGCCCTCTGCATGGGGACCCACACCAACATCATACCATACCCCCTGTGCGCCAAGGTCTTTCACCCATTCCGGCGTGCCAAAGGGAATCCAATTTTCAGAGGTGGATACGCGCAGTATTACTTGCTTGCCAGCCTCGATGAATCGTTGGGCCGGGGTATCAAAGAGTGCCCAATTATACTCGCCCTTGCGTGGCTCGAGGTAGGACCAGGGCACCCGCAGATAAACCGTTGAAACGCCGGGGAAACGATCCAGCACATCACTGGGTTCCATAAAGCTGCCGAAGTGACGGGTATAGTTGGAATAAAACTTCGCCGTCCAACCCATCCCGGGATTGATCAGGACTTCTCCGTTATCCGAGGGCTTAATCGTGGTTGTCTGGTTTGCCGTAGCGAAACCGGAGGCGGCAACAAAAGCAGTAAGGAGTGAAATAAAGAAACAAATGAAATTGGTTTTTAATATTTCCATAAAGTTGCATTCATATTGTTGTAACTACTTAGGTCTCTTCAAAATGAGTCGACTATAACTGAGATCGGCAGCCGAAGCCGCGGCAGCGCTGGAAAAAATAGCCATGAAAAAAAGTAGGTTCTTCAATTTTGGGGGCCGAAGCGACAGTTTCATTATTATTCGTTTAATATTCATGAGATACGCTGCTAGTCCGTTTCAAAACGGAGTTGTCCCTGAGGATGAACCTCGACGCGATTCATGATTTCGGAGTCCTCGCCGGTGAAAAGATCTCCATCCACGCGGGAATTTCCGAGTATCCGGATCTCACTGTCCGGGCCGACGCGCAAAAACGGATCGGGGCTGTCGGTCCATTCGGTACCCTCGAGCTGAATATCCTTCGCGTTGCGGGTGGCATGAAGGGTGGTGCGATGGAACCGAGAGTTTTCAAAACGCACACCGATTGGCCATTGCAAAGCGACCCGGCCGCCGTGACTGGCGATGTGAGTGTCCCGTACGACGACATTGCGCGACCGGGGTGTTCCCCAGAACGGATTGAACTCGACAGTGAAGCTGAACTCTTCGAAGTGGTTGTTATCGAACAAAATATCGCTGGCCCGGAAACGGGTGGTGGCGTTGCCGGTGCCGAGGTCCGAGGTCCGGCAATTGCGGATCAGGGTATTCCGGTTGAGGAGTTCCTCGTTGATGAAGGTATCGTCCGCCTGTGTGCCTTCCGGAAGGGATTCCAAGGTCAGATAGAACCGGTTTTCATCGATGACATCCTGGACGCTTACCAGACGGCTCATACCGCGCAGTTCGCTTTGGTCCTGATTCCAAACGCTCACCCAGTCGCCGGGCCACCAGGTGTCGATATCCTTGTGGTCGCGGAAGGCGGGCTCCATCTCGACCGTGTTGTCGTCGATGCCGATGACTTTGTGGACGCGGGTGAAAATGGCGAAAACGTCGTCGTACATGGCGGCGCCGTCTATGTCGCAATCTTCGATGGTGAGTCCGAACCGACTGCTCTTGATGTGCATGCCGTCACGCCAGGAAACGTAGAGTTCGGTTTCCGGGTTGTTGGATTTCAAATTGACGTTTCGGTAGGTCACGGGACCGATGTTGTCCCGAGTATCGAGCCAGAAATAGGGCACGGTGGACCAGTGGAGATTGCTCAGCTTCACCCGGCTGCTGGTGTGAACAAAGGTCTCGCCATGCAGGTGTCCGTAAATCAGGTGAGGGACCACGAACTCGGTCGCGCCGGTGTCCTTCGCATACTGCAGGCGAGGGCGCATTGGGGCGTCGGGCGTGTCGCTCCCCAGTGCGCTGCCCGGCAGATGGAGGCGAATTTCACGCTCGTTGCCGATCCGTTCCACCAGATCCACGTAGATATTGTGGCCGTTGCCGGCCCGCGATCCCGGCGCATGCGGGGTGAACGAGCGGCCAAAGAAGGGTTCGTAGTGCTCGTTGCGCCCCGTCAGAGGAACGGGGTACCGGTCGTGCACAACGAGGTCGATCGTCATGCGCTCCATATCGATGTCGATGATATCTCCCTGATAATAGGGAAGGGGGTCGTAATCGATGTGGAGATTATCGATGTGAATGTTACGGGCTCTGCGGATGTGCGCCAGCCCATCCGGAGGGTGGAGGATCAATCTCGCGCCGTTTCCCTCCACCTTGATATTCCTGGCGTCTTGCAGCGGAAAGACATGCTCCCGGGTCAAGTCGTCATTTCCAACGAGCCGGTAAGTCTTTCCGGACTCGAAGCGAATGATGCCGCCGCCGGCCGCCCGGGCCGCATCGACCGCGCGGTGAACGGCGGCGAAGTCATCGGTTGTTCCGTCGCCGATCGCTCCGAACTCACTGACGGGAAACTCCCGCATGCCGGAAAAGCGGGGCGTGGCAATAGCCAGTTGAAAAGCGAGCTGATAAGTCGCGTCATTGTGCGGATCGGCGCGGATTTCGATTTCATCGCCCGCAGCCAGATTCTCAAGACGCGTCTCGAAACGTGTCGGCCCTTGCCGCGGTTCAGCTTCAAGGCGACGAATCGTTTCACCGGCGGCGCGGACCGATACCTCGACAGTTCCTCCCGAGACCACCTCCACCCACGCCATGCCCAACTGATAGGTGCCGGGTTCGTCGACCGAGTGGCTCCACACTCCCTGGCCTGAGGTCCTTTCCGGTTCGACGATCCGAAGGATTCCGGCCTCTTGTCTCACCAGTTCCGGTTGCGTATGAAAAGGTCCCGGGAGGAGGGGATCGCTCGATTGATTATTTTCCGAAATCGCCTGACAACCGAGAAGAAGAACGGATAAAGTTGCGAAAAGGGAGGAAGTGAATGCTTTCATTATTAGTCTATGTCGAATACAGGTCGAATTTTTAAGATTGTGATATCATGGTGAGTCCTCAACCCGGATGTTTTCTGAATTCGATGTCGAAACTGCCGCGGGAAGCACCTGACCCGATGGCCGTTCGGCCAGATTATCCCTGACAACCGCATTGCGGGTCCAGGTGAACTGAATCTCAGGCCGCGGACAGTCAACGAAGCGGTTTCCCTCAACAAGCAGGTTGCGAGGTCCGATCATGGCGGCTGGTGTGCCGCGTTCGGTGAAAGTGAAAGAAAGTTTGACGCTTGGAATTGGGTTTGGATGCACGTTTGAATTCGTTTTTGTTCTGGATTTTGCAGGACAAAGACCTTTCAAAGGTACCAATCTAGTGTTTTGGGTGCTATCGACAAATGCGGATTATTTTTTTGAATTTGCGACGTCACCTGCAATCAAGACGAAGTCTCAGACCAAAATGTAGCATCCCGCCTTGCGGGATGATCGGGCTCAGGCCCGATCCTGCGGTCCGGATTTAAAATAATTACTGACAGGAATGCCGAGGATCGCAGCAAGACGGCATCGAAGCGCGAGGTGACCCATTCAAAGAATAGATCCAGGCGGCTAATGGGACAATAGGAAATCAGGAGACAGTTCACATTGCGCCGGATCGAATCTGGAAAAATATATTCTTATACTGTTTTAGAGGGATGGAAACTGTCGCCACCGGAATGCCTTTATATGAAAAGGTTCGCCTGGAGCTGAGGAAACTTGTTCGCTCGGAGTATCGTCCAGGAGACCTGTTGCCCACACAGACAGATATCGTGCAACGGACCGGAGCTAGCGCAATCACGGTGAAGCGCGCTTTGCAGGAGTTGGCTCGCGAGGGTCTGATCGAGTCGATACGCGGGAAAGGCACCATTGTCCGGAGGCTTGAAGTCGCCGATCTCCATGCCGGTGTATCAAGTTGGAGCGAATCGGTCAGCGGATTCGGTGAAATGCCGCAGACCGCCTGGACAAAGATCGAGCGACGCACCCCGCCGGAACGCGTTCGCAACCTCCTAAAAATTGCCCCCTTGGCCGAAACATTTCGCATCCGGCGCCTGCGGATGGTTCGTGGAAAACCAATCTGTCTGATGATCAATGAAATCCCGGCATCGCTCATTCCCGAGTTCAGCCGTGAGATGGTCGATTGCGAATCGCTTTACGATTGCCTGTACCGGCATTTCCGCCTGCATCCCGCCAGAGCGGACGAGGATGTAACCGCGCGCGAATCCGCCGCGAGCGAGCGCAAGCATCTCGGCGCCCATGCCAAAGTGTTGCTGGTCGTCACCCGCCGCACGTTTCTGGCTAACGCCCGGCCGCTCGAACTGGCTACGGTCGTCGCCAACGCGGCGAGCTATCGCTATCAAGTGGAACTCTTCAACCAACCGAATCGATAATATCCGATGATCCTGACCTTCCCTTATTGCCTCGACAGTGTCCGTGCCCCGACGATTGGGACGACATGCGCGATTATGTGAGGGCTATCGTGGATCATTACGACGACGGGTCCGGAACGCTCGCCGTGCTGGAAGCGTGGAACGAGCCCAATGCCGAGCATCGCTGGGCGGATACGCCGGAGAACCTGGTCAAGGTGCATCGGATTTTTACGAGGAAACCCGTCCCACCGACGGTCGGATGCGCGTGGCTGGATTGTCGATTTCGCCCGGCCACCATCTCGATTACGTGGAACGTTTGATCGATCTCGGCATCCTTGACTACAGCGAAATCCTGGCAGGCCATTCTTATGAAGAGATGGGGAGCATTCAGCGGGAAACCCCGATCAACAACCTGCCGATGCACGCGGCGCTGCTGCGCAACCCGATGATTCGCGATGGGAAGTTGATGCCGATCTGGAATACCGATATTAATCGTTGCAAAAGTTCTTGCACTCAAAGTGCTGATGTTATAATTTAATAGCATGGACAAGGAACGAAGAACTTTGAGAGAGCAAAAGCGAATCGATGCAGTTCGAGCTGTTATGAATGGCGAGCCGGTCGACGTAGTTGCGCGGGTTTGCAAAGTTCCACGGCGAACGATTTTTTTGTGGCTGGCGAAGTACCGCCAAGGGGGTTTGAAGAATCTGAAGGAAGGTGATCGAAGCGGACGACCACGTAAGGTTACTCCGGAAATAATGAACTGGATTTACTATGCGATAAGTCTTGGCGATCCACGTCAGTATAAGTTGCCGTTTTGCTTGTGGACTCTTAACAACCTGAGGACAATCCTTAAGAGAGAATTTAATCTTGAGCTAAGCAAGAGTTCGGTTTGTCGTCTTCTGGCGCATCTGGGGTTGTCTCCGCAACGGCCAATCTACCGATCCTACAAACAAGATCCAAAGAAGTTGGAAAGGTATCTAAAGAAGACGTTTCCGGAACTTCGTCGTATCGCAAAACGTTTAGGTGCAGAGATTTATTTTATAGACGAGTCGGCCGTGCGCAGTGACCACCATAGTGGAACAACCTGGGGACCTATTGGGGAAACTCCGGTGGTGGAAGATTCCGGTGATCGGTTCGGCATAAAGCTAATATCGGCGGTTAGTCCACGAGGGGATATGCGATTTCAAATGATTGAGGGACGAATGAATTCGGACAAATTTATCGAGTTTCTCAAGAAACTCCGGTCGGATGCTGGGAAACCGATCATTGTGATCGCTGACAATGCATCGTACCATAAATCCAAAAAGGTGATGGGCTTCGCAGAGAACAGTAATCAAGAAATCACACTCGAGCTGCTTCCCGTCTACGCGCCAGAGTTAAATCCCGATGAGCAGGTTTGGAACCATGCCAAAGCCCGGTTGGGCAAATTGTTTATCGACAGCAAAGAAACTATGAAACGATGCGTTTTGAATGTCATGCGTTCGATCCAAAAGAATGTTCGGTTGGTACGATCATTTTTCGAACTTGAAGACACAAAATACATTATCCAATAGTGCAAGAACTTTTGCAACGATTAATACGAGGATCTGGAATTCGACCGCGACGATCCGGTCAACACCGGAGTAATCTCGTATGAAACGGTGGGATTCGCCGCTTTCGAAAGCGCCGCCATGCATCGGGTCGTCTACCGGGACCCCGAAACCGGGCGTGTATATCGATTCCTGACCACGCTGAGCGATCTGGATCCGGGGTTGATCGCGTTGCTGTACCTGCTTCGCTGGCGGATCGAAAAAGTCTTTGATATCTTCAAAAACAAACTACACGAAACCAAGGCTTGGGGCAACGGGCCGGTATGCCAGCAGATACAGTCCCAGTTCGTTTGCATGACCCAAAACCTGATCGTGTTGTTTTGTGAAACCCTCAAAGAGCGCTTTCAAATCGAACCGCTCAAGCTCTACAAGAAACGAGACAAAGCACTGGAAAAGCGCCGGAAAGAAGCCCGCCGAAAAGGCCGCTCGATCAACCCGATTCTTGAATTACTCCGAATTCCCACCCAGTTCTCGTGTCAGTTGATCAGGGCTCTTCGAAACGGAATTCGTTCCGGAAAACGATTCCTCGATCACTTACCCGGCTTCAGGCTCGCAATGGAGGCCTACTTTTGACGGGCGGAATGGACACCGTTCCACGATTTCATCGTCCCGGAGAATATTGCCCTCACGCTTCTTCAGGTGTTTTCGGCATACCCGATAGCTCATGTTGTCCTTTGCGCGGCTAACCCAGTAAACTCCTCGCTCGTTGAGTTCGTGAAGA
>JBJHCF010000058.1:0-26970 GCA_050506795.1 Opitutia bacterium
CTCTCCGTCTCGGGGGCTGGGAGTTGTTTATACGCCCCCGGATCGGGACAGCGCATGTTTGGGTTGGGGTTCCGTGCTGGGAGACGGGCCGGCGGCCAGGGCCGCCGGCGATTCCCTCAAGTCCGTAGCCGAGCCTTCACTTTGATTGAGCTGCTGGCCGTAATCGGGGTGATTGGGATTCTTTTCTCCATCACGGTCAGCGCGATTTTGCCCGCTGCCGGCAATTCGGTCCGGCAGGCCAAATCCACCAGCAACCTTCGGCAATTGGGATTTGCGGTTCAGCTCTATCTGATCGATAATCAAGATGCCTTTTTCCCGTATCGCGAGGCGACGCCGGACGGCACTCTCTGGTATTTCGGCTGGGAAGCGGCGGGAGGTTCGCGAGCCGGAGAAGGCAATCGGGAACTCGATCGTAGGCGGAGCCCGCTCTTTCCCTATATTCAGCAGGTCGGTGGAATTGAGGTGTGCCCCGGCTTCGACTATAACAATTCGCTGTGGAAGCCAAAGTTCAAAGGGGCCAGTTGGGGATACGGTTATAATGTCACCCTTGGACCGCGGGATCCGGTCTTCCAGGGATTTAAGAAAATCAAACGACCGGGTCGTCGGTTGGGCGACCTGGCGGATCCGTCCAGGGTAATTGTTTTCGGCACTTGCGCCCAAGTGAACGATTTTCAGTATCCGGCTTCATCCAGGAATCCCATGGTGGAGGAGTTTTACTTCCTGGATTCCACCAGCCGTACGGTTCACTTTCGATTCGGCGGCGGGGAGGTCGCGCTTTTTCTCTTCGCCGACGGCAGCGTCCGCCCGAAGAATCCCTATCCGGGAACCATCGATCCCCGGTTGCCCGAAGCAAGGATCGGGAGAATAACCGCGCGCGGCAGTACGGAGTATTTGCATTGACCAGTGGGCGCTCCGTTTCGGCAATCATCGATTTTCGTGATCGGTTGGCGGTGGCGGGGTTCACAAACGGTGATTTGATCCGGCTCCATGGCCCTGGAAGTTGCTTGCCAGCGCGCGCCACAGATTCCATGGTTTGAGGTATCATGAATAATCTCTGCGCTCGCTTATTCCCTGTTGCATTGGCCGGCGTCTTGCTGTTTTCGGCGGCGGGCTCGCTGTTCGGTCAATCGGAGATTTCCACTGTCAGACTGGAGGACGTGCGTATGCGTGACGCCTGTGTGTTGCCGTGTGAAGAAACGGAAACCTACTATATGGTCTCCTCCGCCTCGGGTTCCCGGGTCCGGGCGTACACCAGTAAGGATCTGATCGAGTGGGAGGGGCCGCACATTATTTATGAAACGCCGGATGAGATGTGGGGAACGGATGTTGATATCCGCGGCATCTGGGCGCCGGAACTGCACAAGTACCAAGGAAAGTATTATCTCTTCCTGACCTTCAACACCAACCACGAACTTCCCGAACAATGGAACCAGTGGTTCAACTGGCGCCCGAGAGTACGGCGGGCGTCCCAGGTTCTGGTCAGCGACTCGCCGTTGGGGCCGTTCGAGGCATTTTCCAACGAACCGACGCTTCCGGCGGAGATGATGACCCTCGACGGCACGCTCTGGGTCGAAGACGGAGTGCCATATATGGTGTATTGTCACGAGTGGGTGCAGATCGTGGACGGGGCCATGTCCAAGGTGCGTTTAAAGGACGATCTCTCCGCCATCGATGGCGATCCCGTCGTCTTGTTCCGTGCCAGCGAGGCGCCGTGGGCCTGGCGCACGCCGGACGACCGGGTCTGGGTGACTGATGGGCCCTGGCTTTACCGCAGCAAGTCGGGCAAGCTTTTCATGCCCTGGTCAAGTTTCAGCGAAACCGGATACACCACCGGGCTGGCCGTTTCCGAATCGGGCAAGCTGGCCGGGCCCTGGGTCCAACAGGAGGAAGCGATCTACACCGACGACGGCGGGCATCCCATGCTCTTCGAGACCTTCGACGGCCGCCTCATGATGGTTCTGCACTCCCCCAATACGCCGCCCAATGAACGTATTCATATTTTTGAGATGGAGGATACCGGGGAAACCTTGAACGTGGTGAGACGAATTGCCGGACCAGGCGCCGAGTAGGGCCGTGAAGGAAGTTATTTGGATGCTTTGAGCGCCCATGCGGCGTTCATCTATTCGGCTCCGGTCGAGCCAAAAGTAGGTCCGCTTATAGGTTTCCCGATAGGCAACCAGCTTTATGATTGGCTGTCTCCCGCAAAGATTCGATTTCCCAGCTTAGTTCCTCTTTCGAAGTGACCGCCTTGATTCGGTAGTCGATGCCGGCGGTTTGACAAAGGATTCCGATCGGTGAGACTTTTGGCCGAGTTTCCTCCACTCGAAATAATTCGTGGCAATTGTCAGGGGTGACAAGATAAACGAATGTTTTTTGAGTGGAATAGGTGTTGAGGTGCAACTCTCGAATCCGACAGGCGTCCGGGTCAAAGGCGAAGTGGCCGTTGGTGTGGATCCTTCTGGTCGCGGGATCGAATCGAATCAATGTGTCCCTTCGGAGCAGGCGTCGGACCAGGGGTACCGCGGCACTGATTCCCACGAGGGTGAGTCCCGTTGCAAGGAGTGTCGCCGATTCCTTGAAGAAGCGAACACAGGCCGCGGCCCAGGCGACTGCCAGGGGCGTTAGACAGGCAAGGGTGAATCCCCGAAAAGCCGGCGTTCGGCGCGTTTTCAGAACGATTTGATTGTCTTGCTGGAGGGTTTCGAGGTGGTGCCACGAGGGGAATCTTCGTTTGGCAACGGGCAGGGGAATTAGGGTGTCGTTCATGGGTAAAAAGGAAAATGCCGGGTAATAAAAGCATTGTGCAATGCCGAGGTATGATCACACAAATCTCTCAAGGATAAAGGCTAAAAGACGATTATAGTGAATGGTTTAGCGGCAGGGTCAATTTTTTTCGAAACGTGTCCCATTCGTTAATTCTTGATGCAGGATTCCGGAGGAGGCCCCCGGCGATTCCGGGTGGCGTGGCGGACTTCAGCTAAGGTAGGGGGCGTATTCGGGTACAAACTTCTTCATCAGCAGTTTAAGAGTGTTTGGCTCGGCCGATTGGAGATGGGCGCTTATCTCATCGATCATGCGTTCGACCGTATCCAGGGACTCGGCCTGGCAGACGAGGCGCAGGATTTTGGGATGTGTGGTTTCGACGATGTTTTCGCTCTTGTGGCTCAACTCCTCATAGAGCTTTTCGCCGGGCCGCAGCCCAATGAATTCGATGTCGATGTCCTCCTCCGGTCTCAAACCGCTGAGTTCGATCAACTGGCGGGCCAGATCGACGATTTTCACCGGTTCTCCCATGTCGAGGATGAAGATCTCGCCCCCTGTTCCCTGGGCGCCGCTTTGCAGCACCAGACCGACCGCCTCGGGAATGGTCATGAAAAAGCGAGTGACCTCGGGGTGGGTGACCCGGATGGGGCCTCCAGCCTCGATCTGCTTCTTGAAAGTGGGGATCACGCTTCCGGATGAACCCAGAACGTTGCCGAAACGTACCGCCATGAACTTGGTGCCGTTCGGGCGGGAGGCAAAAAGGGCTCCGAGGAAGATCTCGGCAAGGCGTTTGCTGGCACCCATGACGTTGGTGGGATTGATCGCTTTGTCGGTTGAGATCTGAACAAAACGTTCGGCCTTGTATTCCTGGGCAAGGCGCGCCACATTTACCGTGCCGAGGACATTGTTGTGCACCGCCTGGCAGGGTTGGCTTTCCATCATCGGCACATGTTTGTGGGCGGCGGCATGAAAGACCAGGGACGGGAGGTAGCGTCCGAACAGAAAGCGAAGGCGTTGGACATCGGTCACGTTGGCAACCAAGGGGAGAACCACACCGGCAAATCCTTCCACCGCCAGTTCCTGCTCGATCGGGAAAAGCTGCACCTCCGACTGGTCGACCATCAGAAGCCTCTTGGGATGGTAACGAACGATTTGACGACAAAGTTCGCTGCCGATGCTGCCGCCGGCTCCGGTAACCAGGACCACCTTGCCTTCGATGATTTGTTTGATGTTTTCAGTTTCCAGTTCCACCGAATCGCGGCCCAGGAGGTCTTGGATTTCCACGGGGCGCAACTGCGAGACCCGGACCTTGCCGGTCACCAGTTGAAACATGGAGGGCACGGTTTCGAACTTCAGCCGCGTCTTTTGCAGAAGCCGCACGATCTCCCCCATGCGCTGGGTGGTGGCATTGGGTATGGCCAGAATCACTTCGTCGAATCGGTTGCGATATTCGGCCTTTTCCAGGATTTCCGGAGAGCCCAGGACCGGGATGTCGTAGATCCGTGAGTGCCATTTTCGGGGGTCATCGTCCAGAAACGCAATTGGATTCAGGCCCAGGCCCGATTTGATTCGCAGCTCACGGGCCAGATTCGCGCCCACGTCGCCGGCCCCGATGATCGCCACCGGACGCGCGGTGGCTTCCCGGGACTTTTTGCCGTTACTGTAACGCTCCCGTGCGATGCGAAAGGATAATCGAAGTCCCGCCACTCCCATAAAACTGAACAGGAAATCCGCCATTATCACCGTGCGCGGCGGGACGGCGTCGATAATCGGGATCCACCACATGGTGGCGATCACGAGCGATGCGATCGCCAGGGCGCAGAAAATCCGCCACAGATCGGGCGTGCTGAAAAAGCTGAGCAGTCCGGCGAACTGACGGAAAGCGAAGAGAAGGAGCAGCTTGAGCGGTATGATCCAAAGGAAAGCGCCGAGCATTTCTTCCCGGTAACGCGGCGAAAGAATGAAGTCGAAACGCAGCAGGTAACCGAGCCACAGGCTGGCGATGAAAATCACCGTGTAGGCGCCGAGCAGGAACAGGAATCGTGGACCGATAAAATGTTTGAATGCTGACCAGACTTGTCTCATCGATTCGGTACAGTCGAGGCGTCTTCCGTGAATCGGATGGGCACCCGGAAAAAGAGTTTGATTAGCAGGCTCCGTGGCTTCCGTAAAGCCGGATTTCTCCGGCGACGTTCACATCCCATGGCTTTTCCGTTTTTGCCGTCGAAGGCCGCGTGACAAAGCATTTCAGATCGAAAATGTGAGATTTGAGCTTTTTCGCACACGAAGGGGGGACCAATACCCGCGGACGAAACAACCGGGTTCACATTCGCCGCAGGGTCCTTATACCCAGCAGTTCGAGCCCCCGTTCCAGCACCAGAAGGGTGCGCCGGCAGAGTATAATGCGGCGCGCCCGCACTTCCGGTTCGTCGACCAGCACCTTGTCGGCGTTGTAAAATCCGCTGAATTCCCCCGCCAATTCATACAGATAGGTTCCGATGAAATGCGGGCGCAGGTCGCCCAGCGCCATTTTCAGAACCTCCGGAAAGGCTACCAGCTTGCGGGCGAGCTTGAGTTCCCGCTCCGTCTCGAACGGAGCGGCGGAGTTTTCGTCGATTTCAGCGTTTTCGCCCAGGCGGGTAAAGATGCTGTGGATACGGGCCACGGCGTACAGCAGGTAGGGGGCGGTGTTGCCCTCAAAGCTGAGGATTTTGTCCCAGGCGAAAACATAATCGCTGGTCCGGTTCTGGGCGAGATCGGCGTAGCGTACCGCGCCCAGACCGATGGCGCGTGCGATCTCGGCCTTTTCCGCCTCGGGCAACTCGGGATTCTTCTCCTCCACGATGACTCGCGCCCGGCGTTCGGCTTCGGCCAGAAGGTCTTTCAGTTTTATGGGATCTCCGGAGCGCGTCTTGATGGCTTTGCCATCTTCGCCCAGGATGGTCCCGAACCAGACATGGTCGAGTTCGGGCAGGGGCCGGTCGGTGGCGGCGAACCATTTTTCCACGGTGAGGAATAGCTGCTCGAAGTGGTCACGCTGCCGGGCGTCGGTTACGTAAACGATTTTCTCCGCCTGCCATTCGCGCACACGGTGGAGCACGGTCGCGAGATCGGTCGAGGCGTAGTTGCTGGCTCCGTCCGACTTGCGGACGATAAACGGCTGCTTGTTGAAACGCGGGTGTTCCCGGTGGAAAACAACCAGCGCGCCTTCGCTTTCCTCGGCGATTCCCTGTTCGGTCAGATCCCGGTAAACCTCATCCACCTTGTCCCGGTAAAAACTTTCACCCAGGTGGGCGTCGAAATGCACGTCGAGCTTTTCGTAAATCTCCTGGAACGCCTTCTCGCTCAGCCGGTTGATTTCCTTCCAAAGCTGGAGATTCTCCGGTTCCCCTCGCTGCAGTTTGACCAGTTCCGCTCGGGCCTGGT
The DNA here is from genome assembly GCA_050506795.1 of Opitutia bacterium. Lineage (GTDB taxonomy): Bacteria > Verrucomicrobiota > Verrucomicrobiia > Opitutales > T3Sed10-336 > SLOW01. The sequence continues at coordinate 6,190 of JBJHCF010000058.1, forward strand.
CGAGAACCCCGGCGTCCTCCCGGGAAAGCGCGTCGCCTTTCTTGTAAAGGCGTTCCAGCTCTTCGAGGGGATCGCGTTTCAGCGCTTCAGGATCGAGGTGGTGCTTGTAGGCGTAAAGCAACTTGCCGTACTGCGTGCCCCAGTCACCGATGTGATTGTCGCGAATGACTTTCGCCCCTGCAAAGTCGAAAAGCCGGCTGATCGATTCGCCCACCACCATGGACCGAATATGGGCCACATGCATCTGCTTGGCGGTGTTGGGCGAGCTGTAGTCGACGACGACGCGCTTGCCGTGGTACAACTCCGCGGCGCCCGACCGCAGATCGTCATCGGTGCGGTGGCGGCGCAGCCATTGGAGCAGGGCGGCGGGGCGCAGGCTGAAGTTGATAAACCCGGGGCCGGCGACCTCCATGGCAAAGACGTCGCTCGCGGGCCCTTTGAGTGCTTCTGTCAGGGATTGGGCCAGGGCGCGGGGGTTCTGTTTCGTTTTTTTGGCGAAGGGAAGGACGCCGTTGACTTGAAAATCTCCGAACCGGGGATCGGCCGGCCGGACGTCGGGGACGAACGTTTCGTCGAACCCATTTGCCTCCCTTGCCACCGCCGCCACCGCCGCTTCCAGCGTTTCCGCCAGGTTGAATCCAATGTCCATCCAAGCAATCGAAGAAACCCTGCTTGCGGGAGCAAGTTCGGAATTGGGAAAAATCCGCATTGCGTCCCCCGAAACGGGCATTTTCCGCGAAGATGACGGTGGGCGAAAAAAAAGCTCGACATGTTGTCGATAATAACCTTATCCTTAACGGTTTGCGGCATCTTGTTTCCAACCGCCGCATCAACTGAGCAAAGCTATGAGAAAGAAAACCTTGGCGAACCGTCGTTTCGTAAAGCCGTCCTACACGTATCTTATCGAAAAGAAGAGGGATGGTGGCGAATTCAACCAGGAGGAAATCCGCTACATCGTGGACTCCATGCTGGATGGCGAAATGCCCCAGCATCAATTGGCTGCCCTGGCCATGGCGATTTATTTCCAAGGCATGTCGGCTGCGGAAACGGCCATCCTGACCGAGGAGATGATGCTCTCGGGCGAGGTGATCGATTTGTCCAAGTTGTCGCGTCCGAAGATCGACAAATACTCGACCGGCGGTGTGGGAGACAAAACCTCCATCGTACTGGTGGCTCTGGCTGCGGCCAGCGGGGTTGTAGTGCCCATGATGTCGGGCGCGGATGAAGACTTTGTCATTGGCACTCTCGATAAGCTGAGTGCGATTCCGGGGTACAAGACCGAGCTTTCCATCGACACATTCGTGAAGCAGCTCACCGAGGTCCACTGCGCCATATCCGCTCAGAGTGAAGAAATTTCGCCTGCCGATCGTAAACTTTACGAATTGCGCCAGGCCACCGGCACGGTGCCGAGTTTGCCGCTCATCGCCGCCGGGGTCCTCAGCAAGAAGCTGGCTGAAGGCGCCGAAGGGTTGATTATCGACGTTAAGTGGGGAAATGGGGCCTTTGTTCAGGACCTCGAGCAGGCCAAGCAACTGGCCCGTACCATGACCCGGGTGGGGCGTTCCATGAAACGCCGTTGCGTCGCCCTGGTCACCGATATGAATCAACCTCTCGGCAGCACAGTCGGGACCGCCCTGGAGGTGAAGGAGGCCATTGAGTTGCTCAAGGGCGAGGGTCCGGAAGATTTGCGGGAACTCGTCCTCAAGCTGGGCATGGAGGTCGTGCGCCTGGCCGGTGTCGCCGGGTCCACCTTGTCGGCGAAGCAAACCGTGCAGCGTCACATCAAGGACGGCTCCGCCCTGGAGAAATTCAAGGAAATGGTGGCCGCTCAGGGTGGCGATACCAGTTATATCGACGACCCGGAGAAGTTTCCCAAGGCCAAACACGTGCGCAAATTACCTGCGCCCAAGCGCGGTTACGTGCACACCATCAACGCGGCCATGATCGCCCGCGGGGTCAGCCTGCTCGGCGCGGGGGTCGATCCCAAAACCAAAAAGATCGATTACGCCGCCGGAGTCTCCGAAATCCGCAAGGTGGGCACCCAGGTGAAACAGGGCGAGCCGCTCATGATGATCCACTACAACAGCGAAGCCAAACTGGAACAGGCCCTGGAGTACTTCAAGGCCGCCTACCGCCTCGCCCCCAAGCGCCCGAATCCCTCGCCGCTGATCGTGGAGAGAGTGGCGTAGGAATTTTGGATTTTGGATTTGCGATTTTGGATTTTCCAGTGGCTCGCTGCGCGAGCAGTAGTCCTGCCTGCCCAGAGAAGGCTGATTTTGCGCGAAGCGCAGGACTAAAATCCAAAATCCGCAATCCGCAATCCAAAATCAGCGACGGCTCTATGCCGTCGCTTACGCTCTTCCCATGTAGGAGCCGTCGGCGGTGCTGACCTTGATGGTTTCGCCTTCCTTGATGAAGAGCGGAACCTGAACGGTCAGGCCGGTTTCGGTGGTGGCGGGTTTCTGCACGTTGGAGGCGGTGTCGCCGCGCACGCCTTCGGGGGATTCCGTTACTTTCAATTCCATCGATGCCGGAAGCACCAATTCCACCGGCTTGCCCTCGATCAGCAGGAAATCGTAGACCTTGTTGGGGACGAGGTATTTTTTGACCTCCGGGGTGATGATGTCCTCGCCCATCTCCACGCTTTCGAAGGTTTCCGGATCCATGAACACGTAGTTGGCGCCGTCTTCGTAGCTGAACTCCAGCTTCTGGTTTTCGGTCATCAGAAAATCGATGGTCTCGGTCGAGCCGAATTTCACCACCGTGCTGGCCCGGGTATCCAGGTTTCGCAGGGTGGCCTGCACCCACCCCTGGCCGCGCCCCTGAGTGCGATGCTGCATGTCCAGCACCTGGTGAGGGACATTGTTGTAACTGATGACTTTGCCTTTTCGGAGTTCGGTTGCTTTCGCCATGGTGTTCCAGGGAAATTGAATTGAAAAAGGTTTTTGACTACCTGTGTCACGCACCGGCTGTCAACGCTTGGTTTTAAGCGCGAGACGATCACACTGTTGAGCCGCCATGCCGCGAAGTTCGCCAAGTGTGTTTCTTCCCGGTCGAAACAGGGTGAGATCCGTTTCGCCTCCCATTCAGGATTGTCCCGGACCGGGGAAGACGTTTGTGTCCAATCATGAGCAAAATTGGATTTATCGGAGCGGGCCGCATGGCCACCGCCATGGTTCGGGGTATGCTGGCCAAAGAGGTTTGCCGGCCGGAGGACATCATCTGCACCAGCGCGCTGGACAACACCGCCGAACGGTTGGCCGGGGAGACCGGAGTCGCTTTCAGTTTGGATCTCAAGGACCTCATGCCGGCGACTTCCGTTCTTGTGTTGGCCATTAAGCCGCAGCAACTGGCGCAATTGCCCGGCGAGATCGCAGCCGATACCGAGGGCAAGCTCATCATTTCCATTCTGGCCGGGAAAACACTCGCGACCCTGCGCGAGCGTTTTCCGCAGGCACGCAACATCGTGCGGGTCATGCCCAATACTCCCGGACAGATCGGGGCGGGGGTTTCGGCGTTCGCCGCGCAGGGTCCTTTGTCCGGGGAGGATTCCGAACTGGTGCGGGCCATCCTGGGATCCCTTGGTGAGTGGGTTGAACTCCCCGAACCGCAGATCGACGCGGTCACCGGCCTCAGTGGCAGCGGGCCGGCCTACGTCTTTGAATTCATCGCCGCCCTGCGGGACGGCGGAACCGCCGCCGGTCTCGAACCGGACGTGGCCGCCCGGCTGGCTCTGGAAACCGTTCTCGGAGCCGCCCGTCTGGTCAAGGAAACCGGAGAGAAACCCGAAACCCTCCGCGACTTGGTCACCTCCCCCGGCGGGACCACGCTGGCGGGTCTGAAAGTCATGGAGGAGGGCCGGTTCCGCGATCTCCTGCGCGACACCGTGCTCGCCGCCAGGAAGCGATCCGAGGAGCTGTCCGGTTGAAATCCCGCGGGCTGCTCGATTGACACCGGGGGCGTTTTATCCGTTTTTTGGAATAACGGTCCCTCATGGGCCGTCTCCTCACCGTACTGGATCATGGAAGTACTGCTGATCGCATTGGCTGCCGGACTCGGTTTTATCGTCGCCTATCACACCTACGGCCGCTGGTTGGGCCGCAAGGTGTTCCGGCTTTCCGCCGAGGCCGTGTGTCCGTCGGAAAGTCTGCGCGACGATGTCGACTACGTCCCGAGCAAAACCAGCATTGTTTTTGGGCATCATTTCACCTCTATCGCCGCCACCGGTCCCATAGTCGGCCCGGCCATCGCCGTGATCTGGGGATGGCTGCCGGCGTTGCTCTGGGTGTTGTTGGGATCCATCTTTATCGGGGCGGTGCACGATATGGGGAGCCTGGTGGTGTCCCTGCGCAACCGCGGGCAGTCGGTGGGGGACATCGCCGGACGGGTTCTCAACCGCCGCGTTCGGCTGCTCTTCTTTGCCGTGCTTTTCTTGGCCCTGACCATCATCATCGCGATTTTCGGTCTGGTGATCGCGGCGGTATTTCGTCAATACCCGGCGGCCATTTTCCCCTGCCTGGTGCAGATTCCCATCGCCATCGGCGTTGGGCTGTGGCTTCACCGGCGAGGGGTCAATCTGGTTGTGCCTTCGTTGATTGCCCTGTTTCTCATGTACCTGACGGTGTTTTTGGGCAATGCGAACTTCAACTTTCCCTTGCTCGGCTGGGAAGCCGGTGCCTGGGGACTCGGGGCGATCAACCAGTGGTTCGCCTCCTGGCCCACCATCGTCTGGGTGGCGGTGCTGCTGGCCTATTCCTACGTCGCCAGCGTCATTCCCGTCTGGGTACTCCTGCAGCCCCGCGATTACATCAACGCCCTGCAACTGGTCTCCGCCCTGGGCCTCGTGATGCTGGGTCTGGTGGCGGCGGCGGTTTTCGGGGGCGCGCCGCTCGACGGCGAGACCGCGCGTCAGCCGTTGGCGCTGAGCGCTCCGATGGTGCAGTGGAATCCGGCCGGCGCGCCGCTTATCGTTCCCTTTCTTTTCATCACCATCGCCTGCGGCGCCATCTCGGGATTTCACTGTCTGGTCAGTTCGGGCACCAGCAGCAAGCAGCTTAAAAAGGAAACCGATGCCCAAACGGTGGGCTACGGAGCCATGCTGACCGAAGGCTTCCTCGCCACCCTGGTGATCCTCGCCTGTGTGGCCGGTCTCGGTCTCGGCATCACCACCGCCGGAGGAGCGGTGCTCACCGGCGCGGAAGCCTGGGAGGCCCGCTATGCCTCCTGGGGCGCGGCGGGCGGGCTGGCCGCGACGGTGGGGGCGTTTGTCGACGGTTCGGCCAACTTCCTCGCCGCCCTCGGTCTGCCCCTGGCGGCGGCCACCGCGCTGATGGGAGTGTTTGTGGCTTCATTCGCCGCCACCACCCTCGACACCGCCACCCGCCTGCAACGTTACGTGATCCAGGAACTGGCGGCGGCCCTGGGCGGTCGCCGGGCCAGCCAGGGAGCTTCGCCGGCCGCCGCCGGTGCCGTCTTGCGCGGAGGCGGGTTCCCGCCACTCGACTGGTTGGGCAATCGGTACGCCGCCACCCTGGTGGCGGTGGTGGTGGCCGGTGCCATGGCGTCGCTGCCCGGTCCCGGGGCCGAGTCCTGGACCCTGGCCACCGCCGGGGGAGGCGGACTCATTCTCTGGCCCATGTTCGGCGCGGTGAATCAGCTCATGGGCGGCCTGGCTTTCCTGGTGATCGCCTTCTGGCTCTGGCGGCGCGGAAGGCCGATCTTTTTTATCGTTATTCCCCTGATCTTCATGCTCATCATGCCCGCCTGGGCCATGCTCTGGCAGATCTTCGTCCAGGCCCCCGGCCAGGGAACCAGTTGGCTCCAGGACGGAAACTGGATTCTGCTCTCCATAGGCCTCCTCACCATCGCCCTCCAGGTCTGGATGATGGTCGAAGCCATCAAACTCTTCCCCCGGGTCAAAGGAGTCGTCGAGGAACACACCTGGGAAACCGCCTCCCCGGCCGAAGCGGCGCCAAAATGAAAAAACGCTTGAACCCAGAAAGTTTTCTGCGAGCTTGAAAGCAGGGAACTTTCGCCTAGTATCTTAGGTTTTTCCGACGGTGAGGTAGCCAAGTGGTAAGGCCGGAGTCTGCAAAACTCCTATACGCGGGTTCGATTCCCGCCCTCACCTCCGATTTTTAAAGCCCCAATCTTGGAAAGCCTTGGGTGGGGTACTGGGGGCGGGGGGCTATGGGTTGAAACTGTCTGAGCCGGATCCGGTCGTCGCGGTAATACTCGAACAGAGGTCAGGGATTCGTGTGTAAACAGGACAGTTGAAGGAGAACCCGATGGCTTTAAGGGTGGCGTTTATTGGTCCCATCTATGGAAACATGGGCCCGGTCGAGGTGCCGAGTGACGCTCCGCCGATGTTCAATGTGATCGCCACCGATGACTTTCTCTTCCGGGGTGAGTTCGGTGTTGTCCGATCCTGGTTCGACGCCGGGATACCGGCTGAGTTTCACCTTTATCAGAATGGTGGCCACGGTTTCGGTCTCGGTAATCCGGATCGCACCAGCAACCGCTGGTTCGACGCCTTCATGCATTGGCTGGAAGTGAACCGCTTCCTGGAAGCCAGGTGACGTGGTGACGAAGAGTGATGGCTTTCTTGAGTGATGGGAAAGTCCAGGACCTAAAGCCAGTGGGCTGGTGCCTTACCATCGATCGAATCCACCCGTGTTCGTGTCGGAACCGCTCAATAATACGGATCCCAGGAAGGTTGTTCCAGAACGGGAACTCTAACGGATAATCGGATCAGGTTCCACGTACGACCGATTCTTCCAGGCGGTCCATTTCCTCATCCGTGAAAGGACTATACTGTTTGGCGAGACGGACGTTTTCGTCCACCTGCGAAACGTTCGTGATTCCGATCGCGGCGGTGGCAATTGGAAAGGCATTACCGGAACGTCCGGCGCTTAAGGTATAAGTGAGAGCCTGTTCCATTGTAATCCCGGTATCGAAAATTCCATTTCGTCCGGTGACTTTCATTGCGATGACCCCAACGTTCTTCTCGCGAATCGTTTCAAGGAATGCCCGCGTTTCCGCAGGGCTTTGACTCATGCTCATTCCGGCCGGATTCAACGTTAAGAACACGCAATCGAAGTCGTAGCGATTCAGAGCTTCGGTAAGAACTGCCGTTGAGTGACTGCTCAGCCCGATGTGGCCGATCCTGCCCTTCTCGCGGAGTTTTTCGAATCCCAGGATAGCCCCGTTTTCACGGTTCAGCACGGCATCCAGGTCCGTCCTTCGATTGATGGCGTGCAAAAGGTAGAGGTCGATAAAATCTGTTTGGAGTCGCTCGCAGCTTCTGGCAAAGTGAACATCCTCGATACCGCTGGCGGTCCGCTGAAAGGTCTTTGTGGTCAGAAAGACCTCGTCCCGGCGGTCTCTCATCACCTCTCCGATGTAGGACTCGCTGATGCCATTTCCGTAAACCTCCGATGTATCGATATAGTTGATACCTAGGTCGAGCGCGCGATTGATTATCTCCACGGATTCATCGCGACGGCCGGGTCGCTCGATCGTGCTCTGTCCTCCAAGGCTGACAATGCTCACCTCGAAACCGGTGCGTCCCAGCGTTCTTTTGGGTATTATTTCCGAATTGCTGTTATCGACGTCGGCTCGCAGATCAAATGGGTTGGCGATATCCATCAATGAGATTGCAATCGTCGACCCGGCTGCCTTCTTTAGAAAATCTCTCCGTCCAATCCGTTTCATGACTTCTTGCCCTTGTAGTGATTCAAGTTGAATGCGGACGGAAACCGCTGCGTCACCGCAGCCTGCGGCTCGGCCGAAACCCAAGAGCGCGCCGGAGCAGGTTTGGAAGCGCCTTCCGATTGTCCAAGATTACCGGGGAGATGAGGACGGTTCAACATTATACGAAAGTTGCGGACGCAATTTAGCAAGGGTAATGGGGTCTATTATTGACGCGTTCTTAGAGCGGCCGGCCCAGGTTGCCTTTGGAGATCCAGGCATGGTCGATGACGAAGGTTTCTGTCCGTTGGCATTAGCCAACGCGGCGCCGATTCTGCGGCGGGCCGCAGACGAATCCGATTCTACGCGATTGCGTACGAGAACGCCTTCGACGAGGGCCGCCCTTCCGTAAGTCTCCACGGTTTACGGCTCTCTTCCGCTCTGGACTATCTCGTACGCGATAGACCTTGACGAAGCGCCCTTAAAAGATGTAATTCCACTGGATAACAATGGATTGTAGAATAAAGCCTCTTCGGAACTGCTCTGTGGCTTCTCTTGTGACAATCGCCCTGTGGTGGTCGAGTGCTGTTGGGGGAAGTTCAGAGTGGGAAAATGCCATCGGGCAACCGGGATTAAGCGGGTGGGTATGGTCCTTGAAAACGTTCGACGACGGACAGGGCGAGGCTCTTTATGCCGGGGGATCGTTCGGGTTGGCCGGAGATCTAAGAGTAAACCGCATTGCCAAATGGGACGGTGACCAGTGGTCGGGACTGGGAGGTGGAACGAACGGTTTTGTTCGGCCCTTGGCGGTCTTTGACGACGGCACCGGTGAAGCACTCTATGCCGGAGGCCATTTCACCCATGCAGGGAACGTGGAGGTCAACTACATCGCACGATGGGACGGAAACCAGTGGTCGAGTGTGGGCGGCGGAATGAATGATGTTTTACAAGGATCGGCTCTGGTTGTGTTCGATGACGGGACTGGGGCGGCCTTATACGCTGGCGGAAGCTTCACAACGGCCGGCGGAGTCGAGGCTAAGGGCATCGCTCGCTGGGATGGTGAGAATTGGACCGGGGTGGGTGGCGGTGTTCAAGGTGAGGATGCCAAAGTGAGTTCGCTCGCTGTCTTCGATGACGGTACAGGCATGGCGCTTTATGTTGGAGGCCAGTTCGACACCGCCGGAAATATTTCAGCGCAAAACATCGCGAAATGGGATGGGCAGGAATGGCATTCCCTGGGTGCGGGCCTCAGCGGTGGATCGGATGGCCCAAAGGCAATGGCCGCATTCAATGACGGAACGGGAGACGCGCTTTATGTGGGCGGTTTTTTTACTCATGCTGACGGGCAGAGGGTGGATTATGTGGCGAAATGGGACGGTGACCGTTGGTTGCCGGTCGGTGCCGGATTGGGTTCTGCGGTGCGTAGTTTGATAACGTTTGATGACGGCGAAGGAGAGGCCTTATACGCGGGAGGTTTCTTCGGGACTGTAGATCAGGTCGAGTTTAATGGCATCGCCAAATGGGACGGTACGAAATGGTCACCCATTGGATCCGGCGTAGGAGGCGATTCTCGCCGGGTTTACGGAATGGAGGTGTGGGATGATGGAAGGGGCGAGGGTCTCTACCTCGGGGGAACTTTTACCTCAGTGGGCCGCCTGACGGCGAATCGAGTTGTCCTGTGGGGAAGAAAAACGCTTTCGAGCTATACGAGTTTTCAGGAATGGCTGGAGAACGAATTGAGTGGTGAAATACCGGCAACGCCGGAGAGTGACCCGAAAGGCTTTGGAGTTCCAATCCTTTTGCGCTATGCATTCGGATTGGATGCGCACCGGCCCGATCACAAAGGATTGCCTTTTGTCGCGTTCGACTCCCCACCCGGGTTGGACGAGGAATATTTGATGATTACCTTCACTCGGCTTTCCAATCCTCTGGATCTCGTATACCACGTTGAAGCAGGAGATGATTTGATTGGATGGGAGAGCCTGGGAGAAGAGTTTGTCGTGAGTGAAGCTGTGGCCGAAACTGAAAGAACGAAGACCGTGACCGTCCAGGACAGTGTGCCTATCAACCAAAGGGATCAACGCTTTATGCGGGTCAGGGTGGAATTGATCGAGGAATAGGAATGAACTCAGCGCACGGACGTCTACCCACCTTGGCGAAGGTTTCCAACACCGTAGGCGGTATACGCTCGATTTCATTTGCTTCGGAATACAAAGCAAAAAGAGAATGATGAAAGAGAATATCGTGATCTGTGCCGACGGTACCTGGAATCGGCCTGAAGAGGACGTCGAGAGCGATGTGCCGACAAACGTCCTGCGTTTGGCGCGGGCAATAAAGCCATGGAAAACCAAGACGCATTCGCAGCACGTCTTTTATGATTGGGGAGTCGGGTCCTACTATGCGAAAGTCAGCGGCGGCGTCACCGGACGGGGCATTCATAAGAATATTATGGATGCCTATCGTTATATTGTTCAGAATTATGATACCGGCTCCAAGGTATATTTGTTCGGCTTCAGCAGGGGTGCTTATACGGTTCGAAGCCTATGTGGACTGATCAATAATTGCGGAATACTGAAGCGCCCGGACGCAAGGCTCATTGAAAAAGCGTTCGCTCACTACAAAAAGGAGGGAAAGGACTTCGCTCCGGATGGCGATAAGTCGGTTCGTTTCAGAAAAGAATACTCACACGAATCCCGTGAGATTCAGTTTGTCGGGGTCTGGGACACCGTGGGCGCATTGGGTGTGCCGGTTTCCCTGCTGGGGCTCCTTGACCGTACGGACGAGTTTTACGACACCAAGCTTGGGCCGAATGTGAAGATCGCGCGTCACGCCCTGGCGATTGACGAGCAGCGGGCGGATTTTGAACCGACGCTTTGGGTGCCGCGGGACGGACTGGATTTGAAGCAGGTCTGGTTTTCCGGGGTGCATTCTGATATCGGGGGTGGGTACACCCCCGATAAAAAGGGGCGTCTCGCGTCTGACTTCCCCCTGGAATGGATGATAACCGAAGCCGAAGCCGCCGGACTATGTTTTGAAGATCACCTGAGGAAAAGTCTGAATCCATCGATAAAGGCTCCACTGCACCGGTCACGCCGACACATCTACCGTCTTAGAAGACGGCTGCATCGGCCGATGTACCATCCCCACCTGAGAACGGGAATCCATAGCTCGGTGAAGAAGCGCTATGAAAGCGTCAAGAGTTACCGCCCCAAAAACCTGACCGCCTATTTGAGCGCATTCGGCTGGCCGGAGAAACTGGAGTGAATCGTTACTGATTGTCCGGCGTATTCGTTTTCGGGGAGGTGGATCTGGATTACGCTCTTTTGACGTTCCGAGTCCCATCGAGTGGTCCAGTCGGCACGGGAGGCTTCGATCCGGGCGGTGGTGTGGAGGGTAAGGGTCGAGTGGTTTCGGGTGGGGTCGGCGACGGAGATTTGGGTGATGCGTTCGTCCGAGGTGCGGAGCATGACCAGGCTCGGCTTGTCCACTTCGATATGGAGGCCCGGCGCCGCTTCGATTTCCCCGGGTTCGTAGAAGACGATCTGGGCCAAATGCAGCTTTTGGTGGGTGACGGCCTGAACTTCCGCCGTGTTGGCGAGGATGGAGATGGAGGACCGGTCTTTGTAATCCGTGACGCCATTGAGTTCGATGCCGGGGACGACGATATAGGCGTAATTTTCGGACCTGGGATTCGTTCCGTGGTCGATCCAGAGGTTGAATACGTTGTGTGTGATCTCTTCGTCGTCAGCCCAGGATTGACGGTTGATGCGACGCCAGGTTCCGGAAGCGACCTGGTTTTTCATCCGGACGTCGGCGGGCGTGGGAAAAAGGTAGGCGGTGTTGTCGTGCCAGACCCAATTCGTGCCGGCGAGGACGTGTTCGCCATGATCCAACACCCGGAGGTTTCCGTCTTCGGGGATCGCGACCCGCCCAGTCAAGAGGGACTGATTCAGGGTGGTGGCCACGGGGAGGTCGGCGTCGGAGGTAATTCCGGCTCCGAGGGCGACGAACTCGTCGTCGAAGAAGAACCAGGCCTTCCGTGCTTTGAGGGAATCGAGCGGGCTTTCGAAATCGAAAGCCGCTGCGCCGTAAACGCCGTCGGAAATGCCGCCTACGAATTCGGTGAGTCCCCGCTGCTGTATGGCGCCGGGTGACGGCAGGGAGGGTTTTTGTACCACGGTGGTTCCGGGAATCTTCTGCCAGTCGAAGGCGGGAAAGAGGTCGCGATACTCTTCGCCGGTCCGGATGATAAAATTGGCGCCGTCGGCCAGGTGGTGATTGAGGAGGCCCTCTTCGTTGTAGGGGACTTCGACGCTGTGATTACGTGACGAATACATGCGCACCGAAGCGAAGTATTCCGGGCGCTGGTGACTGAGGTATTCGGAGCTCCAGAAAAATTTGTTGAAGGTGAAGGCCGGTTCCTGGTCTCCGCGGCGCACGGCGATCAGTTCCGTCAATTCCTCCTGCCGGTAGTCGGAGATGGCCGCCAGGGCTTCGGGTGTGCCGGGGCCCCGGGCGCGCAGCGCCGACCGGCGGGTGATCCCGCGATTGAGCTGCGGCGGATCGGGATAACGTCCGTGGGCCATGGATTTATGAAAACCGTCGAGATAAAAATCGATCAGGAGCTCGATGGTTTCCTCGGGAAAGGCGAATTGAGTGCCGTGCAGTTTTCCGGCATAGCGGGCGAACGATGAAGCGTATCCGCTTCCGTAGGTCAGGGTGGAGGTGACCCGGTCGGTGCGGTGCTGCAGACTCAAGTCGGGCTTAACGCCACGTCCGGTGGTGATACGAACCTCCCCGACCATGGCCGAAACCGCGTCCCGGAATCCCTCGGCATCCCTTTCGAAAAGGGCGCTCTTCCCCATGATGCCGGCGATCTGAATCAGGTCGCCTCCCGGCCTGGCGCCAAAGCCATTCAGATTGGCTCGCCCGGCGATGCGGGCGCCTTCCTGTCGCTGCCGGGCGGTGAGTTCGGTATCCATCAGAATCAGCACATCACTGAGAATGTCCGGGGTTCCCATTTCATTGTGCCACCAGTTGTCGGCGATGAAGTCGTGTTCGATCCAGAAATCGAGCGCCCGCAGGATGGTTTCGCAAAGTTCGGGGTCGCCGTGAAAGCGCGAACCCGGGTGATGAAAAGCCCGGGCCAGGTCGCGCAGATTCAGAAGGTGCTGCCGGTGCTGGAATCCTGTTCGCGACACATCGTCGTAGTTGATGCCCGCCCAGCTTCCGTCGGCGCGAAATCCCGCCAGTAGATTCTCAACCCGTCGATCCGAAGGCGGGCTTGCCATAAGTTCGTCGAAAAATTCTCCGAGGACGTGCTCCATGTCGGAGATCGAATCGCGGGGGATATTTTCGGCGTCCGCGCCATATCCGGCAAATGCGAAGGCGACCAGGGCCGCCAGTATAACGGCAAGCGATGCAGGTTTGCGATGATTGGGCGGCAAATTTACACAGCTCTGCATTCTCAACTGTTATCTGAATATTGCGTTTGGAGCAATACCGGTACCAGTGGTTCCCGTTGCGTCCGGATCAAACCCTTGCATCAATCGTGAGGACGCGAAGGATGCCCGGGAGGAAGGTGCTGGCGAAGGAGCGCTTGAAACGTGTCGCGCCCTTTCTGTTTCCGGCCGCGAATTTCATAATTCTTGCGGGACTGCTCGTTGAGATGCCGATGGCCCTGGATCTCCGAGTTCTGCAGCGAATCCGCCCAGGAACGCAACTGCCGTGAACAGGACTCGGCGATGGATTTCAAATTTGAGATTTGAGATTTGAAATCCTTGAGCGCGGGACGTCGCTCGAAGTAACAGAGCATGGATCGGGATTCGCCGGCCGACCCGCGTGCGATATAGAGAAAGTTGAGGAGCTCGTTTGTCGTTCCGCGCTCGAATCCTTCGGCGATGTTGTTGGAGACTGAAAGCGAGCAACGGTCGAGTTGATCGCGCTTCGACCAGGTGATTCGGTTTTTGGCGGTGAGGAGGAAGTCCTCGCAGCCTTCCGCCAGGCGAATAGCGTCATTCCAAACAGGGAGATCCTCAAAGCGTTGGTAGGTAGGCATGGTTGGGGTTGGGGTTGAGGGATTTCAAATTTCAAATTTCAAATTTGAGATTTGAGATTCAGGTTAGCGAGGCGGCGGTTTGGGTATCAAGGCAAAATTCGTTCCAGTGGCGGAACGAACCGTTGAAAGCTTCTTCCGGCTTCGAGGTGACCTGCTGGCGCTGTTTGTGCGCTGAGTCGCTGGAGTCGTCCACGGGAGGAAGGTTTGAGGATGGGTTACGGCGAACTTCGCCAAACTGACGTCGCGTTTGGTCGCTGCAGCACGGCAAGACTCCGGGATTTTGAGATCAGACTGCCTCGATCGTTGTTAATCGTTTCCCCGCCCATCAATAGGTCAGACATTCGGGATCGTCGTGCCGGGCGTTGTTGACTCGGCGCCCGACCTCGCGGGAAGCGAGACGGTCGGGGGGATAGGGAGAGCAGAGGCGGTCCAGCGTTTCCCGATCGAGAGGTCTGTCGCCCAGCCAGGCCGAGGCGTTCGATTCGTCCAGGATCACCGGCATCCGGTCGTGGATGGGCCGCATGATGTCGTTTGGCGCCGTGGTCAGAATCAGGTATGCCTCGTCTTCCCAGATCCCGGCGAACCAGAAGGGGGCTTCATTCGGTAGATGAAAATAATACGGCTGGGGCGGATTGACGGCGCGCCGCCATTCGTAAAACCCGTCGGCCGGCACCAGGCAGCGCCGGCTAGCCACCGATTCGCGGAAGGTGGGTTTGGTGGCGGCGGTTTCGGAGCGGGCGTTGATAAGGGGACGGGCCGATTTCTGCTGCCACCGCGCGCGAATGCCCCAGGCCAGTTCGGCGGCTTCCGGTCGCCCGTTGAAGCGCACCACCGGCATCGTCTGAGTGGGGGCCACGTTGAAACGTTTCAGACCCTCCCACGGGGCGAGAAGATCGTGAACGTCCAGTCCTTCGACACTCGGAAGTTTTCTCAGGGTGTAACGTCCGCACATGTAGGCATTCTTTCTTCAAATTCCTGTTTTCTCGACTACCACAAGAGTTCGAGACCCAGGTGCTCGTAGTCGCGCATGGCGCGGTCGCGTGAGACCAGGGTGCGACCTTCTACCAGGGCTTGCCAAACAAGCATTCGGTCGAACGGGTCGCGGTGCGCTTCGATTCGGGGGAGGCGATGAAATGATGCGGCGGTGCGGGCGGATAATGGGCGGACGATAAACGCATGCTCTTCGGCGATCTCCGGCAATTCCTGTGGGCCGATGCCATCCAATTTGAGTTTTCCGAGAGAGTGTTTCAGGGCAATCTCCCAAAAGGTCACGCTGCTGACGGCAACTTCATTTCCTTTGGAGACGATGGCTTTCTTGGCCATGGAGCCCAACCGTCGGGGTTGCACGATCGCCCAAAGCAGAGAATGGGAATCCAGCAGCAGCTTCATGAGCCGAGCAGTTCCTCATCGGTCATCTCCCAGTCCGGGCCAAACCTTATCCGCGCCCGTCCGGCATAACGTCCGAGCTTTCGTTTGCCTTGGGTTTCTTCAGGGTCAGGAGGTGAAAGAACCGCGACGATTTCCTTCGTGCGGCCGAAGGAGACGGCGATGCGCTCACCGCGACGCACCCGATCCAAAGCGGCCGAAAAATCCCTTTTGAACTCTCCCACGCTCATCGTCTCCATCATGTTCAATGGAAGCACAATCTTGGCAACTTGTCAAGTTGCGCGTCGGATACGTTTCGAGGGTCGGCAACGGTTTTTGCGAATTCGACGGTCTCCCCGACGCCCTTATGTCAACGCCGCTCCAGCCACTCCTCGGAGGCGAATTGGGCGGTGAGGTGGGATTCCTCTTCCGGGTCGAAATCCGGCCAGCTGGCTGAGGTGAGGGGCGAGGCGAGGGTGTGGGCGAGTTCGGCGGCGAGGAGGTCGGCCAGGGCGTCCCAGTCGCATCCGGGCAGGGCGCTCCGTTCCAGCGAACCCTGGAAAAGCAGACCGGCTCCAGTGCGTTTCTGGGCGGCGCCGGCCACTTTGGCGCCGGTTTCGCGATGAATTACGTCGAAGTTCTCCGGCTCCTCGAAACAGACGCCCGGGGCGGGGGCGCGTTTTTTACGGGGTTCCGTGGCGGGAGCTTTCAACTCCACCGGATGTCCCTGGTCCGTCAGGACCTGGCGGATGGTGTCATGGATCGCCTGATACGAATTGCCGGCCGGGCGGGCGCACAGGGGGTGGGATCGCGGAATGACCAGCGCGTAGGTCCAGTCGTTGCGGTGATCGACCAGGCCGCCGCCGGTGGGACGGCGGACGAGTTCCGGTTCAACTTCCGGAATTCGCTGGCGGATGAAGGCGATCTTCTGGCTGTAGCCGAAAGTGAAGGCCGGTTGGCGCCAGTCGTAGTGCCGGAAGCGCACGGCGCCGGGTTCGGGGTAGCGTTTCAGCAATAGAAAATCCAGCGCCATGTTTTCAGCGGCGGATCCGGTGCGCTCGGGGAGATGGTGAAAGGGAATCGCAGGGCTCACAACGAATGGTACCACTCTCTGGCGGCAGGGGGGATGATCAGAGGGTCGAGCTGGTCTTCGAAGGGCTGGGGACGGGTTTTCAGTTTCGATTTCAAGCTGGTGATGTCGAAGGTCAGATCGGCCGGGCGTTTTTGGGCGGCGGGGTCGTCGCGACGGGAAACGGGCCGGATCAGGTCTTCCGGGAGATTGAAGTGGCGGACGATCTTCTGGCCGATTTCCCAGCGGCTGAGCGGCTCCGCGCCCGCCCAATGGCGAATGCCCAGGAAATCGTTGCGTTCGCAGAGTTCCACCATGACCTTGGCCGCGTTGTCGACCAGGCAAGGTTGGCGCATTTCCTCGCGATAAAGGCCCGGCTTTTCTCCCTTAATCCAAGCGGCAAAGAGCCTTTCGTGCAGGCTGCGCGTTCCGTTCGCGGTGTTGCCGTTCAAGAGGGGAAGCCGGAGCACGGTGGCGAAATCCGGGGCGCGCTGGATCACCGCTTTTTCCGCTTCCAGTTTCTGCCAGCCGTAAAGGCAGGTCGGCGCCGGTTCGTCCACCGGGGAGTAGTTGCCCCGTTCGCCGTCGAATACCATGTCGGTGGACACGTGAAGCAACTTGGCGCTGAAGTGGTGCGCCAACTGGGCGAGTTGAGTGGGAAGCGCCACATTGAGTGCCTGCGAGAGTTCGGGGTTCGCCTCGCAGTCGGCCGCCTGGGCGACCGCCGCGGCATTGACAATGGCGTCGGGAAACAGGTCCAGCACCGTCTGCAAGGTCCAGGATTGATCGGTCAGGTCTCCGGTCAGGCACTGGTCCAAGGGGACATCCTCGGGCAACGGCGTGCGGTGGACGACTCCGGTGACCCTGTGCCCACGCCGCTTCGCCGCCCGCGCGAAGGCGCTTCCCAGCAATCCGGTGGCTCCCGTCAGGAAAATATGCATGCCAGTTTTTTGCGGGGAATCCCGACACGAAACAAGGAAAATTGGCCTTTCGGCGTCGAGCATCGCCTTATCCGTAACGCCCAGCTTCAGCGGGCGTCCGTGTGGTGTGAGGACGGCGGTTCGGGGAAGAGAGGCGCCCTTTCGTCGCGCGAAGGGTTTCTCTGACCCCAGCGGATCAACTGGCTCACGTTTTTCGAAAAGGAAGACCGCCCGCGTCCCAAATCCGGAACCCGCCTTGCCCGAAGTAAGGACCTGTCTCTTTCGCTCCCCTCAGCGTCTACTTGACTTTACTGGATCTACATGTAAGTCTACATATATGAGTACAAAGACGATCGCCGTGGAAAGCCGGATTTACGAGAAGCTGGCGCGACAAAAACGGGAGGGAGAATCGTTCACGAGGACGATCGATCGCCTCGTGGACTCGCAGAGCGGCGCCGGAACTTGCGCTGATGCGGTGATGCAGGCGGCGACGGTTTGGGCAGGGAAACGGTCGCTTTCCGAGGCGAAGAAGATGGAGGGCGTTGTCAGGTCCAACCGCAGGCGCGCGAACTGGTCGGTGGAAATTCCGGAATGATCTGCATCGACACCACGGTCCTGATCGACGAATTTCGCGCGGCGGGTGATGCCGGTGCTCCGGTGAACAAGGCTTTGTTGAGACACGGCGCCGAGGCGCTGATCGTTCCAGTCGCCGCGGCTGGAGAGTTTTTCGATGGCGCCGCAATGGTGTCGGAAGAGAGGATTCAAGAAGCCCTGACGTTGCTGCGGGCTCGGACAGTAGTATCCGCGAACCTGGAAGTGGCGGAACACTACGGGCGAATCACGACTCACCTTCGCCGAAAGAAACTCCTGTCCGGACGATCGCACAACGACCTGTGGATCGCGGCCACAGCACGCGCCAACGGGGCTCGTCTGCTGACCCGGAACGGCGGAGATTTTGAGGAAATTCCGGGCTTGGAGGTGCTGACCTACGGAGCAAAGGCGATAGGCAGGCGTAAAGGGTCCGGCTGACCTGATGGAACAAGGCATGCCGACACCTGTTGCGATACGGGCTCTATCCAGACCTTCTCTAACCCCCCATAAATTGCTATCACCCGCACTTTCTGCGCTCGCTCAACCGTAGCGCCGCTCTTCAGACGGCGTCTCCAACCGCCCGACAAACCTCCCGTGCCTCCCATTCCAAACCCACCTTCCCGGATACAACCCAAAGACATCCGTAACAGTCATCCCAAGGACGTCGGTTGCAGTGCAGTGTAGCTGATTATGCCATGGAAAGAGACCGTTCCGAACGAAGATGGAATGAGAAGGTGTTGACAAGACCGGGCGCGAAGAGAACCGGACCGCCGACGGACGAATAAGAACGAATTGCGGTACTGGCTGAGAAGGGCCGATTCACGATCAGCGAGCTTTGCCGGGATGGGGAAGCTGGTGGGAGCCAGGGAAGATGGGGGGGGCGACGGAATGGCGCCGGCGATCAAAACAGGGGACGCGGACATCGCTGTCTGCGAGATCTTGGCCGGGAGGCATTTGGGTTTGCCCACGAAAGGGAGGCGAAAGTGGCTTGGGAAGAGATCCGATTCGGTCTCCAGGTCGGTGCCCGGCGGGCGAACCCTTCGCGCCCTCCACGTTCTTTGTGGTAACGTAATCCCAGAAATACATTTGACAAATGGCATGGACGCCGCCAATTTGCGGCGCAATATGGCATATTTGAAGCGATTCTTGCAAGTTTCGTCCGATCATTTTTTTCTACTGGGTCCCCGAGGCACGGGAAAGACGTTGTGGACCCGGCACCGGTTCCCGGACGCCCTGCGGATCGATCTGCTGGATCCCGCCGTTCATCGGGAATTGGTCGCCCGGCCGGAACGGCTGGTTGAGTTGGTCGCGGGTAACCGTCATAAGAAACAGATTGTCCTGGATGAAGTGCAGAAGCTGCCGGAATTACTGGAGGTCGTGCATGCCTTGATCGAGAAAAAATCCGGGCAGCAGTTTGTTTTGACGGGCTCCAGCGCTCGAAAGCTGAGGCGCGCCGGGGTGAACTTACTGGGCGGACGGGCGGTCCAGCGAACCCTTCACCCGTATATGGCGACCGAACTGGGGAAGGCATTTGATCTGTCCAAAGCACTGCATCAGGGGATGTTGCCGGTGGTATGGGGTGCGCGGGACCCTTCGGCAACGGTGCAGGCCTATAATGGGCTTTACCTGCGCGAGGAGGTGCAAATGGAGGGCCTCGTCCGGGACGTGGGAGCTTTCGCCCGATTCCTGGAAGCCATGAGCTTTTCGCACGCCGCCGTATTGAACCTCAGCAATGTTTCCCGCGAGTGCCAGGTCAAGCGAAAGACCTGCGAAGGCTATCTTGAAATTCTCGAAGACCTGTTGCTTGGATTCCGGCTGGAAGTCTTTTCGAAAAAGGCGCAACGCGAATTGGCGGCCCATCCGAAGTTTTATTTCTTCGACACTGGAGTCTTCCGGGCGAACCGCCCCACCGGTCCGCTGGACGCTCCGGAAGAGATAGACGGCGCCGCGTTGGAGGGTCTCGTGGCTCAGCATCTTCGGGCGTGGTGCGATTATTCAAAGGGAAAACACACGCTTTCCTACTGGCAAACACGCTCAAGAGTCGAGGTGGACTTCGTGATTTACGGGAAATCCGGCATCTATGCGATCGAAGTCAAGAACGCCTCCAAAATACGCCCGGCCGATTTGCGGCCGCTCAAGGCTTTTGCTGAGGACTATCCCAAGTGTCGACGCATCTTCCTTTATCGTGGCTCCGAGCGATTCGTGCGGGACGACATTCTTTGCCTGCCTTGCGGGGATTTTCTCCAGGATCTGCGACCGGGCGAAATCCCGGGGTGACCGCACATGGATCTGCGGGCCGCCCGTACGACGTCTTGAGTATTGACAACACAGCGAGTTCTTCCGCCGTCAAACCGGCAGAAGCTCGTGATGGCGTTTCAAGAATCACGATTCCGGCGCGAATCCTTCGGGCGACGCAGTTTTCTTTCCTTCGAAGCGAAGAAAGTTGTCGCGTAGGCTGTCCAGACCTGGGGGAGGCAAATGGGGTCAGTCCAAGTTTGCTTCGCCATCTCCACTTCGTTTCGTCCATGTTTTCGACCCCCGAAATAGGGCACCTGCACTGTTTGGGTTTCTCGTCTTGGAAGAATGCTTTTGCGAATCGATTCTGAGATTCCGCGAGTCATGCCTCGTGATCGAGAGCGGCGTTCCCGGAGGTGCTGGCACTCTCAGGGCGCTGAGGGCGTGGGATGCGATGTCCAAAAGGGCTTCTCCCCTTACTCCATCGGATCGACCCAAGGATTGAACCTCTGCTATGGAAAATGCCAGGATAAAAATGACTGCTCCGGATCTTTAGTGTGGCAGCTAAACACCGGAATGACAACGTGTTTTGTTGTAGATCTCGCCAGGGTACATTACTCGTTAATCAGTGAAGTTTTCTGTTGCTTTACACTTTTTCGACACGATGAGTCCAAATTCCGTCTCCTTTCGAATTCCCATGCACCTCGCCCGGGACAGCCTTTAAAATTGCCTCTTCAGAAAAATTCGTGGGCGGTTTCCGGTTCGGGAAGGTCCCCCATGTTGTGATATAAGGCGGTTTCAACGGCGTTGAAGGTGCGAAATCCGTAGGCTTTTCTGGTAGCCAGATTTACTTT
>JBJHCF010000059.1:0-25315 GCA_050506795.1 Opitutia bacterium
TCGGGAAGTCTTCGTCGGCTGGCGAAAAAAACCGGACAGTTTTGGGTCCGCACCCTGCATTTGGGCAAGATTCCCTAAGTTGTTGACAATAAGAATAATTTAACCAGGGCATGTCAGGAGGTCTGAATCTGGTGGGACTGCGAAAGAAAAGCGGCATTCAGATTATGGGCAGCCATACAACGCTGCGTCGATGCAAGGTGATCACCCGTGCCTTCGGGCACGCGTTTTATATCCAGGGAGGAGACGGCATCCTGCTGGAGGATTGTTATGCCGAAGGCGTCATGCGCTCCACCAGCGATATGCTGCGCGATACGTCGGGTCCGGCTTACGATCTTCATTTCGAGTCCGTGTATGAAAACCGTGACGGGCGGTACCTGATCACGGCCGGATACATGAAGAGCCTGGTCGAGGACGGATTCCGCACCTACGGGGGAGCGGGAAGCGTCACGTTGCGCAATTGTGTTGCTATCAATACCCGCGCCGGATTCGAGATCGGAGCCCGTGACGACGCCGCGGAAAAGACCATCGTGGAGAACTGCGTTGCCCTGGGGTGTGAGCGTGGCTACCTTCTGGGATCGAACGTGATTGTGCGGCGCAGCCGGGGCGACATGAAGTACGGACCCTTGCTTTACCTTCGCGGCGGTCGCGATTCCGACATTGAGCTGGAACTGACCGGAGGCGGTTCGGACTATACCGTGCACGCGCTCGCCACCATCGCCGGCGAAAATCACCGGGTTAAACTCACCCGCTGGAACCCCGGCGAGCCGAGCCCTCAGGCGCCTGTTCTGCTGGGATACGGCATGCCCGCCCACGCGGAGATGGCGAGCCCGATTCATGCGGCGCCCAGCGGAAATATCGAGTTTGTCAATGAAACCGGTGTTGCCATCATCACCGCGCCCGATTTGCCCGCCAGCATTTCGATCGAAACCAACGGCCCGATCCTGACCCACGAAGACTTGTCCGATCGGACTGGCCGGTGGTAGCCGAACACGCTGCTAGGCCCATTCGGGCGGGTTCTGCAATTCGGGTTTGAGGGTGCCTATGCAGGGGAGGTTGCGATAGCGGCCGGCGAAGTCGAGGCCGTAACCCACCACGAATTTATCGGGTATTTGGAATCCTACGAAATCGGCTTCAAATGGGATCTCGCGGCGGCCTTGTTTATCGAGCAGCACACAGGTGTGCAGAGATTCGGGATTACGGCGCTGAAAGATCTGGTTGATGGTGAACAGGGTCCGGCCGGTGTCGAGAATGTCGTCGATGACCATGACCCGCCGGTTTTCGATCTCCAGGCGGGTGCTGTAGATGAGCTCCGGCTCGCCTTCCGGAACGATCCCGTCACGGTAGCTGGCAACCCGGATGCAGTCCATGCGCACGGGAATGGTGATGCGTCGGATCAGGTCGGCGGTGAAGGGCAGGGCTCCGTTGATGATTGAGATTACGGTGATCTCACCCTTACCGTAAAAGGTGGTGATCTCTTCTCCCAGCTCACGAATCCTCCGGGCAATGCGTCGTTGGCTGATCAATACGGATTCGAGATCGTCGATCATGGGATTCGCTGCGTTCAGGAGTTTCGTTCGCGGGCGATGCGCAGCATGGAGTCAATTTGGATGGAGATCGGACTGTCGCCCTCAATCGCGTCGGCTTCTTCCAACAGAGTCAGCGCCCGCTCGTTTTCGCTTTCTCTCAGTGCGAAGGCGCCGGCGTGAAAATAGATCGCCCGTTTCAGGTCGTCGCCAAGGCTTTCCGGGTGGGCCTCGACGGCTTGAAGCAGAAAGGCAAAATCCTCCTTCGCCTCGCCGTGACGTCCGAGGATGCGCGGCAGATTATAGGAGTTGATCGCGCGAACCAGCCGTACCCGCGGATTGAGCGGGGCGGTCTTGACCGCCGCGTCGAGCGCCTCCGCCCCGCGTTCGGCCCAGCGCCGCTTGTTCCAGAGCGCCACGTCGCGCGCTTTGAGAGTATAGGCGCTACCGAGATAAGCGCGTGCCAGAGCGTTGTCCGGAGAATCTTTCAGAATCGCTTCCAGCATTTCGATTGCCTGGTCGACGGCGCTCTCCGAACCCTCCACCCCGCGATCGTGACGTTCGATGGCCCGGATCAGTCGAGGATTGTCGTGTTCGCCGAAGTCCCGGTGGTCAAGCTTATCCATGCCGGAGAGAAATGGGGCAAGCGCCAGGGCCAGGCTCAGGATGGCGAACGTGAGGCGGTTTGGAAGTCTTGTGAACATAGGTAATAGATTAAGCCGAATAATAAGGGATCGAGCCATAAAAATTATCACTCCCCGGATGATTCCGATGAAATATTCCGGCCGGCTCGCGAGTCCGGCTTGGCGCTCCGACGCCGTCTTCAGTTTCCACCGATCCACTGAAAGCTTAAATCGCGGCTCCCAACGGCCGCTCAAAGGTTGCCATCCGTCACGGACTCGTCCAGTTTTCCCAGCCTGAAAGCAGTGATTATGAAGACCAAATCTCTTTTCCGCTCCGGCGTTGCCTTTTTTCAGCCGGCGATCCTGATTTTTTCCCTGACGATCTTCGCCGGGGGAGCCTGCAGAGTTCAGGCGGACACTTTGGAACTCACGCTCGGTGAGGTTCTCTCCCGGGTAGAAACCGAAAACCTGCAGATCCTGCTGAATCGCGAAATCATCGAGCAGGCCATCCAGCAGGCTGGCCGCGAACGTTCCTTCCTCTACCCACAAGTCAATGTGGAGGTCAGTCAGGCCCGTTCGAAATCGCCCGCCCTCGGACAACTCCGGGGGTTTGTGAGCCAGACCACCAGCAATCGTTTCGACGCCGCGGTGCGCGCCAGTTTTTCGCTGGTGGATCCGGCTTTGATCGCGGCCTACCAGGCGGCCAGCAAGGGAGTCGAGCTCTCCCGGGAGCAATACGACTCCCTGGTGCAGGAGGTTTTTGAGATTAGCGCCCAGGTTTACCTGGCCCACCAACGCAACATCAAGCGGTTTGAAGTGATCGAGGCCAACATCGACCGCGCCGAAGTGCTGCTCGATTTGGCCCGCAACCAGCTTGAAGCGGGCGTGGCCACCGAAATCGATGTGACACGCGCACAGGTGACCCTCGCCACCGAACGTCAGGCACGATTACAGCAGGAGACGGTGGTGTACCAGAGCGAATTGAGCCTCAAACGGTTGCTTGATATCGACCTGGACCGGGCCATATCCATCCGTGATTTTGTGGCGCACCGGGAGGCCGATTCCGAGCAACCTCAGGTACGGGAGGACGCGGTGCTGGGAGATCGCGCCGATTATCGCGTGCTGGAGCGCCGTCTCGAGCAGAACAAACTGGAACAGCGCGCGGCATCCTGGGAGCGTTTTCCCACGTTGTCAGTGTTTGGCGATTACGGAATCGCGGCGGAACGTGCTTTTGACGGCGACGAACAGGAGGTCTGGAGCGCCGGGGTCGCGCTGCGGATGCCGATCTTCGAAGGTTATCGCATTCGCTCCAACCGTATGCTGGCCAATTCGCGTCGACGCGCCACGGAGATCGAACTGCGGGACCTCCGGCAGGAAATCTCCTCCGAACTGCTCCTGGCCTGGCGCGACCTGCGTTCGCGTCTCGCCCAAATCGAGGTGGCCGAGGAGAACCTCGAGCTTGCCGAAGAGGAGTTTCGGCTGGCCCGTACCCGGTTTGAACAGGGGGTGGCCGACAATCGCGAGGTGGTCGACGCCCAGAACAGGGTTTCCCAGGCGGACGACAACCTGGTGGAGGCGTATTTTCAGTACAACCTGACCCGCCTGGAGTATGCACGGGTGCGTGGCGACGTGCGCCTGCTGCTGGGCGACCAGGTGGTGCCTTAGAGGCGCGCCGATGCCCTCCGCTTCGAACAACGTTCCCGGTTTGATTCTCGCTTCCGGATCACCCAGACGCCGTGAAATTCTGGAACGGCTCGGGCTTTCCTTTGAGGTTCGATCAGCCGACGTGGAGGAACTTTTCGAGGTGCGGTCCACGCCGGAGGATCTGGTATTGGACAATGCGGATTTGAAATGTCGGGCGATTGCGGCTATCTTTCCCGATGAAGTTGTGCTGGCGGCGGATACGGCGGTTTTCCTGGGGAACCGTGTTTTGAACAAACCCGCCGACCGGGAGGAAGCCGCATTTATGTTGGGTCAATTGTCGGGAAGGAAACACGTGGTTTGGACCGGGCTCCGGGTCATACATCGGAGTTCCGGCCGGGAGTGGCGCGAAGCGGTCCGCAGCGAGGTGACTTTTCGGCCGCTCGACTGGCTGACGGTGCGGACCTATTTCGAACGGGTCAATCCTCTGGACAAAGCCGGCGCCTATGGAATCCAGGAGCACGGAGAATTGCTCGGCGCCACCTGCCAGGGGTCGTTTACCAACGTCATGGGGCTTCCCATGGAGGCCACGTCCCGTGCGCTGGCGAAATTCGGAATCCAAATCCGTAAACGGGAGAAGGAGTGAAAAGGGTAAACCGCCAGGCCAGGCAGCCCGCGCGGTTGCGGAAGCGTCCCCTGGGGGGAGCGGACCCGTTTTTCCGCCGTACGGTGCCCGGGAAGTCCCTGGCCATCGGAGCGGCCGGAACCCTGCTGCTTCACGCCCTGCTCCTGGCGGTGTTTCCCGAACGGCTGTCGGAGCCGCGCGAATCGGCGACCGCGTCTCGGGCCTTCGATGTCAGGCTCAGTGATCCGGAGGAGACCATGCGGCCGCCCGACGAGTACGTCGCCACCAACCCCGATGTGCCTACCAATCCGCCCGACGACACCCGCCGCATCGCGTCCCGCGATCAGCAGGCGGCGCAGGAGGAACCTCCCGAAGACCGGGCGCCGGAGGATACCCCGCGGATCGAGGGGGAACCGTTGCGTTCCCAGAATATCGTTGAGGGAGATCCCGATCCGGTCCCGCCGGAAGGGGGAGCGTTCCCGGGGGATCAATCGGACCGGGATCCGGCGGAGCCAGGGGATGATCTGCCGCTGATTCCCGAACGTTTGCCGGTTGCCGGTCTCGACGACGTGGAGCTGGATCCGGATGCGGAAGGCCTGCGAACCGAGACGGAGGAAGGGGAGGACGGAGATGACGTCATGCGGATGGTGGGCATCAATGTCCCTGAAGGCCAGCGCGTTTCCACCGCCGAGGCCTACGCCCGGCTTTCCGCGGATCGTCCGACTCCGAGCCCGCGTCCCACACTGCCGCGCACCCATTCCGGACCCGTGGCCGACCGGCAGGGATCGACGTCGCGGGTCGGCGAGGTGGCCATCGACGCCCGTCGCAGTGACTTCGGCGTCTATCTGGAGCGCATGCTCGAATCCATCGAACGCCAATGGCTTGGCATGGCCCGGGCGCACGCATCGGCCGCCGATACGGGCGCGCGGGTCCGGGTTCGTTTCACGCTGGATTCCTCCGGTTATGTCACTATCGTCGATATCGACAGCAACGCCACCCAAACCGGAACGCTCATCTGCCAGGACGCGATTGAAGCTCGTGCTCCTTTCGGTGAGTGGAGCAACGAGATGGTCGAACTCATGGGCGACGAGCAAACGATGACCATCACCTTTCACTACCGCTGACCCTTCGCGGCGGTGGACGGATAAACCGGATCCGGTCCGGTTGGCCTTTCCGGGCGTCAACCGGTGCGTTTCGGACAACTGGCTCCGTCGAACCAGGTGCCTTCGACAAAGGTGTGTATGGGGATTTCCGGGACCCCGAAATTGTTCTGTTGGAGTTGTCCGGTGAGAAGTTCCACCGCGAGGGCGCCGACCGTGACGTGGTTCTGGCGGACTCCCGCGGTCTGGCCGGAACAGTCCTCCAGGAACAGTTCCACAAAGGCGATATCGTGCGGAATATGGAGACCCAGTTCTTTCAGGGCGGGCAGGACGAAGGGCGCATTGCTGAGAATGACCTCCGGTTGGTGCCGATTAAGCCAGCGTCGAAAGGTGCCGGCATCGACCGATCCGGGTGTGCTGAATTCGTTCAACCAACTGTCGTCCGCCGCTTGATCGGGGAAAATCAGCGGCGGTATCCGGTCCTTGATCGGCATAAACTGCTGCTCGCAAAGAAAGCCGGCGGTCCAGTTGTTGTCAGCCGACTGCTCCCATCCACGGTGCATGACCATTCCAATGCGACGGTAACCGGCCTTTAACGAATGCTGCACCGCCAACCGCGCGATATCGCACTGATTGTTGGTTACGGTGTGCAGCAGAGGGCGGTGCGGGTAGTAGTCGATTTTAATGGCGCAATACCGGTCCCAGTCGAGCTGCAATTCGTCCCCCAGGACCAGGCTGTGTGACGCCAGAATGAGGCCGGTGATCCCTCGCGTCCGCAGGATGGCATCGAGCCTTTGGTGGGTGAGGCCGGGTTCCCCGAGCCAGAAGTGATCGAGTTTATAACCCAACTGGTTCGCGCGGTTGGCGGCGCCGGCGTGAAACTCCGGATGCGCGCTCACGTTTTTCCACCCCCAACGGGTTTTCCAATTCGTAAGATATGCCAGGGTAGGGTGCTGCCGGCGAGAACCTTTCCGGTCGCGATAGGAAACCAGTGCGCTCAGCATCGGGTCGGGAGTGTAACCCATTTCCTCGGCCAGGGCCCGCAGGCGGTTTCGGGTCTTGGTCGGCAACCGAGGATGATTCCGGAGGGCGAGCGAAACCGTGGTCACATGCACACCTGCGTTGCGTGCGACGTCGGCAAGGGTTACTCGGCGATTCGATGACATGGTTTTAGCTTTCCAGGGAAGACACGGTGAATGATTGTGCCATTCGGAAATTAGCGGTTCAGTCATCGCGTTTTCAAGTCTATTGTTAGAGCGTCAAGTGAATTGAGCTCCGAAGGCGAGGTCCGGAAGCTGATCCGGGTTCGCCCTGGGGAACCGTCAAACCGTTAAACCACTTTGTGAATCATCAGAGTTTTCATTCTCATCATTCGCCTTTTGGGGCGTTTGCCTCATTCACGATCGGCTTCGATGGCAGTCCCGGTGGATTCGCCCAGTCGTTGAGCGGCCCGGGTCAGGCCCGGCAAAACGTGTATGTGGGTTTCCGCCGGGGGGGAGGGGAACGCTGGCGGCTGCTGCCATTTTTCGAGCCGCCGCAAACGGCGGAGGTGCTTTACACCGGCGAGGCCGCGGTGGCGTCGAGTGTTCGCGAGGACAGCCGTTTCTCCACCTTGACTGCGGAGGATTACCAGCGGACCCTCGGAGCGGCCAGCGATACCTGGCGCGCCGACGAAGATCGATTCGGGTTTTCCCTACTTTCGCCTTTCGAGCGGGTTCCGGATCCGCGCACTCTGGACCGCGGTAAGGCGCGCCGCCTTTTGGCGCCGGCGGTTCCGGCCTGGATTGAATACGACAATCAACAGGGGAAAGAACCGGTGGAACTGATTTTCGGAATCGGCGATCCCGACCAGCCCTTCCGTCCATTGAGTGATTCCCGCGCGGATCTGGCGGGATTTGCCCTGGGTCCATCCTGCGGCTATGCCACGTTGCCCGATGAAGCCGTGGAACTGCGCCTGGGGTTCGACGTGTTCGAGCCGAAGTTTCGGGATTATCGCGGGCTGCACGTTATCGGCGGCGAATCCGCGATCCTTTTCACCGTCCCGGCCGGCGAGCGCCGCCGCTTTCCCATTGTGCTGGGATTTTTTCAATCCGGAGTCGTCACCACCGGGATCGGAGCGAGCTATGCCTACACCCGTTTTTTCGCCGGTCTGGAGGATGTTCTGGCCCAGGGGTTGAGCACCCACGCCGAATACCAGCAGATCGCCTCCGAAAGGGATGCGGAGTTGGATTCCAGCGGACTGGATGCGGACCGGAAATTCCTCCTGGCCCAATCGATTCACAGTTACTACGGATCGACCCAGTTGATGTGGAATGACGACGGTCCGCTGTGGATGGTGAACGAGGGTGAATACCGCATGGTCAATACGTTTGATCTCACTGTGGATCACCTTTTCTTCGAGTTGGCCTGGCATCCCTGGGCGGTGCGGGATACGCTGGAACTCTTTGTGGAACGGTACGCCTACCGGGACAACCTGCAGATCAACGACTCCGAAACGGTTCCCGGAGGGATTTCGTTCACCCATGACATGGGGGTGATGAATCATTTCACGCCCTCCGGACGTTCGAGCTACGAATGCGACGGGCTCACCGGCTGCTTCAGTCACATGACCATGGAGCAGCTGCTGAATTGGGTACTTAGCGCGGCGACCTATGCCGAGGCAATGGGCGACTTCGACTGGCTCAAGCAGTACCGGGAAACGCTTTTGGAGTGCGCCGAGAGCCTTCACCGGAGAGATCATCCGGAACCGGAAAAGAGGGATGGAATTCTCAAGTTCGATTCCGACCGCTGCGGTCCGGGCGGTTCCGAGATCACAACCTACGACAGTCTCGACGTCAGCCTGGGACAGGCGCGCAACAACCTTTACCTCGCGGTCAAAACTCTCGGCGCCTGGATTCTTCTGGAGAAGGCTTTTCAACACCTCAACGAGCCGCGGGCCGCCGCCGACGCGGGTGCGACCGCCGACCTGCTGGCAGGCACTCTGGTTGGGAAGGTCGAACCGGATACCGGCTTTTTTCCCGCCGTGTTCGAAGCCGGAAACCGTTCGCGGATTCTTCCTGCGGTGGAGGGATTTGTGTATCCCATCTTCCTGGGTTATGCCGATGCCATCGATCCCGAAGGACGCTTCGGGCCATTGCTGAAGCTCCTCGGCCGGCACATCACTCAGGCGCTGCAACCCGGAGTCTGCATTGATCGGGAAAGCGGCGGATGGAAGATCAGCAGCACCAGCACCAACACATGGTTCAGCAAGATCGCGCTGGCGCAACATGTGATCCGGCGCCTTTATCCCGAAGCGATTAACGATGTCGCCCGCGCGGCCGACCGGGTGCATGCCGACTGGCAGCGCCGGCCCGGTTGCGGGAAAGACGCCATGTGCGATCAGATCGACAGCGTGACCGGCGCAAGCCGGGGAAGCCGCTACTACCCGCGCGGGGTGACCGCCTGGTTGTGGCTGAGCGCTTAGCGAACTTTTTCATTATGACTGACTCCGGCGCAACCCCCAATTCGTCCAACGCCCGTCTTCCCGCGATGACGCGGCTTTCGTTTCGTGAGAAGGCCGGCTATGCGCTGGGCGATTCCGGGGCCAACTTTGTCTTCCAGACGCTGATGGTTTTCCAGATGACCTTCTTCACGGAGGTTTTCGGAATTTCCGTTGTGGCCGCGAGCTGGTTGTTTTTATGTGGCCGCCTTCTCGATGCCGTGACCGATCCTCTCATGGGCATCGTGGCCGATCGCACCAAAACCCGCTGGGGGCGTTTCCGGCCCTGGCTGCTGTGGACGGCCCTGCCTTTTGCCGTGATTTTCTGGGCGGCGTTCACCACTCCGAATCTCGGCCCGCAGGGGTTGCTGCTCTACGCCTGGGTCGCCTACCTGGGCCTCATGACCATCTACACCATGAACAACGTGCCGTACTGCGCGTTGAACGGGGTTATGACCGGGGACGTGAACGAGCGGACCAGCCTCTCGACCTACCGCTTCATCGCGGTCATGATAACCGGGTTTGTGGTTCAAAGTTTCACATGGCCCCTCGTGGAAAAATTCGGTGGGGGTGACGCGGCCCGAGGTTGGTCGATCACCATGGGGCTTTTCGCCTGTTTGAGCGTAATATTTTTTGTGGTCGCCTTCTTTTCCGCCAGGGAACGCGTCCTGCCCGACCCGGCGCAGAAGAGTTCTCCGAAGCAGGACATGACCGATGTTTTCACCAATCGACCATGGTTGGTGTTGTTCCTCGCGACCCTGGCGATCTTCGTGGTGCTATCTATGCGCGGCGGCTCCCTGCCGCTGTTCACGCAGTACGTCGTCGATCCCACCGCGCTCGCCGATTTCCTCCGCCGTTTGGGAATGGTGCAGGCGACCGAAGGAGGCCTCACTGGAATTCAGAGGTTGCTCGATATGGGAGGGTTTCTGGTGCGGGAGGACCTCTCCAACGTTCGAGCGGTCGGATTCGGGGTGATGAATATCGCGGGCAGCACGACCGTTTTGATCGGCGTACTTTTGTCCAAACCGCTTTCCGAGCGCTTTGGTAAACGGGGCGTGTTTGTCGTCTGCCTGATTATGACCACTCTTGCCACATTCTGGCTCTATTTCATCCCGGGGGATGCTATCGGCTTGCAGTTGGCGCAGTCCATGGCCTGGTCCGCCGCGTACGGGCCGACCATTCCTTTGCTCTGGTCCATGATCGCCGACACCGCCGATTTCGGGGAGTGGAAAAACGGGCGGCGAGCCACCGGGTTCGTCTTTGCCGGTGTGGTGTTCGCGCTCAAAGCGGGGCTGGGCATAGGCGGTTTTCTCGGCGGTCAAGCCCTCTCCCTTCACGGCTTCAATGGCGCCGCAAGTGAGAGCATGGAGGCGGCGGCGAACGCCATCCGCATGTCCGTGGCCGTTTACCCGTCCATCTTTTTCGCCCTCGCGGTGCTGGCCCTTATTTTCTATCCGATTAACAAGGAACTCAATCTGCGTATCGGCACGGAACTCGCCCAGCGTCGCGCCGAGCGTGAGAGCTAGCCGGCGCCACTTTCCCCCGCAAGCAATTCGTTAACCCAGCGGCGGTGGGGGCCGGAAAGGGTGATGCGGTTCAGGCGTTCCCTGGAGACCCATTCGAGGCCGTTCTTGTTTTCAGGGAGTTTCAGCCGTTTCACCGGATAGGCATAAATGGTTTCGCTGATACGAAAGCGGGTGATGTGCCGAACCTTGTGCGCCAGAGGCCGCCCCAGGCCTTCGGAAACCGCATTCGGCAGACCGAGGTGAACGGGTTGGGGAAGTTCGTACAGTTCGGCCAGACGGCGGGAGTCGGCGGTTGATTTGTGCAGCAGAAGAGCATTGCCGTGGCGGCACCAGAGGCGGGTGACTTCCTGTTTTTCGATCTTTTTGGAGACAAATCGCGGGTAGGCCTCCGGGTTTCCGGCTTCGGCCGCCCGGCAAAACGTGACCACCGGGCAGGTGGCGCAGAGGGGACGCCGCCGCAAGCAAACGGTGGCGCCGAGTTCCATCATGGCCTGGTTGTGATCGCCGGGGTTGTCGGGATCCAGAAGCTTTCCCGCCAAAGGCGCACAGGCGGACGCCGCGGAGGTGCTGTCGCGGTATTGCGTATCATCCGCCTGGATGCGGATCAGAATGCGGACCACGTTGCCGTCGACACAGGCGGCGCGGACGCCGAAGGCGATACTGGTGATGGCGGCGGAAGTGTAGGGACCCACGCCGGGAAGGTTTTGCCAGGCGTCCGGAGTGCGGGGAATCGAATCCATGACAGCCACCGCTTTCGCCAGTCGGTGCAGGTTGCGCGCGCGATTGTAATACCCCAGTCCTTCCCAGTGCTTGAGCACCTCCGCTTCCGGCGCCTCGGCCAACGCACGGAAATCGGGAAACCGCTCCAGCCACCGTTCGAAATGCCCCAGTGCGGTTTTTACCTGGGTTTGCTGGAGCATGAATTCGGAGACCACCGTCTTGTAAAGAGAGGGGTTTCCCCGCCAGGGGAGGGGACGCTGATGCTCGCGATACCAGGCCAGAAGGCGGCGCCGAAACTCTTCCGGCAGCGTCATCAGCGAATTTCGGGCAGTTTCGAATGACCGCCGATCCGTTTCATGCTTCTCCATCCTGGGCCACTTGTTCCAGCTCTTTCAGGTAACTGAAACTGTAGAGGCCGGTGCCGTGACCGTCGCTGAATTCGAAGCGAATGGCGTAGTTGCCGACAAATTGCCAGCCGGTCACCGTCACGCCGTCGTAATCAGTCCGGTCGGTTCCTCCGTATTTCTGTCCGAAAATATCCGTTTCTCCACGGTTCTCGGCACTGGGCGAATGCTTCCGCAGAAAGGCCATGGGGAAATAGCTTTCCGTGCCGTCCGACCAGGCGATGGCGATCTCTTGACCAATGCTCTGCACGTTTTTCGGTTTCAGCATGACAACCATCCTGTGTGGATGGATTTCGCGGCGCAATCGTTTTGACTCGTCTCCATCGGCTTAATCTCCCAGCGTATCACAGTGGAACGTCAGACCAGGCAGCGGCAGGCTATTCTCGACGTGTTGCGGAAGGAAAAACGTCCCCTGACGGCGGAGGAGATTCACCAGTTCGGCAAGGCCCTGGTGCCCCGGCTCGGGCTGACCACTGTGTATCGATCGATCAAGGACATGTTGGAGGATCGGGACCTGGTTCCCTTGCGCTATCCGGGCCAGCCCACTCGCTACGAAGTGCCCGCTCCGGAACACATTCATTTTATCTGCAATCGCTGCCGCAGGCTTCACGATTTACCGCTTCCACAGGCGGATGTGACGTTGCATCTTCCGGAAGGTTTTGTGGCCGAAGGGCAGGAACTGATTATTTTCGGCACCTGCGCCGAATGTTCGAAAGACCGCTAGGTCACTCCCGTTCCTCCATCTGCTTGCGGAATGCTTCGGCCTGAGCGAGAAGGTGTTCCTGCGCGGAAAACGGTGAAGTGTCCTCGTTCGAATCAACCGGAATATAGGCGCCATTGGGTTGCAGAATGCGCGTATTGGCGGAGTCGCGGAGGTAGACCTGCAAGACCTCCTCGAACACCCGCCGGCGCAGTTCCGAATCCTCCAGGGGAAACAGGACCTCCACCCGGCGATGGAAATTTCGCGGCATCCAGTCCGCGCTGCCCAGGTAAAAGATAGGGTCGGCGACGCCGTTCTCAAAGCGGAATATGCGGCTGTGTTCGAGAAAGCGCCCGACCAGACTGCGAACGGTGATGTTCTCGCTCAGGCCCTTTATCCCTGGGACCAGGCAGCAGTTGCCGCGCACGATCAGGTCGATCGGCACTCCGGCGCTGGAAGCTTCGTAGAGATTGGCGATGGTTACGGGATCAACCAGGTTGTTGATCTTGGCGATAATTCCCGACGGTTGTCCGGCGCGAGCGTTCTTCGCCTCGTTCAGGATCAGATTCTGGATTCCGGCGTGCAGGTTGTACGGCGCGACCAACAGGTGCCGGAAGGCGGGCTTTCGTCCGTATCCGGTAAGTGAATTGAACAGGGCGGCCACCTCCTCGGTAATTTCCGCTCGAGCGGTGAAAAAACCGAGGTCGGTGTAGAGTTTCGCGGTCTGCGGATTGTAGTTGCCGGTCCCGAGGTGCACGTAATTTCTCAGGGCTCCGCCTTCACGTCGGACCACCAGGCAGCACTTGCAGTGAATCTTGTGGCCGACCATTCCGTAAACCACATGAACGCCGGCTTCCTCGAGTTGTTTGGCCCATTGGATATTGTTGGCTTCGTCAAAACGGGCTTTTAATTCGACCAGGGCGGTCACCTGTTTGCCATTGCGGGAGGCTTCGATCAGGGCATCGATAATGGGAGAATCCCCGCTGGTGCGGTAAAGGGTCTGTTTGATGGCGAACACCTTGGGGTCGGTGGCCGCCAGACGGATGAACTCCAGGACCGAGGAAAAACAATCGAAGGGATGGTGCAGCAGAACGTCGTTACCGGCCAGGGCTTTGAACAGAGAGCGTTGCTGGCCGAAAGGAGGGCGGACCGCGGGCACGAAGGATTTGTATTTCAGGTCCGGGCGGTTGATCATCCCGTAAACGCTTATCAACCGCAGCAGATTGATCGGGCCGTCGATCCGGAAAATGTAGTCGCGCGGGAGGTTGAGGTGACGCAGCAGACTGTTGAGACTCTCCTCGTGCACGCCATCTTCGATCTCCAGGCGCACGGCGGCTCCCTTTTTGCGTTTGTGCAGTTCGCCTTCGATTCTCTCCAAAAGATTATCCGCCTCTTCTTCATCGATATAGAGGTCGCTGTTGCGGGTAATGCGGAAAGCGTGGGCGGAATGGATTTCGTACCCGGGAAAAAGATCACCTGCTCCCAGTTTTACGACGTCGCTCAGGAAAACGTATCGCTGGACGCCGGCCTTTTCCGGATCGATCCAAACCACTCGCGGAAGTATGCGCGGAACCGGCAGAATGGCCATCAGCGCCTCGATTTCCGGCGTCTCGGGATTGTCCAGGGTTACCAGTATGTTCAGCGTTTTGTTGCCGATCTGCGGAAACGGATGCGCCGGATCGATGGCCAGCGGGGTGAGAACGGGGTAAACCTGTTCCTTGAAGTAGTGATTGACCCAGCGCCGTTCGCCGGCGGTGAGGTCGCCGGCGGAGATAAACTCGATCTCCTGCCCGCGCAATTGGGGGATGATTTCGTGACGCCAGCAGTGGTACTGGTCTTCCACCAGGGAGACCACCACATCGTGAATACGACGGAGCTGTTCGCGCGGACCGATTCCGTCGATTCCCGGCGTTTCGTTCCCGGATTCCACCTGCTGGATCAGTCCGGCCACCCGGATTTCGAAAAACTCATCCAGGTTTGAGCTCACAATGGAGAGAAACTTGAGTCGTTCGAGCAACGGATTCTTGTCCGAAAAGGCCTGCTCCAGGACACGGCGGTTAAACGAAAGCCAACTGAGCTCCCGGTTGAAATAGGGGAGTTTGCCTTCGTTGTCCGCACCCGCGACGGAGGCCGCCGGAAGCAAAGATTCCGTAATGGAGGCAATCCTGGCGGCGCTCTCTTTAGGTGCAGGCATGAGTGAAGGTTAGATCCGGCGCCGCGGCCTCTCAATCGAAAAAAGAACAGCGCTTGATTAACAGACGGGTTTTCCTTCAGATGGGTTCCCTGCCGTACCGCGATTTCCGCCCGTTGCGGAGTTGCGCGCGGCAGGCCAAACACTTTTCTATCAGCACATGCAGCTTTGGTCAGAATCCTTCATCCCGACCCTCAAAGAAAGTCCGGCCGACGCGGAAATCGCTTCGCACCGGCTGTTGCTTCGGGCCGGCCTCATCCGCAAGGTGGGCGCCGGCATCTACGCGTGGTTGCCGGCAGGTTACCGGTCGCTGCGCAAGATCGAGGGCATCTGCCGTGAGGAGCTCAATCGGGCCGGGGCCATTGAAGTTCATCTGCCGGCCATCCATCCGGCGGAGCTTTGGATTAAGGGACCCCGGTGGGATGCCGCCCGGGAGGTCATGTTCCGCGCGGATGCCGCCTCGGCGGAAACGCCGGAGGACGAGCGCAAGGGAGAGCCGTCGTACGTGCTGGGACCGACCCACGAGGAGGTGATCACTTCGATGATGGCCAACGAATTGACCAGCTACCGCGATCTGCCGAAGACCTTTTATCAGATACAGACCAAATTCAGGAACGAGATCCGGCCTCGCTTCGGGTTGATGAGGTCCCGCGAGTTTCTGATGAAGGACGGTTACAGCTTCGACGCCACCGACGAGGGAGCTATCGAGACCTACCATAAGATGATGGCGGCCTACACAGCGTTCTTTCGGCGGTGCGGTTTGAACTTCGTTATGGTGGAGGCGGATTCCGGGGTAATGGGCGGCAGCTATTCCCACGAATTCATGGCGCCGGCGGAGGTCGGAGACGACGATATCTTTTTCTGCTCGCGGAGCGATTACGCCAGCAACCGGGAAAAGGCGTTCAGCGCCATTGTGCCGAAGGACTTTAGCGATCCCGAGGCCGAAGGGGAGCCGGAGGAGTTTCCCACTCCGGGAGTCACCACCATTGCCGGCCTGGCGGAAGCGCCGTACGGACTCCCGGCCGAAAAACAGTTCAAGACCCTGATTTACATGGGGGACGGACGGCCGTTTGCCGTGGTCCTGCGCGGTCAGGACGAATTGGAGGAATCCAAACTTGGGGCGCTGGGTTTTCAACGGGTACGACCGGCGGAGGAATCCGAGGTGGTCGAAGTCATGGGCGCCCGCCCCGGGAGCCTGGGCGTGGTGCGCGGAACCATCGCTCATCCGGAAAAGTTGTCCGGCATCCATGCCGACCACGCCGTGCGTCTGATCGGCAACGGCGTGACCGGCGCCAATCGAGACGGATTTCATCTGCGCGACATCAATGTGAAGCGAGACCTCGCGATCGACGGATTCGGAGATTTTCGCCGGGTGCGCCCGGGCGAGCCTTGCCCCAAATCGGGCGCGCCTCTGGAGATGGCCCGGGCCATCGAGGTCGGACACATCTTCAAGCTGGGCACCAAGTACAGCGAGAATTTCGAGGCGTACTTCAGCGATGCCGAAGGCAAATCGCGCCCCCACGTCATGGGGTGTTACGGTATCGGCCTCAGCCGGACGCTGCAGGCGGCGATCGAACAATCCCATGACGATAAAGGGATCGCCTGGCCCTGGACCATCGCGCCCTACCAAGTGCTGCTGACCCTGCTCGATCCCGATCTGGAGGAGGCACGCTCGCTCGCCTTTCGCCTGGCGGCGGCGGCGGAGTCCGCCGGGGCCGATGTCCTCGTCGACGACCGCAAGGAGCGTCCCGGGGTCAAATTCAACGATGCCGATTTGCTGGGCATTCCGTTGCGCATCGTAATCGGAGGCAGGGGTCTGAAGGAAGGGGTGATCGAGCTCAAGGACCGGAAGTCGGGAGAGGTCAGGAAAATCGGTCTCGCCGATGCCGAAACGGAACTTCGGGCCGCGATTGAGGAACGGAATCGCGCTGCCGAGGGTCGGACATGACTATGGAGCAAACGCGAACCTCAATCGAGGAAGAGACCGATACCCGGGTTCGCCCGGAAGGCGGGTGGAAGGTCGTGGTGCACAATGATCCGGTCAATTTGATGTCGTACGTGGAGATGGTTTTTCGGCGCGTGTTCGGTTACAGCCTGGAAAAATCGCGGCGTCACATGCTGGAGGTGCATGAGAAGGGACGTTCGATTCTCTGGATGGGCGAGCGCGAAGTGGCCGAAGGTTACGCCCACGCGTTGCAGCGATGGCAGTTAACCACGACGCTGGAAAAGGATGAAAAAGGTTGAAATCAAACTGAAACGCTCCGCCATAGCGCCGCTCCTGGATTTCATCAAACCATTGGCGAACGATCTCAAAGCGGGACGCGGGATTGATCCGGTTCTTCCCGACGACCTGGATTCCGAACTGAGGGCTTCGTGGCAGCGCGATCTGGTGGAGTCCTCAGGCAGGGATGCCGATACCTTGATGGGACTGTTCAACAGCCGCTTTTTTGAAGACGGAGCGATTGAAATCGACGCCGGAAACGCCGAGTCGGTGCTCCGGGCCTCCGCGGCCATTCGCTTGCGGTTGCGGTCGGCTTTTCTGACAAAATTCTCCGATGCGGATCTGGAATCGGGAAGGTTGGATCACGGGCGCATGACTCGCGAGGAACAGCGCGCCTACGGCTGTTTCCTTTTCCTGGCGACCATTCAGGAGGTCGTGGTGGAGCACCTGGATTCCATCGAAGGCCGCGATTCCTGAGGGAAGCCTCAAGTCATTGAGACCGGAAAGCGGAGGGCAACCCGATTCAAGGTTTCCCTCCGCTTTCCGGGATTAGCCGAAGCTCAGAAGATCGGTTGCAGCGGGATGATCGGGGCGATGATCAGGCTGACGATGGCCATGACGTTGATCAGGATGTTCATCGACGGGCCGGAAGTGTCCTTGAGGGGATCCCCCACCGTGTCTCCGACCACGGTCGCCTTGTGGGCTTCCGAACCTTTGCCTCCGAAATGACCCTTTTCCACGTATTTCTTGGCGTTGTCCCAGGCGCCGCCCGAGTTCGACATGAACAGCGCCAGCAGGAAGCAGCCGATTAAAGCTCCCACCAGCATCCCGCCCAGGATGGTCGCTCCGAAGACAAACCCGACCACCACGGGGCCAAAAACCGCCAACGCCCCGGGAAGAGCCATGCGCTTCAGGGCGCCTTTGGTTGCGATGTCGATGCAGCGGGCGGAATCCGGTTTGGCTTTTCCTTCCAGCAGCCCGGGGATCTCCCGGAACTGACGCCGAATTTCCTCGATGAGATCGTGTGCGGCATTCCCCACGGCATTCATGGTGATCGCTCCGTTAAGGACCGGGAAAACGATGCCCAAAAAGATTCCCAGCAAAACCAGGGGGTCTGTGAGGGAGAGGGGGAAGAAATCCAGAATCCTTTCGATGCCGAATCCGTCCTGCTCGGAAAGAACTCCCTCCGCGATCTGCATATTCACGATCCGTTCCCCGATCACACTGGCGAATGCGACGACCAGGGAGAGGGCCGCCAGGCTGGCGGCGCCGATGGCGAATCCCTTGCCGATCGCGGCGGTGGTGTTGCCCACTTCGTCGAGTTCGTCGGTGATCTTCCGGGTTTCGGGACCCATCTCGGTCATTTCGGCGATCCCGCCGGCATTGTCGGCCACCGGACCGTAGGCATCGATGGCCATGGTGATCCCGATGGTGGCGAGCATGCCGACCGCCGCGATGGCAACGCCGTAGAGCCCGGCCAGATTGCTGGCGACGAGAATGGCGATTGCCGCGGTGAGCGCGGGAATCGCTACCGAGAAAAGGCCGACGGATAGCCCGGAAATGATCACGGTGGCCACTCCCGTTTCCGAGGCGCGTGCGATGCTGCGCACCGGTTTCCCTCCGGTGAAGAACTCGGTGGAAAGGCCGATTGTAATGCCGGCGATGGTTCCTGTCAGGACGGCGCCCCACACCGCCGGAGTCGCATTGAAGTACTTAACGACAAAGTAGGATGAAAAAATGAACAGGAGTGCCGCGCCGATCGTTCCGAATCGAAGCGCCCTTGCCGGCTGCTGACCGGAGGCCAGTTTTACGATCAAGAGGCCCAGCATGGCGCAAATGATACCCATGGAAGTCATGGCGAGGGGAAGATACATCAGGACCGGACGCATCTCGGCGTCCACCGCGATCGCATCGACTCCCATCAAACGACCGACTTGAGGCAGGGCCATCGTGGCGGCGATCGCCATGGTGGCGATCTGGGCGTTACAATAGGATTCGAAGAGATCCGAACCCATGCCGGCCACGTCGCCCACATTGTCACCCACATTGTCGGCGATCACCCCGGGGTTGCGGGGATCGTCCTCCGGAATACCCGCTTCCACTTTGCCCACAAGATCGGCTCCGACATCGGCGGCTTTGGTGAAAATCCCGCCGCCGACACGGAAGAAGATAGCCACCAGCGAGGCCCCCATGGCGAATCCGTGGATGATGTGCACGTCCTCCGCGGTTTCACCGAAAAACAGGAAGAGGCCACCGATGCCGATGAGACCCATGGAGGCGATCGTCAGTCCCATGACCGAACCCCCGGCGAACGCCGTGGTGAGCGCGGCGCCGGCGCCGCGGGTCTTGGCGGCTATGGTGGTGCGAACGTTGGCTTTGGTGGCGGCATACATGCCGATGAATCCAGCCATAAACGAGGCCAGGGCGCCCAAAAGGAAGGCCAATGCTTCCCACCGGTCTTTGAACATCAACAGGATGCCGACCACGACCACAAATGGAATCAGGATCTGCAACTCGCGACGCATGAAAACCATAGCGCCGTTGTGGATCTGCGAGGCGATATCGGCGACGTGACCTTCGCCTCCGGAAAGACGCATGATTCGCCGATAAATGCAATATGCCGCCAAGAGCCCCAACAGCCCGAGAATAGGTGTTACCAGTTGTATTCCGATTTGCATGGCAATGAGAGGATTTAGGAGGTGTGCCTTTGGTATGTAACGGGTTTTCCGGAAATGTCAGCAAGTATTTTGTTTGCGATGAACTACTTAACGTTTTCTTATGCGGTTTATTAGCCTGATCCCAAAGGAGCGGGTGTCGCATCCGGTGAGATTTCGGCCGACAGGCTTCAATCGTATTTCGCCTTCAGGGTTCGGCCGGAGCGGGCGCTTCGGGCCGCGAGGTCGAGAATGTGGATCGGCCGTCGCGCCCATTCGGGGGTGATCACCAGCGGGGCGCCTTCGAGAATGTGATCGGCCACGTTCTTGTAGAAGCGTTTGCTTTCGCCTTCCCAGGGAGGATTCTTTCCTTCGCGAACCACGGTCTCACCCCGGTCGCGGGTGATCCATTTCCAGGAGTCTCCTCCGAAAATGTAACTTCCTTTGGTTCCCGTGACCTCGACCCACCCGGGTTTCGGATTGGAATCGAGGCTGGTGATACAAAGGGTGAGCCACTGGCCCGACTTAAACCGGACCACGGCGAAGGCTTCGTCCTCGTTGGTGTCGTCTCCCCAGACGGTGGTCGGCGCCCAGAATCCGGTCCTGGCGAATCCGCCGACTTCGATGATTTCGCTGTCTATGAGTTGCAGCGAGTATTCCAGAAGGTGGACTCCCCAGTCATACAAAATCCCCCCTGAGATCGACCGGCTTGAACGCCACCAGTCGCGCGGTTGTTCCCGCACGCCCATGTGGGCTTCGATGCGGACAATATCGCCGATGGCGCCGCGCTCAATTCTCTTTCGCGCCTCCAGAATGCAGCCGTCCCAGTGCCGGTTGTGGTAGGTCGAAAGAGTCAGCTTGCGCTTCTTCGCTTCGGCGATCATGCGGTCGCATTCCTCCGTGGTGATGGTCAGGGGTTTTTCACAGACCACGTGTCGATTTCCCTTCAGACATTGCACGGCCAGGTCGGCGTGGGTGTTGTGGGGCGTGATGATCGTGATGAGATCCACGTCGGACTCCCGAAGCATCCGGTCGACCGAATCGAAAAGCCCGATGCCGGGATAATCCTCTCCCGCCTCCCGCAGGCGGGCGGGATCGATCTCCGCCACCGCGGCCGGTCGAACACCGGCCTTGCGCATGGCTTCGAGATGGTGACGGCCCATGTTAAAGGCGCCGCCGTAACCGATGACGCCTCCCTTGAGTTTTTTGCGGTTCCTTTCGGGCATTTGGGTGTGGGTTGGTGGTGATCGGTTATCCGGAGATTCGTGATTGGTTACTCGTTATTGATTATTGGCCGCCTGACAATGCGGAAAATCGTAACGGCGGCGGGAGGAGGGAACCACCCGCCAAAAAAACAAACGGCGGGCCGTAAACCCCCGGCCCCCCAAAGAATCACCAACAACGAATCACAAACACCCGACCCTCACTCCTTCCTGGCGGCTTTCTTGACCGCCTTTTTGGCGGCGGTTTTTTTCTTTTCCCGGGGAGGAAACTCGAAACCGATATCGCCCTTGTCTTTGAGAACAAGGTGGGCCGAGAACGGTTTCTTTGATTTCTTCGACCAAAAATTCGGCAGCAGATCGGTTTTCCGTTCTTCCAGCAGTTTCTTGATCTGCGGCTTGTCGATATCTCTTCCGAGGATTTTCCGGCTGACCCGGAAATCGCACTTCTTCGCCTCGTCATCGGCGCGGGACTTTTCGCAAATGTAGGCGGAAACGCTTTCGTACACCTTGGCCCCGCACTTGGGGCAGGTCCCGACGACTTCGAGCTTCGAAAAATCGATCGGTTCTCCCTCGCCGTTCCCGTCGCCGCCCCCGGCGTTGTCGAATACGAAGCGAATGCGGTTCTCGTCGTTGAGTTCCAGGATGGCGCTGAAGGGTTTGCCCTTTTTGGAGCGAAACCCTTCCAGCGGCCCGATTCGGCGCTCGTTGAGCAGTTGCTGCACCTCCGGCTCGTCCAGTTTGCGATTTCCCACCACCTTATAGATGCTGAGTTCGCCATCCTGAGACTTGTAGCGC
Organism: Opitutia bacterium; assembly: GCA_050506795.1. Classification (GTDB taxonomy): domain Bacteria; phylum Verrucomicrobiota; class Verrucomicrobiia; order Opitutales; family T3Sed10-336; genus SLOW01. The sequence goes on from JBJHCF010000059.1 coordinate 21,425, forward strand.
CGGGCGTTCTCCAGCATGGGTTTGCCGTCGGAGGGACTGATGATCGAGGTTTCCGTCGCGTTTTCGTCGGTCTCCTCGAAATTCTTGGTCTTCTCCACGATATCCCGAGTCAATCCGGTGATCTCCCGCATGAAATTCTCACGTGATAATCTGCCTTCCTCGATCTGCCGGAGTTTGTATTCCCATTCTCCGGTCAGGGAGGGGCTGGTCAGGGCGTCGGCTTTGACCTCCTGGAGGAAATCCAGCAACAGTTCGGCCTTTCCGGTGGGAATGAGATCGCGCCGTTCCCGTTCGAGGTATTTTTCCCGCACCAGGTGATCGATGATGTTGGCCCGGGTGGCCGGGGTTCCCAGCCCCTTTTCTTTCATCGCTTCGGCCAACTCGTCGTCTTCCACCAGCTTTCCGGCGCCTTCCATCGCCGAAAGCAGCGTGGCTTCCGTGTAGCGGGGCGGAGGCTTGGTTTGTTCCTCGCACATTTCCGAATTCACGGTGCGCGCCCGCGCCGGATCACCATCGTCCTGATGAAGCGGAACCAGGGTCGAGGCGTCGTCGTCACCGGTCGCGCTCTTGCCGTAAACCGCCAGCCAGCCGGGTTCGACCAGGACCTTGCCTTCGGTCTTGAAGACATGCTCCTCCACCTTGCTCAAGCGGGTGGTGACGTCGAACTGGGCGTTGGGGTAAAAGGCGGCGATGAATCGCCGGGCGATCATGTCGTAGATTTTGGCTTCGTTCTCCGGGAGCGATTTCGGCGTTTCGGTGGTCGGAATAATGGCGAAGTGATCGCTTACCTGGGCGTTGTTGAATATGCGCTTGTTGGGTTTGACGTAGCCTTCCGTCAGGGCCTTCTTCGCATGAGCGGCCAGCGCGCCGTCCATATTTTCAAGCGTATCCTTACAGACGGGAACGTAGTCCTCGGGCAGGGCCTTGGAATCGGTACGGGGGTAGGTGATGACCTTGTAGCGTTCGTAGAGGGACTGGGCGATCTGCAGGGTGCGGGCGGCCGGATATCCGAAACGGTTGTTGGCTTCGCGCTGGAGGGTGGTCAGATCGTAAAGCCTGGGAGCGGACTGCTGGCTCCGTTTGCGTTCCTCGCTGACAGCGGCCTCCGGTTTTTTTTCCAGAATGGCCAGGACCCGCTCGGCGGTTTCCCGGTCCCAGATGCGGTCGGCGCGATCGTGTTCGTCATCGGACTTCTTGAAATCCGGACGCTGGTAAACGCCCTGGTAGCCTCCCTGCGTGATTTCGAAGTCGGCCAGCAGCCGGTAGTAGGTCCGCGCCTTGAAACCGCGAATCTGGCGTTCGCGCTCCATCACGATGGCCAGGGTGGGGGTCTGCACCCGGCCCACGGTGGCGGCCTGGCCACCGCGCGATCCGAACATACGTTTGGTCACGGCCCGGGTGCCGTTGATTCCGATCAGCCAATCCGATTCCGAGCGGCACCGGGCCGCATCCGCCAGCGGAGTCATTTCATCGCCATCACGCAGACGGGCGAAGGCCTCCCGAATTCCCGCCGGGGTCATCGAGGACATCCACAGTCGTTTGACCGGTTTGCGCGATTTCACCAGCTGATTGATGTAGGTGAAGATCAGTTCGCCCTCGCGACCGGCGTCACAGGCGTTGACAACCGTTTCGATGTCCTTGCGCGAAAAGAGCTTCTTCAACTCCTGGAAGCGACTTTTGGTTTTCTCAATCGGCTTAAGTTGAAAGGTCTCCGGGATAATCGGGAGGTTGTCCAGGCGCCAATAGCTGTACTTCTTGTCGATCTCTTCCGGCATCACCAATTCGACCAGGTGGCCCTGGGCGGCGGCCACCACGTAGGAATCGTTTTCGAAGTAGTCTCCGTTTTTGGGGACTTTACCCAGGGAATTGGCAATGTCCCGAGCGACGCTGGGTTTCTCGGCGATGATAAGTGTTTTCATGAAGGAAATTAATTGGGTTGGGGACGTAGTAAGGGGCGGAGGGGACGAGGCTCAATTTAAAACGACGGAGAGACGGGCGGTACGGGCGCCGGGACGCCTATTTCCCATTGCGCTTGATGATTTTCCGGTTGGCGTTCCCCAACACGATGACCCGGGGTTGCCAGGATTCTGCTTCGGACTCGGAAACCGAGCAGAAAGCCATAATAGTGAGAAGGTCGCCGACTTTTCCCAGGTGCGCGGTGGCCCCGTTCAAGCTGATTTTGTACGACCCGGCCGGAGCGGGAATGGCGTAGGTTTCGAAGCGTTCACCATTGGCCAGGTTGCCGACCAGGATTTTTTCGTAGGGGCGAAGGCCCACCTCGGTCATTAAATCCTGGTCGATGCCGAGACTGCCCTCATAGTTGAGGCTGGAATCGGTGACTTCCGCGCGGTGAATTTTGGATTTGAGCAAGTGCAAATGCATTTTTATGCCTAAAAGTGCCGGGAATCCTTCAAAAAGCGTCATTTCCCCGGGTTCGTCAATGGCTTTCCTGAACACTTAACTATAGGCTGACACGCGATTCCCGAAAGCGGAGACAGGATTTTTTTGTCCGTTGGACCTTATCCGGTTCACTTTTCCCTGAAAGTCGTTGTAAAAGAGATGTTATTCCAGTGTGGAAACCCTTCGGGAAAATTATGATGCGATGCTGAATCGACTGTTGGCCAAGTTCCGGCACAGCCTGTACCGTTTCGAACAGTACACGGTCGACGTGATCTACGGCCGGCGGTCGGGGTGGCGGGCTTCGATCTATGGTGGCTTCCTGCAACTTAACTCCCTGCTTTACAGCGGTATCGTGCAGATTCGCACCTGGCTTTATCGCAAGCGTATTCTGCACGACCAGCCGTTGGGCTGCCTGGTGGTTGTGGTGGGGAACCTGACGGTCGGGGGCACCGGAAAGACGCCGGTGGTCGAGAAATTCGCCCGCTCCCTAGCCGAGAGGGGACGGCGGGTGGCCATTCTCAGCCGCGGGTATAAGAGCAAGAGCGAACCCCTCTGGAGACAATGGTGGCGGCGCATCTCCCACGGCGGAGAACCCCCGCCGCCCAAGGTGGTCAGTGACGGCGAAAATGTGCTCATGGACTCGGAAATGGCCGGCGACGAACCCTACATGCTGGCCCGCAACCTGCCCGGAGTCCTGGTGATCGTGGACAAAAACCGGGTCAAGAGCGGCTCCTACGCCATTCGCAAGTACGGCGTGGACACCTTGATCCTGGACGACGGGTTCCAGTACCTTCCGCTCAAGGGCCGGCTCAACCTGCTGCTCATCGACAAGACCAATCCCTTCGGCAACGAAAAACTCCTGCCCCGAGGCATCCTGCGCGAGCCGATCAAACACCTGAAGCGGGCTTCCTATGTTTTCCTGACCAAATCCGACGGCCAGCCCGACGGCGAGTTGGAGGACCTGATCCGGCACTACAACCGGGAGGCGGAAATCATCGAGTGTGCCCACCGGCCCTCCTATTTGCAGGAAGTCAACGGCGAAGGGCGTATGGAACTGGAAGCCCTGCGCGGGCGGCGGGTGGGAGCGTTCAGCGGGATCGCCGTCCCGGAGAGTTTCGAGGGATTCCTGAGGGAACTGGGTGCGAGCGTGCTCCTCACCAAAAGATTTCTCGATCACCACCGCTTTACCAGCAGGGAACTGGAGGATATTTTCCGTCAGGCCGCGGAAGCCTCCCTGGATTATCTGATCACCACCGAAAAGGACGCGGTCCGCATCCCTCCCGAGCTTCGTTCGGAAGTGCCTCTTTATTACCTGCGCCTCGAGATCGAGATCATCGACGGCACGCATGATTTCGAGGAAGCCGTCTCACGCATCTGTTTTCCGGAACTCATTCGCACCTCCGCCGCCAGCCGGGCGACCGGGTGATTCCGGTCGGCCCGAATCACCCACACGTAATTTCTTGGAAAAAGGTGTTGACACGGTAGGGATGT
>JBJHCF010000060.1:0-24269 GCA_050506795.1 Opitutia bacterium
CATGCAGTGGTACACCCCGCTCACCTCCCCCAAAACCTTCAGTCGCCTCCGATTCAATCTCATGCCAACACCCAATTCCACCAAACCGAAGCCGTCAACTTATATTTTGCCTGGCAAAATAACTGATGATTTGAAGTCTGATGAGGGAGCTCTCGGGATGGAGAGGTTCAGTTTAGGCTGGGGTCGTCGGGGAAATCGGCGAGGAGTTTCATGTCGAGGCTGAGTTCGCCCATGATGGTTCGCCAGAGGTTGGAGCCGGTTTCGCCGTGCAGGACGTCGCTGTTGATGTTGGCGAGAACCCAGGTGTTGGCGGCAAGTTCTCCTTCGAGCTGTTTTTTGCCCCAACCCGAGTAGCCGAGGAAGGCACGCAGCTCCATGCCTTGCTCGTCGCGCAGAATTTTGGCCTTGTCGGCGTCGATGCCGAAAAACAGGCGGAACACTTTTTTCTCCTCAGACCAGGACCAGGCCGAGAGGATCATCTGGTCTGCCTGGACGGGGCCTCCTTCGTACAGAGGTACGTCCGCCAGTGGACTGTAAACGAGGGCGCCGTCAAACTCCCCCAGGGTCTGATTCAGCGGACGGTTCAAGATCACTCCCATGGCCCCCTCGTCGCCGGAATGCGCGGAGAGCAGGATCACGGCTTTCCGGAAATTTGGATCATCCAATCCGGGGTGCGCCAGAAGGAGAGATCCCACAAGATTGGACTCTGCGATTCTGGATACGTTCATCAATATGGACCAAGATACTCTTCACCTTGCGACGAATCAAGAGCGCAATTGAAACCATTCCGCAAATACCTGCTCAAAGTTTCATGATGGAAACACCCGCCTCCCCGAGAATTTCCTGAGTCAGCGGGTCGTTATTGTAATCAATGCGGTATTTGATCGCGGCGATACCCGCCCCAGCCAGAATTTTGGCGCAGTTGACACAGGGAAAGTGCGTAACATAGGCGCTGGCTCCTTCCACGCTGCTTCCTCGGCGTGCCGCGTCGACAATGGCATTTTGCTCGGCATGGACTGTTCCCTGTTCATGTCCGTCACGAACCCGCGAACTGTGGGGAGTTCCCGGCAGGAATCCGTTATAACCGGCGGCGATGATCCGGTTCTTATGGGCTCCGCCTGAAACCAGCACACATCCGACATGCAAACGTCCGCAAGCCGAACGCGAGGCAATCAGGAACGCTGTTGCCATGAAATATTCATCCCATGAGGGTCGATAGGACAACTCAGAGGTCACCGCTACGATCTGATCAAGGAAACCGTGACTCATGGGCGCTGTTTAGTGTACTTTATCCGGCCATGGCGAGCCTTTAAGGCCGGGTATATGATTGGGGACTCACCTTACCGAACGTTCGTTCATCGCTTCTTGCGAACCCGTGCGCTTTGCTTTTTTTTCGGATAACCACCCTTCCCTTCCGCGACCTTCAGAGCCCTTTCCCCGCGCGGGGCGTACCGGTGCGTCCTTCCGTCGAGGTTCTTCAGGACCTCCTGCCAGGCCTGCAGTGTTTTGGTGCTAAGCTCGCCGGTCTCCATTTCATAGGCGAAGGTGGAAACGCAAAACTTCATCAGCGAGTTGCGCGACATGCCGGTTCGCTTCGCCACCCGGTCGAGCCGCTCGATTACCTCCGGTGACAACCTCACCGGGATGCTGCGTCCTTCCGCCATCCATCCGAGCGTGTACAAAAACGCACCGCCTTCAATCCCGATATTCGAAAAAATTGCTCGCAGCCGGAATCCAGGCGTTGATTCAATCGATCTTACCGGCATGAATCGCGAGCAAACAATAGACCGCCTGAACCAGGAGCCCGATCCCTGGGATTTTATCGTCATTGGCGGCGGAGCGACCGGACTCGGAACCGCGGTCGATGCCGCCTCCCGCGGTTACCGTACGCTCCTGATCGAGCGCGAGGATTTCGCCCACGGCACCTCGAGCCGCAGCACCAAACTCATCCACGGGGGCGTTCGCTATCTGCGCCAGGGCAATCTGTCCCTTGTCATTTCCGCATTGCGGGAACGCGGTCGCCTGCACGCCAACGCCCCGCATCTGGTGCACCGCCTCGGATTCGTGATTCCGGTCTATCGCTGGCGGGACAAACCATTCTACGGGATCGGCTTGAAGCTGTATGACCGTCTGGCGGGGAAACTGAGTCTGGGCTCTTCGCAAACCCTTTCGAAGCGGGAAGCCCAGAAACGCCTTCCCAACCTGGAAACGAAGGGCCTGACCGGCGGCATTCTTTACTACGATGCTCAATTCGACGACGCCCGACTGGCGGTCAATCTCGCCCAGACCGCAGCGGAACATGGGGCGGCCGTGCTCAACCAGGCGGAAGTCACCGGCTTTATCCACGAGGGCGGGCAGGTTGCCGGCGTTCTTCTGCGCGACCGGGAGACGGGAAACGAACTGGAGGTTCGCGGCAAAGCCGTGGTCAATGCCACCGGGGTTTTCACCGACTCCGTCCGCCTCCTCGATAATGCCAAGGCGGAACCGCTGCTGGTTTTCAGTCGAGGTTCCCACCTGGTCCTGCCACGGAAATTCCTGTCCGGACCGGATGCCTTGATGGTGCCGAAGACCGCCGACGGTCGAGTGTTATTCGCCATTCCCTGGCATGACCGGGTTATCGTCGGGACCACCGACGTCCCGGTACCCTCGGCGGATCGCGAACCGGCGCCCCGGAAGGACGAACTTCAATTCCTCCTGGAGCACGCCGCCAAGTACCTCCAAACAGACCCGCAAACCGGCGATGTTCTGAGCGTATTCTCCGGTCTTCGGCCGCTGATTTCGCGCAAGGGCGGTCATGGCACAGCCGGATTGTCGCGGGACCACACCATCGTAGTCTCCCCCACCAGGCTCCTTACCGTCACCGGCGGCAAATGGACCACCTATCGCAAAATGGCGGAGGACGTGGTGAACCGGGGGGAGCAGGTTGCCGGATTCTCATCTCGCCGCTGCCCCACGGCCCATCTGCCGCTGCACGGAGGCGCTTTCGAAGAAACCCCGTCCGGTCCGTTGGCCGTTTACGGGACCGACAGTCCGGCCATTGAAGCCCTGAAAAAAGAATTCCCGGACCTGGCGGAAACGATCCATCCCCGCCTGCCGATCAGCAAAGCGGAAATCGTTTGGGCGGCGCGGCACGAAATGGCCCGCACGGTCTATGATGTGCTCGCCCGCCGCACCCGCTCCCTGATCCTGGACGCCGCTGCCAGTATGGACGCGGCGCCGGAGGTCGCCCGCCTGGTGGCCAAAGAAATCAATCGCGATGATTCCTCATGGCAGCAGGAACAGGTAGCAAGCTTTCAGCGCATCGCCGCCACCCACCTGATTGAAAACCAGTGGCAGGTCTGAGCAGGCCCCGTTTCCGCTTGCCGCGCACAGCCGGGTGTCGACTAATATTTCATAAAATGACCGAAACCTTTGAACATCCCGCAACGATCCGTCGGGATCACATCAAGTACACCCTGATGCGCCTGGGGTTATGGCTGCTGATCGGAATCCCTTTCTGGATCTTCGGTATTCTCATGGCGGTGCGCGGCGACGGCTATGCCGGCCTGGTATTTGCCATCGCGTTCACGATCATAAAAACCGGCTTCGAGATCTTTTTTTATATTGGTTCCCGCGAGATCCTCTCTCTGGCTGAAAAGCGAATCCGATTCGACGGAGAACGACTGAATCAAATCGGCTCGGACAACACCACTCTGGCAGCCATCGACCTGGAAAAGCCATTTGAGGTGAGTTTCTCCTTCAACCTTCTCGGCCAGCCGATCTACGCCGTCAGACAAGACGATACCACTCTCAAATTCTCGTCGCGGCTTGATGGCGCCCAGCGTTTGGTCTGTAAAATCCTCGAAAATCCCGGCCAATGGCCCCCGGAGGTCCCCCAACCCGAGTCCGCCGCATCCCGCTATCACCGTCAGGCCGATCCGGAGAAATAATAACGGCGGCGTCGCACTCGATCCCTCCGCCGCGAACCGCGCTAAAGCCGCGCCTCAAGGGCCATCATTTTTTCGATTGACCTAACGTATACAGCATTTCTACGTTCTGCTCATGAAGGCAAGATCCATTCCCCTGCGGATCGATGAAAATTTGGCCGAACGCATTTCCCGAACCGCAAAACGTCTTAATCTCCCGCGCTCGGTCCTGCTGCGGACGGCGATCGAGTTGCAACTCGAACGAATCGAGCGCGGCACGCTGGATCCACGCGACGCCGCCCGGACGTCGTCCGGGCGAAAGGACTGAATTTCCCCACAACCTTCGACCGAACCGGCTGACGACTACCAGAGCAAATGCAAGCTTCCGAACAACCCGAACCGCCGTCGGTCCCTGAATCGGGAACGGAGTTCCCGGTCGCCGACCCCAGGTCCCGGACGGTCACCGTCTGTGTCTGGTGTCCGGACAAAGACACCCGGATCAACGATCTGATGTCCCATTTTCCCGGAATGTCGATCAGTCACGGTATTTGCCGCCCCTGCATGGAAAAGGAAATGGCGAAGATTCAAAACCAGTTTTGAAATCCTCCCATAGATAGATATAAAACAGGCTTTATGCTGCGGCCGGTTTCGCCTTACGGTGATCGCGGACTATGATTTGGGCCTACCGTATTGTCTTTCTTCCTTTGTTGTTGATTCTTCTGCCGCGCTACCTGCTGCGTATGAAAAAAAGGGGGGGCTACCGCGATGGGTTTTTGACCCGCCTGGGAATCATCAACGGCCTGCCGCCCAAGAAGACAGGGGTTCAACGAGTCTGGATTCAGGCGGTCAGCGTGGGGGAAATCCTCGGGGTCGTTCCCATCCTGCGGGCCCTGGCGGCGCGACCGGACTACGAGGTTTTTCTCACCACCACCACCAGCACCGGCTACGCCCTGGCCCGCGAACGTTACCGCGAACAGTTGATTGGCCTGGCCTACTTTCCGCTCGACTTCTGGCCTTTCAGCCGGCGCTCCTGGAATCGGGTTCAGCCGGACCTCTGTCTGTTAATGGAATCCGAGCTCTGGCCGGAACACCTCCATCAGGCCGCGGTGAGAAGCGTACCGCTGCTGCTGATCAACGGTCGCATATCCGATCGCTCCTTCGGGCGTCTATCAGCCCTGACATTCCTCACTCCCCGCCTTCTGGGGAAGTTCTCCCGGATTCTGGCCGCATCCGAGGACGACGCAAAAAGGTTCGCCGAACTCGGCGCCACCGCCGATGCCGTGACGGTCAGCGGCAACCTCAAACTCGACGTCAACCTGGAACCCATCCTGAACGACGCCCAAAAGGACGCCCTCCTCCGCGAATTGGGGTTATCCGGACCGGCGAAAGCCTCCCCGCCTCCCATTCTCCTGCTCGGATCATCCACCTGGCCGGGAGAGGAAGAAATGCTCCTGCGCGTGCTCGGCCGCGCGCGGGAGGCAGGACTAAACTGCCGGTTGCTCCTGGTTCCCCGTCACATGGAACGCCGGGTTGAGGTCCGCCGTACCCTGGAAGGGTTCCCATTCAGTTTCCATTTTCGCAGTCAGGGTGCGGCCACCGAAGTCGTCGACGTGGCGGTGGCCGACACCACCGGCGAACTGCTAAGGCTCACACAACTCGCCGACCTGGTCTTTGTCGGGAAAAGCCTCCCGCCTAATCATGGCGGACAAACGCCGATCGAAGCCGCCGCTTTCGGCAAACCGCTGCTCTACGGTCCACACATGACCAACTTTCGCCTGATCGCGCGCCAACTGGTGGATGCGGGCGCGGCGGTGGTGGTGGGCGACGAGACCGATCTCATAGATCAGGCCTTGCCATTGCTCTCCAGTCCGGAAGAACGGGCCCGGATGGCGGCACGGGCCCGCGAATGGCACACCGCCAATCGGGGAGCCGTTCAAAAAACCCTGGAAACCATCGAAGAAACGGCCGCCAGCAACCGCATAGCGCACCCGTGACACCCTTTCCGAAACACCGCGAGGTCCAGCCGGAAATTCTCGATTCGCTTCCGCAGGACCACCCCGACGCCCTGGGCAACCGGCGTGACCTGCGCCTGATCAATTTCCTCATGGGCAATTTTCGCTGGATCGGGCGGAATTTGGCGAAAGTCGTAAACCCAACAGACACCGGACTGGAAATCGGGGCCGGCGACGGCTGGTTGGGGCACCATCTCGGGAAACGAAATCGGCTTCCGGCCACGGTTCGTATCGATGGTCTGGATTTGTGGCAACGCCCTTCCCTTTGGCCCGAATCGTGGGGCTGGCGCCGCGAGGATATCACCGCATTTTCGGACTTCGGCCGGTACAATTTTGTTCTGGCCAACCTCATTCTACACCAATTCGAAGACCGGGAACTGCGCGAAATCGGACGCCGTCTTCGCAACGGTCCCCGCCTTATTCTGGCCTGCGAACCGCGCCGGCACCCGCTTCACCTCAAGCAGTTTCAACTCCTCAAACCATTCCGCCTGAATCGGGTGAGCTGGCATGACGGTGAGGTCAGCATTCGGGCCGGCTTCCGAGACAACGAGTTGCCTCGCCTCCTCGGCCTCGAGGAAGACCGATGGAAGATCCGCTGCCGTAACAGCTTTCTTGGAGCCTGTCGCATGGTGGCGGTGCGGCGCTGAACACTTGAAGGAAAATTCAGCAAAACATTCCCCAAAACCACGTGTCCAAAGACCTTGACCACGACCCGCGAAGGGCGTTTCTAATTTCAACATCGGTGTCGCTCATGAATTTGTTTCACCACCCCCACCCGGCTCGACCGGCCCTTCTCCTGACAGGCGTCCTTCTGACCTTCCTCGGCGCGCCGGGCTGGGCGCAGTCCGATTCCAGTCCGCTTACCGCCGCCATCTTCGTGCAGAATCGAGCCGGACCGGAGTTCGAGGATAAAGCGGGTCTGCTGGAAGATCTCATCACCTCGCGAGTCACCGAACTCGGCTACTCGGTAATGAGCCGCGAACTCTTGCTGGACGCCGTTGCCGCCGACCCGGAACGCGACCTCGACGCCCTGCTTTCCAGCCGCACCTCCGCCGCCGGCCTGGCGAGAAACCTTGACGCCGACGCCATTCTGGCGGTGACGATTTCCTCGTTCGGCCGCAATCTCCGCCATTACCAGGGACACGGAGTCGATGTGGTCAGCACCGAACACGTATTGCGGGCCACCTATCGTCTGTTCGACGGATGGGAGGGCGGAAGCCTCCTCGCCGACACGGTGCGGGTCACCCATAACGAGCGGACCAGTCCGAACCTCAGTCGTCAGACCAACGACCTCCCCAACGACTTGCTCGACCGAGCTTCCGCTCAATTGGCCTTAGGGCTGGCGACGCGCACCGTGGAAGGCCCCCCTGCCGTTTTCGCGGAACGCCCGTCCAAAGTCCCTTTTCAGGTCGATATCTCCCTGCGAAACCTGCGCATTCCCCACGTCAATGTCTCCCGTGACGGCGTGGTCACGCTGAGCAACACCGATCATGAGATGGTCCCGCAATCGGTGACCGTGGAACTCGACGGCATCGTGGTCGGCAGCGCCCCCGGAGCCCTGCAAGGCCGTCCCGGTCTGCAGCGGATGCGGCTGAGTCGCGACGGCTTTGCCGACTGGGAACGGATGGTAAACCTGTACCCGGATTTCCACCTCAATGTTGCCCTGGAACCCTCCGCCGAGGGCGTAGAGCGCTGGCGGGAGTACACGGAATTTCTCAATGAACTGCAAACCGGAGCCCGTCTGACGGAGGCCGAAATCGAAGTGCTCCGCGGGCACGCCGAACAGCTGAGGCAGAGCGGTTTCCTCATCGACATCCGGGTGGATACCGAAGAAGGTCTCACGATCGAAAACCGGTATCCCCGTCTCTTTCCACAACTCGGACGCTGAAAAAGCCAAAGCTTATCTAATGCCATGAAAAAACCGATACATTACTTTCCCCTCCTCTTTTTCGCCTTTGCGGCTGCCACGGTCGCTTCGTTGTCGGCCCAGCAACTCGACACCCTCGGCATCAGCGACGTGCAGGTCAACCCGGCGGTACGCGAGTCCGTCGGTCAGGCCGGAAAAACGAATGCGATGAACCGCGTGCTGGAAGCACTCGACGGCCAACTGATCGATCGCATCAACAACACCCGCAAGTTCCAGATCGTCGGCCGCAGCGACCTGCCCGCCATACTGCGGGAGCAGGACCTGGCGGAATCCGGCTTGATCGCCGAACGTCCGGCCGACGCGCCCGAACTGCGCGTATCCGGAGTCAACTACATCCTGGTCCCGGTTGTGGACGACTTTCAAGACTACGTCGAGACGGCGGAGTTCGAAGCAATCGGTCAACGCGCCCAACGACGAATCGTACGCTTCTCCACGGTGGCGCGCGTTTACAACGCCGCCGACGGACGGTTGCTCGAATCGGCCAACTTTCAAATCAGCAACCGGGATGTGGCCGAACAGGCCGGCCATGTATCGCGAGATGGCGATTTGAGCGATAGAATGCTGGTCGCCATCACCCGCGAGATGGCCGAGCGGATTGCCCTGCGGGTGATCGATGTCACCCACCCGGCGACCGTGCTCGCCAAGACAGGCAACCAGGTGACAATCAACCGCGGCGACGGCGCCGGCATGGTTCCGGGCGAAACCTGGGAGGTGTTTGCGATCGGCGAGGAGTTGATCGATCCCGGCACCGGTATTTCGCTTGGACGGGAAGAGGTCCCGGTCGGTGAAGTGGTGATAAACCGGGTAAATCCGCTGGTCTCCACCGCCCTGATCGAGGAGGATTACGGGATTGAACGCCTCCATGTATTGCGGCGTAAGAACCCGTAAGCCGCCGCCGGCCGCTTTGTCCGTCGCGCCAAGTCGTCCCGAAAACCCCATCCTTTTCGGCGCGGCCCTGTTGGTGCTGGTTTTCCTGGTCAACGGGTGCGCCTCGTATTCCCACAATGTCTCCAGCCTGAATACCGCCTGGGAATCCGCCGATATCGAGCGGGCGGTGAGGCTGACCTCCGAGGCCGCGGACCGCAGCGACGGGGGCCGCAACGCCGTTCTATGGCACCTGGAACTCGGGGCCGCGCTGCGTATGGCGGGAGAATACGAGGAGAGCAACCACGCCTTCGACGCCGCCGCCCAGCGCATCAACGAATTCGAGGAACGTGCCCGGGTGCGCCTCGGCATATCCGCGGCGGCGGCGATCACCAACCTCAACGCACTGCCTTACGAGGGTTATGCCTATGACGCCATCATGCTGCACACCTACAAGGCCCTCAACTACATGGCGCTCGGCGACCTCGAGAACGCACGGGTGGAACTCAACCGGTCGTTTCTGCGCCAGCGCGACGCGGTTCAGAACAATGCCCGCAGAATCGAACAGGCCCGGCAGGAAGCCCGGGAGGAAGCCGGCAAGGACGGCGTCGACGTCGACCGTTCGATGACCGACGAACGATTCCGGAGTCAGTTGAACGAAACCTACGCGCACCTCGAGGCGCTGCACGCCTACGCGGACTACGTCAATCCCTTTGCGGTTTACCTGGAGGCCTTGTATTTTATGGCTCACCCCTGGAGTCTGGGCAGCGAACTCGAACGCGCCCGACTTTCGTTCGAAAGGGTCGGCGCCATGATCAGGGAGAACGAATATGTTATCCAGGATATCGCCTTGATCCACGAGATCCTGATGGGACGTCCGACCCCGGCCACCACCTATGTGCTCTTTGAAACCGGACGTGGCCCGGTGCGGGAGGAAGTCCGCATCGATCTGGCGATCTGGGGACTGTCCCGGGATGTTCCCTACATCGGGGCGGCCTTTCCCGACCTTCGTTTCCGGGGACGGCACGACGCTCCGCTCACGGTGACGACCTCGGATGGCGTCCACCGGTCGGCCCGTCTGGCGAGCATGGACAGTATCGTGGCGCAGGAATTCCAGAATGAAATGCCGATCGTAATCACCAAGACCCTCCTGTCGACCGCGGCCAAAGCCGCCGCCCAATACGCGGTGTCGGAGGCCACCCGTGACAGCGGCATCCTTGGCGCCCTGGTTTACCTCGGTGGAATCGTTTACCAGATTGCGATGAACCAGGCCGACACCCGGATGTGGCAAACGCTTCCCAAGGAGTTTCACCTCTGCCGCATTCCCACCCCGGAAGACCGTCGCCTGACGCTGAGCACCGCCGGCTCCCTATCGAACATTGAGGTTGAGATCGAGCCGGGAATCGTTAATGTAATCTACGTTAAATCGATCTCGCGCGGCACGCCCCTGGTCGTCCATCAGTTCACATTACAATGAAAGCACCCAATCTTCTTCGCCTTGCCATCACACTACCGGCCGCGGCTCTGCTGCTGGCGGGCGCCGCCTGCCAGACCTCCACCGTCGACACGGTGCAACCCGCCGAGTGGCGCGGCCAGCCCAACGTGGTGGAGGATGAACGCATCACCACCGACCGACGCCTGGCCCGCATAATCGAAGTGCGCGGTGTCAACGAGGCAACTGTAAGCAACGATCTTCTGCGCGTTCAGGTGGAACTCCGCAACACCCGTCAGGGACTGCGGCGGTTCAACTACCAGTTCCAGTGGTATGACGACGAGGGAATGATCGTGCAGCAGGCCACCACCCCCTGGCGCACGCTGCAGATGGAGGGCGGTGAAATTGTTTCCATAACGGGGGTGGCGCCCAATCCGCGGGTGACCGATTTTCGACTCAACCTAATGAACTCGACCCGATAACGCACACGTACTTCCGGTCAATTTTCACTAAAGCGGGACCCGTCCGTGTTTCAGACGGTCCCAATCGCTAACCGAACCACAAACTTTATTCCGTCATGAAGCAATCCGCCGTCCAACCCGAAAGCCGTTTTCGTTTGCGAGCCCTTGCCTCGCTGGCCGTCGCCGGTCTCTGCCTGACCCTGATCGGGGCCGGTTGCCGCTCGGCGGCCTACGTCGACCCCGCGGGTCCGCGCACCATTGTCACCCTGGATGACATCAACATCCAGGACTGGAACGAAGCGGCCGACCGCATGATCGATTCACTCCTGACCTCGGGAGTCCTCGAACGGGCTCCAGAGCAACCGTCGGTGATGGCGGTCAGCCGAATCTCCAACCACACGAGCATTCAGGTGGACACGAACATGCTCACGGGAAAAATCCGCCGCGATCTCAATCAGAGCGGAAAAGTCCTCACCACGACCACCATCGGCCTGGGCGGACGGGTGGAAGATCCACTGGCGCAGACGGAACGGGAGTTCCAGGAATTCATGGAAGACCGTCCGAGCGAACAGCGCCGGCCCTATTTCAGCCTGTCGGGCCGTATCATGGAAGATCAGGTTCAGGCCGGGAGGACCCGGCAGGCGACCTACATCTTTCAACTGGCCATGACGGAAATCACCAGCGGTCTGGCGGTCTGGGAGGACGAAGTGATGATCACCAAACAAGGTACCCGGCCGGCCATCGGGTGGTAAGCTAATGGCGCTGGTAAGATCGGAAACGGATCGTATTCTGGCCGGCGTATGCGGCGGTTTGGCCGCCTACCTTGGCTGGGACCCGACGCTGGTGCGGGTGATTTACGCGCTTCTGACCGTCTTCAGCGCCGCGTTCCCGGGGATCATTGTTTACCTGATCCTCTGGATCCTCATGCCGCCCTCCGGAAAAAATCCGGGACTGACCAACCTGGAATTGAAGTAAACTCCGGGACGCGAAGCACCCTCAAGGCGCAACTTCGGCATCCTCGAACGGTTCCCAGGACGGATCCATACGGAAGGCGGAATTTCCGTCCGGCACCACCCCGGCCGGATCGTAGCGGGCGGCGAAAGCGATCATGGCCGCGTTGTCTCCCGAGTGTTCCGGCCGGGCCGCGTAAAAGGGAATATCCCGTTCCCCGGCCAGCCGGCTCAAACGCTCGCGCAACGAACGGTTATTGGCCACGCCCCCGGAAAGCCCCAGGCTGGCCACCTGGGCGGATTCCAGGACCTGGTTCGTTTTGGAAACCAAGGCTTCCACCACCGCCTCCTGATAACTGGCGCACAAATCGGCCCGCCGGGCGATGATCTCGTTTTCCGGCATTTCGGCCAGACGATACCGCAAGCTCGTTTTCAGACCGGAGAAGCTGAACTTCAGCGTTCGCTGTCCGGAAAACGCCCGGGGAAAGGCGAACGCGCGGGAATCCCCCTCGCGAGCGAGCTTTTCGATCTCCGGTCCGCCCGGATACGGTAAACCCAACAGTTTGGCGCCCTTGTCGAGCGCCTCGCCCGCCGCATCGTCAACCGTTCCCCCCAGCAACTTCGGGTGCAGATCGCGGTCGATATGCACCAGAAGCGTATTTCCGCCGGAGACCAGCAATCCCAGGTGGGGCATCAAGCTCCGCAACCGAACCTCGAAGTTCTCTGGATCGTCCTCATGCAGCGGAATAAACGGGGAAAAGACATGGGCCCGCAAATGGTTCACCCCCACCAACGGCACCTGCGAGGAAAGTTGAAGGCTGCGAGCGAGCGCAATTCCCATTGCCAGGCACCCCGCAAGACCCGGTCCCAGGGTGACGGAGATACGATCGTATTCCGCGCCGTTGGCATCGGCCTCCATCCGACGCAAGAGCTCGGGAAAGTTCTGCAGGTGCTCACGACTGGCCAGGTCGGGAACCACCCCGCCGTATTCGCGGTGCAGGGAGATCTGACTGGAAATCCATTGCCCCGCGACTCCCGACCGGTCGTCGAACAGCGCCAGCGCCGATTCGTCGCAGGAACTCTCAATCCCGAGTATCCTCACATCCCCGACAACCGGCCCAGATCGGCGTAGAGAAAAATCCCTTTGAGCACATCGATCGCCGCGGTCAACTGCTTGTCCTCGATGGGCGCGAAACCGAAACGTTCCTCGAACTCCTCCGGGGTCAGATCGGGACGGCTGCGCTGTTGCAGCAGTCTGGCTTCCTCTTCGATCGGAAGGTCTATCAGGATGTCGGGAGCGACTCCTCTTTCATGAATGGTCACCCCGGCCGGGGTGTAGTACCGAGCGGACGTGTAGCGCAACGCGTCGCCGTTACGCAGGGGTTCGACGCTTTGCACCGATCCCTTGCCAAACGAGGTTTCGCCCACGATCACCGCGCGTCTGGTGTCACGCAGCGCGCCCGCCACGATTTCCGACGCACTGGCGGATCCGGAATTTATCAAAACCACGATCGGGTACTCGCGCTCGCGGGCGGCGGTACGCGAACGGATTTCCCGACGTGATTCCCGGTCGCGGCCCTGGGTGTAAACCACCATTTCACCACGATCGAAGAAAACCCCGGCCACATCGACCGAAGCGGACAAGAGTCCCCCTGGGTTATTGCGCAGGTCAATGATCAGACCGCGCATGCCGTCGTTCTCCAGACGCTCCACGGCGCCGGCGAACTCGGCCCCCGTGCGCTCGCCGAACTGGGTGACCCTGATGTAGCCGATTCCTTCGTCGAGCAACGCGACATCGCGGACACTTTCCAGCGCGATGATCTCCCGAACGATGGTCATTTCCAACAACTCCTCCGTTTTCGGCCGGTAGAGAGTCAACCGCACCGATTCACCCGGCGCGCCGCGCAGCAGTTCCACCATCCGATCACTGGTATAACCTTCCGTGTTCTCGCCGTTGACACGAACAATCTGATCCCCCGGCAGAATGCCGGCAGCCTCGCCCGGAGTGTTGGCGATGGGAGAAACCACCGTCACGCGACCGTCACGATTCTCGATTTGGATACCGATACCGCCATATTGCTGCTGAGTCTCCTCCTGCAGCGCGGTAAACTTCTCGCGCGAAAGGTACTGGGAATGGGGATCGAGCGAACTCAACATGCCTTCCAGCGCCGAGTTGATCAGAGTATCGTAGTCGACCGCGTCCTCGTCCACGTAGTTCTCGTGAATGATTCTAAGCACCTGACCGAAGTGGGATAAACTTGAATAGTACTCCCCGCTGAAAGACGTTGTCCTGCGTTGCGACAACTGATAGGCGCCGAATATGATATTCGCCAGGACCAGGAAGAGAACGAAGAAAAACAAATTGCGCTTGAACATGGTGGCTGCGGGGATGATTCGAATAGTTTTACCCGGATGACGCAAACCACATATTGTGCTGAAAAGTCGATCTGTCAAAGCCATGGATAAAGAACCCGGACACCGGTCGACGCCTCTCGCCTCCCGAATCACCCGGCAAATTCGCTCTTCGGGCGCGATTACCTTCGCGGAATTCATGCGGATCGCTCTCTACGACGAAGACGGCGGCTATTACCGTCGCGAACGGGACCGCATCGGAACACGCCCCGGCACCGATTTTGTCACCGCCTATTCCGCCGGGAACGTTTTCGCCGACCTGGTATCGACCGCCGCCACGAACCTCCTGGGCGTCGAGACGGCGGCGGGGCACGTCTGGGTCGAGCTTGGGGTCGACCGGAACGGATCGCTGTGGGAGACCAAACCCATGCCGTATCGAGACCTGATCGTCCGCGGTTACGGTCAAACGGGACCCATGCCTCAGTCGGCGGTCCTTTTTTCCAATGAATTGTTCGACGCCCAGCCCTTCCACCGGGTGCGATTTCATAGGGGTTCGTGGCGCGAAGCCGGCATCACGACCGGCGCCGAACCCGGTGAATTCCGGGAAACCCTGCTTGAGCAAATGTCGCCGCCCTGCGCCGCCTGGAGCCACCATCTGCCGGACGACGCCCCGGAAAACCACACCCTCGATCTCCCCATCGGCGCCGTCGACCTCCTGGAGAGCCTCGTCGCCCCGACCTGGAACGGCCTTTTCCTGGCCTTCGACTACGGGAAAAGCTGGGAACAGTTGCTGCACGAACAGCCGCACGGAACCCTGCGCGGCTACTCCCGTCACCGGCAAACAACCTCGATTCTGGATAATCCGGGGGAGCAGGACATCACCGGACACGTCTGCTGGGACTGGATGCGCGAAATCCTCGAACGGCACGGATTTACCGACATCGCTTTGCTCGGACAGGAAGCGTTTTTCGTTCGCCACGCCGCCGGCGCCATCGAAAGAATCATCACCCGCAACCCCGGCCGCCCGGATCCCGATCGTCAACGCCTGCACCAGTTGATTCATCCGGGGAACATGGGCCAGAAATTCCAGGTTCTCGCGGCTCGGCGAAAATAGCCTTCCTTCCCCTCACCGCCTTTACATCGAAGGCCACATCTGGTTGGCTGACAACCCTTCAGGGAGAATAAACCTTTCACCATGCCCAAGACCCGACGCAAGACCACGGCCAAACCCGATCCATCCCGCTTCTGGATCAGCCGGGACGGCATTATCACCGCCCAGGAAATCAAGGATAGCGATACCCTTCGCCTGGAAGTGGAATTTTCCGTACCCGATCCCGGGGAACGGGCGTTTCTCGCCGAACGCCTCGAACGGCTTCAGTTCAGCGAACGTTCCCGTCTGGCGCGTGTCGGCACGGAAATCCTGCTCAAGTCGGAACCCGAGATCATCGGCCGCACCATCCGGGTCGTTTGCGAGGCGTTTGTCATTGATCCGCGCTTTCCCACCAGCGATTGTTTCATGCGCCTGCTCACACCCGGCATCCGGGTCGGCCGCCTTTTCCTGGCGCCGGAGCAATCCAAGCTGACCTCCAATGAAATCTGGGAGGCCGTGCACGAGAACCGTATCAAACTTCCCAACACGGTATCCATCGACCGTTTGGGCCAGGTTTACTTCACCCCCCATCGGGCATCCTATTCCATTCCCTCGGGAATCGCCGAACGCGAATTGGCCGCCTTGATATCCGGCGACCGTCCCCGCTCCTACCTCGATAAGATTCAGCTTCGCGAGCCGGTTGAAAACCTGGCCATTCCTCCGGATTCCGGAATTCTCACCAGTTGCTCGATGTATCTTCCCGAACACTACGCGGTACTGCGACGGAACAGCGACCACTTCGGGGTACACACTGGGGCGGTGCTGCTGGACCCGGTGAAAACCTTCGGCACCAACGTGATGCTCGAGATCTACAACGCCAGCGATCAAACGGTGGTTAACCCGGTGGTTTCTCTCGACATCTACCACGCTCCCAAACCCAGCCGCGTCGAAACCGATTCCCTACGGGCAAAACGGGTCTCCTTCCAGCGCGACCTCAAGTCGGTCTACGAAGGACTGGCGGAGCCCCCCATCGAAAGCGACAAACGCGTCCGGCCGCGAGCGAACATCGAGCTCAAAGGACAAAGCCCCTGGGACGTCAACGAAAGCCTGGTGCTGCCCCTCGCCAACAAAACCATCCGGCGACGGACCCTGCGCGAGGAGGTGCGGGGTTATCAAACGCTTTCCCAGGCACTGTCCCAGGCAGACGGCGAGGCGGACACTCTGGTGATGCAGACCTTTCCCAATCTGTCGGAACACATCGAAATCCTCGCCCGCGGCAAATCCCTGCACCTGAAACGCCTGATTTTCCGCAACGCATCCCGTACCCATGCCTTTTTCCTGCCTGAGCGCGCCCAGGCTCAGTTGGAAACCTACCGTGAAATGGGCCTGGAGGTGTACTGGTACAACGAGCAGTTCGACACGCTGTTCGTGCACACCTACAAAAAAGATCGCGGCTTTTTCATCCGGGAAGAGCACCTCCGGCAATTTCAGGCTTCGACCATCCTGGCGTTCTATGGATCCGGCGAAACCCTGACCGCGGAGGTCAAATCCAATATGGAGAATCTGCTCACCACCCTGGTGGAGTTTTTCGGACGACGGGTCGGCGTATTGACCGGAGGGGGCGGCGGGATAATGGAACACGCCACCGAGACCGCCCGCACACAAGGGTGCCTGCGTGGGGCCTGCTTTCTCGAGTTGGAAGCGGTGGAGGACGTTCTCGAGGTCGATTTCTTCAACACCTTCCAGGAAACCGCCCGGCACAACCGTCAGAAGTGGTTTGAACTGGCGGACTTCTGTATCTTCAACGTCGGCGGAGTCGGCACCCTGGAGGAGATTGGCATCGAACTCTGCAACCTGAAGCTGGGAATTCGGCCGTGCGCCCCGATGGTTTTTTTTAGCAGCCAACATTGGGATTCGCTCCGCGGTCAGGTCGAAAAAATGGTCGAAACCGGGCGCACTCCCGCATGGATGCTGGATTACCTGCTTTTCACCGCCAGCCCGACCGAAGTGGTGCGCTTTTACCAGAAAAAACTGGAATTGCTTTAACCGTGCGCACTCACTCAAGGATCTCCACCACAACCGCCGTGGTGTTGTCCCGGCCCGAGCCCAGAACACTTTCCCGAACCAGGCTTTCGGCACAGCTCCACTGACGGACCCGCTCGGGCCGGTCGCGGATCAGGTGGTCGATTCCGTTGGGAGAAAGTCCGTCAATCAAACCGTCGGTACACAGAACAAACCGATCGCCCGCCTCGTAACCGACCGCTCCCTGCTGGGGATCGATGCGCTGGTGCCCTGCCGCCAGGGCCTGGCTGAGCTGATTGCGCCCCGGGTGAAACCGGGCCTGGGTTTCCGTAATCTGACCGGTCCGCAGGAGCCAGCCGACGTGGGTGTGGTCGTGGGTCAGCTGTTTGATCCCTCCCGCCTTGGGAAGATAATATATGCGGCTGTCGCCGACATGACAAAAATTCATCCACTCCGGCTGAAACCAGCACATGCTGAGAGTCGTCCCCATGTCCCGACACTCCTCATACGCCCGGCCCATGGCGATGATCGCCTGGTGAATCTCGCTAAAAAGATGATCCAGCAAATCAGCCGATCCGCGGCGCAATCCCATGGCGTCCATGCGGAAGACCGAAGGGGCCAGCTCGGTGATCTTCTCCACCGCGATCCGGCTGGCGAACTCGCCCGCCTTGTGGCCCCCCATTCCGTCACTGACGGCGAACACAAAATCCCCGCGCTCAAAATCCGACTCACCCACTTTTCCCAGCCGGGTGACTTCCCTCGCGTTAAGAGTCAACGCCAGAAAGGCATCCTCGTTGTTCTTGCGAAACCGCCCCACATCGGTCAACCCAGACCAGTTCAGGCGAGCATTCAGGGGGGCTTTGCTTTCCGTTCCGGATTCAATTTCTGACATAGAGGGAGTTTTTTCTCATTCGGACTTTTCAGCTTCGTCACGCTGCGACGATTCCACATCCTTAAGCAGCAAACCCTCACCGGTTTCGGTGATCAAGGCGAATTCAAAATCGATGACGCAGAACCTCCCGGTCTGCGGATTGTAGGTGATATTACGCGCCGCCCGATCGTCGTGCTGCACCCCGAACCCCAGCAATTCGTCGAACAGCTCGTTCACCTTCTCCTCGCTGATCCGCGAGACAATGCGGCCCGCGTTCGAGGTCACCAGGTAAAGATCCTCCGGATGCTCCTCCACCACCCGCGGAACGAAATCGCACCCCTTCTCTTCCAGATAGCGCAAAATCCGAAGTTCGTTCTCGTAACGCTCTTTCGCTTTCGGCCCCCGGTAACGCTTGTGAACCAGCCCATCGTATCCGATGCGAACGGTGGCCACCGCCGAATCCTTCATTTCCCTCATGAATCCAATTTTTCGCTATGATGAATAAAATGCATCACATCCGCTGATCAAAAGTGACCAATTTGATTTGTTTTTTCTTCTTGGCACAACACCTGCTGAATGCATGGATGAGTCAACTAATCTCGTCCTCTCAAGGGGTTTTGCAAGCGGGATTCTCAAACTGATTCTCAACTCTCAGACAACAACACCAAAACTATGGCTAAATACAAGCTCGAATACATCTGGCTCGATGGATATCAGCCGGTACCCAATCTTCGCGGGAAAACCCGCATCGCCACCGAGGCGCCCAAATCAGTCGACGACTGTCCACTGTGGGGGTTCGACGGCAGTTCAACTCAGCAGGCCGAGGGGCACAGCTCCGACTGCATGCTCAAACCGGTCGCCCTCTATCCGGATGCCAGCCGCGGAGACAACGCGTTCCTCGTCCTGTGCGAGGTCATGATGCCCGACGGCGAAACACCGCATCCGTCGAATATGCGGGCCACCATTGAAGACGACCCGAAGGCCTGGTTCGGATTCGAGCAGGAGTATTTCCTGTTCCGCGACAAGCGGCCGCTTGGCTGGCCCACCGACGGCTATCCGAATCCGCAGGGGGAATACTACACCGGCGTCGGCTACGCCAACGTAGGTGACACCGCCCGTGAGCTCGTCGACAAGCACCTGGATCTCTGCCTCGCCGCCGGCATCAACCACGAAGGAATCAATGCCGAGGTGGCCAAGGGGCAGTGGGAGTTTCAAATCTTCGCCAAGGGGTCGAGAAAGTGCGCTGACGATATCTGGATCGCCCGTTACATCCTCCTGCGTCTCTGCGAGAAGTACGGGGTCGACGTTGAATGGCATTGCAAACCCTTCCTGGGGGACTGGAACGGTTCCGGCATGCACTGCAACTTCTCCACCGAGTACATGCGCGAGGTCGGGGGCGAGGCCTACTTCAAGAAACTGATGGAGGCCTTCGAGCGGAACAAGGACGAACATATCGCCGCCTACGGTCCGGACAACCATCTGCGCCTGACCGGACTCCACGAGACCCAGTCAATCGACAAGTTCTCCTGGGGAGTGGCCGATCGCGGGGCTTCCATCCGGGTTCCGCACAGCTTCGTCAACAACGGCTACAAAGGCTACCTGGAAGACCGGCGTCCGAACTCGCAGGGCGACCCCTACCAGATCGCGGCCCGTATTCTGCGGACCGTAAACGAAGTTCCGACTTCGTAAGGAACTTACGGGTTTACAAAAAAACGGCCGGGGAAATCCCGGCCGTTTTTTTGTTTGGACGAACGCTATTCGTGCTAGTCCCCCGGCAAAGCTACCGGCGCGATATTTCCGGCGAAAATCGCGCGATAGACCTCGTTTCTGGGTGCCGGCATGCGTTCGATATCAAAGTCCGCCCTGGCGAACGCGTTGTGACCGTAACGATAGGAAACCGCCAGGTTGGGATAGGAGAAGGCATCCCTCTCCTCCAAAAAATCCCGGAGATACGCCAGGTAGGCGATTCCCTGATCCACATTCACCCGCCAACGCCAGGCGTGACGAAAA
Organism: Opitutia bacterium; assembly: GCA_050506795.1. GTDB lineage: Bacteria > Verrucomicrobiota > Verrucomicrobiia > Opitutales > T3Sed10-336 > SLOW01. The sequence continues at coordinate 19,897 of JBJHCF010000060.1, forward strand.
GGCCGATCGGTCACCATCTCCCAGGCCGGATAGCGAAGCTGCATCAAACCTCGCGCTCCGTCATTGGACGCATTAGCGTTAAACGTGCTCTCCGCTTTGATAATGGCAAAAACGAACGCCGGGTCCAACTCGTATTCCGACGCGGTTTCGCGCACGTGGGCCCAGACCCGTTCCCGGGGAATATAATCCGGGGGTCGCGTAATCCAGTTCCAGAGCAACGACAACGCCATCAGGACCACGGCGCCCCCGACGATCCAGCAATCCGGCCGGCGGCGCCAACGGGTTACTCCGTCCAATCTCTCAAATAACGCTGTGGTAACACTCACCCTTTCCCCGGTTAACGACCCAACACTCTTAGGTCAGCATGGCATCCACGATGGCGTGCCATTCCTCTTCCAACGAAACCGCCGGCATTTTGCGCCCCGCCCGGGAATACCAGTAGGAAGCGTTGCCCTCGTCTCCTTCCTTCCGGTGCAAGTAAGCGTGCACCCAGGCCCCGTCGGAACCCTCGTCCTCCTGGCAAGCCTGATGCGCACGATCCCAATCCCCTTTGCCGTCCCACCACAAAGCGCGCAGCGGCCCGCTCAAATCAGGCGACGGTTTGGGATCGTTCTCGATCGAATGGATAAATTCGGCTGAAGTCATGCCGTCATAGGCTGCCTATTCCGGCTGCCGATGTCAAAAACCTAAATCATCTCCATTCAAGGCGGCGTAAGCTCGCGAAGAGCGGGAAACCAGTCCGCCATTCTTTCGCGCACCGCATCCGGAATCCCGGCGGGTTCCAACTCCCGCCATTTTGTCAGGTAACCCTCGTTCTCGGATAGCTGATACGCGATCACCTCAAAAACCCGGCGACCCCAATCGTCTGGATGCGATCGACTCCAGTCGTCGGCCTTCCGGCGCAGGCGGTCGGCCCCGTCCGGTTCCCCAAGCAAGGGCTCCAGCATTTCCAGCAATGGCGCTTCGAGTTCACCGTCCTGGTTGCGACGACCGGCCTGGAGCCAACGCGGCACGGTGGAGGCGAAAGGTTGCACAAACCACATGCCATACTCAAACGACGGACGATCTCTGAACAGATAATCCTCCAACAGGCGGAAATACTCCTCAAAGCTCTCCTGCTCCCACGACAACCCGGCCAACTGGATTCGCATCGTTTCGGTGAATCTGACCGGATTGATCCGGATTCCGGTTTGCCAGGCCCTGATGGCGGATTCCGTTTGGCCCTGTCGCCGCAAGCGGAGTCCGATTTCCTCCATGATGTGATTGGTTGGCTGAATGCCATAATATTCGTCCATCGAACGGGCCTCCGGAGCCTCCCACTGCTCGAACCACCGGACGAGTTGTTCCATCTCTCCGGCCTCCTCGTACAGGGACAACGTGGCATTCAGGTTGAAAAACACCTCAGGATCACCGGTTCGAAGCAGAGCGTCAACAACCTCCACCGCCTCCGCACTGTATCCGTTCGCACTCAACCAGAGCGCGTAATCCATTCGGGTATCGAAATCATGGTGACGCAAAGCCGCGGCCTCGTCGACCAAGGCCTTTTGCCGTTCCCTCGAATCTTCGGAATCGGCAACCCCATGGCTTTCGGCTTCCAACAGGAGGAGGCGGAAAGAACCGGGGAAGTCAGCTCTGATCGCCTGCAGGTAACCCCGGTATTCCTCCAATCCGTCCGTCTCCTCCAGAACCTCCAACGCCTCCCGCCGAAGCCCGGCTGGTGTTGGATCGATCGATTCCGCCCGCTCCTTCAGCAACACCGAACGCGCCGCTTCGACCAACCGATCGGCATCGCCCGTCGCTCGCGAGGACGCGATAAGAGCCTGGGTGAAACGTTCGCGCCCACGAAAATCCAGCGAGGCAAAATCGATCGCATCGAGGAGCGCCAGGCTTTCCGGGGCATGCCCTTCATTCACCAGCAATACGGCCCAGGCCGCGGCCTCGCCGGGGGCCGCGATCCCGGGTGTCATAGACCGGGCCGCGCGCGCCATGGCAGGCTCGTCTCCCAGGTCTCTCGCCAGCAGGAAACGCATGCCGGCCAGCCTAAACTCCAGCCTTTCATCGCCGTCGAGCCCGGCCAGCAGGTTTTCGGTCTGCTCGGGTCTCAGGTCCCGCGCAAAGAGAAACGCCGCCAGGTACCGCAGGTACGGTTCGTCGGTCTCGCTGACGGCGGTCGCGAGCCGGAGCCGAGCGGTCATGATGTCCCCCCGCCACCAATGGAGGCATACCTCGAGGAAGCGCAAAGCACCCAATCGCTCTCCGCCGCTGTCGGAAGCGACCGTTTCCATTGCCTCCCGAACCACCGGAAAGGCGTCCTGGGCAAGGAATGGCTGTAGCGCCTGATACGCTCCTTCCAATTCATGCCCTGAAAAATAAGGGTTGTCCGGTGGAAAGTGGGCGGATCCCCACCATTCGAGAACCGGGAAATAAAACTCCGGGCCCGGCGCGGTTTCATCGGCGCCCGGGATCAACCGGTCGAAATAGCCGGACAAATGCTCCGCCAGCGCCGCGCCGTCGGCCTCCTCGCGCCAGCGCCACGCGGCCAGCTCGTTTCGCATGGCATCAAGCCGTCCCGGGCCGAAGGACGCCCGCCCCGCTTCGGTCGCGATCAACTGATCGAATGCATCCTGCACCGCTTCCCGGTCCTGTACATTGTAGGCCAGATTCAATCGTTCCCACAGGCGGCTCAGGTCTTCCCGGTCGTCCATATCCTCCATGCGCGAGCGAATCAAACCGCTCGCCCGCTCCCGATCCCCCAGGCGATGCAGCAGGTTCATCCGTTCCTGAAACATTTCCTCGTTCTGACGATCGAGCGCTTCTCCTCCGGCCAGCCGATCAAAAATTCTGTCCACCGCCTCGATCATCCGGGGGCGCAGATGCGGAAAGGCCTCGAGCGAAGCGACGTAGCGATTGATCGCCCGGATCACAAAACGATCGGTCGCCTCATCCGGCGCGCCGCCCTCCAGGTACCGGTAGACCGCATCCATCATGGCTTCCGTAAACCCGGCGTTCGCCAGGGCGAGCACCCGTTCACCATGCGGAATCGAATCCACGTCCAATTCAGCGGTCAGGTTCCGCCGAAAGGTCCGCGGTTCTCCCCGGTCCAACGCGTCATGTTTCCAATACAGGATCGCGGCATCACGGGCCTGCTCACGGGTTTCGATTTCAAAAAGCTCACGCATTCCGAAAAAGGCGTAGGCAACATGGGCGTCGGACCCATAGGTTCCCAGTCCAAAGGCCCGGTTGCGCAGGACCACGTAACGATCGAAAAACGCCTGATTCAAACGCGGAAATCCCTGTACAAGGCCGGTTCCACCGTCCCCCGGAAACCTGTCTCCAGCAAGATCTCGAAAATACTCCCGTGAACGGTCGGCGTTTCCGCGAAACAGCCAGTATTCCCCCAGGGCAAACCAGGCCGGCCAATCCGCATCCTCCTCCGCGGCCCGCACCAGTCCATCCAGCAAGTCCAGTTTCCCCAGGCCAAGCAATTCGGGAAACAGCGAGCGGATGGTGAAAAGCGTTTCGGCGTGAGCCTCCAGGTCACGGACAAATTCCTCATCGCGATCCAGCCGGAGCAGGAATCGCCAATGATCCATCCGGTGTACCCGATCCTCGGATACGTTCGCCAACTTTCGACTGAAGCGCAGTATTCCCTCCTCGTCTTCAACCTCGATCGCCAGATCCCAAAGCCGGTCGAGCAGTTCAATGTCGTCCGCGCCGTGGCGCCACATCTCTTGCCGCGCGGCGTATTCCGCCTGCCGGTCGCCCAGGGCGACGCACAGATCCGCCTCCAGGGCAAACCGCAGCCAGGGGCGTTCGGAATCCGCGACCTCGTCAAACAAGGCCGGCAGTTCGTGGAATTCTCCTCGCGCCAAATGGGTTCGCGCCAACTCGGGCACCAGGGATCGTCGCTCCATATCGCCATCGGCCGCGCGAAAGGCCGCACGACCCGCGTCCGGCCGGGGCAGAAGCGTTTCTCCGGCTTGCCGGCGAATCTCCTCCGCCGCCCCCAATCCGGCTCCGGTGAGGACCAGAAGGAGCAGTCCCAGCGGAAACCCCGCGATATTCAGTATCCGGTTCCGGGAGCGCCGGCTTGAAAAAAACATATGCAGCACAGCCACCACACTCTCCGAAGACGGCCGGCAAAAGCAAGCCGTCAGTTGTGGCGGCTCAAGTCATTTTCACCCCCCAACCCGGCGGAGCCGATACCAATAAGGAGTTACAGAATTAAGGGACTACCGGGAACGCCACTCGGTTAAGGCCGTTGATCGAAACAGCGCAGTCCTGCTTTGGCAAGTTCACCAAAAACCACGCCCGGTTTTAAAGCATTGCTGAACTGTGAAGGTTCTCACACGGAGGCACGGAGAGTTCAATCG
>JBJHCF010000061.1:0-24008 GCA_050506795.1 Opitutia bacterium
CTTTCATCTGGACAGCAACCGCCAAGGATATTCTGGAGAAAGTAAAGCGTGGTCGCGCAAAACTGAATAAGTTACAGACTGCTTGACGGGCTACACTAGAGTCCTAAAACCGGAAAAGTTGTTGTAGTTGGGTCAAGTTTTACGATTGCCGAGGGAAAAAGTAGCTTACGCTTCCAGCGTGAATTCGCACGCAAGATGCGTGCACTACTTCGGGTCTGAGGCTTCGCCTCGCTAGCTAATCCAAACCCTGAGTTTTCTAGAAATCAAATTCAGACTATATTATATGCCTTACAACCTTTTGGGCGAAATAAAGCAATCCCCCCATGCTCTAGGAGATCAGTCCTCATCCATCCGAAGGCGTCAGCCCATCCTCTTGCGATTCTAGCTTCACCTGGCCGTTGAATATCATCTAAGAACACAGCAAAATCCGAACTCAGTCGCGTCGAAAGGAAAGCGCCTGCGGGCATCCGAACCGTCAGATCATTTCGGCTGCTCACTGGTCCGTCTACCAAAGCCAGATCAAACAACCGATCTCCGAGTGCGGTGTCGAGTTCGTGCTCTTCATACCAAAAATGGCCCGTCCCCTGGAAATCCGCCAGTGATACGCACTGAAGGCGCACTGTCTCCGAGGCAACACCGACATCTTCGAGGACAGCCTTAACAGTATCGCGCCACCCTGAGTCGCTATCTACAGAAATCAATCGCCCCCCATACTTTTTGAGGAGCAAGCCCAGGTAGACCGTTGAGATACCAGATCCGAATTCGATGATCTCCTTCCTCCGGTGGATTATTATCTCGTTTGCCACAAGTCGCATCGCTCCTGGCCGAAGCGAGGAACTCGTCCACGGAAGGTAGGGAGCATTAAGTGGTGACAGGGCCCCTAATGCGAATAGATCACGCATGTCAGCCCGTGCCCTGGCCCTTTGTCTGCGAAAAGCTTCGACTAATAGGGCTTTTTTGATACAGTTTTTTAGAATCGACATTTTAAGCTTTCTGAATTTTGCCTCTTAGTTTAATTCGATATCTGCCGCGAGCATAAAGCTTTTCTTGTTCTCCTCTGGAATCCTCTAGTTCTGAAACTGAGTCCTGTGACTGGCTGCGAAATTTTTTCACGCAAAAAATTGTTTACTACCTTATTACTCCGACAGCTGGAGCGGAAATGTCGCGCTTGGATCGCAGCCACTTCATTGATCGTAATTCCGGGAGCAGACACCAACAGACTAAAGAAACCAGCAGTGCCGCAATACCGGCCCTGACTATCCATCCTGTCCAGGTCTCGACATCGAACACAGAGGCGATGGCAGACCCGCACCCCAGTATTCCAGCGACAGGAATCCAGACCCACACAAGCGGTGTCGTTCCCGATGCGACTTCACCTTTGTTGCGCCTTATAATGAACGCATAAGCCGGTGCGGCGAAAACGCTGGTAACGAGCATGGCGAGCGGTACGCCAAGCACTCCCATCCAAGCAATCAGCAGGAACAGCAGCAAACTGCGCGCCAGCCGCTCGATGATACTGACGACACACGTGCTTTGGATCGCACCAAGTGCCATTCCAAACGTTTCGAGTAGCCGGTTCCCCATTAGCACGAAGGTACCAAGTGCAAGAAAAACCGTAACGTTCTGTCCGGCAAACAGATCAGGCGATATCCAAAGTGAGACAAACCCACGGTTCGTCATAGTGTAAATTAGGAAAATCCCAGTACATCCGACCATAAAGACGCGCACCAAATCAAATACTAGCCGATTCCGGGCCTCCGGGCTGACGTTGCTGTCAGCGAAAAAATGTCCTGCCGCGCCGTACAGCGAATCAATCCCCTTGTTGATAAATACCCTCAGGATCTGTAGTGCGCGGAATGTCACAGTGTATGCGACTGTAACCTCTGGGCCAAGCCACCGGGTAAGGATGAGCACAGGCAGTGCTTCAGTCAGCTTGCCGGAGGCCTTAGCACCGAGTACTGCAGGAGTATTCCTAAGATAATCGTAGAAGACTGCACGAGACCAGCCACTGTAATACCCGACTTTTCTTAAAAGAAACGCTGCGTACACTCCGTTGACCAAAAACGGGAGCAATGGTCGAACGACGGCACCGACCCCCAATGCCCAGAGCCCCCATCCCAGGTATAGCCCGACCACAATAGAAAGTAGCCCAACCAAGTTCCCAATGATCTCAGCAATAACTGGAACCTGAGTACGCTGCAGTCCAACCGCGAACCCTCTGAGGAAAAAGCCAATAAACTGAAAGATTGCACCGAGGCCAGCCAACAGAAAGCAGCCTGTAAGGATTCCATGCCATTGCTCGTCGGCATTGATCCAATCCACAATCACTAGACTTGTCGCCCCTATGAAGGCTCCGTAAAAAGTTGCTATCACGCCGGCAACCACCGCCCCGTGTATAAAATAACTTGAAACCCCTGAAAAATCATTGCGGCCATAGGCTGCGGCGCACCGCAGCTTAGTAATTCCGGTAGCCCCAGCATCAATCATTGAAATCAATGTCAACACACCCCCCGAAGCGAGCCAAAATCCGTACAGGCGATCCCCTAGAAAACTGATGTACATCGGAATCAGTAGAAGTCCCTGGATAACGGTGATACTGCTGCCAACCCAGCCCCCGATGGCCAACCAGGCCGCCGCTTGGCGCCGCGAGGGTTTTTTGGATAGCTTTGAGCTTTTGCTCATCGTCGGCTGCAGAGGGACAGGTTTCTGGCTGACCAAGATCGATCGCGCATCCACACTGAGACCCTTCGGCGATGGCTGCCGGGAACTTGGATCACGACTCCTTTTTTCAGATTGTCTTCTTCCTTGAGTCTCCAAGGGATGACTCTGTTATCTTCAAGTTCTTGCTGCGCGCTGCCAAGCTTGAGTCCCGCAAAATCCATTGCCTCTAATGCGTTGAATTCATCGTGCATCAGGCAATGGCTTAAGAGCTGATCGCGCCTCAATTTACAGTTGTCCATAATAATTTGCCGGAAGCTCCCTCAGATGAAAATCCTGACCGGCAGTGAGGACGGAGCCGTTTTCCAAAACCTTGCGTAAATCCTCATCAGTCGTCCCCGGGTAGGTCGTGGATTCGAGTATGGCGAGCTTGGCCCTTCGGCTGTCAGTTGGCGATTTTTCGTTGTTCGTTCCTGTGGCTTGCTTCTGAGTTGCAACTCCTCCGCCCGCACTGTCATCGGCTCGTTCCGCCGTCTGCCTGCGGCCAGTCGCTTGGCGCTCTGCTTGCTCCACCGTCCACCGTTCTGCCTCGGCGGCCAACAACGGGGCGATTGCCTCACCAGTAGCAAGCACGTACGAAATATCCGGTTCCCGATGTTTGTTTAACGGAGTGGGGACACAAATGATAACCGCCTCACATTCCAAACTTTCGTAAAATCCGTAAAGACCACCAAGGTTCCGTCGTCGATAGGTCGTTTCAGGTCGGCGTGTTCAATATGGCGGATGTAGCTTCGTCCGTTTCGGACGGAATCCACTTTATCAGAATCGATGTCGAGCCCGACAACCGATACCCCTGACCGGGCGAATTGAAGCGCTAGAGGTAGGCCGACGTAGCCCAATCCGATAATTGCTATTTGCATGGATCCGGGTGATGAAAAATGAAGGTTGCGGTGCTTGGCTCGGAGGTTGGTTCTCACGGAATTTTTTGACCACAGATTACTCAGATAACACAGATTTAAAGGCAGGAATTTTTGCCGGGCAGGATGCCCGCATTTCCAGTGATTCTGGCCCTCGCCCCTACCTGTGCCCATCTGTGGAATCCATGACACATGTGGTTGAAGGCCGCTTCTACATCAGTCTATCGATCTCGTCCCGGAACCGTCGAAATGTGTTCAATCGGTTTTTCAAAATGTCGAAGGTTACCTTTGGATCGATCCGATCGTATTGATGGACAATGAAATTTCGGTACCCGATCATGGGAAGGTACGGTTCCGCGGATTCCAGATATCCCGCATCGGCACACGCACGCACCGCTTCCGCTGAGGAAGCTGCCGGGCCTTGGCCGTTCAAAGCGAGAATTCGCTCGGCAATGTCAATGACGGCTTCGATCGCAATTTGGAGACCTCGTTCAGCGATTGCCTGAAGCTCCCACTCGGCAGAGAATGCTTCAAACGTAACTTCAGAAAAACGGTCCTCCAACTGACGGACTCGTTCGTCCATAAGGGCCAGCTTTCGCTGTATTGGGCCATTTAGCCTCATGACATTAGGCCAAGCTTCTGGGTCGTTCCCGCCGGTACCTCAACTGGCGGCCGTACGCCGCCATGGTTTCCTCGTACCGCCGACAGGTTTCCGAGAAGAACCGGGCGTACGTTTCCTTCGAACGACAATGAATCAAGCTTCCCTGTAGGGCCTCGAACGCGTAAACAGGGTCGGCGTCTTTGAGCAGCCCCAAATCACAACGCACCCCTCGGTGAAGGTCACTGATCCGGGAAATAAGCTCGATAAAGCGCTCTCCCGAAAGAGGGGGCTCCGCGTACACCGCCAGATCCAAATCGCTGTGAGGGCGGATCACCCCGCTTTTCGCGGAACCGTGCAAAAGCGCGAACACCGCTTCCGGGAATGCCCGGGCGAGGCAGTCGGCGATCGCCTCGCGATTCACAGGCACTTCCGCCTCGTGAGTGTCCAGATAATGTTTTGATAGGGGCATGGGGTTTGTCGGTTATTGGAAATTTTGACCACGGATTACTCAGAGAACACAGATTTAAAGGCGGGGATTTTCGGCGGGCAGGATGCTTGCGGTCCCAGGGGTTTCCTATCTGTGCCCATCTGTGACATCTGTGGTTGAGGATTTGCTTCCTGGTTCATCGGCGGAAGCGCCGAAGCTACTAGGGATCCGTTTATGCCTTAAACGGCGCGAAGGTCGGCTTTGTTACGCTCGTTAAGAAAAGACTGGCAGGTGGTGGCGAGACCGGTTTCGAGGTCGATGCGGGCTTGCCAGCCGAGGGCTTTCATACGTGAGACATCGAGGAGTTTGCGGGGAGTGCCGTCGGGTTTGGTCGGGTCGAAGCGGAGGGCGCCGTTGTAGCCGGTGGCTTGTTTGACCTTTTCCGCCAGCTCGGCGATGGAAACGTCTTCTCCGACTCCGATGTTGACCCAGTCGGGTGGATTGTCGCGTTCCAGGAGATGAAGGCAGGCTTCGGCCAGGTCGTCGACGTGGAGGAATTCCCGCCGGGGTTTGCCGGTCCCCCAGACCACCACTTCCGGTTGGTTCTGTTCTTTGGCTTCGTGGAAGCGTCGAATCAGTGCCGGCAGCACGTGACTGTTTTCCGGATGGTAGTTGTCACCCGGCCCGTAGAGGTTGGTGGGCATGGCCGAATGAAAGAGAACGCCGTATTGCTTGCGGTAATACTGGCAGAGCTTGAGGCCGGCGATCTTGGCGATGGCGTAGGCTTCGTTGGTCGGCTCCAGGGGACCGGTCAGCAGGCAATCCTCCGGCATCGGCTGGGGCGCATGCTTGGGATAGATGCAGGAACTGCCGAGAAACAGGAGCCGCCGGACTCCGGCCGCCCAGGCTCCGTGAATCAGGTTCTGGGCGATGGCCAGGTTCTCGTAAAGGAACTCGGCCGGGTAGGTGTTGTTCGCGTGAATCCCCCCCACCCGGGCCGCCGCGACGATGACGATCTCCGGCTTTTCGGCTTCGTAAAATTCCTGGACATCCGCCTGGCGAGTCAGGTCCAGTTCCTTCCGGGTGCGGGTCAGAAGATTCGTCCAGCCTCGCCGTTCACAAGCCCGCACCAACGCCCCACCAACCATGCCACCGTGGCCGGCAACGAATGTATTAATATTGTGCATGGAAAGGGAGGTTAACCACGAAGTACACGAATTGGTTCTGATACTCTGGTTCCTAAAACTTCGTGCATTTCGTTTACTTCGTGGTTCAGAAAATACAGAGGTTAGGGCATCACGAATTATTCTCAAATCTCATCACTCGTTTAATGCCCAGTTTTGCGTGTTTGAAATTAAGCAGGAGAGATATATCCAAGCCTGTGATGTTAAGGTAGCCTAGCATCTGCGCCAAATGAGTTTCATTGAATGCGGAAACCACCTTTGGATCGACAATCACGTCTTCTACGATCATGTCGGGAATCAATGTACCAATATGGTGCCCTTCGTAATACACTGGGAATTCTCTATGAAACTCAACGTTGAAACCTTTTCTCCGAAGTTCGATACCCAGCGCTCGCTCGTAAAGCTTCTCGTCCAACCCAGGCTTTAATTTATAAAGAACCCGGTGGGCTGAACCGATAACTGCATTAGATGTGGGGTCGAAAGATTTAAGGGGCATTGGCTTCGCGAAAGATTCGGGGTTTTTATTGATAAACGGTACCACGAACTGCACGAAATTCACGAAATGATTCTAATACTCTCGTTCCCAAAACTTCGTGCATTTCGTGTGCTTCGTGGTTAAACACCGGATTTTGAACTTTCCGCTTCGCGGAAACGGGCATACCGGGCTTCTTCTTCGGCGAGTTTGAGGTCGTGGTCGACCATGAGTTTGACCAGTTCTTTGAACTTGTACTTGGGTTGCCAGCCGAGTTTTTTTTTGGCTTTGGCGGGGTCGCCGACCAGGAGATCGACTTCGGAGGGGCGTTCGTAGCGGGTGTCGTACTTGACGTACTTCTCCCAGTCCAAATCCAGCAGACCGAAGGCTTCCTCGCAGAACTCGCGTACGCTGTGCGTTTCTCCGGTCGCCACGACGTAGTCGTCCGGCTGATCCTGCTGCAGCATGAGCCACATCATTTCGACGTACTCCTTCGCGTACCCCCAGTCGCGCTTGGCATCGAGATTCCCGAGGTAAAGCGCCTCCTGGAGCCCCGTCTTGATCCGGGTAGCCGCGCGGGTGATCTTACGGGTCACAAAGGTTTCACCGCGGCGGGGGGATTCGTGGTTGAAGAGAATGCCATTGCTGGCGTGCAGATGGTAGGATTCGCGATAGTTCACGGTCAGCCAATAGGCGTAAACCTTGGCGCAGCCGTACGGTGAACGTGGCCAGAAGGGGGTGGTTTCGCACTGGGGAACCTCCTGGACCTTCCCGAACATCTCCGAGGACGACGCCTGGTAAAAGCGTACCTTTTTCACCAAACCGGCCTCGCGGATGGCTTCGAGGATGCGCAGGGAGCCGAGTCCGTCGACGTCTCCGGTGTACTCGGGAATATCGAAGGAAACCCGCACGTGGCTCTGCGCGCCGAGGTGGTAGATTTCGTCGGGCGCAAGTTCATACAGCAGCTTCACCATTTGCACCGAATCCGCCAGGTCGCCGTAATGCAGTATAAGGCGTTTTCCAGTGGAATGCGGATCCTGGTAAAGGTGATCGATCCGATCGGTGTTGAAGGTCGAAGCACGACGTATCACCCCGTGAACCTCGTATCCCTTATCGAGCAGCAGTTCGGCCAGGTAGGATCCGTCCTGGCCGGTGATTCCGGTAATGAGCGCTTTTTTCATAAGTAAGCGGCGAAGCCGCTGTTCTTGGTTCTTGGTGCTTGGTTCAGACGTTGGGGTTAGCCATGGAGAAGAATGGGACCGGAAAGAAAAAGCGGGAAGTAATCTTTAACCGCGAAGGGCACGAAGAGCACGAAGGGAGAGCCACAAAAGTGGAAAGCGGAAGGCGGAAATCTAAGAACTAAGAACCAGGAACCTCGAACCAAGAACGGATTTCATCTGTGCCCATCCGTGAAATGCTCCGCGCTGCTTCGTCTGTGGCTGGATCAATCCGGGTTTGGGTCTTCGGCCACTTGGGAAGCCGGCTGGCGAGGATAGCGCTGAAGAATGGCGTCCGCAATCCAGATGTCTTCATCCAGCGTCTCCCACCTCAAAGCGCGGCCTCCGACCCGAAGGGATACCTCTGAAAGCGCAGCCGGACCTGCCCCGGCAAGCCGGGGATAGTAGGCGACGGGAAACGAATGGGTGGATCCATCGGCTAGCTCAAGAACGACCTGGCCATTCTCAACCTTCGCTGAGGTCGCGATATACTGGGGTTCGGGATTATCCATGAAACTTCTTCCAGGCTTGGAATAATACTTCCTGATTTCGGGCAACGATTCCTTTTATTTCATTTAGTTCGTGACCGGGAAACCCGTGATTGCGCGAGAGGCTTACAGGATCGAGCCAAAACTTGGCTTCGTAATCATCCCTCGCCACATGAATGTGCGGGGGCTCATTGAGTTCTCTACTGTAAAAATGGAGGCGATAAGGTCCAATCCGTAAAACAGTGGGCATGGGGTAGAATCGTGGGATAGTGTACGGAGAAACGGCGGTACTTACGCCTGCGCGGGCTTCCGACCGAGCTTCGCCCCGTCACTTCTTTTTTGAAGTGTTTCACAAACAGCTAAACTTAAGTGGCTTCGAGAGTGGAACTCCCGGATTTCGAAGCAATCGTCGCAGTTTGCGGAGGTGATTTCAATAAAGATTGAAGGAAATGAAATAAAGGCCCTGCGGCCCGTGCCTGGTTCCTGGTTCTTTGTTCCTGGTTCTTGGTTCTTTGGGGGACCGGTTTCTTAGCCACAGATTGTACGGATAAAAAGGATTTCCGGCGATCAGGATAGCCCGCGCTCCCAAGCCGGCGGCCATGCCGGAGCATGGCCCTCCGGAGAATTCGCCCCACGCCCCATTCCGAGACTTCACTTTTCCTGGAAGTATTCGATGGTTCGCTGGAGGCCTTCTTTGAGGGCGACGGCGGGTTGCCAGTCGAGGTATTGCCGGGCCAGGGTGAGGTCCGGGCGGCGCTGGACCGGGTCGTCGGCGGGGAGCGGATCGAATACCACTTTCGATTTGCTGCCGGTCAGGTCGATCACCTGGCGCGCCAACTCCAGGATGGTGAATTCGTTGGGATTGCCGATGTTGACCGGGCCGGGAGTCTGTTCCTGTTGCATCAGGCGCAGAATGGCTTCGATCAAGTCGTCCACGTAACAGAAGGAGCGGGTTTGTTTTCCCTCGCCGTAAACCGTGATATCGCGGCCGCGCAGGGCCTGGACAATAAAATTGGATACCACCCGTCCGTCGTCCTCCAGCATGCGGGGGCCGTAGGTGTTGAAGATTCGCCCCACCCGGATGTCGACTTTGTTCTCGCGATGGTAATCGAAAAACAGCGTTTCCGCGCAACGCTTGCCTTCGTCGTAGCAGGCCCGCGGTCCGATCGGATTGACGTTGCCGCGGTAGGTTTCGGTCTGCGGGTGCTCGGTGGGATCGCCGTACACTTCGGAGGTTGAGGCCTGGAAGATGCGCGCCTTGACCCGCTTGGCCAGGCCGAGGCAATTGATGGCCCCCATGACCGAGGTCTTCACCGTCTTGATGGGATTGTATTGGTAATGAATCGGCGACGCCGGACAGGCCAGGTTGAAAATCCAGTCGACCTCCAGCTTGAAGGGATCGGTCACATCGTGTCGCAACAACTCGAAACGCCGGTCGTCGAGCAGATGAACGATGTTGTTCTTCCGTCCGGTGAAGAAGTTGTCGAGGCAGATCACTTCGTGCCCGTCGGCCAAAAGCCGCTCACAAAGGTGACTGCCGAGAAAGCCGGCCCCGCCGGTGACTAAGGTACGCATGGAATTTGGTTTTGGGTTATCCTGTGATTAGGCGAATGCCGCTCGGACAAGGTGGCGGATCGAAGGAGTTTATCCGAATCGCATTGGCAATTCCCTGGAGGGCCATGCTCCCGCATGGCCGCCGGCTTGGGAGCGCGGGCATCTTGCCCGCACACCGGCGGCGCGGGAGCGCCGCCCTCCAGGAAAGGGAAGCACGATCTCGATTCGGTTTCATCAAGCGATCGACCAACTTAACCGAGGGCCATTCGCGATAAAGCTCATCCTGCAAATCAAACCAAGTGACGAGCCGTCGATGGCGGCGATTCGGATGCAGCCTCCGCTTGCCGGGAATTCAGCGCGTTCCGGAGGCCTTCCGGATCGCCAATGTCGCGGCGAATTCCGTCGAGTTCCACGGCGTGAAATCCTTCCTTTTCCTTAATCGCCATCATGGCGTCGGTAAGCTGGATCTCCCCGTTCTTGCCGGGAGGGGTTCGCTCCAGTTCCGCGAATAGGCCCGGAGTAAACACATAGCGGGCGGCAAACGCGTAGTGGCGGGACTCCCCACCCTCGCCGGAAAGCAAACGGATCACCGGCGCCGCACCCGGTTCGGGTTTTTCCACCATTTCCCGAACCCGGAAGAGCCCGGATGCGATTTCCTCACCGCCGGCCACCCCGTAACGGGCCACCCGCTCAGGAGGAACCGTCTCCACCGCCACCGCCGAGGTGTTCCGGTCTTCCAGCACCTCGACGAGCCGGGTCATGGTCGCCGACGTGCCTTCCGGATCCCCGACCGGACTGATAAAGGTGTCTCCCAGCAGAACCCCAAAGGGTTCGTCGCCCGCAAAGGAACGGCCTTGCAGCACCGCGTGGCCCAATCCCTTCATTTCGTGCTGGTAGATATAGTGAATGCGGGCCATTTCGGAGAGACGGCGCAGCCCCTCGGCCAACCCGGCTTTTCCCGAGGCTTCCAGCCGCCGTTCGAGCTCCGGATTCCGGGCAAAATAGTCGGGGATCGCTTCTTTCCCGCGACTGATCACGATCAGGATTTCCGTCAGCCCGGCCGCCACCGCCTCCTCAACCACATACTGGATCACCGGTTTGTCCCCCACGGGCAACATTTCCTTGGGAACGGTCTTGGTGATCGGCAGAAAACGCGTTCCGAAGCCGGCTGCGGGAATGATCGCTTTGCGGATGCGGGTTGTGTTCATGAAATGGTTGAGATGGGATAAACGGGTGCGAACTGCGGTCGGATGACAACGATGTTCTTGGGAGCGAACGCCTCCTCCAGACGCCGGAACATGGCGTCGTCCTCATAGGTCCCGACGATCGCACCCCCGCTACCGGCAAATTTGGCGCTGGCGCCCGTCCGTCGAGCGGTCTCCACCAGGTCGCGATTGCCGTCTCCAACGTCGTAAAGGCTCGCCCGTTTGTCAAAATTGGCGTCGATCAGCTTTCCGAGCTCTCCTTTACCGCCATTGAGCAATGAATCGCGAAAGTTCTCCGTCAAATCTGCCCAGAACCGCATCGCTTCACAGACGTCGGCATCGCCTCGCTGCCAGCGAACCTTCAGATCATTATGGTAAATCTCGGTGCCCTGCGAAAGGTCATCGCGATACGCGATATACAGGGACGGCAGACAGGCGACATCCAGGTTTTCGTACCGGCCGTATCCGTTCTGTTCAAAATGACCCTTGTCAAAATCCATGTAAACCAATCCCTGATACACCTGCGCCACTCTGTCCTGCAGCCCGGCGGGGATGGCCAGTTCCTCGGTCTCCACCGACCGTACCAGATTGGCCAGGACGGGATGAGGAATCGTGACGCCGTAAAACGCCATCAAGGCTCGCAGGCACGCGGTAATGATTGCACTCGAACCGGCCAGTCCCACACGGTTTGGGATGTCCGAGGAGTACCGAAGAGTGAAGTTCCTGTCGTCGAGTTTGGTTCCCGATTCCCGGCAATGATCGTAGAAACGCTTGATGCTGGCCTTCAGGAGCCGGAATCCTCCGTAGTAACCATGCTTGCGAACATCGTTATGCAGGGATTCGATGCTCTGAAAAACGGAATGATCACGGCGGCTGGGTACCAGCTCGATCTCGGGCGACTCCCACATCGAGATGTGGGCGGAAAAATTCGTGAAACAGAACGCGATGGTTTTCCCGAAGTAGCCGTCGGATGGATTGCCGATCAAACCAGCACGCGGATAGGCGATGGTACGTATAATCACGAGATGGAATGGTCAGGTGGTGTCTGTGACATCAGAGGCATCATTTGAACGAACCCAAAACCCGTGCCGCCAGTCCGGCGTCGCCGGCGGTGAGGAGGGCGGGGTTGCGGAGGCTGTCCTTGTTGTAGGTGAGGCGTTCGCCGGCGGTGGTGGTGAGGACCTGGCCGCCGGCGGCTTCGACGATGCACTGGGCGGCGCCGACGTCCCACTCCATGGTGGGTACGTCGCGGAGGTAGAGATCGGCTTCGCCTTCGGCCACCAAACAGAACTTGAGTGAACTGCCCATGCTCTTGGCTTTCGCGGTGGGAAAGCGTTCCAGGAGAGCTTTGACCTCGGGCCCGGCGTGATCACGGCTGGCGACAACGGCCAGATTGTTTTCATCGGCCGGTCGAACCCGGATCGAGGCCGGGACGCCGCCACTGTTTCGTTTCCAGGCCCCCTGTCCCGTCTCCGCGTAATAGGTCCGGTCGAGCGCCGGCACATGAATCACCCCCAGTACCGGCACGCCGTCTTCGATCAAAGCGATGTTAACCGTGAACTCACCGGTCTGCTTGATAAACTCCTTGGTGCCGTCCAGCGGGTCCACCAGCCAAAAGCGCCGCCACGATTTCCGGTCGCGAATCTCGGCCTCGTCCGATTCCTCGGACAGAACGGGCAACCCCGCGTCGAGCTCACCCAAACGCCGGCAGATCAGCGTATGCGCCGCCCGGTCGGCCTGGGTCAGCGGAGAGTCGTCCGCCTTGGATTCGACGGAAAAAGCGCGTCCGTAATACTTCAGGATTTCGACGCCCGCCTCACGGGCAATCTGCTGGATGGTTTCGAGCATAGGGGGGAATAAGGAATGAAAGGGAAGGGAATCAGGAACCGATTTTTAACCACGGATTACTCAGATAACACAGATTTTTTGGCGGGCAGGATGCCCGCTGCTCGTTTGGTTCCTGGTTCGGGTCATCGAACTTCGGACTTCGGCGAGCTCAGTCGAAGCGCCCACTCGCCCCACGCCCCTCGTCCCTCGCCCCACGCCCCTCGCCCCCCATAAACCTACTCCTCGGTGAAGCCGGTGCCCGAAGCCGCGATCAGTCCGCGTTTGGTGGTGAAGGCGTAAACGATAGGAAGGACAATGAGGGCACAGGTCAGCAGAAGCATGATCGAGATGCCGCCGAAAAAGTACCCGAAGGCCCCGATAACGACCCCCATTGAAATATGGAACACCTCCGGACTGTTGACAATTCTTCCGAACACCGCACCCGCCACCACCCCGTAGATCACCATCCACCAGTCAAAAATCACCAGACTGATACCGGTAACCAGGAACATCGGCGCCATGCAGTAGAGGTGTTTGCGCTTGTAGTACGTGTTGAAAAACAACCCCAGGGCCAGCACTCCGGCGACCACCCCCAATTCGTCCATGTAGTTTTCCGCCTGGGCATCGAGAGCGTAGACGTGGTGGTAAAGGAGATACGCCCCGGCATAGCCGCGGACCAGGTCGAGCCAGTTCTGCCAGGTACGCAGGATGCCCACCAGGGGAAAGTCACCGGAAGGCAATGAATTTGCGATACGACGCCGGATTCGGCTGTTGAAGAAAAGATAGGACGGCGTGAATAGCAGGACAACGGCACCCACCAGTGGCCAAAGATTGTACTCCATAAAAAAGGTTTTTGCAGTTAATTTGACCCAGTGATACCCGGTCGTCTCGCTTTTGACAACCCCGGTTTTGCCTCAGCGGTGGGCGATGATCAGGTTCTCCTGGATCAGGAAGGACAGTGCGATCGGAACGATCAGCAAGGCGCAGATCATCAGCAATTCCAGGCGCAACCCGAACATCATGTATCCGAACGCGCCGATCACCACCGCCATAATGGCGAAAAACGACTCGGAGTTGTTAATCAGCCGGCCGAAGATCAATCCGGCCAAAATACCGTACATGACAATCCACCAGTCCACCACGGCAAGACTGACGCCGGTGAGAAAGAAAAGCGGTGATAGCGAGTACAGGTGGCACCGGATCTGGTAATAGAGCACCTGGGCGCAGATGCCCGCCAGCAGCACGAAACCCATGGTTCCCAGTTCCAGGTAGTAGGAGGAATCATCCAATGTCCTTTCCAGGGGAAAGGTATACACATACAGGAGATAGGCTCCGCAAAATCCGCGGATGCCATCGAGCCAGTGCTGCCAGGTAACGAAGATTCGACTCAGCGGCAGGCCGTTTGACCCGTGCACGCTGTGCACTCGTTCGCGCATGGCGGCGGTGTAGAAAAGGTATCCGGGGGTCCACAGGACCAGTATGGCCAGGAACAGGAATAATGGATCGAATCGCATGGTGTGATCGGGGTTGGGGTAGAAGGTGGGACAACCGGCCGGAATGGCAGTCCGGCGTCAGTTCCCGCCGAAAAAGTGAGTGATTGTCGCGTGGACGTAAAGAATTTAAGCAGGCTTCGCCCCGTCACTTCTTTTTTTTGAAAAAAAGCAACCGGGCTTGCAATGAACTGTGAACGCCCGCTTCACGGGCTGAAAATCAGATGCCGGCGCGCCGCGCACCAAAAAATACTCAGATCCGGATCAATCCGACCAGTAAAGGCAACAGGCGGTCTCCGGTCTTATGAAGGTTATCCAATTGCTCGACCTTTTTGTCCAGAAACTCCCTTTCCTCCTCCGGCAGCCTTTCGAGCAGCGTGCGCATGGTCGCCAAACGGGCGTGGCCGCTCTCCAGGTGGGGCCGGATTTCCTCCCGGATGAAACCGGAAACGATGTGCCGGAAACTGGGCTCCGCCACGAAGTGGTCCTTGCGGTCACCGGGCACGTACCGGACCTTGACCGCACGAAAGGCCCGCAACTGACGCAGTCCCTGGCTGGCGGAGCCGAGGCTGATTTTCAAGCGGGTGCGGATCTGCTCCATGGTCAGGGGATCCGGCGACACGTAGAGAAGCCCGAAAATCTCTCCCAAGGAGCGGGGCAATCCGAGAAGGCGGGCCGCGCGCACAAAAACATCCGCCATTTCGCGTTCCAGAGCCTCGCGTTCGCGGCTGGATTCACCCGGCCGGGATTCCTTGCTGAACTCTGTTTCAGTCGATTCGATTCCGGAAGCTTGGAAGGCCGGATTCAGGATTTCAAACAAAAATGAAATTTAAAACTCGCTGAAGGACGGAGTGGCATCGCGACTAGATGTAATACATAGCCTCTTCACCATCCCTGGCGACCAGCGATTCCAGGGTGTATTCTTTCGTCTTATCCTCCAACGTCCGGGCGATTTCCTCCCAGATTTGCCGCACCGCGGCGGAGGACTGCCCCTGGCTGGCGGCATTGACCGCGAGCAATTCGCCGTCGATGACCTTGACGATTTCAAACACCGTGATTTCCTCCGGCTTGCGGGCCAGGGCGTAACCGCCCTGCTTCCCACGCCGACTGATAATCAGGCCGCCGTTGCGCAGGTCGGTAAGAATCTGCGCCAAATAATTAGCCGGAATCCTCTCCGCTCGGGCCAGATCCTCGATATGGGCCAATTCGGGCTGGCCGTAGCTTCTGGCCAATTGGGCCAAAACCCGGCAGGCATACTCTACTTTAACAGAAAGTTTCACGGCTTCAATGATTTAAGTATTAATCTTCACTTTTTAACCTGAAATTAAATTGATTCGCAAATCAAAAAAATCGTTGTTAATCAACTCAGCTTAGAACAAGATCAACGGTTTAATCGTAAAGGGTACATGGCCAATCAAGACTCGGAAAAATCCTCCACCCCGGAACACGAAAAAAAGTCGGACTACAACGCCTCCAAAATCCAGAAGCTGGAAGGTCTGGAAGGGGTTAGGAAACGCCCCGACATGTACATCGGGGACACCCATGAACGGGGCCTCCACCATTGCGTCTTCGAAGTGGTGGACAATTCCATCGACGAGGCGCTGGCCGGTTACTGCTCCAACATCACGGTGACCATCCACCTGGACGGCTCCTGCTCGGTCGAGGACGACGGCCGCGGCATCCCGGTCGATGTCCATCCGAAGTACAAAATTCCCGCCCTGGAACTCGTGCTCACCAACCTGCACGCCGGCGGCAAATTTGCCAAAGGCGCCTACATGGTTTCCGGCGGGCTGCACGGCGTCGGCGCGAAATGCGTCAACGCCGTCTCCGAGTGGTTTGAGGCGGAGGTGCGCCGCGAGGGCAAAATTCACCACATGCGTTTCGAGCAGGGAAAAACCACCTCCCAGCTCACCGTGATTGGTGATACGAAAAAAACCGGCACCAAAATCACCTTCAAGCCGGACGTCACTATTTTTTCCGTCACCGAGTTCCAGTACGACCTACTGGCCAAACGGCTTCGGGAACTCGCGTTCCTCAACGCGGGCATCCATGTGGTGCTCAAGGATGAACGGTCCGAGAAGTCCGATACCTTCATATTCCGCGACGGAATCTCCGAATACGTCTCCTACCTCAACCGCAACAAAAACGTCGTTCACCCCGACCCCGTCACCTTCACCGGCAAATACGTCCCGGATTCGAACAAGCCGGAGATCGCCACCATCGTGGACGTTTCCCTGCAGTACAACGACTCCTACAACGACCAGATTTACGCCTACGCGAATTCCATTTTCAACATCGAGGGGGGCACCCACCTGTCCGGTTTCCGCACGGCCTTGACCCGGGTGATCAACAATTACTCCAAGGCCAACGGCCTGATCAAGGACAAGGACCCCTCGATTTCCGGCGACGACGCCCGCGAGGGCCTGACCGCCGTCATTTCGGTCAAGATTCCCGAACCGCGCTTCGAGGGCCAGACCAAGACGAAACTTTCCAACGGTGAGGTCGACGGCATCGTGCAAAAGATCGTCGGCGAGGAACTTCGCTTCTATTTCGAAACCAACCCGGCCATCGCCAAACGCATCATCGACAAGGCTCTGAACGCCGCCCGCGCCCGCGAGGCGGCACGCAAAGCCCGGGAAACCGTGCGCAAGAGCGCCATGAGCGCCGGCGGACTGCCGGGCAAACTGGCCGACTGCTCGGAGAAGGACCCGTCGCTCACCGAGCTTTACATCGTGGAGGGGGATTCCGCCGGCGGTTCCGCCAAACAGGGTCGCGACCGGCGCTACCAGGCCATCCTTCCGATCCGCGGAAAACTCATCAACGTCGAAAAGGCCCGCATCGACAAGGTGCTCTCCAACGAGGAAATCCGCACCATCATCACGGCCTCGGGAACCGGAATCGGCTCCCACGAAGGCGAGGGTTCCTTCGACATCACCAAGGCGCGCTACCACCGGATCATCATCATGACCGACGCCGACGTCGACGGCTCCCACATCCGCACCCTTCTCCTGACCTTTTTCTTCCGCCAGATGCGCGGGCTCATCGAGAGCGGCTATATTTACATCGCCCAGCCCCCCCTCTTTAAAATCAAGCGGCGCCGGCGCGAGCAGTACATCGACAACGAGGAACAGCTCAACAGCATCCTGCTCGAACTGGGCGCCGAAGACACCGTGCTGACCCGCTTGAAAGACGGACACGCGTTCAGCTCGACCCAGTTGGAGAAAATCGCCGACGCTCTTCAGCGCCTGGAGAAACTCGGCGGCGGAGTGACCCGCTACGGGGTCGCACTCTCGACTTACCTCGACCAACACGAGCCCGGTAAGGACAACCTGCCCAAATACATCGCCCGCCTGCGCGAAGGCAACCTGGAGGAGTTTTTCTACCTGCACGACGACGCCGATCTCGCCAAGTTCACCGCCGACTACAACCTCGACGGCGATTTCTTCGATCTGCCGGACCTGAAAGTGGTGGAGAACGCCGACGGCGTGCGCGTCAACCGCCGCATCTCCGTCCATGAAATCTACGAGTCCACCCAGATTTCCAAGATCGTCAAGGAACTCGCCCAGATCGGACTCGATGTGGACCATTTCAGCAAGCAGGAAGAACCTCAATACACCCTCACCGAAAACGCCGGCCAAAAGAACGAACGGGTGACCCCCATTCACTCCCCGCTCGAAATCCTGACCCAGATTCGGCTTTCGGGACGGCATGGTCTGTCCATCCAACGTTACAAAGGGCTTGGGGAAATGAATCCCAAGCAGCTCTACGAAACCACCATGGACCCGGACAAACGCCGCCTGCTCCAAGTGAGTATCGCCGACGCCGCCCGTGCCGACGAACTGTTCACCATTCTCATGGGCGAGGAAGTCGCTCCACGCCGCGCGTTTATCGAAGACAACGCCCTCAACACCAGTTACCTCGACGTCTAAACCCGTTTCCAGGCCAGGACACTCCTCAGCCGATCCATGTACACGCAGAACGAAAAGCTCTCCACCGCCAATATCACGGACGTCATGCAGACCGCTTACATCGATTATTCGATGTCGGTCATTATCAGCCGTGCGCTTCCCGATGTCCGCGACGGGTTCAAACCGGTCCAGCGCCGGATCCTGTACGCCATGTTCCGCGAGGGTCTGGCCAGCAACCGGCCGTTCGACAAGTGCGCCGGGGTGGTGGGAGAGGTACTCAAAAATTACCACCCCCACGGTGACACTTCGGTTTACGACACCCTCGTCCGCATGGCCCAGCCCTGGGTCATGCGCTACCCGCTGATCGAGCCGCAGGGGAACTTCGGTTCGGTCGACGGCGATCCTCCGGCGGCCTACCGGTACACCGAATGTCGCCTGCAGTCGATCGCCGAGGACATGCTCCGGAATATCGACGAGGAAACGGTCGATTTCATCGCCAACTACAAGGAAAGCACGACCGAACCTTCGGTCCTCCCGGCCTCCCTGCCCAATCTTCTGCTCAACGGTTCCACCGGTATCGCGGTGGGGATGACCACCAACATCCCGCCGCACAACATGGACGAGTTGATCAGCGGAATCGTGGCGCTGATCGACAACCCGTCACTGCCGATCGACGAATTGATGCGGCACATTCCCGGTCCCGACTTCCCTTCGGGCGGAGCCGTGGTGGGGCGAAGCGGGATCGACTCCTACATGCGCACGGGCCGGGGAATCGTTAAGATCCGCGGCAAAATCCACAGCGAGGAACTCAAGAACGGCAAAGAACAAATCGTCGTCACCGAGATTCCCTACAACGTCAACCGGGCGTCGCTGGTCAAAAAAATCGCCGATCTCATTTCCCACAAGATCATCGAGGGCGTGAGCGACCTGCGGGACGAATCCGACGAAAACACCCGCATCGTCCTCGAACTCAAACGCGGCGAAGTCCCGCGGGTGATCGTAAACAAACTCTTCAAACACACCGCGCTCGAATCCTCCTTCGGCGTGATTCTGCTGGCCCTCGACAAACGCCGTCCCAAGCAGATGAACATCAAGGAGATGATCGAATGCTACGTCGAGCATCGCCGGGAGGTCGTGTACCGCCGCACCCAGTTCCAGCTGCGCAAGGCGGAAGATCGCGCCCACATTCTGGAAGGTTATAAGATCGCGTTGGACAATCTGGACGATTTTGTCCGCATCATCCGCGCCTCCGCCAATCGTGACGAGGCCCGCGAGCGCCTGATGGCGAAGTACCCCATCACCGAACGCCAGGCCAACGCCATTCTCGACCTCCGCCTTTACCAGCTCACCGGTCTCGAACGCGAAAAAATCGAAGAGGAATACAATCGCCTCCTGGAGCTCATCGCCGAGCTGAAATCGATTCTCGAGAACGAACAGAAGCTTCTGGACGTCATCAAAAAGGAACTGCTGGAACTCAAGGAAAAGTACACCAGCCCCCGCCGCACCGAACTCGTCCCCGAAGAGGGCGAGTTCCGCATGGAGGATGTCATCGCCAACGAGGGCTGCATCATTACGGTTTCCCACCAGGGTTTCATCAAGCGCACCTCCGTCAGCGCCTACCGCTCGCAGAAACGCGGTGGCAAAGGCATCATTGGTTCCGGCTCGTACGACGAAGACTTTGTCGAACACCTTTTCACCGCCAGCACCCACGACTACATCATGTTCTTCATGAACAACGGCCGGGTGTACGTGGAAAAGGTTTACGAAATTCCCGAAGGCACCCGAACCTCCAAGGGACGCTCCCTGGCAAACGTGCTGTCCCTGCAAAAGGACGAACGGATCGCCACCATGATCTGCGTGAAGGAGTTCTCAGAGGACCAGCATCTGGTCATGGCCACCAAACACGGCGTGGTCAAAAAGACCAATCTCAGTGCTTACGTCAATTATCGGCGGGGCGGAATCATCGGGATCAACATCGATGAAGGCGACAGCCTCATCGCCGTTCGCCTCACCAGCGGCGAAAACGAGGTCGTCATGATCACGCACCTCGGAATGTCCATCCGTTTTCACGAAAATGACCTGCGCGATCAGGGACGCGCCACCCGGGGTGTGCGCGGCATCAAGCTGAAGAAGGGCGACTCGGTGGAGATTATCGAGGTCGTCAAATCCGACGCCACCCTTCTGATCGCCGGCGAAAACGGCCTCGGCAAACGCACCCAGTTTGAGGAGTACCGCACCCAGTCGCGCGGCGGCAGCGGTATTATCGCCATTCGCTCCTCCAACGTGGCCGGCGCCCTGAGCGTCAAAGACGACGACGAGATCATGCTCCTCACCTCCAGCGGCCAGACCGTTCGCTGCCCGGTGAAGGACATCCGCGTCATCGGTCGCACCACCCGCGGCGTGAAACTGGTCAACCTCGGCGACGACGACAAACTGATCGGCATAGCCCGTATCGTCGACATCGACGCCGAAGAAGCGTGATCCGTTCACCTTACTTCAGGTAAACCCGGAGTCCCGGGACCATCTGGTCGCGGGATTTTCCCCGGTAGGCTTCAACCGCCCCCCTTCGCTGCGACAATAAAATTATCAGCTGATAGTTTTATTGTCGCGCCTGCGTTCCCTATAACAACCGCTTTTGCCGGAGCGGTTCGCTCCGGGCGGCGGAACCGGAGCTCATTTCCAGGAGCCAGCGAAGCGAGTGCCGCCGGTAGGCGGGCTCCTTCGCCGGCACCGAGATCAACACCGCGGACGCCAGCGCGTCGTAGAGGGCGCAGTGGTAGCGGCGGCGATCTTCGGGACAGTACTCCGCCGCCAATTCCTCCAGCCGGTCCCGTTGTCCGAACGCTTCGATCAGGTCCGCAAGGCCCGCCCCGCTCAGGCCGGAATACAGGTTCGGCAACAGCCGTCCGGTATCGACCCAAGGGCCCCAATCGACCATTCCCGCGGTGCCCCCGGTGAAGTCCGGCACCGTACCGGGAAACGGCCAAACGGAGCGGATCAGACTGTTTTCCACCGAAGCGAAATGCGCGCCGAAAAAGCCGGTTTTGCGTCGCCCCAGAAACAAGTCCCACTCGTGCGCGAATGGGGCTTCACCCTTGATGACGGCCGGGCGGATGCCGTGGGTGCGGACGTCCTCTTCACGGATACGGCCGATCGGTCCGCAGAGCCGCGTCCGCGTCTCCAGGATCTCCGCTCCCCGCACCGTGACCAGCCCGTATTCCAGGATTCCCGAAGTCTTGTTGCCCTCGAAAT
Source organism: Opitutia bacterium (assembly GCA_050506795.1). Lineage (GTDB taxonomy): Bacteria > Verrucomicrobiota > Verrucomicrobiia > Opitutales > T3Sed10-336 > SLOW01. Next base: position 21,201 of record JBJHCF010000061.1, read on the forward strand.
CGATGATGTGCAGCGTTGCTTCCGTCCAACTCATCCTTGATGTTCTCTATACCGGAATTCACCCATGGTTCAGGTCAGTTTCCCGGAACCGCGACGGCGTTTCTACCGTCATCAAGCTATCCACAGCAACCATGCTCTCGGAAAAAATCCAACCATTCATGCACGATCTCGCGCAGCGAAGCGCCAAGGTCATCAAGCCGTACTTCGCCCATCCGGACCTGGAGGTGGAAACCAAAGCCGACGACACCCCGGTCACCCGCGCTGACCGGGCGGCTGAACGGCTGATGCGGGATCACATCGAAAAACACTATCCGCAGCACGGCATCATCGGCGAAGAGTTCGGGCAAAAGGATCCGGACGCGGAATTCGTCTGGGTGCTCGATCCCATCGACGGCACCAAGTCCTTCGCCGCCGGTTGCCCCCTTTTCGGCACCCTGATCGCCCTGCTGCACGACGGTCAGCCCATCGCGGGCACCATTCATCAACCGGTCCTGGACCAGTTCTGCTTCGGCGACAACAGCACCGCCTCCCTGAACGGCCGTCCGGTAAAAATGCGTTATTGTCCGCACCTCAAGGACGCCATCCTGCTCACCACGGACGTTCGCAACGTTTACCGGCACCAGAGTGGACCGGCCTTCGAAAATCTGGTCGATTCGACCGGTCTCTTTCGCACCTGGGGCGATTGCTACGGCTACCTTCTGCTTGCGTCCGGTTGGGCCGACATCATGATCGATCCGATTATGAATCCCTGGGACTACCTGGCCCTGGTCCCGGTCATCCGCGGCGCCGGAGGGGTGATCACCAACTGGCAGGGTGGCGATCCGATCGGGGGCGAATCCATCGTCGCCGCCAGCAAGTACATCCACGGCCGCACCATCGAAATCCTGAACGAACACTGAAAGGCGCCGGCGGAATCCAACCCATGGCTGAACAAGCATCCCGCGAGGCATCGACCGATCCCGCCGACAAGCTGGACCGCCTTTACGCCTTCATCGCCAACGAGGAGACCCGGGTCTGCGACGACATCGAAGAGGAAGCCTGCCGCCACGTCCCGGGGAATTTCTTCCGTCAGTTGGCAAGCCTCACCCTGACCAAAACCGGCGACGCCCTGGTCAACGCCAAAACCGTTCTCGCCTGGCTGCTCGGCACCCTGGGCGCCCCGGTGGGCTTCGTCGCCCTGCTGGTGCCGATCCGTGAATCGGGCTCCATGCTGCCCCAGCTTTTCATCGCCGGCCCAATCCGCGCATTCGCCCGGCGCAAATGGGTCTGGGTCACCGGATCCGTCCTGCAGGCGGGAGCGATCATCGGAATGGCCGCCACCGCCCTGCTGCTTGAGGGTGTGGCCGCCGGCATCGCCCTGATCGGGGCGCTGGTCGTCTTTTCCCTGGCCCGGGGCCTTTCCTCCATCGCCTCCAAGGACGTGCTGGGCAAAACGGTACCAAAACGGCGCCGGGGCCGTCTCAACGGCCTGGCTTCCACCATCGCCGGCCTGGCGACCATTTCCCTCGGCGTGGTGCTCCTGACCCGGCTCGACGAGGAAACCTCTCCCGTATTCTTCGCCTGGATACTGCTGGCGGCGGCCCTGCTGTGGCTGCTGGCCTCGCTGATCTACGGCACAATCCGGGAGCATCCCCTGAAAGGTTCCAGTGGCGGCGGAACCCTGACCGAAGCGGGCCGCAGCCTCAGGCTGCTCCAAACCGACGCGCCTTTGCGCCGGTTCGTCATCGCCCGGGCATTGCTCCTCTGTTCCGCGCTCTCCGCCCCCTACTACGTCCTGCTGGCCCAGCGAACCGAAGGCGTGACCACCGCCCTGCTGGGCGGATTCGTGCTGGCCGGCGGCCTTGCCTCCAGCCTGAGCGCCTCGGTCTGGGGTTGGCTGGCCGATCGATCCAGCCGTCTGGTCATGACGGCGGGCGGAGCCATTACCGCCGCCACAGGAGTTACGGTTTTCCTGGTGGACCGGATGGCGCCGGAAGCCGCCGCCGTGGCCTGGTTTTTCGCCGCCGCCTACTTTTTTCTGAACATCGCCCACAGCGGGGTCCGGCTCGGACGAAAAACGTTCCTGGTCGACCTGGCCGCGGGCGACAAACGCACCCAATACGTCGCGGTCAGCAACAGCGCCATCGGCCTGATCCTGCTGGTCATCGGAGTAACCGGCGCCCTCATTCCCAGCCCGTCGCCCGCCTGGAACGTGCTGGCGCTGTCCCTGGCGGGACTGCTCGGAGCCCTTCTTTCCCATCGCCTTCCCGAAGTCACGGCACAAAAAAGCGGTGATTCCTGAAAATCACCGCCTCAAAGCATCCGTTGTGGTACACCCATCGGGAGTCGAACCCAAATCTTCGGCTCCGGAGGCCGATGTTCTATCCATTGAACTATGGGTGCCTATAGATAGAGCCCTAAGTTAGGCGATTCGCCCGACGGCTGGCGATAAAAAAATCGCCGCCGTGCAGAATGGCGCTTGGAAAAGGTGGCGGATTGAAGTCGTCTAACCGGAACGGCACTCGGTTCAGGCGGTGGATCGAAGGAGCATAGCTGAATTGCATCGGCCGTTCCCCTGGAGGGCCATGCTCCGCCATGGCCGCCGGCTTGGGAGCGCGGGTATCTTGCCCGCACCGGCGGCGCGGGGGCGCAGCCCTCCAGGAAGCAGAGGCGCGATTCCGATTCGGTTTCTCAAGCGATCAACCGCCTAAGTCGAGTGCCATTCAGGCTAGCCCGACTTTCGAAACTGGAGCCTATGATGGTCCGCCAGGGCGCTTCCGTGCGTAGGGCGGGGCCAAAGGTCTTCACTACAGACGTTGATCCGACAGC
>JBJHCF010000062.1:0-18547 GCA_050506795.1 Opitutia bacterium
GACTTCTTTCACGCTGAGTCCCTCATGGTACCCGCCTTGTCTTTCACTACGGTTGTTGCCACTTTTCCCGATCATTTCTTTTCATATGACTAGTTCATGCCCATGCCGGGCACACGAGGGCCATGCTCCCGCATGGCCGCGGGCATCCTGCCCGCACAACGGCGGCGCGGGAGCGCCGCCCTCCAGGAAAGAGAAGCGTGATCTCGTCTCGATTAGGTTGAATCAAACGATCCACCGCCCTAACCGAGTGCCATTCGATCCAGTTTTTTCAATCCTCGATCAGCGCGGTCACGGGCCTCGGAACGCGGACGTTTACGGCCACTTCGTCGATCTCAATTCCAATGTCCATTCTCTCGACTACCAATGCGGCGTCGTCCCATATCCTACCTGCGATGTGCTCGTTCACCTTCAACAGCATCGGGCCGGAAGAATGGTCGCCCCAATCATCAACTTGAATCCCGTCCACAATCACCCCTGCAACCGCGAGTCGAACGTTTCCGTCCGTCCGGGAATCGACGATTCCAACCAACTGCTCGCGCAAAAACACCAGGCCGAAATCGGATCCGAATTCAAGGTCACGGTCTTCGAAAAACCGCGAAAGGCTTCGATTCAAGCGCTCAACCTGTTCGTTTTCCGCAAGTATCTCGGCAACGGTGAATGCTGCGATCTGGTTGCGCACCGCCGAATCAACGATTGAATCAAGGCGCCATTCGGCCGTCCTTGCGTCCCCCAACGTTTCACGAAAACGAACCGGATCGCTTACGCTCCAGAACGCGCTCACCTCGACTTCTATCCGCTGTCGATCACTGGTGATCGTCGATATCGGCTCACCCTCCCAAAACCGACGTCCTTCCTTCGCTCCGTCCAGATCTAACTGGTCGTGTGACAGAATCCGAACGGTGTAGCCCGGGCGTTTGAAATGCCACCCGGGATCGCTCACCGGCTCACCAACGATTTCACCGCCAGCCATGAGGATACCGGTTTCACCCTCCTTCAAGTGGTATAGGGATGAAACCGCCGCTCCGAAAAGAATCAGCACGATCAGCACAACGACCACCGCAATGGCGATACGAACTCCATCGCGCGTGTACGCTACTGATTCGTTCATGGCGTGAGCTTAACTCCCCTGGTCACTGTGGCCCAGGTTTTTTTCCGGGTCGACGATGTCGCGGACGCGTTGTTTCAGCAGTTTGATCTCGGGGAAGCCGCCGTCGGTTTTGCGATCCCAGACGGTGGTTTCACCCACCCGGACACAGAACCGGCCGGGGACATCGTGATCGGGCCTCAGCGCCACTTCCGCCAGACGGTCCCCGAAGGTCTCCAGCAGTTCCTGCGCGTACCAGGCCGAGCGCAGCAGCCAGCGGCACTTGGGGCAGTAGTGGATCTCGATACGATGACGGGAGGATTCCATGGATAATGCCGCGGATTGGAGGGAGTTTTGTTTCAGGATTTGCTGAGAACGTGCCGATTGGCCATGGAAATCCCGCTGAGCATGGCGCCGGTAATTCCGAGGAATCCCTGATCGGTGCCGCACAGGAACAGGTTCCCGTAGGGAGTGCGGCCGTCTTTTATCTTCCGGGTGGCGCCGTAAACCGCGCCGTTGAGGTGACCGGTGTAACCGGCGATGGTGCGGGGTGTAAACATGTCGCGCGCCACCACGGAGCGCTGCAGCAAGGCGTCGTCGACCTCCGGAAGGAAGCGGCGAGCGGAAGCGTTAACCTGGTCGAACCAGCGCTCCTTGGCCCGGCGGTACTCGGGCTCGGGAAGTTTCGCCCAGCGGGCGTAGTTCGCCAGGCAGGTCACGCGAAGAAAACCTTCCGGCAGGATGCGGTCGCCGTAATCGAAATTATTGGGGAAACAGATCACCCCGCTGCGCGGGTCGACCAGGTCGTCCGGAACCGCGTAATGAAAGCGGTCGGAGTCGTTAAAAAAGACGATCGTATCCTTCCACCCCAGGTCGGCCGGTTGACAGGACAGGACACTGATTGTCTCCACAAAACTGAGACGCCCGGTATCGGCCTCCCAGTCGGGAGGGGCAGAGTTCGCGGCCTCCGCGCGGCACAGCCGCAAAGTCTCCACCGAACCGGCGGAGGAAAGGACGACATCAGCCGTCACGGTGCCCCCGTTGTCCAGCACCACCGCGTCCACCCCACCCGGGCCGATTCGCAATTCGCGCACCCCGCAGCCCATGCGCCGTTCCACGCCGGCCTCGCGCAACTTGCGCAACAGCACCCCGGTCAAGCGGCGCACCCCTTCCAAAGGCCGGGCGAAACCTTCCATGAAAATGGACCGGAACATGATGGCGAACTGGGACAAATCCATATCCCCTTCCCGGGCGCTGCCGTAGTACATCAGCGGACAGAGCAACATATCCTCCAGCAGGCGATCGCCAATGTGACGGCGGATAAATTCCCGGGCCGAGGTTTCCTCGGCTTCGCCCGCCAGATCCTCCAATCCGGTGACCTCTTTGGCCAGCGACCGGAACCCGTCAATTTCGGGGGGAAACACGCGGGCCACCTCCGATTCCAAAACGGAGAAATCGTTGGTGAACCTGAGTTCGGCGTCCGGAAAACACACCCGCGACCCCTTCTGCCGGCAGAGGGCCAATTCCTCGCGGTGAATCCGCAGCTGCCGGAGCAACTTCACCAGAGGCGTTCCGCGCACCCCGCGGGGGACGAAGTTGGTGACAGCGTGCAGGCCGACATCATATTTGCGGCCGTCGATCTTATAAAAACTGTTGAGGCCCCCGATTACGGTATGCCGTTCCAGCAGGCAAACGGACTTTCCGAAATGCGCCAGGCGAATGGCCGCGGCCATACCGGCCATGCCGGCGCCGATTATGACGACGTCGTAATGGGGCCGTTCGGGGCCTCTGAGTGCGACTTCCGCCATTGCGGCGAAATGGTTCAGGTTAGGCCGACTGCTTCTGCTTGAACTTGGGCGTCAGGTACTCGGCGCAGCTGTCGAGTGAAGCCAGCTTCGGGTAGTCCTCTTCCGGCACCTCAATACCGTATTGCTTGCGGAGTTCCATCACGATATCCAGGAAATCCATGGAATCGAGATCGAGTTGGTCGCGCAGGCGCACGTCATCCTTGACATCGCTCAGGTCCTCGTCGGGAGCGATATCTTCGATAATCTTCAGAACGATCTTCTTACACTCTTCTTCGGTCATAGAATCAAAAAAGGAATCATTTTAATCCACGTAACGGCGGACAATCAAGACAGAATTAATCCCGAGCATCCCGAAGGAGTTGTTCAGAATCACATCGACCCGCTGGTTTTCAAGCGGCTCATTCAGAACCAGATTCGGCACCTCGCATTTTGGGTCGAGGTGCTCCACGTTGAGACAGTGGTGAATTTTGCCGTCGTCGAACGAAGGCAGGTTGCCGGCCAGTTCCAGGGCGCCGGCCGCTCCCATGGCGTGTCCGATGAACCCTTTGGTGTTGTTGACGCGGGTCTCGGGACAATCCGCGAACACTTCCCGCAGGGCGATACACTCCTGCTCGTCTCCCAGCGGGGTCGCGGTGGCGTGGGTGTTGACCAGGTCGATGTCCCTCGGGCTTAACCCGGCACGTTTCAGCGCCAGGCGCATGCAGGCGGCCTGGCCGCCGGAATGGGGCAGCACATAATCCCTGGCGTCGGAATTGAGCGCGTAACCGACGATCTCACCGTAGATTTTGGCTCCGCGGGCGAGAGCGTCCTCCAGGCGCTCCACGGTGTAAACGCACCCTCCCTCGCTGACCACGATCCCGTTGCGGTCGCGATCGAATGGCCGGCTGGCCCGGGCGGGGTCTTCGTGCTTTGCCAGGGCGCCCTGGCTTTTGAACGCGGCAAAGATGCCAAAGGTGTGAATGCTCTCGCTCACTCCGCCCGCCAGGGCGAAATCCACCTCCCCCAGCCGCAACATCTGCAGGGCCTGAATCAACCCGGCGTTGCCCGCCGCGCAGGCCGCCCCGATGGTGTAGTGCGGGCCGGAAATGGCCATGTTAATGGTGACCTCACCCGCGGGGTTGTTGGCCACGGTTCTGGGGTTGTGATGGTGAGTCCAGTAGCGGGTGTCGTAATCAAATTGAGAAATATTGTAGATCTCGTTCTCGGTTTCCACGTTCCCGTGTTCCGTCACCCCGAGGTACACCCCGACCCGGTCCTTCTCCACCCCTTCCCAATCCACCCCGCTGTCGGCAACCGCCTCGCGGGAGCAGTAAATGGCGACACTGCCGGCACGGGTGCCGATACGCAGCGCCTTTTTCTTTTGATGCCGCAACGGATCGAAATGACAAACCCCGGCGTGCACCGTGCCCATGTAGCGCGTCTCGATATTCTCGATCCCCGCCACCCCGGCCAGAAGGTTCCGGCGGAACTCGGGAAGGGTGTCGCCATTGGGCGCGGTCAGGCCGATGCCTGTAATAACTATCCTGCTGTCGATCATGAAAGAAAAATACTTCTTCTATCGAAAGCCGCCAAAGCGCCGGGGTCAAGTCAGTGCGAAGGATATCCGGGTTGTTGGCGAATTTACTTTGAAATTAACAAAAGGCACCCTGTGTCGATTCCCGGAACCCGAGTGTTAATGCCTCCTAATTCGTACCATCAAAGCCCGGTTGAGCGCCCGCTTCAGGGTGATTTCAGGTTAAATCGGCCTGGAATGAAAATCATCTTTAACCCCTGATGAAAAGGTTTTTATAACACATTTCACATATAGGAGAGGTACACGAAAAGGGTCCACTGGCCGTCGGCTCAGGGGTGATGTCCGGGAACCGGCGTCGAAACCCCGGTATCACCCCGGACCCACCCAATCTAAATCCAGATCCGGGTCGCCCGGTCCGAGTCCAAAGTCGACTTTTTTTGACCGGACCCCTTTTCCTTACGAACGATCGGGTTGCAGAATCCCTGGTGCCGGCCACTAGGAGTCTGTCGGCCTTCGCCGACAGACTCCTAAAAGAGGAAATATCATGACAAAAAAAAGCTGGGGGATTTTGAAGAAAAACCAGGAATTCGGGCACGAAACGAACGAGATTCGAGCCTAATGAGGCCTTTGCATACGATCTCATGAGTTTTTTCATCCCTGTTCCACTCTCTCGTCATGGTATTTCCTCCATTAGCAGCCTGCCGGACTTAGGCGGTAGCCTAAGTCCGGCAGGCTGCTAGGTTCGCTTGCTCTTCAGGGATTTTGTGTTTATGAATCTCACATGACGCAACCGGCACTCTTTGCACTATTTCAAAAGCGTATCCCAGGCGACGACTCCCTGTTGACGCTGGCCCAGCGGCGCTTTCAAGAGTGCGGTCTGCTCCCCGAGATTCACGCTGGAAACGCCGAGGAATGCCGCGCCATGCTGGAGTTTCATCCGTTTCCCGAGCGCGAAGCCATGGTCCACCTCCCCCGCGACCTGGACCTGCTGAACACCGAGGTTCGCGACGGCATCGTCACTCTGGCTGCCAAAGGCCCAAAAACGATCCGCGGCCTGGTGGTTCACGATCAACAGGCCGCCCGGGACGAATTTGAGACCTACCTCGACGCCCTGCGCGATCTGGACCGAAAGTTGCGACGGAAAAAGTCCCCGGTGCTGGTTTTTGTGGAATACGCGGTCGGACTGGAGCCCGATCAATTCTGCCGCGTCATCGAAGCCGCGGCCGACCTCCCGTCGATCAGCGCCTGCATAGACATCGGACACGTCGGCATCCGCCGAGCCCGGCAGGTGTACGAACACGGTTTTCCCGGACACCACCTCACGGCTCACGAGGCGGGAGATCCGGAAACTTTCGAGCACCTCGCCGAGGTGGAGGACGCCGTGCTTTCCGCCATGGCCGTCACCCTGGACATGATACGCCGCCTTTCAGTCCTGAATAAGCCGCTGCATTTCCACCTGCACGACGGTCATCCGCTGGTGGAAAACCACTACCACGTCCCCGACCACCGGAGTTTCCTCGATCGGCCCATGCTCACCGCCCCCGACGATTCCCGCATCGAACTGGACACCCTGTACGGTCCGGAAGGATTGCATGCCGTGGTGGAAACGGCGCGCCAGCATCTTGACCAGGAGAAGCTGACCTTCACTCTGGAGATCCACGAAACCCTGGAAGCCCTCCAACTGGACCCCCAGGCGGAATTCCTTTTTGCTCACTGGGCCGACCGGACCAACGCCGAAAGAACAAACCACTGGCTGGACCTGCTGAAACGCAACGCCAACCTGTTCCAGAAAATCTGGTCCAGCCGCCAACCCGAGGCCGGAGTAATCCGCTGAGTCCAGACGATCCAATCGTTCGCGCCCCTTATCTTCCCCGCCCCTACAAATATATATAATCACGCTAAATCTCTATCATAAACCTTGACAGTGCGGGCCAATGCGCCTCATCAATCAAATTATGAGTGCTTCCCTATTCCGTCGTCTCGCACTTGTCCTGATCGCCCCCGCCGCCCTGGTAACCGCCCTGGCCGACGACAACGGCGATATCCAGGTGATCGCCGATTTCAGCGCCGGCGGACGGGATTTCCAGTTCGAACGGGTGCCCCTTCCGGCCGTTAACGATGCCGCGACGGAAGCCGAGTTCACCCTGATCGGAGGTTCCGCGGACCCGAATGGAGCCCCGATTGCCGTGCTACACAACGGTCGCGTCCCGCGGGAACCGGACGAGCCGTCGGCCAACTTCTTCCTGGCCGCCGGAACCGACGGCGGCCGCGTGCTCATCGACCTCCACGAGGCGATAACCGTGCAGGAGGTGCGCAGTTATTCCTGGCACCCCGGATCCCGGGGACCTCAGGTTTACACGCTTTACGGCTCGGATGGCACTGCGGACCAGTTCGCCCCCAATCCGGAAGCCGAAGTGAATCCGGGCGAAGCCGGATGGAAGCGCCTGGTCCGGGTGGACACCCGAATGGAAGGGACCGACGGCGGCGGACAACACGGGGTGGCCGTACGACGCGATGATTTGGAACCGTTGGGATCTTTCCGTTACCTGCTACTCGATATCGAAAGGGCGGGACCGCCACCGTTCGGCAACACCTTTTACAGCGAGATCGACGTCATTGGCGCCGACAGCGAGGACCTGGTTTTCGTGGAACCCCCCGAATCAAAGATTTACACCTTCGAGGACCAGGACGGCCGGTACCGCTACACCGTGGACGCCACCCAGGCTCCCGACCTAACCGATTGGGTGCACGAAAAGATGATGCCCATGGTCAAGGAATGGTACCCGAAGCTGGTGGCCATGCTGCCGAGCGACGGCTTCACCGCCCGCGATGACGTGGTGCTGGAGTTCCGTTCCGGCATCAACGTCCCCGCCTACGCCGGCGGAAACCGGGTGACGCTCAACGTGGAATGGTTCCGGCGCGAACTCGAGCGCGAGGCGCTAGGCTGCGTGGTGCACGAGTTGGTGCACATCGTTCAGGATTACGGCCAGGGCCGCCGCAACAATCCCAACGCGACCCGCAACCCGGGTTGGATCGTTGAAGGCATCCCGGACTACATCCGCTGGTTCCTCTACGAACCCGAGGTCCGCGGCGCGGAAATCACCGCCCGCAATATCGGCAACGCCCGTTACGATGCCAGTTACCGCACCTCCGCCAACTTCCTCAACTGGGTGGTGAACGAACGGTATTCCGACTTGGTTCCCGAGCTCAACGCCGCCGCCCGCGAGGGTCGCTACTCCGAGGATCTGTGGGTCGAATGGACCGGAAAATCGGTGAGCGAACTGGGCGACGCCTGGATCGAACACCATCGCGCCCGACTCGACGGAACCGATTAGGAATCTTTCGGACTAAAGCGAATGCTACTCGGTTAGGGCGGTTCATCGTCAGATGTATCCGAATCGAGATTGCGATTCCGCTCCCTGAAGGGCGGCGCTCCCGCGCCGCCGGTGCGGGTAGTGTGCCCGCGCTCCCAATCCCAGATCAGCACCAGAGTGATACAGGCATTCCTGCCTGTCGATCACAAGAACCTCACGCGGCCATGCGGGAGCATGGCCCTCCAGGGGAATCGCCTATGCGACTTGGATTTAATTTCGGCGGGAGAAGGAACTGAGACGATCAACGGCTTGGTAATGCGAATCCGGGATTGTTTTCCTTCGTCATACCCCTAATATCCCCCACTCAAAGGACCTATGGATAAACTTGCCGAAATAATGGCGTGGAAGCGCAAAGAAATCGCCGAGCTGATTCGCCCGGTGAATGAGGAGGAATTCGTCACCATCAGCCAGAAAAACTCCCATCAGCCCTCCTTCGCTCAAGCGATCAAAGGACGGGAGTCGCTGGCCGTGATTGCCGAGATCAAACGGCGGTCGCCGTCCGCCGGCGACATCGCCGAAATTCCCTCCGCGCTCAAACAGGCGGAACGTTACCTTCGGGCGGGTGCGAACGCCCTTTCGGTTCTGACCGATGTGAAGTACTTCGGCGGAAAGCTGGAGGACCTGCGTTCGGTGACCCACGGCTTTTCCGCCTCGCCTTCGCCTCTGCCCTGCCTGCGCAAGGATTTCATGGTCCACCCTTACCAGGTCCTGGAAGCCGCGGTGGCGGGTGCGGCCGCCATCCTTATCATCGTCCGCGCCCTGGAGGACCAGGAGATTCGCGCGCTCAAAGAGGCCGCCGACGCGGCCGGGCTGGATGCCCTCTTCGAAGTGCACCAGGAATCCGAAATCGAACGGGCGCTGGCTGCCGGCGCGACAATCATCGGCGTCAATAATCGCGACCTGGCCCGATTCAAGACCGATCTGGCCCTCACCGAAACCCTCCTGCCAAAGATTCCGGATTCCGTGATCAAGGTCAGCGAGAGCGGCATCGGCACCGCCGAAGACGCGGCGCGGGTCCGCGCCGCCGGCGCCCACGCCATCCTGGTGGGCGAAGCCCTGATGAAGGCCCCCGATCCCGCGGCACTGGTGAAAGCTTTCAAGGGAAACAGGCATTAACGAGGGAATTCCAAACCACACGGACCGAAACCCAAAGCCGGCCATGTCGCTGCGCGAGACCCGGCGATTGCTGGAATCACGGCGTATTCGTCCCAGCCGCCGGTTGGGACAGAATTTCCTGATCGACGGCAACATCGTGGCCAAATCGTTGCAACTGGCCCGGATTGCGCCGGGCGACACCGTGGTCGAGATCGGTCCCGGGCTGGGAACCTTGACCCGAGCACTGCTGGAAGCGGGATGCCGGGTTTACGCGGTGGAAAAGGATGTCCATCTCTTTACCTACTTGCGCGACGAACTGGCCGATCAATATCCGGAGCGGTTGTTCCTCATGCAGGGCGACGCCGTGGACTCCCCCCTGGCGGACCTCCCCGGCAACCTGGAGACACCCTTCAAGATTGTCGCCAATCTGCCCTACGCGATTTCCACTCCCTGGCTGGACGGCGTGCTGTCGAATGGTCGCCTTCCGGAACGCATGGTCCTGATGCTGCAACGCGAGACCGCCGATCGCTTCACCGCCGAACCCGGCGGCAAAGCCATGGGCGCGATCACCGTTTTCCTGCGATCCGCCTATACCACCGAACGCGGCCACCGCGTACCGCGGCAGTGTTTTCACCCGGTTCCGGAGGTGGACTCCTACCTGCTCAACCTCATTAGAAAAGAAAGTCCCCACCTGTTCCCACCCGCGACCAAAGCCCTGATACGCCAGTGCTTCGGGCAACGCCGCAAGCAGATCGGGTCGCTCCTCAAAAAATTCGCCTCACCCGCCACCGGCGAAGCCTGGCTCCAGCGACTCGCCGCGGAAGGCCATTCTCCCCGGTCCCGCCCAGAAGAAATCCCCCTCGCCCTCTGGGCCGACCTCGACCCCATCGAATAGGCCATGCCCGAATGGCGCTTGGTTAAGGCTGTGGATCGAAGTGGCTTTGGCTTAACCGAATCGCATCGGCTGTTCCCCTGGAACACTTAGAACCCGTCCTCTTCCAGGGCGAAGCGGATGGCCTCGATGCCGGCGGCGGAGCAGGCATCCAGCACCCGCACCACCATCTGATGCGGAGCCTCCCCGGCCGGCGCCAGCGTGACCGCGGCATCGACGCGGCTGGCCTCACTGGTCTGGCGAAAACGGGCCAGCATAGCGGTAAGCTCCACCAAACGGGTCGCCTCGGGGTGATCGAAAACATGATCGTTCACGATCACCCGACCGGCAGCATCGATTTCGATGATCTGCTCATCAGGCATTTCCAGGCTGGAAGCCTGCTGTACGGTCGCCGGCAGCCGAAACGAGACGTCGGCCTCCTGCCTCTCCAAGGTCGTGCTTACCATAAAGTAGATCAGCATCAGAAACACCACATCGATCATGGGAGCAATTTGCATGGCCGGTCCGGCCGCCTTTTTTCGCTTGCGTAACTTGGCCACGACTTCGGATTTCCTAGTTCGCCTGGTAGGTGGCGTAAATGACTTCCACCGCGCCCGCCTCGGCACAGGCGGACAGTACCCGGCGGATTTTTTCAAACGGCGTCCCGCGGTCCGCTCTCAGTTGAACCTTCAGATTCGCATCCAAGCGCAGAGCCTCCCGCAGACGCTCCTCCACGGTGGCCAGATCCACCTCATTACCACCCATAAAAAGCGTCCCATCGTAACGCACCGACACCGTGCCCCGCCCGGAAAGGTCCTCCGGCACCTGACTTTCGGTCGATTCCGGCAAATCCAGCTCGACCATCAAACGGTCGGCCTGGGCCAGTGAACTGACGCACATAAAAAAGACCAACAGGAGAAACACCATGTCGATCATCGGAGCCATCTGAAAATCCTCAGCGGCGCGTGCTTTACGGGGTAGACGCATAAAACCGGATTGAAAGCGTTTCCGGGATCCGGGCAAGAAAAAAGAAGCGTCGGCGTGAGGCGATACGCATGGTCCGTCCGGACCCCAAACCCGGCCGGCCCCCCGCCAAGCTCCGACTAGGGTCCTAAAACACAGAAGTTACTGTAGTTGAGTCACGTTTTGCGAATCAGGTTGAAAGAAGTAGATCACGCTTCCAGCGTGAGTTTCGCACGCAGGATGCGTGCACTACTGCTGGTCCGAGGCTTCGCCTCACCAGAATTCCCCCATTTCCAAACTCCGTTGCTTTTCCGGAAAAATCTTCCACAGTGAAAGTCAATGGCAAGAGACTGGCTTAAAGGTGTCGCGGATTATTACGATGTGATCGTCATCGGCAGTGGACTCGGAGGACTGACCGGGGCCAACTGCCTGGCCAAAGCTGGATACTCCGTCCTGCTGCTGGAGCACCACTACCAGTTGGGCGGGCTGGCGACCTGGTTCCGGCGGCCGGGCGGGCATATTTTCGACATCTCCCTGCACGGCTTTCCGGTCGGCATGATCAAATCCTGCCGCAAGTACTGGAGCCGGGAGATCGCGGATTCCATCGTTCAGCTCAAGAACGTCCGTTTCATCAACCCGCAGTTCAACGTCTGGACCACCTTCGACCGCAAAGACTTCACCCGCATCCTGCGGGAGGATTTCGGAATCTCCGCGGAGACCGTGGAGAACTTTTTCCGCACCCTGCGGCAAATGAATTTCTACGATGACGACCAACGGACCACGGGTGAACTCTTCGAGGAGTTCTTTCCGGGCCGCGACGACGTCAAACGGCTGCTCATGGAGCCGATCGCCTACGCCAACGGCTCGACCCTCGGGGATCCGGCCATCACCTATGGCATCGTGTTCTCCAACTTCATGAGCAAAGGGGTCTACACCTTTCAGGGCGGCACCGACGACCTGATCAAGAAGATGGTCGGCGTCCTCCGCGGCAACGGCGTGGACCTGCGTCGCAACGCCCTGGTGGAGAAACTCCTGGTCGAGGACGGGGGCAATGGCAAAGAGGTGGCCGGGGTGATCGCCAACGGACGCAAAATCCGCTGCGGCGCGGTGCTGTCCAACGCCAATCTCAAAAACACCATCCTCAAACTCGGCGGCGAGGAGAACTTCTCGGCCGAATTTGTCGATGAGGTCAAGAAGGTCCGCCTCAACAGCAGTTCCTCCCAGGTGTACATGGGAATCCGCAAAGGAGAATCGATTCCCAACATCGGCGACCTGGTGTTTACCTCGGGATCCGAGACGTTTTCCAGCGACGAACTCGTCGGCCGGAACACCAAGAGCCGAACTTTTTCCGTCTACTACCCCGAGACCCGTCCCGGCAGCGACCGCTACACCATCGTCGCCTCACTCAACGCCCGCTACGAGGACTGGATGAACCTTTCCGACGCGGAATACGAAAGCGAAAAACAGCGCATGATCGAAGAATCCCTCGATGTCCTGGAGACCTACATCCCCGGCATCCGCGACAAAATCGACCACCTTGAAGCCGCCACACCCCGCACCATCCAACGCTACACCCGGCACATGGGAGGCACGTCCTTCGGCACCAAGTTCGAAGGCCTCAAATGCTCCATGGAATTGCCCGATCGGCTCCCCGGCCTCTATCACGCCGGCTCGGTCGGAATCATAATGTCCGGCTGGCTCGGAACCATCAACTACGGCGTGATCGTAGCCAACAAAGTCGACAAACACCTCGCCGCCAAATCCGGAAAAACCGCCGTTCCCGCAAACACGTGAACTGATTTTGGATTGCGGATTTTCCAGTAGCTCGCTCCGCGAGCCCTAATCTTTATTGCCCGGAGACAAGGTCTCTCCTCTCAAATGTCGCGCGAAGCGCAGGACATAAATCCAAAATCGCAAACCCAAAATCCAAAATTCCTCCCAATGCCCTCCCGTGACCCATTGCTGGTATGGTTTCGCCTCGACCTAAGACTCGATGATAATCCAGCGCTGACCAGGGCGGCGGAGACGGGGCGGCCATTGATCCCGGTATTCATTTGGTCGCCGGACGACGAAAAACCGTGGGCAGCCGGGGGCGCCTCGCGCTGGTGGCTGCACCGTTCGCTGGCGTCGCTGGACAAATCCCTGCGCGGACGCGGTTCACGCCTGATCCTCAGAATCGGCCCCACCGCGCGAGAACTGGACGCGCTGCTCGAAGAAACCGGCGCGACCGCGGTGTACTGGAACCGGCGATACGAACCGGCGATAGTGACGCGCGACGCAAAAATCAAAAAAAACCTCATCGACCGCGGAATCGAGGTCAAGAGCCACAACGGCCTGCTCTTGTTCGAACCCCACGCCGTCCGCAACAAATCCGGCAACCCGTTCCAGGTCTTCACGCCATTCTGGAAACACTGCCTCACCCTGGATGCGCCCCCGCCTTGCGAGCTTGAGACGTCAAACCACGGGATCCGCCCTCCCCGTTCCTGGCCGCGGTCGGAACCGCTCATAACGCTCAAACTGAATCCTACCCTGCCGTGGGCCGGCGAATTTCCAGACTGGTGGACACCGGGCGAAGCCGGCGCCCGCAGGCGTTTGCGCGAGTTCCTGGATGGCCCGGTGCGGCGGTACCGAAAAATGCGCGATTTTCCGGCTCACGACGGCGTTTCGCGCCTTTCCCCCCACCTGCACTTCGGCGAGATCGGCCCGCGGCGGATATGGCGGGAAGCCGGCGAGGGCGCGGAAGCCTTCCTGCGCGAGGTCGGATGGCGCGAATTCGCCCACCACCTGTTGTACCATTTCCCACGGACCACCGACGAACCCCTGAGACCAGAGTTTGCGGCGTTTCCCTGGAACACCGACGAATACGGATGGCAGGAGTGGACCCAGGGCCGGACCGGTTATCCTATCGTTGACGCCGGACTCCGGCAGCTCTGGCGTACCGGGTGGATGCACAACCGGGTGCGCATGATCGCGGGATCGTTCCTGGTCAAAGATCTACTGATCCCCTGGCAGTACGGCGCCCGCTGGTTCTGGGATACGCTGGTCGACGCCGACCTGGCGAACAACACGCTCGGCTGGCAGTGGGTAGCCGGCTGCGGCGCCGACGCCGCGCCCTACTTTCGCGTATTCAACCCCGTTCTCCAGGGAAAGAAATTCGACCCGGACGGCGCCTACGTCCGGCAATGGGTTCCCGAACTGACCAAACTGCCCGACCAGTGGATCCACGCTCCCTGGGAAGCGCCGGCCGAGGTCCTGTCAAATGCCGGAGTCAACCTGGGCAAAGATTATCCCCGGCCCGTCGTCGATCACTCCGAGGCGCGCCAGAGAGCGCTGCGCGCCTACGATACCATCAAGAAGAACGGATAAAAAAAGGCCAGGTTTAGCTTTTGCTGAACTGGCGAAGATTCTCACAAGGAGCAACGGAGATTAGTCCAGTTGAATTCTCCGTGGCTTTGTGGCTCCGTGTGAGTCCCATTGTTTTTTTCAGACGTCTCAGTCCGAACCCAACAACAACCTGCTCATGCCGTGTCAAATTTCAAAACAAATCATTTCCTCACACGGAGCCACAAAGCCACAAAGGCAAAACTGCGGGATCCGCGTGAAGGCGAAGGAGCGGGAGTGCTTGCGAAGGAAACTGGGACAATCAAAGCAACCCTCGTAAGACGGGTCATAAGATTTAACTCCCCCTCCGTGCCTTTGTGGCTCAGTGTGAGCCCCATTGTTTTTTTCGGGGGAATCCGTTGGGGTCAGGCCCGCATACTTCAAAAGAAAGCGGCACGCCAGCGCTCGCAACGGCGATTTGCGCCGCCTCTCCCCAAACGCCCCTGCCTCGACCCGCTGCCCCTCGGCCACTGCTTCCAACACCTCGCCGGGCTCAAGCGGCGCTCCCTTTCACCAACTTCGCCTTGAATCGACCGTCCAAGAGATGCCCATGCCGCCGGTGACGCCGGTTATAATATACCGTGTAAGCCGTGCTCAGCTTCTGCATGAAACGCGAAAGATTACCTTCCGGTGTTTCCAACACCAAATGGTAATGATTCGCCATCAGGCAAAACAAATACAACCGGACATGGCACTCTTCGACCCCCTCGCCCAGCCGCTCCAAAAAGCGCCGGTAATCCCTGGCATCCCGGAAAAGCCGCAACCGTTCATCCCGCCAGCTCCCCACCATTCGGCTGGTCACGTGATAAATTGCTCCTGGATATGGTAGATGTCGCTTCGCTCGGTACCAACCGCAACGGACGTGCCATATTTCAGATACTCTGCACATGAACGAAAAAAGTAAAGTTTTATTTTAAGGGCTGACCCCAACGGTTTTCCCCTATTTTAAGGGCTGACCCCAACGGTTTCCCCCAGCCCACTGGCTCGGCTCCCGGATTGTGGTGATTACGGAGCTCAATAGCCCGCCTGCGCTTTCCCCTGTCAATACTTCCCCACTCCCTTGCGGGTCGTCGAGGCATGACTCAGGGCCAGCATGGCTCGCTACACCTTTACTGTAAGACTCTTTCATTCTCTACTCTCCGCCGATTTTAATCGGCGCTTTCGGGCTGACCCCTTCCGCCTCCTCATCGGAACTGCCGGTCCCAGCTGAGGGCGGTGGAACAACAAAACTCTACGAGGAGCCCTTTTCCATAAACACTATTAGCTCCTCTTCGGGAGCAATTACTCCAACAAACGTCCACGGCGCTTGAAACGCACCCAGATAGACGGATCTCTATGCCACAATCGCCCATTGTGATCGACTCCATAAAACACGTCGTCTCCACTTCCACACTCATCAAAACCATTTTGACCGACAGACCACACTGCAAAACGGAAGCGATGTCGCAAGCGATCAAGACATCTGTCTTCAATTGCTTCAGTCCCGTCGCCAAGGTAATAAATCCTTAGGGGACGACCGTTCAAATCGATCATCCTTCCTTCAATGTCAAATTGAAGTACTGAAAACGATTCTAAAGTATATTGATCTGACTCTTCAAGCCAGCGTCTAAACAAAAGCTCTTCGTTCAATTCCCGCCCAGGAACGACTTCGGGCTCCGGTCCGATCGTTTGTTCATAAATCCTATCCATGTAAATGGCTACCCGCGACATCTCGACCATCTCAAACACATCAATTCCTCGATGGTAACGCGCAATGTGCGCACGCCACTGGTATATCAGTAGCAACGCGACCACGACAAATATACAGACAGCGATCTTGAAAGCCTGTCTCATGGATCAGTTGCACCAAGTGCAAGGCCGTCACGTCGGTAGATGAATTCGCAAGCCCGAAGATCAGCATTGATTCGATAGCCATTATTTCTTTCAATTATTTCTCTAGCTCGATCCGCACCAAACAATAGATCATAGGTTCTTGCATCCTCATGATGCCCCCTGCCCGGAAGGTCAGCAACCGTATCATCAGTTCTCCCTATCAGATGTGTCACCTCATGAAAAAAAGCGACTGCGCGTGAATGACTCGATTCCTTCGTTTCAAAAAACAGGTCGGTTATGTAAAGGTTTCCAAAACCACTTACCAAAGCTTTTCCAGTGGCATCAAATGCAATGGACTTACGCACAACCTGTTTCTTTTTAGATCGCAATGCCGCAATCGTTTGATCAACCGTATCAAGCATATACTTGATTTGATAAAGAAGTATACCTCGACCTCTTGTATCGCAATACAGGTCTGGAGCAAGATCAAGATATTCCTGCAAATCAGGTTGCACAATCATCAGTGCTTCAAGCCATGCACGATCTTGAGCCCACAACACCATCTCCTCTTCTTCTGGTGTCCAATAATCTGTGTATGATGAGTATCCGTTAATTGCGAGGTTGAGTTGATCCCAAACATGATTTGGACCAAAAACAAATTTAAGCTCATATAGCCCCAAAAAGTCTACACGATTTATCGCATCATTTGTCGCGAATGCATACAGGTTTGGACCGCCCCGCTCGTTGATCGGATCCCTGTTCAGGAAACGGCCCGTAACTGGATTCTGGTAACGGAGGCCGTAATAAAGGAGATCGGTCTCCGCGTCTTCGTATTTCGTGCTGAAGCCAAACGGCATTTCCTTCGCGACGCCGGTTTGAACCACCGGTTCGCCGAAGGGGTTGTAATCTGCCCGGCCAGCCACGGCTAGTGTTGCGGTGTTCGTCCACGCAACGATGTTTCCGTTCGCGTCGCTGCTTGCGGCAAACGTCTGCGTTGGTGTTTGCGTCCAGAGCAAGCCACCGACTCCACCGGCTCCTTGCATCGACCCGCTCATGTCCGGCCCCCAGACGTGCTTGCGAACCATGGCATCACCGTCGAGCGCGTCGCGTTCTTCGATCAAGTTCCAGCCATCGTAGACAAAGCGCAAATCCTTGGTGGTCAGCCAACCGGAGGAACCGGTGTCCCAGTCCTTGACCACCTTTTGAATGCGTCGTCCCTGGAAGTCGTACGAAAACTCAAGGCGTTGTTTCAAAGCGGGAAAGGCGGTGGCGACACTCGCCCGAGTTTCCATCGCTTTCAAGCGATTTTCAGCGTCCCACTCGTAGGTCCAGCGGCCGTCGGACTCCAGGTTGCCGTCAGCGTCATGGACGAAGGCTTCTGGGGTCTTGGCCAGGAAGGCTTGACGGGTTTCGTCCACGGTTTGACTATCAAATACGGCTTCCACTTCAATACTACTGTAAACCGCAGTTGCGGAATTTGCCACCGAAATTTCTCTTCTAAAATCGCGTCCGGTCCGCTGGGTCGATTGGCTGTCCACCGTCACTGTAGCTGTGGCGTGCGCTTCACCCAACACCTCGATGTAGCCGGGAACGGTGCGATCATCATACTCATTGAGGAGATTCGGCGTGTAGGTGGCCGTCCGGCTATTGCGGGTGGCGGTTTCGCGATTTCCGATCTCGTCGAAGGTGAAACCATAGCTGTAGCCGGGCAGGATGGCGGATTGCGGATCGGCGGAGAGGCGTTTATGGGCGGATGTCACTTGGCCAAGTGAGTCATACCCGTAGTGCCAGGCGCGCCCGTCTTCGTGCTCGACGATGGTGCGCTGGTTGGCATCGTTGTGGGTGTAGTCGCGGCGGACGACGGTTGCGCCATCAACAATGGTTTCCACCCACGCGATGCGCCCGATATTGTCGATGGAGCGTTCATGCCGGAGGCGGGGCACGCCGACGCGGCGAACGGTGACACTGTCGAGTATCTCCGTGCCGGTCTCGTACCCGAAGTCGGCGTGATGATGATCTTCAGCGATACGGCTCAACCTTCCGGCCGTGTCGAAGAGGTAGGTCGCTTCGTAACCAGCTTCGGTCGCAAGCACGTTGAGGCGTTGGTGCGCATCGTACCCGCGGTCGATGCTGACGCCGCTCAACAGCCCGGAACCGGTATAATCCTCATACTCCAGCGCCCCGGCGGCGGTATAGCCGCGGCCCCGTAAGGGGTCAGGCCTAAGTAGATAGGTATTGACTGGATTCGAACGGTTTGGGAGAAAGGCGTGATGCCGAGGACTTTGAGAGTGGAGTATGAAGGTGCGCGCTACCACGTGTTGAACCGGGGCAATTACCGGCAGGCCCTGTTTGCGGTTCATCGAACAGGGGAGGCGTTTCGCGAGATGCTGTATCAGACGTGCCGGAGGTTTGGGTGGATCTTGCACGGGTATGTGGTGATGAGTAATCACTATCACCTGGCGCTGGAGACGCCTGTGGGGAATCTCTCGGCAGGGATGCAGTATTTGCAGTCGGTTTTTTCGAACCGCTTCAACAAGTTTGTCGGGGAGCGTGGGCATGTGTTCCAAGGTCGTTACAAGGCTTTGCTTCTGGAGGATTCGACCGCGTTGCTCCAGGTGGTGGATTACATCCATCTGAATCCGGTGA
>JBJHCF010000063.1:0-18069 GCA_050506795.1 Opitutia bacterium
TTTCCTCCCCACCCTGGGGGCCACACTTTTTCAATGTTGCTTTTCATCTCCGGGGGCGCGTGGGTGTGTTTGGCTGTTCGGCTCCCCCTTCCCCCCGACACACTGCTAAATGGGGGGTAAGTTGGTTTTTTGAGTAAAAAATCCTGGGTGTCGTCCGGGCTGCAATCAATGATTGGGGCATGTCTGTCAACCTCGGCGTCGGCCTTCACCTCAATGCCGACGAGGCGACCTTCCGGATCGACCCCCCAATATGACGCGGACATTTCATATGAACGCGATCACCTACACAACGGCGAGGGAGAATTTGGCTAGAACGATCGAGAAGGTAGTTTCGGACCACGATCCGGTAATCATTACCAAGAAGAATGATATGTCAGTGGTGATGATGTCTTTGGACGACTATGAATCCCTTCAGGAAACCGCTCACTTGCTTCGCAGTCCCAGAAATGTTCGGCGGTTGCTGGAATCGATCAATGAACTTGATGAAGGCAAAGGAACGGAGCGGGAGATTATCGAGTGAAGCTTATCTTCTCTGAGAATGCCTGGTCGGAGTGTTTGGAATGGCAGAAGACCGACAAGAAAATCCTCAAGAGGATTAACGAATTAATCAAAGATACAAAACGGAATCCTACCTCGGGGCTCGGAAAACCCGAGCCGCTCAAGCACGCGCTCAATGGTTACTGGTCACGAAGAATCACGGACGAGCATCGGATGGTTTACAGGTACACGGCGGATTCCATTCTGATCGCCCAGCTCAAGTACCACCATTAGTCCGAATGGCAATCATATAAGCAGAAAGTAGAACACGCTTCCAGCGTGTTGTCTCAGGCTGGAAGCCTAAGCTACTTCGATCCAGTGCCTTAACCGAGTAGATTCCTATTGGTCCCTCCATTTCACCCTTGATTGGTACCGGCGCCGCTGGGTTAGGGCCTGTAAAAGCCGTTTCCACCACCTGCAGGGGGCGGCTTTTTGTTATCAGTGCGTCACCTTCCGGTCTTCGGCAGCTTGCGAAGGAAATCGACGGGGGAGAGAATCGGGATTTGCCGGTAGTGGCCGAGCGGGAGGAGATGTTTCTTGTCGCCGCTGACAATCGCATCGGCGTCGGCGGCGTCGGCGCATTCGAGGATAATTTCGTCGAAGGGGTCCGGGGTGGCGCCGGTGGCGCGGTCGATCGGAAAAACCATTTCCGCGGCGTCCTGTAGCGCGATGACCCAGTCCACGCACTTGCGTTTCGGGTAGTCGAGGCGCAGTTCTTCGAAAACCTCCTGATATTCGGTCAGCAGGGCGGGGCTGATGGAGGCGGTGACGCGGGCCTCCGCCCACGCGGCCAGGCACTTAAAGGGTGCGCCGCGCCAGAAGCATGCGCTGACCACGACGTTGGTGTCGAAAACGACTCTCACCGGGTGGATTTTCGGCGGACGCGTTTGATGGCTGATTCAAGCGCTTGTTCGTCGTCCGGTGTAATTTCCGGAAGGGAGCGTCCTTCGCGAAGCAGAGCGCGGACCTGATCCACGGTCAGCGGCCGGCGTTTCCGCATAATAACCATTCCCCCGACGTACCCGACATCCAGTTCATCACCCGGGCCGATTCGCGCCATGTCCCGGATCGCTGTCGGAATCACCGTCTGTCCTTTGGATGATACTTTAGTAAGCATGAAGTAAGATTAGGCTTACTGCCTGAGGTTGTCAATAGTTTCAAGGCAGTCGGCATTCCACCGGGTTTCTTCGCGCCGGCGGAAGACTTTCTCGTTTCCGGATGGTGCCTCTGATCCGTAGTTCAGCTTTGTTATGTTGCTACCAAATTTACATAACTCGGAGGAATTGGACTCACACGGAGCCACAGAGCTCACGGAGGTGGGTCCTGTAAAAATCTCCGTGACTTTGTGCCTCCGTGTGAGCCCAATTTTCGCTGTATTTTTTGCTTCATTAAACGATGAACCGCCTTAACCGAGTGGCATTCGCCTTAGGTAAGCTTGCCAAAGTAGGATTAGGCTCTTGACCAGAATCGGAACGGAAAGAAAACGTATCCTCATGAAATGCCCGGTTTGCAACGCGAAGGCCCGAATCCAATCCAGGAGTGACGAGACTGAGGGGCCGGTGTGTCCGGAGTGCGGCTGGGGAAGCGAGGTGTCAGAGGTGTCGGAGCGCACGGAAGCAATCCGTGGGGTGGGTTTTTATTTACGGTACGGGTTGATGTGGGTACTGACGGTGATCGTTGTGGCGGGACCTTACTTGGGGATCCGGTACTTGTTGGTTGAGATGGGTGAGTTTGTGGAGACCGGCGACGCGCTGGCGAAGTTGAATCTCCATTACGGTTGGATCCTGTTGGCTTACATCGGAGTTTGCTGGGCGGTGACCCTCGAATACGACCGGAGCAATCTCGGGATCTTCGGCGGCCATCCGAACAGCAAATACAATCCCGCCTGGACACCCGAACAGCATGCCAACCGCTTCATGCGCACGTCGTCCGTTTTTCTGATGCCCGGCAAAGTCGTGGTGGACACGGTGGCGACGACCTGGAACTTGTTGCGAAAGCCGAAGTCCTGAGAGTTGACGCGGCTAACAGCCTGTCGGCGAAGCCCGACAAATTCCTGGCGAGGCATCGCCTCAGACCAAAGTAGCGCACGCATCCTGCGTGCCGAATTCACGCTGGCCTGCGACGAGCTCAGCCCAGTCGAAGCGTGAGCTACTATTTCTATCGGATAATCATATAACTTGACTCAACGGTAACGACTTTTCGCTTTTCAGGATACTGGGGCGATGCCTGCATGGGTGAGATGATGAACGCGAAGGAACTGAAACGTTTGGGGATTCCGGAGGGACCGGCCATGGGGCTGGCACTCGAATGGGTCCGCGCGGCGGCGGAGGCCGGGAAGAATCCGGAGGATTTGCGCCGTGAGTTGGCGGAGGTCGTCGCCGGCCCGGATTTGTTTCGTGAGGATCCGGAAAAAGGACCGCTGGCGCGTGAACTCGAAAGGCCTCGTTTTTCACCGCGTGCCCAGGCCGCGCCATGGCGGATGTGGGGTTCGGGACTGGAGGATGAAGCCGTGCGGCAAATGGTCAATGCCTGCGACCTGCCGGTAGCGATCGCGGGCGCCCTGATGCCGGACGCGCACGTCGGCTACGGTCTGCCGATTGGTGGCGTGCTGGCGACGGAGGGAGCGGTGATTCCCTATGCCGTGGGCGTGGACATCGCCTGTCGTATGAGAATGACGGTATTCGACCGGCCGGGCAGCCGGTTGGCGGGGGAAAAGGATCGTCTCGCCGGACTGCTCGAGAAGGAAACGCGTTTTGGGATAGGCGCGGCTTTTAAACGGCGGCGGGAGCATGCGGTGATGGACGATGACTGGAGTGTTTCCCCGGTCACCCTTCGGTTCAAGGACAAGGCCTGGGCGCAGTTGGGGACCAGTGGCTCGGGCAATCATTTTGTCGAATTTGGGGAATTGACCGTCAGCGGTCCCGGTCTCGACTTGGAACCGGGGAACTACCTGACCCTGCTCAGTCACAGCGGTTCGCGCGGGACCGGGGCGCAGGTCTGCTCGCACTACAGCCGGATCGCCCTGGACCGGCATCGCGAACTGCCGAAGCACCTGAAACACCTCGCCTGGTTGGATCTGGAGAGCGATGCCGGGCGGGAGTACTGGGAGGCTATGAACCTGATGGGCCGGTACGCTGCAGCCAATCACGCGGTCATCCACCGGCACATCGCAAAAGCATTCGGTGTGCCGCCGATCCTGGAACTGGAAAACCATCACAACTTCGCCTGGAAGGAAACGCATTGCATCGGCGGTAAGGAGCGGGACGTCATCGTTCACCGCAAAGGCGCCACTCCGGCGGGCGAAGGGGTGCTGGGCATCATTCCAGGATCAATGGCCACGCCGGGGTTCGTCGTCCGAGGTAAGGGGAATCCGGAATCCCTGAACAGCGCCGCCCACGGCGCGGGCCGGGTGATGAGCCGCAAGAAGGCCAAGGACACGTTCGTTTGGGGCAATGTGCGCAAGGAGATCGAAGCGGCCGGGGTGTGGGTGCTGTCCGCCGGGACCGACGAGGTCCCCGGGGTGTATAAGGACATCCACCAGGTCATGACGGCGCAGGAGGATCTCGTCGAAATCCTCGCCCGCTTCGATCCAAAAATCGTGAAAATGGCCCCGCCCGGCGAAAGGCCGGAGGATTGAGATCGGGAACCTGGTGTATTGCGGATTCGGGGCTGATCACGTGGAGTGCGCAACTCGTAGCGCCCTGCTTAAGCGGGCGTTTGTGCGGTGTGCGAACGGCGGTTCCCGGGAAGGGAACTCCGGCTAAAGCACGGAGCTACGGGGAGCGGGAGAAAACGTTGGGCATGAGAGGGCGTGTTGTGGTAAGGTGCGCGGCACCCGACTGATGATTCTTGGGTTATTTCCCGGTGTTTTTATTCCGGTACCGACGGAAAACCTGAGGCGGATTCGATCGGGTGTCTGGAGCCATTTATGCCCAACGATATGGAAACTTTGCTCGCAGCGGGCTGCAAGGCGCTTGCCGGGGGAGACTGGACGAACGCACGGGAGAATTTTCGGGTGGCTCTGGAGCGGGAGGAATCGGCCGAAGCCTACCACGGTTTGGGCGAAGCCTCCTGGTGGCTGGGAGACATGGAAGCAACGTTGAGCAATTTCGAGCGGGCCTACGCGGCTTTCCGGCGTCGTCAGGATCCGGCGCGAGCCGTGGAAATGGCTTTGCGGAACGCGTTGAACGCTTTCAATTACCTCGCCAACGACACCGCGACCGCGGGGTGGCTGGCCAGGGCGGAGAGGTTGATCGAGGCCCATGGGCTCGGGGACTTGCGGGGCGAACTGTTGGTGATGCGTTCGAGCTGTTCGGAGGATTCCACCGCGGCCGAACGGTATGCCCTGGAGGCTTTGGAGTTGGCCCGGGCAACGGAGGATCCCGATCTGGAACTCTGGTCGCTCAGCAGTATGGGGGCGGCGCTGGTTGGGCAGGGCCGGGTGAAGGAGGGGCTATCTTTGCTGGACGAAGCGTTTGCCGGATCGCTTGCGGGTGAGGGACGACGGCTTGAGACGGTGGTGTTCACCAGTTGTGAGTTGATGAATTCTTGCGCGCGCTGCGCCGCGTTCGAACGAGCCGTGGAATGTATTCAAGTGGCCGAACGATTCGCCCGCCGGTTCGGCTGTCCATTTCTCTACAGCGAGTGCCGGGTGGTTTACGGAGAGGTCTTGCTGGCGACGGGAGATTGGCCGACGGCGGAGCGGGAATTGAAGAAGGGAATCGAGCTCTCGCGGGATTCCGTGCCGGCGTACCATGCCTGGGCGGTCGCGCTTTTGGCGGATCTGCGTCTCGCCCAGGGGAGGATCGAAGAAGCCGAGCGATTGGTGGCCGGACTCGAGGGTTTCGCTGTGACCGTGCCGACGATCGCCCGGGTCCAGCTCTTACGGGGCGATCCCGATCTGGCCGCGTTGACAGTTGAGCGGCGCCTTGATGCGATCGGCGAGGAACCGCTTGAAAGCGTTCGTTTATTGGAACTGCTGGGTGAGACGGAAATCGCACGCGGCAAACGGGAGGTCGCCGCTGAACGCGCCCGGGGGTTGGTCGAGCGGGGTAACGCTAACAAATGTCAACTGATCACCGCTCGCGGCGAACGCCTTTTGGGGGCCTGTTCGCCCGAGGATGACACCGCGGCAGCGCGACGCCATTTCGACGCTGCGCTGTCTGAGTTTGTGCGATTGAACATGCCCTACGAGACTGGCCGAACCCGTCTCCTTTTGGCCATGTGTCTGCGCGGATCGGAACCCGGGGTGGCGCAGGTGGAAGCCCGCGCCGCGTTAACCACCCTGGACGGACTGGGGGCCATCCGGGATGCCGACGCGGCATCCCGGCTTCTCAGACAATTGGGCGTTCGGGCGACGCGCTCGTCCCCTCCTGGTCTCCAGCCCCTAACCAAACGGGAACGCGAGGTTTTTGTTTTGTTGGGCGAGGGGCTCTCCAATCCCGAGATCGCCCAAAGGCTGTTTATCAGCCGCAAGACCGTCGAACACCATGTCGGCCACATCCTCGGCAAACTCGACCTGAAAAGTCGCGCCCAAGCCGCGGCCGAAGCAGTGAGACGGGTTATACCCGACTAAGCTGTGCGGCACGTTTGTGGCGGTGGATCGAAGGAGTTTAGGCTTATCGGAATCCCGTCGGCCCTTCCCCTGGAGGGCCATGCTCTCGCATGGCCGGGGTCGTCCCGAGCGGAAGTGGGGACCCGTTCCCTTCGCAACGGTCGCTTCCGGGACCACACCTTACGGCGGCACGGGAGCGCCTCCCTCCAGGAGGTGTTGGCGCAGAATTCACTGAAAAATAGGGGAGTTCCCCGATGCGGGGAGGCGCTGGAACGATTATGATTGGGCGGAGGAATTGGCGAAATTGGATCAAAATGAAAGGAGGCTACGATGAACGCTCTACACAGAATGAAATCCATTGCCGTGCGTTGCCGGAACATTTTGCCGGTTTTTGGAAAACTGTTGAACCCGAGGCTCGTCCCAACGAGTTGGCGACGGGACCGAGGTCCGTATTGTGCCCGAACCATTGTCGGTATTCTGTTCCTGAGTTCGGCCTGGATGTTAGCGGGCTGCGACGATGACGAACACGGACATGCCCGGCAGGCCGCGGACCACGGCCATGAAGCGCGGCATGGGGTGGTTAATTTCCCGATTTCCGGTAATGCGCAGGCTCATGAGGAATTTGAAACGGGCTTGGGTCACCTGCACCACATGATGTACGAGCAGGCTCGGCCCCATTTTGAAGCGGCGGCCGAGGCTGACCCGGATTGCGCCATGGCGCATTGGGGCATTGCCATGACCAGCTTTCAACCGCTCTGGCATCCGACGCCGGACGAAGGTTTGGAGCGCGGTAAGGCGGCCGTGGCGAAAGCTCGGGAACTCGGCGCACCGACGGAGCGCGAAGAGATGTATATCGCCGCCGTGGAGGCCTTCTTCACCGATCCGGATCCCGCCCGGGAAAGCCGGGCTGGCGATCACGAAGCACGGGTGAGGGCCTGGATGGAGGCCCAACGGGAATTGCACGAGGCGTACCCGGACGATGTGGACGCCGGGGCCTTTTATGCACTGGCGGAAGTCTGTTATGCCATGACCCAGTTCTCGCCGCGGGAAGAACGGGATTATACCCGCGAACGGCGGGCCGGGGCGCTCATTGAAGAGTATTTCGAAGACCATCCGGAACATCCCGGACTCTTCCATTACCTGATCCACGCCTACGACAGCCCGGCATTGGCGCCCAAGGCGGAGGAAGTGGCCCGCGGCTACGACAAACTGGCGCCCGATACGGTTCACGCCCTGCACATGCCGAGCCATATATTTGTCCGGCTCGGCCACTGGGAGGAAACGGCCGAGTGGAACGAACGTTCGGCGGCGGCC
The DNA here is from genome assembly GCA_050506795.1 of Opitutia bacterium. GTDB lineage: Bacteria > Verrucomicrobiota > Verrucomicrobiia > Opitutales > T3Sed10-336 > SLOW01. Next base: position 7,406 of record JBJHCF010000063.1, read on the forward strand.
GCGCTGCGCGAGTGGGAAGAGGATTTTCATGCCAGCGCGCACTACGTGCACGCACTGGACTACATGATGTACGCCTACCTGCAAATGGGCGAAGAGGAAAAGGCCCGCGAGACGCTCGAACGGGTGCGGGGCGTGGACGAAATGTGGACCGCTCACTTTGCCGGCTACAACATCGCCGCCCCCCAGGCCCGGTATTTCCTGGAGCAGGGAAAATGGGAAGAAGCCGCCAATTTGGAAACGGGGAAACCCGACGTCCTGCCCTGGGAGGATTTCCCGGCGGCCGAGTCGCTCATTTTTTATGCGCGCGGACTGGGTTCGGCGCGGACCGGCGACCTGGATCAGGCCGAGGTCGAACGGGACCGGATTCGCGAGCGCGTGGCGGCCCTGCGCGAGGACGGGGATCTCTATTGGGCGTACATGACCGAGGCGCTCGGCGACGCCGTGGCGGCGTGGATTTTGTACGAGCGAGGTGAAACGGAGGACGCGCTTGCGCTGATGAGCGACGCCGCCGACCTCGAGGATTCCATGGACAAACACCCCACCTCCCCCGGCGAGGTTTTCCCCGTGAGAGAACTCTACGGTGAGTTGCTGCTGAAAGAGGGGCGTTTTGACGAAGCGCGCGCGGAGTTCGAAGCATCGTTGGCACGTACGCCAAACCGTCGCAACGCCCTGGCCGCTCTCGAGCAAACCCTGGCCGCGCGATAATAGGGAGAATACTACGTTTAAGTAAAAAGTAGATCACGCTTCTCCCGGCAAGCACGGGACTTCGCATGATGCTCAGCAGAGGAGTGAGTTTCGCACGCAAGATGCGTGCACTACTTCGGGTCTGATGCTTCGCCTCGCTGTGATAAGGGAGACAAAACGATGAAACCGTCCATTGATGAGAAGTTGTTTAACAAGGCCCGGGATCTGGAGCCGCTGATCCGTGAACACACCGACCAGACCGAACGCAACCGGCGGCCGGCCGAAGCGGTGATGGAGGGCCTGCGGGATGCCGGACTCCAGCGGATGTTCGTCCCCAGATCCCTGGGCGGGCACGAGGTGGATCCGGTGACGTACGCGCGGGTGGCGGAGGTCATCGCGGGTTTCGACAGCGTGGCGGGCTGGGCCTTGCAGCTTGGCAATCACGTTGCCTGGTGGTGTGCCCGGCTGCCCGGGGAAGGGGTGGAAGCGATTTATGGAAAGGGACCCGATGTCCCCATCGCCGCCGCCTTCCATCCGCCTCTGAAAGCGGTCGAGGAAAACGGCGGGTACCGCCTCACCGGCCGGGCGCCCCTGGCGAGCAACATCCACAATGCCGACTGGCTGTTGCTGAGCGGGATGGTCATGGAGGGAGACCAGCCCAGAATGTCCGATGGCGCTCCCGAACTCCTCCAACTCATCGTTCGTCGAAACGAGGTGGACATTCACGATACCTGGCACGCCCTGGGAATGCGCGGGACAGACAGCAATGATGTGGCCGTGGACGGTGTCCCGGTTCCGGCGGAGCGAGTCTTTCCGCTCGCCCCGGAATTCGAGCCGGGATTGCATTACAAGGGGCCGCTTTACCGGTTTCCGGGGACGGGCGCGGTGGTGACCATTTTCACTCCGGTACTGCTGGCGATCGGGCAGGGGGCCATCGACGAGTTCAAGGCGCTGGCCCTGGAGAAGACGCCCATGGGCTACGCCCGAAAACTCCGTGAGCGCACGCTCGTTCAGGCGACCCTGGCTCGCGCCGAAGCCATGCTGCGTTCGGCGCGATCGTTCTTCCACGAAACGATTTCCGAGGCCTGGGAACGAACTCTGAACGGCGAACCGTTCACCCTCGACCGGAACGCCGACCTGCTCCTGGCGGGAACGCACGCGGGACAAACCGCCGCGAAAGTCGCCGAAATGCTGCACAATCTAGCAGGAACCTCCGGCATCTACACCTCCAGTCGCCTGGAACGCCTCTTCCGCGACGCCCACACCCTGCGCCACCACGGATTCGTCTCGGCGAACCGCTTCGAAACGGTCGGCCAGGTCCGGCTCGGAGTAGAACCGGAATTTCCCTTCGTGAGGATTTGATCCTATAGCGAATGACACTCGGTTTGGGCAAAAAGTAGAACACGCATCCAGCGTGTTGTCTCACGCAGGATGCGTGCCCTACTTCGAGCCAGTGTGCTTGCCCAAGGAAGATTTGCCTATAGTAGTTCACGCTTCCAGCGTGAGTTTTGCACGCAGGATGCGTGCGCTACTACGGCTCACACTCTTCCGACACAATCGCTTTCATCGTATAGCTCCAACGATTACGTTTTTAGCAGTAGAATATGTACTGCATTTCTTTCTTAACCTCAGGGGTAAAACGCCCAATATTTAGGTCAGTATGCAAAATACTGATGAAATAGATGCGCGACGTTTAACTCTGGCTGAGGTCGCTCAGATTCAGGCGGGTTACCTGAGTCGCGAGCGGGTTGAGGTTGTGGCGGAGGGCACGCATCGGTTGCTTCTGGCGAGAGATGTTTCTGAAGGACAAGGGGTTCGGGCTGAGGATGCGATACGGTTTTTTCCGGAACGGAATCCGGAGCCTTACCAGGTGGAGGCGGGTGATGTCCTGCTGGTGGCGAGGGGGCAGGTTCACGGAGCGCACCTCATTGAGGAGGATTTGCCCAACACGCTCGCTTCGAGCGTCTTCTACATTTTGCGCCCGCGGCGGGAGTCCGTTCTCCCGGCGTACCTCACCTGGTGGCTCAATCAGCCGGACGTCCAGGCGGAAATCAATGCCGGGGCCGGGGGTACGGGGATCAGCTACTTGGGGCGTCAGGCAGTGGAGCGGCTGGGGGTGGCGGTTCCGCCATTGTCGTTGCAGCAACGGGTTGTTGAGGTAATGGATCTCTTCCGTCGCGGGAAAGCGCTGCAAACCGCCATCGAAGAACGGCGGGAACTGCTGGTCCAATCTATCTGCAAGAATGCCATTCTATCCACTATTGACTAAATAGCAACATATTATGAAACGGCCCTCAAACTTTCGATGCTCTCCTGTCTCCGGAATTCCGCGCATTTCGCACAGAGTTTTCGAAAGGGTGCATCATAGTAGTGCACGCATCCTGCGTGCGGATTCACGCTGGAAGCGTGAGCTACTTCTCCCACCGAACGGCCTCCCCGGAGAACAGGCTGCAGTAACACCGCGAAACTTGCATATGGGCGAAAAACCTTTCCATATTGAAGGCAGCCTTTAATATGGAGCCAAAATTCTTCCATATTAAACTTTCCCAACGATGAACCCGACGGATCCAACCTTTGCTGCGGAACGCCCCCGAGCCGGGCGCTACATTCGCCAACCGACCGGCTACCGGGCGTTCTATCCGTCGCCTCTTCCGCCGGACCCTCCGATCAGGCTTGAGGGCGAACTCCAGGCGTTGCTTTCGGCCGCTGACCGGGCACTCGGCCGCCTTGATGGATCGATTCAGACCCTCCCCAATCCGGATCTTTTCGTTTTCATGTACGTGCGAAAGGAGGCGGTTCTCTCCAGTCAGATCGAGGGCACCCAGAGCTCGCTGCAGGATGTGCTTGCCGCGGAAGCGCAGATTCTTACGCCCGGGCTCCCTCGCGATGTCGGGGAAGTGGTCAACTACGTCACGGCGATGAACTACGGCCTCGACAGGCTGGCGGGGATGCCGATTTCCGTGAGGTTGATCCGAGAGATCCATGAACACCTTCTCAAGGGAGTCCGTGGCGCCCATCTCACGCCCGGAGAGTTGCGGCGTTCGCAAAATTGGATCGGTCCGGGCGACTGTTCCCTCAACGAGGCGACCTTCGTTCCGCCACCACCCCATGAAGTTCCCGAGGCGCTGGGGGCTCTGGAGCAATTCCTCAACTCTCCAAGCGACCTGCCGCAGCTCATTCAGATCGGTCTCGCGCACGCCCAATTCAAGACCGTTCACCCGTTTCTTGACGGCAACGGCCGGGTAGGCCGTCTCTTGATCACGTTTCTTCTCTGCCAGCGGGAGATTCTCGTGAAGCCGGTCCTGTACCTGTCCCATTTTTTCAAAAAGCACCGCGCCGAGTATTACGAACGCCTCCAGGCCGTTCGCGACGAGGGAGACTGGGAGGGATGGCTCGCCTTCTTCCTGCGCGGGATTGCCGCGGTCAGTAAGGAAGCGACGGAGACCGCACGTCGGATCCTCCTCCTTCGCGAAGAACATCGCGCGGACGTGACGTCGGGCCTTGGGCGCTCCGCCGCGAACGGACACCTAGTACTCGAGCACCTCTACCGGCGTCCCATTCTCTCTGTGATCGATGTGCGGACCCTGACAGGCACCTCCTATGCGGCGGCCAATAACCTGGTATCTCGAATGGGAGAGCTTGGGATCTTGCAGGAAATCACCGGCAACAAACGCAACCGCCAATTCCGCTACCAACCGTATATTGATATCTTTGGCGAGAATCGTCCGGAGGAAAATGAATCCGAGAACCCGCAATGAAAAGGATGTTCATTCACAAAGTAGCTCACGCTTCCAGCGTGAATCGCTCGCACGCAAGATGCGTGCCCTACTTCCTCCACGCTACCAGCGTGAAACAACAACACTCAAGCTGCACGCAGGATGCGTGCCCTACTTCCTGCTTCTACGCATGAATTTGAATTAGGGAATTGCGACGTACCTTAAGAAAACAATTGAAATACCGAATATCAGTAGTTAGACAGTCATTATGAAAATCGACGCGAACCGGTTGGAGGAGGCGTTCTCCCTTTTGGGGGATCTTCTTGCTGCGCGCCAGCGTCCGGCCTCCCATTTTGTTGTGTGCGGCGGGTCGTCGCTGATTGCCCTCGGAATGGTCAATCGTTCGGTGACGCGTGATGTCGATGTCCTGGCCTCTATCGTCGATGGCGAGCTTTTGTCGCCGCGACCGCTACCCGATTGGTTTTTGGAGGATGCGGAAGACGTTCGCAGTCAACTGGACCTGCCACACGAGTGGATTAATGCGGGACCGGCCGACGATTCCTTTTTTCGCTTTGGCTTTCCCGAAGGGCTGGCGTCGCGACTGACGGAAAGAACTTTCGGTCCGGTATTCACGGTCAGTTTTATCAGCCGGTACGACCAGATTCACTTTAAGCTCTACGCCGCGGCGGACACGGGCCCCGGGCGCCATTTTCAGGACCTGCGGGATCTCCGGCCGAATCCTGAAGAATTGCTGGCCGCGGCGCGCTGGACCGTGGAGCACGACCCCTCCGAGGGCTTCAGGCTGGTGCTCGGACAACTTCTCGAACATCTCGGATATGGAGACCTCATTAACCAAATTTAAGGACCGCTTCCATGATCTGACGGTGTCATTCCTCTGGCGCCAGTGGTCCGCGCTGGGCGTCTCCGGTTATGCCCATATGGAGGACCGGCGGGTTATTGATCCCGAAGCGTTGCTCTTGTTCTCGACCGGGGCGGCACGATACGATTCGAGACTCTTCGACGAAATCCTCGACTGGCTTCAGCAAAACGGCGAATGGATCAACATCCAGCGGCTGTCGCGTATTCAAGCACTCCATCAGATCGCCGAGCCCACGATCCTGGCTGCCATCGGCGACTTTCTTTCCCAACAGTCCGAACATCGAAAATGGAAGAGCCTCACGCGGAAAATCCGTCCCCTCGCGGAGCCGTGTCCCCTCTTTATTGAGCTGCCGGCCTATGGGAAACGGGATGAAACCTTTCTACGCTGGGGATGGGAGCGTAACCCGCCGCAAACCCGTGGGATGAGCCGGTTTCCTCCGGTCGGCGTTTGCACCTCGCTTCTTTTCAAGCTGCGTGCCCTGTTCGGAACCCAGTCGCGCGCCGACATCATCGGATGGCTCCTAACCCACGAGTCCGGTCACCCGGCGGCCATTGCCAGGGAACTCGGATATTTCCCGCGCTCGGTTCAACTCGTGCTCAATGACCTGGCCCAATCCGGTCACATCCAAACACTGCGGGCGGGTCGGGAAAAACACTTTTCCGTTCGCCATGATGAATGGCGCTTTCTCGTTACCTGGCCGGAACCGTCAAAATTCCCTGAATGGGAAGACTGGACAGGCCGGTTTGCCGTTCTTCGACGAGCCGCCGGCCTGATCGATCGTCCGGATCTGGATCAGCTTTCCGTTGAAGTGCAGGCGATTGAAATGAAAAAGATTCTCGACCCCGCCGCTTACACGAGGACCGCACCCGGCCACTCGTTTGACCCGCCGCGGAACGAATTGAAAGGTGAGGATTCCCTCGTGGCCAGCGTCCGTGTTCTGAACCGCCTTTTCTCGTAGTACGCTTAACGGTATTTTCAGCTCTTCAGAAAATGATCGAGACGCCACTGATGAAACGCCGAAGTAGCTCACGCTTCCAGCGTGAATGGTTCGCACGCAGGATGCGTGCGCTACTTCAGGCCGCGCTTCACAAGGAATTGAATAACCCCCTTCATCGAACTTCTACTTTCCTCATGACCGACACCACCACCCAAAAGCAAATCAACGAAATCCTCTGGCAGGCTTGTGACACGTTTCGCGGGACGCTGGATCCGACGCAGTACAAGGATTATATCCTGGTGACGCTTTTCTTGAAATACCTGTCGGATCTCTGGAAGGACAAGCGCGAAAAGTATGAAAAGCAATACAAGGGCGACGCTAAACGGGTCGAGCGGGCGTTGCGCCGGGAGCGGTTCGTGGTGCCGACGGTGGAATTGAAGGATCGTAACGGAAAAGTGGAGGATGCGTTTCCGGCAACATTCGACAGTCTCTACGAGCGGCGCACGCGGTCCAACCTCGGGGAGCTGATCAACATCACGCTCGAAGCGATCGAGGACGCCAACAAGACGAAACTCGAAAACGTCTTCCGCAACATCGACTTCAACTCCGAGCCGAATCTCGGGCAGGCGAAGGACCGCAACCGGCGGCTGAACCACCTGTTGGAGGACTTCGCCAAACCTCAGCTCGACCTGCGCCCCAGCCGGATCGGCAATAACGACGTCATCGGCGACGCCTACGAATACCTCATCAGCCGCTTCGCCGCCGACTCGGGCAAGAAAGGCGGCGAGTTCTACACGCCGGGCGAGGTGGCCACGCTTCTCGCGAAACTGCTCAAGGCGAAGCCCGGGGACACCATCTGCGACCCAGCCTGCGGGTCCGGCTCGCTGCTCATCCGCGTCGCGAAGGAAGTCGATTCCGACAACTTCGCCCTCTACGGGCAGGAATCCAACGGCAGCACCTGGGCGCTCTGCCGGATGAACATGTTCCTCCACGCCATGGACAACGCCCGCGTCGAGTGGTGCAACACCATCACCAGCCCCCACCTGGTGGAAGGCGACCGCCTGCTCAAGTTCAACATCGTCGTGGCCAATCCGCCCTTCTCCCTCGACAAATGGGGCCAGGACCACGCCGAAAATGACCCCTACAACCGCTTCTGGCGCGGCATCCCGCCCAAGAGCAAAGGCGACTACGCCTTCATCAGCCACATGGTGGAAACCGCCCTCGAAGACGAAGGCCGCGTCGGCGTCATCGTCCCGCACGGCGTCCTGTTCCGCGGTGGGGCCGAAGGCAAAACCCGTCAGAAACTGATCGAGGACAATCTCATCGAAGCCATCATCGGCCTGCCCGCCTACCTCTTCTTCGGCACCGGAATTCCCACCGCCATCCTCATCCTCAACAAATCCCGCAAACCCTGGACCAAAGCCCGCTCCCGCCGGGACAAACACGTCCTCTTCATCGACGCCAGCCGCGAGTTCGAAGACGGCAAGAACCAGAACCGCCTCCGCCAAGCGGACATCAATAAAATCGTCGGGACCTACGACAAATTCGAAGCCGTCGAGAAATACGCCCACCCGGCCACTCTGGAGGAGATCAAGGAGAACGAATTCAACCTCAACATCCCCCGCTACGTGGACACGTTCGAACCCGAACCCGAAGTGGACATCCCCGCCGTGCGGAAAGAGATCAAGGAACTGGAAAAAGAACTCGCCCAGGTCGAACGCGAGTTGGAGGGGCACTTGAAGGAGTTGGGATGGTGAAAACGAAAAAAGTAGCTCACGCTTCTAGCGGCAAGCACGGGACTTCGCATGAGGCTCAGCAGGGGCGTGAATGGGGAATCGCCCAAAGTAGCTCACGCTTCCAGCGTGAGTCCGAAACCCTCAAAGTAGATCACGCTTCTAGCGTGATTCAGAAAACCGCACACACGCAAGATGCGTGCGCTACTTCAGGTACCGCGTAATGAATCACGATAACTCCAAATGGCCTAATATGCCCATCGGGGATCTGCTCACGATGGTCCGACGTCCTGTGCCGGTGAAAAAGGACGCGACGTACCGAGAGATCGGTATCCGAAGTCATTGTAAAGGCATCTTTCACAAGCCTGAAACGACGGGGAAACTAATCGGGGACAAGCGAGTCTTTTGGGTCGAACCCAATTGCCTGGTCCTGAATATAGTTTTCGCCTGGGAACAGGCCGTGGCAATCACCAGCGATGCGGAGAAAGGCATGATCGCTTCGCACCGATTTCCCATGTTCCGTTCACGGAACGGAAAATTGCTTCCAGAATAGGCCTGGCGCTATTTCTCGTCACCTCGCGGAAAATACGATCTGAACATTGCTTCACCCTGGGGAGCCGGTCGAAACAAGACTCTTGGACAGGAGGAGTTTAAGCGACTGAAGATCCCCGTGCCTCCAGTCGAGTATCAGCGGAGGGTGGTGGATATCCTCGCCACCGTCGACCGGGCGATTGACCAAACTCAAAAGCTCATTGCAGCCAAGCGAAAGCTAAAGAATGGGATTGCCGAGGAGTTGCTGAGTGGGAGGAAGCGGCTTCCAAGATATTCAAGTGAATGGAGATGGAATCGTTTCAGCGAAATAGCTACTATACGGCGTGGGGCGTCTCCGCGACCTATCGGAGCGCCCCAATGGTTTTCTGAGAAGGGGCGAGGTTGGGTGCGAATTGCGGACGTGACGAAGAGCAAGCCGTTTCTCCGCGAAACCTCTCAATTTCTTTCAAAGGAAGGTGCTGCTAGGAGTGTCTCGGTCGATCCTGGAGATTTGATCATGTCTATATGTGCGACGATTGGTGTTCCCCGCATTGTGGAAATACCTGCCTGTATCCATGACGGATTTGTAGTTTTTCGAAACTACGAGAATAAACTCGATCGATGGTTCCTTTATCACTACCTCGACTTCATTGCTTCCAGATTATCCTATGGCGGTCAAGCAGGAACGCAAAGCAACTTGAATACCGGACTCGTTGGCAAAACACGGCTTCCATTGCCCTCCATCGATGAGCAGAATTGTATCGTTGCTGTACTTGACGCAGCTGACCAGCATATCGCTCAGATGGAAAAGAAGCTCACCGCTCTGCGTGAATTGAAAAGGGGACTGATGGAAACGATGCTGACTCAGAACATAACTGGCGAGACGAAGCCTCAGGCCCGAAGTAGCGCACGCATCTTGCGTGCGAAACTCACGCTGGAAGCGTGATCTACTTTTTCGATTCTAGAAACATGACTCAACGACAACAAGTTTTTCGGATTTCAGCCCTCTACTCAGAAGAATACGCATGAGTGATACTCTCCTATTTTATCCCAACGATCTTCCCGGTGCGCTCCGAGCTTCTGCGGAGCGGTTGCGGGCTGAAATTATGGAGCTATCTCCAGAACGGGTGAACGGAGCGTCCGACGATGAGCTGGTTGACTGTTTTGTGTCGAAATTCCGGATCGAGCCGCTCCATATTTATGGCGACAAGGCAGAGATGGAACATCAAGAAACCAAAGTCGATGTATCCGGTGACCTAAGACGTGCTGTTTTCGACCGGAGCGATTCAGCCTATGTAAAGGGAGAACATTTTATTCTGCATATACCTTTTACAGGCAATCCGGATTTTATACATACGACGCCCAGTCATTCTGATTCCAACCCACCTCGGGGTCGTGTTGAAAAGAACGGGAATTCTGGTGGTGTCGTATTGATTTCTTGTTCTCTTCCATCTGATAAGGCGGACGATCAGTATGTAAATTCCTGGATTAAGGATTCGATCAAGACGGTGGAGAAATACGCCGGGTGGGTTTCGGACGATGTAGGGCGGTTTAATGGTAGTTTGGAGGAAACGGCGCGCAGCGCGATTGAGAAGCGCCGCGAGCAGTTGGAAAAACAGGGCGCGTTATTGAAGAAGTTGAGTATCCCGATTAAAAAGCGATCAGACGCACCGTCTCCGATTCCGGTGCCTATGCCGAAGCGGGTGGTTAAGCCGCTACCACCAGGTCGAGTGGTTGAACAGGAATACGGACTTCGTGACGAAGACTACGAATTCATTTTGCGAATCATTCGGCACGTATCTCGGTCCTATGAATCGACGCCCCGAGCCTTAACGAAGCTTGCGGAGGAGGATCTGCGTGATCTCGTTCTCGGTAGCCTAAACACGCACTTCGACGGTGGCGCAGCCGGTGAACGATTTCGAAAGGGTGGGAAGACGGATATTTGTAATGAGCACGAGAACCGTGCGGCGTTTGTTGCTGAGTGTAAGCTCTGGAAGGGGAAGAAGGCGCTGAATGACGCGATGAACCAGTTGCTTGGATATCTGACGTGGCGGGACACTAGTGTCCAGTTAAAACCCATTGAATATCAATTGCTTATAATCCATAGGGTCATCATTTCTTGTGCTATATTCTGTAAGTAATTGATCGAAAGCTACTTTCTGAAAAACGTTCACGCTCAAAAT
>JBJHCF010000064.1:0-18054 GCA_050506795.1 Opitutia bacterium
TGCTTCAGCCGGAGTTTTCTTCACGGTAACCGTTGTCCGCACGCCATGCAGACCGCCCGCTGAAGCAGGGCGCTACGATGAGAGAGTCCCCGTAGCTCCGTGCTTCAGCCGGAGTTTTCTTCACGGGAACCGTCGTCCGCGCGCCATGCAGACCGCCCGCTGAAGCAGGGCGCTACGATGAGAGAGGCCCCGTAGCTCCGTGCTTCAGCCGGAGTTTTCTTTGCGGGAACCGTTGTCCGCACGCCATGCAGACCGCCCGCTGAAGCAGGGCGCTACGATGAGAGAGTCCCCGTAGCTCCGTGCATAAGCCGGACCTTCCGGGGTACGCGGTTTCACGGAGGTTTATGCCTATTTCTGCTTTCGCAACTTAACCTAAAACCACGCACGGCTTTAAAGCATTGCTGAACGGCGTAGGTTGTCACACGGAGCCACGCCCTCGACGAGCTCAGGCCGGTGAGAGCTCACGGAGGCGGGTCCGGTTGGAATCTCTGTGTCTCTCACCGGCCTGAGCTCGTCGAGGGCGTGACTCCGTGTGAACCCAATTCCAATTGGCAAGACTTGTTTTTCCGGGCAATCAGCGGTCTCTGGCAAATCCGGCGCCATTCCAGGCTAGGTCATCCCGCCAATCCCGATAGCGGATGGCATACCGTTGGCGATACTCGTGTTCCTGGGCCAGGGTTTCGCGTTCGACGACCGTAGGCGCGCTGTGGGATCCCCGAACCAGGGAACTGGTGGCGCGTTGATCGATTTCCGAAGCGATCAATGCCAGCATCAAGGCCATGGCGGCCGCCGCCGCCGCCGTGAAGGGATGGTACAGCCATTGACGCCGTGGGCGCCGGCCCTCCGAACTGTTCCAGGCGCGTTCGGCTTTGGCCAGGACGGTTTTCCGGAGAAAGGGCGCGGGGTTGGGCGCGCCGGTGTTGCGCAAATAGTCTTCAGCTTGCATGTCGGTTTCCGTTACAAATTTCCTTCAAACGCCGCAGGCCGTAGCGGTAGCGGCTCGCGGCGGTGTTGCGTGATATTTCGAGGGCCCTGGCAATCTCGTCGAAGGTGAGGTCCTGGATGTGTTTTAAGGTGATTACCTCCTGCTGCTCGAAAGGCAGACGATCCAAAGCCCGCAGCACCCCCGCCCATTCCTCGCGGTACTCGAGGCCCGGTCGATGATCCTGGCACAGGAGCACCGTTTCATAAGCGGCCAGCGGTTCGTCCGGTGGACGCTGACGGCGCCGGTAGTCCAAGGCGTGATTTCGCGCCATGCGGAAGACGTAACCGGTGAGGTTGGCCGTTCCGAGCAAAAGCCCGCGTTTGCGAGCCAGGGTTACAAACAGATTCTGCAGAGTGTCCTCGGCGGCGCTTTCCGAGCGAAGGATGGTGAGCAGGTAAATATAGAGATTATGCCCCAGGTGATCGTAGAGGAGTGCCAGTGCCGCCGGATCGTCCTGCCGCACCTTTTCCAAAATCTCCCGCTCTGTTTCGCAATTCACGATTCCAGTTCCCTTTTTAGTAAAGACGCACCGGCTCCTCGTTTGTGTCTAGATCCCGCCTCGAAATTGGGTTCCACAGAACCGAATCGTGGCTTAGAACAGCTCCAATTGGGCGGAACCGGTTAGGTCGTACTTCTTCAACAAATGGAGGGTTTCCAGGGTTTCGGACCCCCCCGCGGCGTTTTTGGCGTCGAGGCGTTCGATGACCTCCAGGAGCATCGAGCGAAACGAGATCAACCCGTCGACCCCTTGTTCGCGGAACAAGGTTTCGGATTTGCCGCGGTAGGGTTCGGCGGTCGGCAGGGCCGGCACCACCAGGATTTGCGGGGGCGACTGGCCGGCTTTTTGTACTGGTGTATTGGGAACCGCGGGACGCTTTTTCCGGGCTCGGGGTAGGACCGTTTTCTCCAGGAAGCGGAATAACCGGGCGCTGCTCCGCAGGATATCCGGGGTAAAGCGCGTTTCAGGCCAGGGTTTTACCGTAATCTCGGCTTCCGGCAGGTAGCGGAGTTCGCTGGCGAAAACCAGAAATCCAGGTTTACCCGCCACCGGTTCGGCGGCGGAGTTTCGCACGTGCAGGGAAACCCCAGGCGCCTCCCCGCGCTTCGTCTGAGTTGCCGCTGGCGGCGCCAGCTTGCGCACGAAGAACCCATGCTGCTCGAAGAAGAGTCGAATGATGGTTTCGTCGACAACGGACATGGGCGATGGGGCGGCGGGCTACCGGGCCCCGTAGCTTTGCCAAAGCGCACGGAGCCGCTCTTCGTCCGCGCCCGCGGTGGTCACCGCCCGGCCGATCCGTTCCAGCGTCACCAGGCGCAGTTTCCCGGCACGAACCTTTTTATCGCGTTTCATGGCCGCCAGCAAACTGTCGGCCGGGAGGGGTGATCGCAGACTGACCGGCAGTCCGGTCGCGCTCACGAGGTGCCGCACGGCCTCCACGTCGGCCGCCGACAACGTTCCCATCTGCCGGGAGTAATCGGTGGCCATCACCAGGCCCAGGCCGACCGCCTCCCCGTGCAGGTACTCGCCAAAGCCGGCGGCCTGTTCGATGGCGTGGGCGAAGGTGTGACCCAGATTCAGCAGAGCCCTGCCTCCCGACGCGGCTTGCTCACGCTCGTCCTCGCTCACGATTTCGGCCTTGATTTGGCAGCAGCGATAAAGAATGGCCGGCAGGTCCGGATTTTCCGCCGACCAGGATGCCTGTTGCAGACGCTCGAAGAGGTCCGCGTCCGCCAGCAGGCCATATTTTATGACCTCAGCCATACCGGCATTAAATTCGCGGGCCGGAAGGGTCTTGAGGAAATCCGTGCTGATGTGTACCGCCCTCGGTTGGTGGAAGGATCCTACGAGGTTCTTGCCGGCGGTTATATTGATACCGGTTTTCCCGCCCACCGAACTGTCGACCATGGCCAGCAGGGTCGTGGGGATCTGGTGAAAGTCGATGCCGCGCAGGAAGGTGGCGGCGGCAAAGCCTCCGAGATCGCCAATGACCCCGCCCCCCGCCACAAAAAGCGTCCCGGTGCGGTCCATTCCCATGCCGGCGAGAAAATCGTAGACCTGTCCCAGGGCCGCGAGCGACTTGGTCGCTTCCCCACCGGGAAGAATGCAGGTGGGAACTTCGGTGAAAACCCGGTCGAAGGCATCCCGGTGCAGACGTGCCACCTCGCCGTCGGCCAGCAAGGCCACCGGCCGATTCTGCGTTTTGAGCTCCGCCACCGCGGCCGGCACCCCGGCCAACACCTCACCCCCGATATGAATCGGATAAGCCCTTCCGGTCAGACCCACCTCCAGAACAGTTGCCATCGGACCGTTAAACGCGATTTCCCCATGACGGTCAACGCCTCTTGAGCAGGAGGCTGTCAAGAATATATAGCCTGTCTGATTATTTGACCGGGGGCGGAGGGCGGACGGTAACCGCGGCAGCGCACCGGGCTAATGCGTGGTAGGAGGAATCGGCTGCGGTTGAAAAAAAAGATGACTTATCGCTTGACCAATGAGAAGCGGTCTCAGTATCAATTGGGTTCCATTTGAGAATATGTCTCATTTGCAATAAGAACCGAGAATTAGGACAATGAAATCTGTGATTGATTGGAAAACGTGCCTGGCCTTGGGATTGGCTGGGGTGACGCCTTGGTTGGTGGTCGGGGAAGCGCATGCCGAGGAAACGCCGTTGGAGCTTGACCCACTGAGGGTTGTGGGCACCCGGGAACAGATTGAGGCCCTGCCGGGAGCGGCGGTTTACCTGGATCAGGAGGAGATCCGGGTTCAGGGGTACGACAATATCGACCAGGTGATCCGCCGGGTGCCGGGCGCCTACTTTCGAACGGAGGATGGCTACGGGCTGTTTCCCAATATCAGTTTGCGGGGCGTCGGCTCCATGCGGACATCCAAGTTGACGGTGATGGAGGACGGTATCCTGGCGGCTCCCGCGCCGTACTCCAACCCGTCCGCCTACTACACGCCGACCACCGGGCGCATGAGCGGCATGGAGGTGATCAAGGGGTCGAGCCAGGTCCGTTACGGCCCGCACAATACCGGCGGCGTGCTCAATTACCTTTCCACTCCGATTCCGCTTCAGCCCCAGGGCTACCTGCGCGGCACTTACGGTGACAACAACGAAGCGCGCCTGCATGCCTATTACGGCACTTCCACCGACATCGATTCGGGCACTGTCGGGGTGCTGGTGGAGCATTATTTCCGCACCACGGAAGGGTTCAAGACGATCGATGAAACGCCTGATTTTGAACGGGGCAACCGTACCGGGTTCACCAAGACCGAGCCGATGGTGAAGCTGTCCTTCGAGCCTCATGGCGGACCCGACCAGCGCTGGGAGTTCAAGTTCGGGTACACCGACATGGATGCCGACGAAACCTATCTCGGACTGAGCGACGCCGATTTCAAACGCGATCCCTACCGTCGGTATGCCGCCAGCCGCTTCGACAACATCGACACCTCTCAGGTGCGCACCTCTCTCACGCACACCATTGAGCCTTTGCCCGATTTCCAAATCACCACCACCGGCTACTTCAACCGGTTCGAGCGGGCCTGGTACAAACTCCAGGAGGTTTCCACCGACGCCTCGACCGATGCGGCCCGCCCGGGGGCGGCCAATCGGCGCAACCTCTCCCGGGCCCTCGCCGAGGACGGCGCGCACCTCGACGTCCTGCGCGGCGAGGCCGCCGGTACTTTGCGTTACCGCAACAACAACCGTGACTACGATTCCTACGGTGTGCAGCAGGTTTATCAAACCCTGATCACCGGAGAAACGATCGACCACAACCTCGAACTGGGGCTGCGTCTGCATCACGATTTCGAAAATCGTTTTCAGGAGGAAACCAACTACAACCAGTTGGCCAACGGGACCGTCGACGGCCGGTTTCGCGGCGAACCGGGTTCCCAGGATAATCGTCGCAGTGAAACGACCGCGTTCGCCGTCTACCTTCAGGACCGGGTGGAATTCGGTCAGTGGTCGGTGACGCCGGGCGTTCGCTACGAGCACCTGCGGTATCGCATCACCGACCGCCGCGGCGCCGAGACCGTCCGTTCACGCGGACACCTCGATGTGTTCGCCCCCGGGATCGGGCTGACCTTTGCGCAGACCGACAACCTGACCCACTTTGCCGGCGTGCACCGCGGGTTTTCCACGCCGTCGCCCGGAGACCGAATCAACGGCGGCCTGCGCGAAGAGCGTTCTTTGGGTTACGAATTGGGCACGCGCTACAACAACCGGCAGGGCTTTCAAACGGAAGCGACGTTATTCTGGACCGACTTCGACAACCTGATCGTCCCGGACAACATCGGCGGCGCCGGTACCGGCGAGACCGAGAACGCCGGCGACGTGCGCACTGCCGGTCTCGAACTGGCGGTGGCCTACGATCCCGGTATCGCCCACAACTGGGGTTTCCGCAACCCCAACCGTCTGGCGATTACCCTCACCGACGCCACCATCCGCAGCAATGTCAACGCGGACGGCGACAGCGGCGGCGCCGTCGAGTCGGTTTTTGCCGGCGGCGAGAAAGGCAACCGGCTGCCCTACGTTCCCGAGTATCAGATCTCTGCCGGAACCGGAATCGAGATCGGTCGCTGGGGAACGTACCTCGACGGCTTCTACGTGCCGTCCACCTACGCGTCCGCCAATAACAGCAGCCAGCAGGTGAATCCCAACACCGGTCTGCCCGACGCCCGTTTCGGCAAGAACGACAGCTACTTCCTGCTCGACTTCGCCGTGCACTACAGTTTGACCGAGAACGCCAAGGTCATCGGCGGCGTGCAGAATCTGCTCGACCGCGACTACATCGCTTCGCGCCTGCCCCACGGCCCGCGTCCCGGCCATCCGCGCTTCGCCAGTATCAGTATGGAGGTCACTTTCTGAGCCCCCGGCGATAGGGAGCTCTGTGAGCGCGCCGGCCCCCGTCGTAATTGGCGGGGGCCGGATTGTTTGGACGGGTGACGGACGGTGGAACGGGCACCGCGGTCTCCCCGGAAACCGTTCGGCGGTGGACAGGACGCAGTGATTCCGTCAATATGCTTCCTGCGAGTTCAATAGTGCCAAACCGTCATGCGGCTGGATGCGATAACCGGGAGATTCCTTATGCGAAATTTGAAGTTGGGTTTTGGACGAATTCCGCAACCGCGATGGGTCTTCCTTTTGCTTGTCGCTTTGTTGGGTACTGGCATTCCGGTGTCTTTTGCCGCAGTTTCCTCGGGTGAGGTTTTTCTTCGGGACGGTGTTTGGATAGCGACGGTCAACGGGGAGGAATTCCACGAAGGCGAACGAATGTTTGATGCCGTCAATGCCGCCTGCGAGCAGGCTGGTCCGGGAGCGACGATTAATATTCGGGATTCCGGGGAGTCGGGGCCGAATCCGGTTGAAGGAGTCTATGCCATTCGACCGCTTGAACATCAGACGCTCGATTTTCACGGTAACACGGTTCTCTGCAACGGCGGAGACCTTGTAGTCGCGGTGGCCAACGACCGGCAGGACGGCATCACGGTGCTCAACCTTCGGGTGACCGGCAACCCGCGTTACGGGCTTTGGTTCCGGGGGTGCAACGATTTGACCCTGGACAACATCACGATCGAACACACTGGCGAAAGTCCGGTGGGGCTGGGAATCCGGGTGGCGTCGATGTCCACGGGCAGGGATTCTCCCGACCGCGTTTCCGGGTTGAGGATTGGCACGGTGACGGTCAGCGGCACGCGTACCCACGCAGTGGAGACGTTCAGTGTCGACAATATCCGGATCGACCGGGTCAATGCTTCCGATATCCCTTTGGGGAGCGGGCTCCAGATCAACGACGGACGTGACGTCTGGATCCGCTCCGTTTACGGCGAGCGGGTGGCGACGGAAAGCACTTACGCGACGGTGCGTTTTGCCAACGTGACCCGTGGGGCCCGTATCGATTATATCCATTCGCGTGGATCGGCCCGGGGTTTTTATAATATGGGGAACGTGATCGGCGCCCGGGTCGGGTACGTGGACATCGCGGACTCGCGGGTATCCGGTGTCAGCATCCACAGTGGAGCCTCCGACGTGCAGGTGTTCGACGGCGTGGTGATCGACAGTAACAACGACGTCGATATCTGGGACGGCGCCACGGAGGTTTGTATCCGAGTCAACGGCACGGCTTTCGGCGATGCCTGTGACATGGTAACAGGAGAAACCGTGGCCGAAGGCGTTTACCAGTTGGTCGCCCGCCACAGCGGCAAGGTGATGGAAGCGCCGGCAGGAGGGGAGGCGCTGCGGCAGGCCGCCGAAACAGCAAGTGACTCGCAAAAGTGGAGGGTTGTCGCCGCCGGAGGCAACCGCTTCCGGCTGCAAAACCTCGCGAGTGGCCGGTGGCTCACGGACGACCCGGAGAAAGGTCTGCGCCTAGATCATGAGAATGACACCCGCTGGAAGGACTTCACCTTCATTCCCACCATGGGCGGCGAATACCGCATCGTTCCCTCTGCCACCGGAGGCACGGTCGAAGTCGGCGACGCCTCCGCCGAAGGAGGTGCGTTGGTGCGAAGCGGGGCCTACCAAGGCGCGAGCCACCAGCAATGGCGATTGAACCGGCTGGAGAACGACCATTGATTTGAGCGCAGAGGCGATTCCAGAAGAACGGGCAGTGGGTGTCGGAGAATCCGCTCGGTATCACCTGAAAAGAATGGGAGTCAAACCGGGCCGATCAATCCGCGACAAGAATTCTTCAAATAATCATGAGTACAGTCCGTGGACGGATAAGGAGGTCACTGCATTGCGTCCGGGTGGGCGAAGCTTCGGGCTGCGACGGGGAGAAACGCGACGGCGATAGCGGCCAGGGTTAGCCAGGCCAGGGCCAAACCGAACCATGGGGCCGATGGGTGAAACAGGGTGACCGTCCAGGCAATGGCGGCGGCGGTGATGGTGGCGCCAACGAGACCGAGCAGGGCGAGAAAAAACGAAACTAGAATGTGGACCGCTCCGTTCAGGCTTTGAGGTTCAATGGGCTCCTCCAGTGTGGTTTGGTAGGAGAGGTTGATCGCCCCCCCGACGATCAAAGCCGGAAAGAGAAGGACAGAGAGCCAAAGGGCGGGCGCCGGATTCTGAATCCAGACGCCGAACGGAATCAGAAAGGCGGTGATGGGAATCCAGTAGTGGAATGTCGAAGTCAGGATTTCGGCTGTGGTCACGGCAATTGGCCGGGCGGGAAGGGGCTTCAACAGATCGCGATTCCCAAAGCAGGGAGTAAGGTTGCCTGCGGCGTAGGGGATAAGATAGAGCCCCATGCCCACGAAGATCCAACCGCTCGGAATCTCCTCGCGGAAGAATCCGGTGATATCGAACAGGTAACGCTGGATTAACAAAACCGATACGATCAACACTCCGCCCCATTGCAGATAGCGCTTGAGGCAGCCGCGGAATCTCTGCGTCAAGCGCGCCCAAAAGATGGGACCGAATCCGCCGCGAAAACGTGGCAGGGGCCAGGTTGGGAAGGCAGCTTTGTTTTCGTCCCAACCTCGGCCGCTGCCTGGTTGTGACGCGAACCGGCGGCGGCGTTCCAGTCGTTCCTGCTGAATCAGGACGACGGTGCGAAAATCGGCATTGATGGCCAACCCGGCACCCAGGAAGGCGGCCCAAATCAGAAGACCAAACCCGGAGGCGAAAAGAAACGCCGGCCAGTCCGGGCCGTCAGCCATGAGGCGCACCGGTTCAAACGGAACCAGAACGGCGGCGGCGAAGGTGGTGTCTCTTATCGCTTCGACGGCTACGGCCGCGCCCCCGCGTTCGCCCAGCAAATCCCGCACTCCGGCCAGGGCGGCGCCGGCCTCGACAATCCAAACCACGGCGGCAATGAGAAGCAGGCGGCGGAATAATTCGGGCAGACGGGGAGAGAGCCGGGCGGAAACATTGATGAGTTGAACGAGCAGGAATACCAGGGACTGGGCGATGAGCAAAACGATCAAGGAGAAGAGGAAGGCCCGTTCCAGTCCTCCGAGTGCGCCGCGGAACACGAATGTCAGAAAAAGTGCAGCACCCAGAAGAAAACAGAAATCGAACGCGTGTTCGTAAATCACGAGTTGCCGTCGTGACACCGGAGCAGGGAAAAGAACGTCGATCTCTCCGGGGCCATAGGCGTTCAATCCGAGAAAGCCGTTCATCTGGCAAACGCTGAGGAACAAGGCCAGAAGGCCGGGCGGGAGAAAGGCCGCGAGCAGACCGGCGTCGAGAGCGGGCCCATCGATTAAGGAAACGTAACCCGCAAAGCCGATCAAGGCTATGAAGGTGATTGCCATCAGCGTCCCGGCAGGGCGCTTCAACTGACGCCACAGGTTCCGCAGGATGGCCCGGGTTTGCAGGCGGAAAAGGAGCTCCAAGGGGTTCACGGCCGATCGTTGCTTTCGGGTTTCGAATCCGCCGTGACGGCGAGAAAGTGATCTTCGAGGGAACCGCCGTCTCCGGCCTGGGCGCGAAACCCGGCCAGAGTGCCCCGATACCGGCACGTTCCGCAGCGCAGAACGAGGAGGTGGGTGCAGAGGTCTTCGATCAGGTGCAGCAGGTGGGAACTGATGATGACCCCGCCCCCGGCTTGCGCCTGGCGGCGGATGTGTTCCTTGAGTTCGCGAATGGCTTGCGGGTCCAGGCCGGCCAGGGGTTCGTCCAGGAGAAGCAGGTGCGGTTCGTGCAGGAGAGCGCAACAGAGCCCCAGCTTGTGCCGCATCCCGCGCGAAAGTTCGCTGCAAACGAAATTCCTTTTTTCGGCCAGGTGGAAGCGTTGCAGGAGTTCGTTCGCCTTCCGTTCGTAATCGTCCACTTGATACATGGAGGCGGTGAAACGAACATGCTCCCACACCGTCAGGCCTTCGAACAATTTCGGGTCGTCCGGAACGTACGCCAGCCGGCGTTTGGCTTCGATGGCCTGGCGGTCGAGGTCGAAACCGGCGATTTCGACCGACCCGGGACCGGTGGGCAGAATCCCGGATAACATTCGCAGCGTGGTGGTCTTTCCCGAACCATTGGGCCCGACCAGTCCCAGGACGGCCCCCGCGGGGGCCTCGAGGGTGAGGTCGTCCACCGCCACCACATTACGGAAGACCATACGAAGGTTTTCCGCGCGTGCCGCAGGCGGCCGGGAGGAGTGGGATTCTGTGGCGTGTGGCGGGGAAGTCATGACGAATGGAAGAGTAACCCGAGCCCGACTCCGGCCAAGCCGAAAGTGCGGGGTGGATTCTTTGATTGTCTGTATCTATCGGTACTGAAAGGATGGCCGGGTATGAAGCGTCTTTGGCGTCACCCCCTCGTTCCGGCGATGGCCGGGTTGTTTCTCCTGGCTTCCGTTGCTTATTGGCTGAGCGGGGTGGCGGGGCGTTCGGTGGTGGCGGAACGGTTGGCAAGCATCGAGCGATCCGGAATACCGGTGACCCTGGAAGGTGTGGCCGAGCGCTATTACGCTTCCGGGCCGCCGGCCGGGGAGGATGCCGGGCCGCTGTTGGAAGAAATTTTGCCGCGGATCGAAACGGAGCGTAACGCCCTGCGGAATTTGAGGTACTGGCCGGTGCGGGAACGGATTCCGGGCGAGCCTTTGTTCACGAAGGAAGCTCATGATGAGGTAAGTGCAATTCTTGATAACCATGCCGACGTGTTGGAGGGCTTGCGGATAGCCTCAGGCAAGGTGGGGGCGCGGTTTACGCTGGAACTCGCCGATGGCAAGGAGTTGAGGCTGCCTCAAGTCGATTCGCTGTGGGAGGGCATTATGTTGCTCGCTTTAAATGCGGGAAGGCTGGCTCACATGGGTGATCCGGCGGCGGCCGCGGAGGAGCTTGTCGCCGCTTTCAACCTGACGCGATTCCTGGCGGACAAGCCTACAATGCTGTCGCACCTGACCCACGCCGCAGGGCTGTCGATCGGGCTCCACGCGCTTGAAGGTGTCTTGAGTGTGGCGGAGTTGTCTGAAGACTCTCTCCTCGGGCTCGACGCGATACTTCAGGAAGCGGAAACACCGGTTATCCGCCGGGCGCTGGAGGGCGAGTTGTCCGCTATGAATGCCGCGCTCAAGGCCCGGTCCGGAGGGATTTGGGAGGAGGGGGAAGGATTTGGATTGTTCTCACGCGGTTATGTCATGAGCGGTCTCTATTATCGCGACTGGTTGCGGTACCTGGATGTCATGGAGTCCCTTCTGCAGGCGGCGGACCTCGACGATCAGATCGCGATCAGTCTACCCTACGCCGAGCTCGATTGGGACCTTTATCCGTTACGTCCGGCCTTCAGCGACTTCTTTTACTTCGAGCGAGTGTTTCGGATCAAGCGCAACGACAACGCCATCATGCGTATGGCCCGCATCCTTCTGGCGGCGGAGCGGTACCGTATGGAGCGGGGCGCCTGGCCGGAGTTGTTGCCGGACCTGACCCCGGATTTCCTGGAGGCGCTGCCCCCCGACCCGGCCGGCGGGCAGTTTCAAATGGCAACCGACGGCGGTTGGCTACAGATTTTCAGTCACGTCACGATCGGCCCCAAAGGCGAAGAGAGACCCCTGTCCGTGCGTCTGCCCCTGGAGCGTTCCGCGCGGAACGGCGATTGAACTCAAAAACCTCAGTTGACGTCACCACGAAGAGCACAAAGCACACGAAAGGAGAAGAGTTCAAAAAATGTGAGCGTTTTTCTCGTTCACTTTTCAGGTGAAGGTTAATGAGCGAATCAATCTTTCCTGAAAAACCTTCTCGTTACTGATTTGTCTTCGTGCGCTTCGTGGTTAAACTGCGGAAATTAGGTTGAATCGGGCGGCTCTGCGATTGCGGAAGAAACGGGAGCCCTGCAATTGCTGTCAACGACCGCCTTGATCCGGGGCCGGTTTATAGCGAATGACCTGTAGCTCCGGCACCCGTTCGAAATGCGCGGTGTTGTCGGTAACCAAAGGAAGGCCGGTGACGTTGGAGGTTGCGGCGATCAAAATGTCGAAATCTCCGATAAGGTCTTCGCGAAGGCGCAAATGACGGCGAATACGAGAGGCTTCCCGGCTTACGGCTGAATCTATGGGGATCCAGGTGAAGGGGCGCAGAAAGCGTTCGCCGTTAGCGGCTGTCTCGAATCCCTCGAGGAATTCAGTTACGGAAATGACCGATATCGAAAAGGAGATAGCGCGGTGCCTTTCCAGAAAAGCCCGTGCGTCGCCGGCACGATCGGCTTTTAAGTCCCTGTGCAGGTCGATCAGAAAACAGGTGTCCAGAATCATCGCAAGTTCCCGTGCTTACTCCCAGTGACTGGACGAAACACGCGGTTTGGCCTCGTCTTCCTTCGAAGCCTTTTCCCAGTAGCTGAAGGTCTTCCCTGACACGCCCCGCTTGGCCTGGTAAAGGGAACTCAGATCCTCCAGAATTCGATCACCGGTGCTCTCGTCCGCGTCGAACCGGGCTCGCCGGACAACTTCGGAGAAAGACTCCCCACCGCGCTTGGCGCGCTTCAGCTTTTCATAGGCGTCCACCTCCAGGCTGATTGTTTTTGTTGCCATGCATGAAACCATGCGCGAAATTTTCTGGAAAGTCAAATTTGTCGATTGCCCTTCGTGAGTTTTGGTCAAGAATAGAGTGTTGTCAGGGCATGCTGCTTTGCCTGTAAAACTTGGATTACAGCCCATGAAAAGGGGAGCCATCGAGGGGTGGTCGGAAGAGAGGTTGCTCGATACGCTGGTGGCGGGGACCTCGGGGGAAACGGGATTGCCCTTTTTCCGGGCGTTGGTGGCTGGCTTATGTGACGCCCTGGGAACGGACGGTGCCTGGGTGGCGGAGTACCGTAAGCAGGATAGCACCCTGCGGGCCATTGCCTGTCGATTCGACGGCGCCTGGATCGACGATTACGAATACCCGATTGCGGGCACGCCCTGCGGGGAATGCATTGCCCGGCGCGATATGCTGGTGGTGGCGGACCGGGTGGCCGATTTGTTTCCCGGGGACAACGACCTGGGTGCGCTGGGCGCGGCCGGGTATATCGGAATACCGTTCTGCGATGAATCCGGTGAAACGGTGCTGGGTCACCTCGCGGTCCTCGACCGCAAGCCGATTGAGGACCCGGAGCGATTCAGCCGCGTCTTTTGCATCTTCGCCAACCGGGCCGGAGCCGAGCTTCGACGGAGCAACCTGGAGCGCGAGCTGCGTTCGCGTACCGAGGAATTGGATACCATCGTTGCCACCGCCATGGACGCCATCCTGATTGTGGATGCCGAACGCACGATCGTTCGGGCCAATCCGGCGGCCGAGGAGGCGCTCGGAACGAATCATATCGTCGGTGAAATGATCGACCGTTTCCTTTCGGTCGGGGGCGCGGTTATCCTGGATCCGCTTTTGAGCGAAATGCTGGGCGAAACCTGCGTCAGCGGCGCTCAGCGATGGATTGGCGCCGGTGTCAACGCGCGGACCGCCGACGGCAGGGAATTCCCGGTAGAGGGGACTTTATCGCGGTTTGAATTACACGGAGCCCCCTTTGCCACGCTTATCCTGCGCAACGTCAGCGACCGCCTCGCGGCGGAGGCGCGTATGCGCGACCTCGCGAATCAGTCCGCCTACCTGCGGGAGGAGGTGGAACATGCCTATGGGGAAATCATCGGGGAGAGTCGCCCCATGTGTCACCTCATTGCGGAGATCGAACGGGTGGCTTCCACCGATGTCTCGGTTTTGATTACCGGTGAGACCGGCACCGGCAAGGAACTGGTGGCCCGCGCGGTCCACCGCGGCAGCCGCCGGGCCAAAGCCCCATTGATCAAGGTGAATTGCGCGGCGCTGCCCGAGCACCTGATCGAGAGCGAGTTCTTCGGTCACGAAAAAGGCGCCTTTACCGGTGCGGTGGCTCGGCGCGAAGGGCGTTTCGCCCTGGCCGATAAGGGAACCTTGTTTCTCGACGAAGTGGGCGAACTGCCGCTTGGCTTGCAGGCGAAACTTTTGCGGGTGTTGCAGGAAGGGGAATTCGAGCCGGTGGGCGGGGCGCGCACCATCAAGGTCGACGTGCGGATCATCGCCGCCACCAACCGGGACCTGAAAGAGGAAGTCGCGTCCGGGCGTTTCCGCGAAGACCTGTATTATCGACTGTGCGTTTTTCCGCTGGAATCGCCTCCCTTGCGGGTGCGCGGCGACGATATCGAGCGACTGGCGATCGAGTTTGTCCGCCGCTTCTGCACTCGGCATGGCAGGGAAACGGTGACGGTGACGCCGTCCGATATGGAACGCCTCAGGGGTTACGATTGGCCGGGAAATGTGCGCGAGCTTTCGAATGTTATCGAGCGCGCTCTCATCACGGGTGACGGCTACCGTCTCAACATGGATCGCGCCCTGCCGGCGGCAAACATTTCAGTGCCGGAAAGGCAGCCCGATTCGGTTCAAACAGACACGTCGCGTATCCTAACGGAGATGGAGATAATCGCACTTCAGCGGGAGAATATTCAGCGGGCACTCCAGGCCTCCCGGGGAAGAATCTCTGGTCCCTCCGGCGCCGCCGCGTTGCTGGGAGTGAAACCCACCACCCTGCGCTCGCGAATGGAGGGATTGGGATTGACCGGAAGGAGTGGGGGAGCGGCTTGAGGCGCGGGACGAGCCCTTCGGCAGGCTCAGGGCGGGGGGGAATTGGAGTGGCGAGGGGCGTGGGGCGTGGGACGGGGGAGTATTGGAGTGGGGGAGTATTGGAGTGGTGGAGTGCGGGAGTGGGAGGAAGGGGAGAGTCGGCGAATGGGCGAAGGATCTTTTTGACTGAAATTCGTGCTTCGGGTGACGAGATTTCGTTCCCGACGGGATTCCGTCATGCCGGACGAATCGGTGTTGGGTTCTGCAAGTCGCTTTTAGATAAGGCAATAGGGGTACTTTTCCGATTTGGCACATGGTGTGCGTCTGAGGAGGGGCGAAGCGTGTCCGGTCCGATGAAGATGCCGGGGCGGGTTCGCAAGTAATAATCAACTCAGAATACCAAAAGGAAATACCATGGAAACCAAACAACAGAATGTCGTTAACGGTGTGAATATCGACAACCTCAAGGCGACGGTGGATGCCATCGCGGCGCAGCCGGAGTTGGGGAGGTTTGAGTTCCGAGCCTCGAATCAGGCCATCGAAGGCGGCCTGAACCGGACGGAGGTCAAAACCTTTCACGGCGCCGGGCAGGAGCACCGCACGGAGGCGGAACCGTTTGTGGTGTTGAACGACGAACCGCCGGTGCTGCTCAGCCAGGACCGGGCGCCCAATCCGGCGGAGTACCTGCTGCACGGGCTGCTCGGGTGCATGACCACCACCACCTTGTACAAGGCGGCCGCGCAGGGAATCGAAATCGATTCCATTACCTCGGAGATCGAGGGAGATCTCGATGTTCAGGGGATGCTCGGGCTGGACCCGAATGTTCGTCCGGGTTACCAGGAGCTGCGGGCCGTGCTGCGGGTGAAGACCAAGGGTGACCGCGATGCGGTGGCCAAACTGCATCGCTATTCTCCGGTCTTCAACACCCTCGCCGAACCGGTGCCGGTCAAAGTCCGAGTCGAGTTCGTCGATTGATTGAAAGGGAAGCGTATGACCACAAGCCCGCCGGAGTCTCGTCCGGCGGGCTTTTTTGGCTAGCCCGAATGCTGCTCGGTTAAGGCCGTTCATCGAAGCAACTTGGCCTGACTTTCGCAAGATTTCCTAAAAACACACCCGGATCTAAAGCACTGCTGAACCGGGAAGGTTGTCACACGGAGCCACGGAGCTCACGGAGGTAGGTCCGGTACAAATCTCCGTGGCTCCGTGGCTCCGTGTGAACCCAATTTCCGCTGTATTTTTTACTTCATCAAAGGATGAACCTGCTTAACCGAGTGCCGTTCGGACTAGCCCGAATGGCGCTTGGATAAGAGTTTTATTCGGGATCTTTGTCGGTATCGAATTCAACCACCCGAAATACAAAGCGAATCTCCGTCAATGATGACGAAGATTCGTCATCTACGGAATTTCGTCGATGGCTTCGCGCAAATCAGCAGCTTGTAAGAAGCCTTTAAAGAATAGGATACATCAAAACGAGGACTTTGGCACGAGTCATGATAATTGGATACCGCCGCCGCAAATTGCGGCGAGAAAGCGTATCCAATTTTCAAACCATCTGCCATGAAAAACTCCTATTTGTTCTTGATCCTGCTTTTGGCCCTGTTGTGGGGCGGGGCGTTTGTCCTTCTTGAGATTGCTCTGGAGGGGCTGGCGCCGATGGCGGTGGTGTATTTTCGTGTCCTCCTGGCGTCGGTGACACTACTTGTTGTGGCTCGTATCCGCGGTGAACGCTTTCCGGTCTGCTGGCGGACCTGGGGGTGTTATGCGGTGCTGGGGTTGTTGGGCAATGTGATCCCGTTTCTGCTCATCGCCTGGGCGCAGCGGATGGTGGCGCCGGGAGTCACGTCCACGGTTTGTGCAACCACACCCGTATTCACGATGGTGATACTCTGTCTATCGGGCTCCGGAGAGCGTTTGACTCGGGGAAAGTTGGGCAGCCTGTTGCTGGGGCTGTCGGGCGTGGTACTGCTGATGGCGAAGGCTCCCGAATCGGGAATGGGGCTGGCCGGCGCGGGCGCGGCGCTGCTGGCGGCGGTAAGCTATGCGGCCGCGGCGGTGTACGGAAAACGGTTTGACCGGGAATCCCCGTTGATCAATGCCGCGGCCATGCTGGGTTGCTCCACCTTGATTCTGTCTCCGAGCGTGTTGTTGTCGGCCGGCGCCGGATTTGAGATGCCGGCGTTACGTTGCGTTTTTGCCGTGATCTGTCTGGCGGAGGTGAGTACGGCCGGAGGTTTTTTGCTTTATTTCCACATTCTGCGCGCGCACGGGCCGCTGCGGTCGTCCTGGATTTCCTTTTTGGTTCCGATAGGGACGGTGTCTCTGGCGACCCTGTTGCTCCGGCAGTTTCCCGAGCCCAGGACGTTGCTGGCGGTGGTTGCGGTGCTGGGCGGAGTGCTGATCTTGAACCGGGAAAAATCCAAGTCAGAAATTGAGCCGGACGCCGGCCAGAAATCCGGGGTCGCCGTCCTCGACATCAACCTCACCGACGAGTCCGACGTTGCGGGCGACGTGGTACTGGAAGTTGACGGTGGCTCCGACGTAATCGTTGTCGATCCCTCCGCCGATCGTCACATAGCGCACTTCGAGACCAAACTCCAGTTCCTGGTTGATGCGATGCCGGAGACCGCCGCGGAACCCGAAACCGACCTCGTCCGGGCCGGGGCTGAATCCCATGAATTCGACGCTGGGCCCGGCGTAGATATCGGTGCGGCGGGCGACCTCCAGAGTATAGGCCGCGCCAAGGTGGGCCTGGGTGTAGTCAATGTCGTCGGTTAGGAAGCGGTATTGGGCGAAAATAAAAGCTTCGGGAATGGGTTGAAAGGCGCCGCGGACACGCCAGCCGGCGAAATCCTGACTCCGGGGGCCGCCGCCGTAGCTGGGATAAAAGGCGCCGGAAGCTTCGAGGAAATTGTGGTCGAGCGACTGGGCGGTGGCCTTCGAGGAGAAGGGCCAAGTGGATACGACCAGGGCGCAGGCGAGGAGAAAGGCAGTGGGTGTTTTCATGGCGAGTTTTCTTGGGCTCGTGTTTGAATTAAAGACGGGATCCGCGAGGCGTTGGATTGAGTATGCGCCTATTGTGGCCAGAGGTCAAGCACCACGCGCGTTGCCCGGAAGCCCAATCGACCGGGTCGGTCGAAGGAGGACTCAACGAGGGTCAACACAATACCGGCTCGACTCAGACTCCGGCCGGTTCGCCGAGCCTGCCGGATACGGTGCCCCGGTTCTCGAGGGGTTTCCGGTCTGAAGGCTTGCCGGAGCTCGGGGGGCGCCCCGAAGCGCCGGTCCAATAGTAGCGCCGGAGAATGGCGGTTCCCACGAAGAGAAGTTCAAACACCACGAAACCAATGACCCATTCGGTGCCACCGCTGCCGAAGCCGTAACTGTGCAGGCCGGCGCCGAGGATGTAGTTGACCCCGTACCAGCACATGAGAATGCCCTTGAAGCCGAGCACCGCGCCCACGGCGAAACCGAATCCGCCCCACCAGCCGACGAGCCGTCCGTGAAGGACGAAGAGATAGCCGAGTAGCGCGATGAGGGACCAGGTCTCCTTGGGATCCCAATC
>JBJHCF010000065.1:0-18036 GCA_050506795.1 Opitutia bacterium
GCGTGGGAGACGGATACGGCGGAGGTATTGGGCTTGGAAGCGGAGGCAGTCGCCGCGCATGCGCAAGGAGTAGGTGGCCACGAAGGCGTTGGCCAGGCGGCTGCGGAGGACGGTTTGCAGGGCGCGCAGGTCCCATTCACTTGAGGTGATATAATAGAGGTTGTGGTGGGGGTAGAACTCGCCCTTGTCGTAGGCGACCTGGGGTTCGCCCTGAATGTCGGGGATCACCAGTTTCGGCGTGCCGGAGAGTGCGGGGTAGATGCGATCAATGGTCTTGAACCAGGCGTGTGGATTCTTCTTGGCGACGTGACGGCCTTGGATTTGGTTGCGGTGGGTGTCGAGGTAGGCCTTGAATTTCGGGAATTCGTCGGGGTCGACCAGGCCGGGGTGGTCGGCGTCGAAGGGGTTGAGTACGTATTTTCCGGTCCATTCAACGCGGTTGTTTTTGAGATCCCGTCGAGTGAGCAGGGGCAATTTGCGCTCGGGCTCGACGTCGAGTTCGGCATCCGTGCCGATATAAACCTTGTCGGCCCCGGTGGCGACGCCGATGCCGACTTTACAGCCCGCCTCTTCCAAAGTGGGGAGGCTGCGTTCCAGGTGTTGAATGACCGTGAGCCGCGAAGCATTGGAGAGGAGCCATGGGGCGCGACTGTCGGCGATGCCATCCATTTCCTTGATCCGGGGATCCGGCCGATGGTTGAGCAAGCATTCGGCCAGTTCTGGCAGCGCCTCGCAGTGAACATCCTCTTTTTCGATCACGCGGGTCGTGCTTCCGGGGCCATTCCGAATCACGGTGACGGCGGGGTAGGCGATGACTTCGCCGTGAAAGGCATCCACACCCGTAAAGTCAACGTAGGTCTCCATGTGGAAGGTGTCGGCGATCATTTCGCGGAGCGGACCGCCGTAGCGGTTTTTTATCCAGCGGTTGGCGCAGATGTAGCCAAGTTTGCCCCCGGGTTCGAGTAGGGAAAGGCCTTTTTCAAAGAAGGCGATGTAGAGGTCCGCGCGATCATACATGGTGCGGAACAGCGCCCGGTAGCGCTGCATCAAGGGCCTTGGCAGCGACTCGATGCGCAGGTAGGGCGGGTTGCCGACAGCATGGGTGAAGCCCGTCGTGAACGGACGGCTGAGAAAATCCGCGTGTTGCAGCCAGGCATCGGTGAGGGTTTGGATTTCCGGTGTCGTGAAGCCGGATTCTTTCAGTTCGAGGCTAACGCGTTGTTTCAGGGTGTCGTAGGCAACCCGATTGACTTCGACGGCATAGAGACAGGGTTTCAATTGTTCGGCGGTGGCATCCGGGGCATCCTCGAGCAGACGCCGAAGGGCGGGTATCAAAAAATCGCCGGAACCGCAGGAGGGTTCCAACAGGCGTTTCGACAAAAGGTTTTGGCCCACCCGCCAGCCGACCAGATCGAGGATGAAACCGGCGACTTCCGGCTTGGTAAAGACCTCCCCTCGGGTTTCCGCCGCTGACTCCGCCCAGTAATGAACCGCGTCAAGCGACTCTATGCCAGGCAGCGGGATGTCGAGTTGTGTCGCGATAGGCATGGCGGATCGGTGAACAATAATTCAGTCCTTAATTGAGTGCCTCGGTGGAAATGAGGCAAGGGTTAAATGGGGGGCGAGGGGGGATGGTGGAGTATTGGAGGGATGGAGGGTTGGGGTGATGGGAGAGGGAAGGGGCGTTGGTGGAAGCTGGGGATTGCCCTCCGGCTTGCACTGTCGACGCGGATAAGCGCCATGGAGGAACGTGAGGTGGCGGTGGCCAGGTCGCCAAATGGATCGGATTTGGCGGCGTTGAGCGGTAGGGCAATAAAGGGGAAAAACTGCGCTTGACAATACTACCAGAGTAGTACTAACGGTGTAATATCAAAATGAAAGAACCCGCTCCAACACGCCTCGGCAATCTGCAGTTGAAGATTCTGAAACTGTTTTGGGAAAATGGTGAATCGACCGTTGCCGACATTCACCGGGCGCTCTCGAAGCAAAAGGTTTACGCCTACACGACGATCGCCACCATGCTTCGCAAGATGGAAGATCGCGGACTCCTGAGGCACCGGGTCGAGGGACGCAGTTTCATCTATCGTGCCGCGGTTCAGGAGCGGGCGGTCAGCCGCCGGATGGCGGGGGACCTTCTCGACCGGCTTTTCGAAGGCAGCCTTGCCGACATGGTAAGTCACCTTCTCACCGCCCGCGAGGTCAGTGGCGACGAACTCGCCCGCCTCGAACGTCTCATCGCCGAAAGGAAGAAAAAGAAATGAATGTCTCCCCCGACCTCGGATTCTGGAGCGGTTTGTTCACGACCCTCGCCCTGCAAACGATTTGTGTCGTCGCGGTGACCGCCGCGGCGTGCCACTTCGTCCGCTCCGCCCAATGGCGGCGGACTTTCTGGCGGGGTTGCGTGGTGTGCCTGGTTTTAGTGCCGGCCGGAGAACTGACCGGGATCGGCCGCGGCTTGACGGAATGGACGGCAGCAAGGGTTTTGTCCGGGGGAGCCGAAATCGTTGGTGAAGCCTCTCCGGCGGGGCAACGCGGCGAACCCGACTTTGTTGTGACCACCTCCGAAGCGCCGGTCACGGATTCGCGTGGCGCCGGGGAACCGGCTTCGGCCGGATCGCCGCCGGTGTTATGGCCGGTTCTTCTCTGGCTGGGCGGCTTTGTTGTCTTACTGCTTCGTATGGGGATCGCCCGCGCGCTTTGTTTCGGGGTGCGTCTGCGAAATCGCCGAGCGCCCCCGGGCGCGGCCGCCGCGGTGACTTCCCTCGCGCGCCGAATGGGGATCAATGGGCGTATTCGGATATTGGAGTCAGGCGGATTGAAGGGACCGATTGTGTTCGGGTTGCTGAAACCCACAATCGTATTGCCCGAAGGATTTGAAGGAGAGTTCAAGCCGGAGCAGCGCCAGGCGATGCTCGCGCACGAACTGGCGCATCTGGCCGGTCGCGATCCGTTGTGGCATTCGCTGGCGGACGCGGCGGGCGCAGTGCTCTGGTGGAATCCGTTCGTCTGGTGGGCGCGACAGCGGTTGCGGGTCGCGAGCGAACAGTGCGCCGACGAGGCCAGCGCGGTCGTTCCCGGGGGACCCCAAGCCCTCGCCGAGTCGCTGGTCCTGTTGGGCGGGAGGCTCAGCCGGGTGGAGTCGGTGGCCGGGCTCGGGATCGGGGGCGGGTTTCGATCGAATCTGGGCCGGCGCGTTGAGCGTTTGCTGGGCGACCAGCGCGTTACCTGGAAGCCGGTCAGTGCGCGCGGCCGCCTGTGGGCGGCGTTCGTTGCCGGCGCGGCTGTCCTCAGCCTGACATTCGGCGGAGCACTATTGTCGGGAACGGGTATCGCGGCTTCCGAAGCCAAACCCCTGGGACAGTCGATCCGGTCCTCCTGGCAGCAGTCCGCGCCTGCCCTGGCGCTGGCCACATCCCTGGAGCGTCCCGGTCGAGGCGATGCGCGGCGTGCGTCGGAGGCGTCCGGAAGAACCGATGAGCCAGCGGTCGATCGGCCCGGTGAGGATGCCTCTGAGCCGTCCGCCGACGTCGAAGCTACTGCGAGAGCAGTCGAAGTCACGGCTCACTTTTTCGAATTCCCGAACTCGGAGGATGTTCTCATGTGGTTGATGGAAGTCGGGAGCCATTTTGAGATGGAGGACATCGGACCTGAGTTGAACGATCATTCCGGGATGTTGCCCGAAGGTATCCCAAATTCGTTTGTCCGCCGACTTACCGGAATCGTGTCGGTAACCGACATTCGTGCCGAGCTTGACGAAGTACAAAGAGTGGGGCCGGCCGGGAGTGACTTGTTGAGTTCACCGAAAGTCACCGTCTTTTCCGGCCACCGGGCATCCATCCGGGTTAGCCAGGATGATCCGGAGGGCGTTCCGAATGGAGTAATCACCGATGTCATTCCGACGGTGGACGAGGATCGCGGCATCATCAGTCTGACGTTGACGGCCTCGGTTATAGAAACCGTCGAAGAAGAACTCGAAACGGGCTTTCGTTGGCCGTGGCGTCGCGGAGACGCGGCCGGTGGTTCCGGCCAGGAGGAGGTTGGGGCTGAAGACCGGTATCGCGTCCGGCAAGTGAGCCTGGACGACTTTGAACTGCCGCTCGGAAAAAGCGTCATGATACATGGGGTCAGGGATGACGAGTACGAACGTGAGAGGGACCTCTATATTTTCATAACTCCGAGACTGGTCGAGGAGTCGGATCACACCGATCCGGCAATGATCCGAAGGGAGCTCGAAAGCGCGCCTCGCTGAACCCGCCGGCTGAATGATGAGGTTGCGGGATTCGTGAGTCAGTAGCGCCCGGCTTAAGCGGGCGTCTGTGCGGCGTGAGGACAACCGTTCTTAAAACGATTTGACAGGTGCCTTTTGGGCACACATATTGGGTTGGTGAAGTTTGACTGGGATCCAGGAAAAAACGAGTGCCTGAAGAGAGAAAGGAGTATCTCGTTCGAGGAGTTGGCTCTGCTGTTGGCTGCGGGACGGCTTTGGAAAACTACAGCGCACCCGAACCAGCGAAAGTATCCGAATCAGCGTGTGTTTTTAGTCCCGGTTGACGGTTACATATACTTTGTCCCCTATGTGATTGATGGTGAAACAATCTTCCTCAAGACCGCTTTTCCCCACCGGAAAGCGACCCAGGATTTTTTAAAGGAGAAGAAGGAAAATGAATGACGAAGAAAAATATCTGTCGGAAAGCTATGATCGCGGAAGACTCAAACTAGAGGATCCCTCGGACGAGCTATTGCAGCTTTTAGCTGATGCAGGCGAGAATACCTTTAAGAAGGACAAGCGGATAAACATCCGTCTGAGCAGTCACGACCTAATGGGAATCCAGCGCAAAGCGGCTCGCAAAGGAATTCCCTATCAAGCCCTAATCTCGGGTTTGATTCATCAGTATGTCGAGGGCGAACTGCAGGAAACACAGAAGTGAGAACAAGCAGCGAGGCGAAGCCTCAGACCCAAACGTAGGATCGGCGCTTCCGCCGATTGATCGGGACTTCGGCGAGCTCAGTCGAGGCGCGAAGGCCCGATCCTACAAATTCGAGCTCTGTTTCGAAAACTTGACTCATCTGCAACAACTTTTCGTGTTTTAGGACTCTAGCCTGAATGGCGCTCGGTTAAGAACATTGTCCGATGCTGCAGGCTCTGGCCTATCACGGAATTTTTGACCACAGATGGCTCAGATGGGCACAGATTCAAAAACAACGAACCAGGAACCCTCGCCCCTATCTGTGACCATCTGGGAAATCTGTGGTTAAAGTTCGGTTCTTGGTTCGGGGTCATCCCCCCAAGGCGGGATGCTACGATCAAGCGCCTTATCCGAGTGCCATTCACTCTAGCCTGGATAATTCGCGCTTGTGGGCGAGAGACGGAGCGAAGCGGAGATGGGCGAATCCGCAGGATTCGGGGCGAAGCCCTGAGCCGCAGGCGAATCAATTGCGCAAAATATCGGACGTCAAAAAAGTTTCGCACCCGATTCAACCATAACGAATTCATAGAAAATACCTTAAGTCGTTTTTTGCGCAATCCGGTGAATAATTCAGGCTAGTATGAGCTGGCCTGACTTGGATAATCGGTGGTGGTTCGGTCGTACACCCTTCAAGCCGCACGTTCACTTCGGTGCCGGCTCGCTCGGACTCTTCGGCTTCGCTGAGCAGTCGGGCCACGACGTTCTCGTCCACGTATTCCTCGCCGCAATTTTCACAGACTTGGGCCGGAACGCCTTTCACGACAAGGGTCGTCGCGCCACGCTCAAGAGTGACGGTTGCCTTGCCTGGAACAGTTTCACCATGCTTGCAGATGGGACACTTCATGGACTGGCGACGGGTGGTAACCGATTGGGGCCGAGTTCCGGGTCGCCCGCGTGTAAAGGATGCAGGCGACAACGTCTGAATCGATTTCCGCGACCCAGGCAAAGAAGGGGCCATTCCCCGAAACAACCGCCGAATAAATACGGGATTCGATCCTGCTCGGGGCAAATGAGGTATCGAGGAGCTCCCGAATCCGGTCATCATCCTCTTTGGTAGCTGGTCGAATCATTCCTGATGAGTACCGGAATTGTGTCTAACGCACAAGGTGCTGTTTTTGCAAAGCAGCATGTAAATAAACCAAAGCCCTTCGACAAGCTCAGGGCATTGCTTCGCCATCTGCGCTACGCTCCGTCGACGCGGATAAGCGCCTTAGAGGATTGAAAGGGGTTGGGTTCTTCGGGGCCTGCCATGAGTCCCTCGGCTTTGCTCGGGGTTTTCAACAAGTGGAGCGGAGCGGAACGCGTCGACGGAGCGCATCGTAGATGGCAAAGCAATGGCGGAGAGGGAGGGATTGACTCGCGTTGCTCGGGGCTTCGCCCCAAACCTTCGGTTTGCCGTTCCGCTTCGCTCCACAAACCCTCTCCTCGGGTTCGACTCCCTCACTCTCCTTGTCGCCGCTTGCGGCGCCACCTTTTTTGCAGAGCAAAAAAAGGGCGGAGAGGGAGGGATTCGAACCCTCGGTACCGTTTCCAGTACACAGCATTTCCAATGCTGCACAATCGGCCACTCTGTCACCTCTCCGGTGGTGAAAGGGGAGAGTCTCCGCAACGGGGGGGCGGTGGTCAACGAGAAAATGGAGGCGAACGGAGCACTGGAGTTCCGGGATTTGTCAAAAACCTCCTTGCATGAACTTGGCCTCCGGCTAGTTTGGGCTCTTGGGCCAAATCCAATCTTTCAGCATATCATGTCGGTCGAAAAACAAGAGCTAGCCTACGACACAAAAATCGAGGGCGACATTGTGGTCACTAAAGTGGACGCGGCGATCAATTGGATCCGCTCGCATTCCATGTGGCCGATGCCGATGGGGCTCGCCTGTTGCGCCATCGAGCTGATGGCGGCGGCCAGCTCGCGCTTCGATATTTCCCGTTTCGGGGCGGAGGTGATGCGCTTCTCGCCGCGCCAGGCCGACGTTATGATCGTCGCCGGCACGGTCACCTACAAGATGGCCCCGGCGGTGCGGCGGATTTACGATCAGATGGCCAAACCGCGCTGGGTGATCGCCATGGGCGCCTGCGCCTCGACCGGCGGGATGTACCGTTCCTACGCGGTGCTGCAAGGCGTGGACCGGATTGTCCCGGTGGATGTGTACGTCAGCGGCTGCCCGCCGCGGCCGGAGGCGTTGCTCGACGGGTTGATGAAACTTCAGAAAAAGGTGGGCCGGGAACGGTCCCTCAAACACCTCTGGAAGGAGGAGTCGCCCCGCATCGCGACCGCCAACGTTTGAGCGGGGAATTTGCCATGAGCGAGGACATTGTCGCCGAACTGCGGGAGCTTTTTCCCGCGATCAAACGTCGCGAATCCCTGGACTGGCCGGCCCTGAACTGCCCGGCCGATCGCTGGCTCGAAGTGGCCGGGCTGCTGCGGGATGAATTCGAGTTTGATTTTCTCACGGATGTGACCGCCGTCGACTGGAACGAGGAGAGTCCGCGGTTCACCGCGGTGTACCACCTGTTGTCGTCGCAAAAACCCGGCTACCTGCGGGTGGCGGTGGATTGTCCGGACGATGCCGAGCCCGAGGTGCCGAGCGTGGCGGGGCTGTGGTCGACCGCCGACTGGCACGAGCGCGAGACCTACGACATGTTCGGGATCCGCTTCACCGGGCACCCCGACCTGCGCCGTATTCTCATGTGGGAGGACTACCCGCACTTCCCGCTCCGCAAGGAGTTTCCCCTCGCCGGGATTGAAACCGAGCTGCCGGACAGCGAGGTGGCCGAGGAAACCGGCGCCAAAGTGATCAGTGCCCCCATGATGGGCGGACCCTTTGTCGCCCCGCAGGAGGACGCGATGAGCGAGAGCGAACCGAGGGCCAAGGACCAGTCCTGGACCGAAAAAAATCCGAAACCGAAGAGTTAGAACATGGCGAAAGAAGCCACGGAAGTTTCCTATGGTGATGTCCTCAGCCGCGTGGCGCGGGGAGGGGAGGAACTGCAGAGCGACAAGATGACCCTCAGCATGGGGCCGTCCCACCCCAGCACCCACGGGGTGCTGCGCCTGGTGCTCGAACTGGATGGCGAGGTGGTCACCCGCTGCGAACCAGTCGTGGGGTACCTGCACCGCGGCGACGAAAAGATCGCCGAGAACATGACCTACAACCAGTTCGTGCCCTACACGGACCGGCTGGACTACCTGGCTCCGCTGGCCAACAACGTCGCCTACGCCATCGCCGTGGAAAGGCTGGCCAAGCTGGAGGTGCCGCCGCGCTGTCAGGCCATCCGCGTGCTGGTCTCCGAAATGTCCCGCGTTTCCGCCCACCTCATGGGGCTCGGCGCCTACGCGCTGGATATCGGGGCCATGACCTTGTTCCTCTACACCTTCACCGAGCGGGAAAAGCTCTACACGCTTTTCGAGGAATTGACCGGCGCACGTTTCACCACCAGCTACACCCGCATCGGCGGGGTGGCGCGCGACATGCCGGAGGGCTGGCTAGGCAGGGTGGAGAAGTTCTGCGACCAATTTCTGCCCATTCTGGACGAGTGTGACGCCCTGCTGACCCGCAACCGGATCTTTATCGACCGGACCGAGGGGGTCGCGGTGATTTCGAAGGAGGACGCCATCGCCTACGGACTGACCGGCCCCAACCTGCGCGGCAGTGGGGTGGCCATGGATTTGCGCAAGGATCTTCCCTACAGCGGCTACGACCAATACGAGTTCGATGTGCCTATCGGCTCCCGGGGAGACTGTTACGACCGTTACCTGGTGCGTCTGGAGGAAATGCGCCAGAGCATCCGAATTGTCCGCCAGGTGATCAAGTCCATGCCCGACGGTCCCTGGTACGCGGAGGACGCCAAAAAGATTTTCGCACCGCCCAAGGACAAGATCATGACCAGCATGGAAGAGCTGATCCAGAATTTCATGATTGTCACCCAGGGCCCGCAGATGCCGGCCGGCGAGGTCTATTTCGAGGCCGAGAATCCCAAGGGTGCGCTCGGGTTTTACATCGTTTCGAAAGGCGGGGGCGTGCCCTACCGCATGAAGATCCGTTCGCCGTCATTCTGCAACCTGAGCATCCTGCCGAAGGTCGCGCCCGGGTGCATGCTCGCCGATGTGGTTTCGCTGCTGGGAAGCCTCGATTTTGTGATGGGAGAATGCGATCGCTGACAGGATGAACCCGACCATGAATCTGAAAGAGGAAACGCTCCGCAAAATCGACCAGGTGATCCCGCGTTACCCGCAAAAGCGCAGCGCCGCGCTCCCGCTCCTGCATTTGGTGCAGGAGGATCAGGGGTATATTTCGCGGGAGGCGGCGGAGTGGATCGCGGCCAAACTCGATTTGCAGCCGATCAATATCTGGGAGCTGGTGACTTTTTATCCGATGCTCCGCGACAAACCCGTGGGCAAAAAAGTGGTGCGCGTCTGCCGCACCCTGTCCTGCGCCCTCCAGGGGTCCTACAAAACCTGCCGCACCTTCCAGGAGGCGCTCGAATGCGAGCTCGACGGCAACTCCGCCGACGGCGGGGTCACGGTGGAATTCGCCGAATGCCTGGCGTCCTGCCACACCGCTCCGGTGGTGATGGTGGACGACACGCTTTACGAAAACGTCGACGAAAACCGCGCGAAACAAATCGCGGATGAGATCCGCTCGGCTCCCGGCGCGAACGGAGGCGCGGGCCAATAACCTTTTCGGACCAATAACCCATGGCGGCCAAAGAACGACGTATCATTCTCAAACACATCGATCAGCCGGGGTACGGCAATGATATCGACTCCTACCTGCGGCACGGTGGGTACGAGATGTTGAAAAAGGCGCTCGGACGCAAACCGGAGGCGTTGCGCGACGAGGTGAAAGTGGCCGGCGTGCGCGGCCGCGGCGGCGCCGGGTTTCCCGCCGGCATGAAGTGGAGCTTCCTCGATTTCAAATCCGGTAAACCGATCTACCTGGTCTGCAATGCGGACGAATCCGAACCGGGCACGTTCAAGGATCGGCAGATCATTCACAAGGACCCCCACCAGTTGATCGAGGGGATGTTGATCAGCGCCTACGCCATTACCGCCAAGGTCGCGTTCATTTACATCCGGGGCGAGTTCCCCGAAGGCGCCCGCATCCTGGAGCGCGCCATCGAGGAGGCCCGGACCAAGAACTTTTTGGGCGACAATATCCTCGGCACCGACTTTTCCTGCGAAATCCACGTGCACCGCGGCGCCGGCGCCTACATCTGCGGCGAGGAAACCGGTCTCATCGAATCGATCGAGGGCAAGCGTCCCTACCCGCGCATCAAACCCCCGTACTTTCCGGCGGCGCTCGGGCTTTACATGTGCCCGACCATCGTCAACAACGTGGAAACCCTTTGCAACGTGAAGCACATCGTTGAGATGGGCGGCGAGGAATACGCCAAAATCGGCCGGCCGGGAAACACCGGCACGCGGATCTGGTGTGTCAGCGGTCACGTTCAGAAACCGGGGTATTACGAATTTGAAGGCGGCGCCCTGACCTTGGGAGATTTGATTTACGACATCTGTGGCGGGCTGCGTCCCGGGCGCCAACTCAAGGCGGTCATTCCCGGCGGCTCCTCCATGAAGATCCTGCGCGCCGACGAGCGCTTCAAGGGCAAGGACCGCGACGGCAACGCGTTTGATCTGGGGCTGGAGGATCTGATCCTCGACTTCGACGGCATTGCGCAGTCCGGGTCCCTGTCGGGATCCGGCGGGATCATTGTCATGGACGACACCACCGACATGGTCGAGGCTCTGGCCAACGTGAGCAGTTTCTACGCCCACGAAAGTTGCGGTCAATGCACTCCCTGCCGGGAAGGGTCTTTGTGGATGAAGAAGATCCTCGAACGCATGAGCCGCGGTCAGGCCCGGTTGGAGGATGTCGACTTGCTGAAGTCGGTTGCCGACCAGATCCCCGGCCGCACCATTTGCGCCTTCGGCGAAGCCGCCGCCTGGCCGGTGCAGAGTTATGTCGCCAAATTCCGCGATGAGTTCATCGCCAAAGCCGAAAAACAGGCGGCCGGAAAGGTCGCCGCCCAGGACGCGGAGAAAGTCGCGCTGGTTTGAACCGCGGCACGCCAAGGAGGATTTTCAGATTACGGCCACATCATGAGTGACGAGACAGAACAGAAACTGATCCCCGTATACGTGGACGACCGGGAGGTGCATGTGCCGCCCGGGACCAACATGATCGAGGCCGCGGCGAAGATCGGGATCGAGGTACCGCACTATTGCTACCATCCCAAGCTGAGCGTGGTCGGCAACTGCCGCATGTGCATGGTCGAATTGGGCATGCCCGAAAAGGATCGCGCCACCGGAAATCCGGTGCTGGACGACGAGGGCAATCAGAAGGTCATGTGGCTGCCCAAACCCGCCATCGCCTGCGCCACCAAGGCCATGCCGGGCCTGCGTATCCGCACCGATTCCGAGCTGGCCCGCTCCTGCCAGGAGGGCGTGATGGAGTTTCTGCTGGTCAACCACCCGCTCGACTGCCCCATCTGCGACCAGGCCGGGGAGTGCCGTCTGCAGGAATTCGCCACCGACTACGGACGCGGCTACAGCCGTTTTGTTGAAGAGAAAAACGTCAAACCCAAACGCACCGTCCTCGGCCCCCGGGTCACGCTCGACGACGAGCGCTGCATCCTCTGTTCGCGCTGCATTCGTTTTTGCCAGGAGGTCGCCGATGACGATGTGCTCGGCTTTGTCGACCGCGGCAGCTACACCACGCTGACCTGTTATCCGGGCAAGCGGCTGGAGAACAATTATTCGCTCAACACGGTCGATATCTGTCCCGTGGGCGCGCTTACCAGCACCGATTTTCGTTTCAAGATGCGGGTCTGGTTTCTCAAGGAAACCCACAGCATCTGCACCGAGAGCAGCGTTGGCGCGAACACTGTGGTCGGGACCCGCGAGGGAAAAATTTACCGCATCACCCCGCGCCGCAACGACGCGGTCAACGACACCTGGATGGCTGACAGCGGGCGCGAACTCTACAAACAGGTCGAAGCCGAAAACCGCCTGCACCAACCGATCCTCGACGGCGCGGAAACCGCCGATACCTCCGCCGCCCTCCAGGCCGCGGCCGGCTTCCTCCAGGAGGACCGGAGAATCGCGGTGGTCGGATCGGGCCGCTCTTCGGTGGAAGAGCAGTTTCTCCTGCGGAAACTGGCCGCCCAAATCGGCGCCCGGCGCACCGACCTGGTGGCGCGGATCGAAGAGGGCGACGGATTGCTCATCTCGGCCGACCGGAACCCCAATGTGCGCGGCGCCCTGGTCACGGGACTGATCGATGAATTGCCGTCGACCGAACTCAACGTCCTCGCCGAGGCCATCGACCGGGGTGAAATCGACACCGTGCTGGCCTGTAACGAAGACCTGACCGCGGCCGGCATCGACGAGGAGCGGTTGGCCAAGGTCACCGTGGTGTATCTCGGCACCCACGCCAACCCGACCAGCGGGCACGCACGGGTGGTGCTGCCGACCCTGACCGTGTTCGAGAAGAACGGGTCGTTCATAAACCAGCAGTTCCGTCTGCAGAAGTTCCTTCAGGCTGTTCCTGGACCGGCCGGCGCTCCCGGCGACCTCCGCACCCTCGCGGGGCTGATCGAGGCTGCCGGCGGCGAGGCGGCCTCCGGGATCGACGAGGTGTGGACGGAATTGAGCGAAACTATCGAGGCCTTGCAGGGGCTCCGGTTCATGAAAATTCCCGCCGAAGGGATCGTGCTGAACGTGCCTGAAAGCCTTCGCGCGTTGCCGTATCCCGAAGGCGAAACGCTGCATTATCCGGCGGCCAAAGAGGAGGCCGTGACCGCCTGACCCGTTCCGCGGAAACCGATTTTTATCTTTTGATTCCATGGAATTCACCCAATTTCTACTGATCGTCGCCCAGGGGCTGGCCGTTATCGTCGTCCTGATGAGCCTCTGCGCCTACGCCGTGCTGGCGGAGCGCAAGGTGGCCGCCTGGATCCAGGGTCGGGTCGGACCCAACCGCACCACCCTGCCCATTATCGGGTCCATTCCCCTGATCGGACCCTTCCTCACCCGGTTGGGGCTTTTCCAGCCGGCGGCCGACGGCCTGAAGTTTCTGTTCAAGGAGGACGTCACCCCCGGCCATGTGAATCGCGCGATTTACATCCTGGCCCCGGCGCTCGCGCTGGTGCCGGCGTTGGTCACGGTTACCGTGGTGCCGTTCGGCCAGTACATTGGCGCCGACGGCGCGGTTTCCCCATTGGTGCTGGCCGATATCGATATCGGCATTCTTTTCATCCTGGCGGTGTCTTCGCTTGGGGTTTACGGCGTCATTCTCGCCGGATGGGCGGCCAACAGCAAATACCCGTTCCTGGGTGGGATTCGCTCGTCCTCGCAGATGATCTCCTACGAACTCGCCATGGGGCTTTCCATCCTGCCGGTTTTCATGTGGGTGAACGCGCCCGGCAGCGAGGCGGGGCTTGGTCTCACCGCCGTGGTGCAGAGCCAGGAGGGCCTATGGTTCGCTCTGTGGCAGCCGCTGTCCGCCTTCATTTTCCTGGTAGCGCTCTTCGCCGAAACCAACCGCCTGCCCTTCGATATGCCGGAAGCCGAAACGGAACTCGTCGGCGGGTTTCACACCGAATACAGCAGTTTCAAATTCGGACTGTTTTTTGTCGCGGAATACGCCCACATCATCATCGGCTCGGCCGTCTTTGTGGTGCTGTTCCTGGGCGGCTGGCATTGGCTGCCGGGGGTGCCGTTGCAAATGGAGGGGCTCCTCGGGGCGTTGGTGTCCATCGGCATTTTCCTGGGCAAGGTGTTCGCCATGATTTTTCTCTTCATCTGGGTGCGGTGGACCCTGCCGCGGTTCCGCTACGACCAGGTGATGAAGCTCGGGTGGAAGGTGCTGCTGCCGCTCGCCATCGCCAATCTGATATTTTACGCGCTGGTGATTGCCGCCATCGATACATTCAAGCAAGGTGTCTGACCCTATGGCCATCGTCGTACAAAGAAAGCCGCTCTCCTGGTTGGAAAAGACCTACCTGCCGCAGATTCTCGGCGGCATGAAGATCACCTTCAAAAACCTTTTTCGACCCAAGGTAACGCTCCAATACCCGGAGGAACGCCCGGTGATCCCGGAAAACTACCGCGGCGTGCCCACCCTGGTGAAGGATCCCAACGGCCGAGAAAAATGCGTCTCCTGCCAACTCTGTGAATTTGTCTGCCCGCCGAAGGCCATCCGCATCGAGCCGGGCGAAATCCCGGAGGACGCCGAGACCGCCCACGTGGAAAAAGCGCCCCGGGAATTCGAAATCGACATGCTGCGCTGCATTTACTGCGGCCTCTGCCAGGAAGTCTGTCCGGAGGAGGCTATCTTCCTGCAGGACACGTTCTCCGTTACCGGCTACACCCGCGAGGAGTTCAAGTTCCGCAAACAGAAACTCTACGAACTCGGCGGCACCCTTCCCGACAAACACTACAAGTGGGATAAGAAAAAAGAAGCCGCCGCCCGCGGCAACGCCCACTAAATAAAGCCGCGCGAGCACCCCGCCGCGCTTTTCCACCCAAGCGGGAAGTCAGCCGACACGGATGCTCGGTC
Source organism: Opitutia bacterium (assembly GCA_050506795.1). Lineage (GTDB taxonomy): Bacteria > Verrucomicrobiota > Verrucomicrobiia > Opitutales > T3Sed10-336 > SLOW01. The sequence continues at coordinate 14,528 of JBJHCF010000065.1, forward strand.
GAACGACCTCACTCCAACATCTCCGCGATGGTCGCCTCCAGGTCGATGCGGTGGGGGTTGCCGGCCAGGTGGATTGTACCGTCCGGGTTGACGAGGTAGAAACTCGGCACCGCTTCCAGGTTGAACTGGCGGGCCGGTTCTGCGTCCCATGCCCCGGGGCCCACCCACATGTTGCGGGTGTGGCGCCACCCGTTCGTTTCCAGGTGGGCGGCCGCGGTCGCCATCTCGGCGTCGATGCTCAAGGTGAGGACCACGACGCGGTCTTCCCATTCCGCGACCAGGCTCGGTGGCCCCTGGCCGGTATCCCATCGGGTGAGCCCGTCGAATCGAAAATGCCCGTCAGCGTCGGACACGGTGGTGACGTTCGAATAACCCAGGGTCACCCGCGCCGCGGACAGGGGCGTCCGATCGCTTTTCCTTAGAACGATTCCTTCGATCACGATCGGCGGATCTATTAAGATTGGCCGTTCCGGGCTCGAGTCCACCCCACCGACTTCGACCCGTGCCCACCCCTCGCCATATTGCGGGTGGCGCAATTGGAAGTCGGCAAAACCGTAGGCGGGAATACCGGGGAACAGAAAGTTGCCTTCAGCGTTGGTAATCACTTCCGGGGCTTGGTCCCGCAAGACGGCCGACAACGTGATGCCGCCCGCATGAGCGCTGGTGGCGGCCTGAAACCTCACCGAAGCTCCGGACACAATTTCTCCCTCCGGGCCGACCACTTGCCCGTAAACGTGTACCGTGGGTGGCATCACCAGGGTCACATCGGTGGCGTTGACCTGTGGAATCAGTTTCCAGGCCAGGTTGCCTTCGGGAGACTGACCGAACAGGAAAAGGGATTGGCCCCGGATAGGGGAGGGCATGGGCATCTCAAACCGGAACAGACCGCTCTCATCGCTGACCGTTTGCGAAACGCTTCCTTCCGGTTCGCCGCGGCGATTGCGCAAATAAAGACGCGTGCCCGGCACGGGATTTCCAGTGCCAGGGATACGGCTTGATACCTGGAGGGCCATGCTCCCGCATGGCCGCGGCGGCGGCCGTAAACGGTGGGGATGTGCGATTCCTCTCGCTGGCAAAGGTTTTTACTTGCGCGACATACCATCCGGTATGTAAGGATGGTCGTCTTGAGGAGATACTGCTTATGCCCGTAGCCAAAACACCCACCGTCGAAGAGTTATCCCACCACCCTGTGGTTTCCGGTTCCGAATGGCTCGCGGCCAGGAGGACATTGCTGGAGAAGGAAAAGGAGCTGACCCGGTTGAACGACGAGTTGAGCGCCCTGCGGCGCGCGCTACCCTGGGTGGCGGTGGAGAAGGAGTATGCGTTTGATACGCCGGACGGAAAGAAGAGTCTGGCCGACCTGTTCGCGGGGCGGAGTCAGTTGATCGTTTACCACTTCATGTTCGGCCCGGGCTGGGAGGAGGGGTGCGACGGATGCTCTTTTCTGGCGGATCACTTCGACGGCGCCAACCTGCACCTGGCCCATCACGATGTGACTCTGCTGGCGGTTTCGCGGGCGCCCCTGTCCGAATTTCTCCCCTACAAGAAACGCATGGGCTGGCAGTTCCCCTGGGTGTCGTCGCACGGGAGCGACTTCAATTACGACTTCCACGCCTCCTCCTCGAAGGAGGCCCTCGCTTCCGGGAAGATCCTTTACAACTTCCGCGAGGTGGACGGCGCGGACGCCGGGGAGGAGCACCACGGAATCAGCGTTTTCTACAAAACCCCGGACGGAAAGATCTTCCACACCTATTCCTGTTACTCCCGCGGGGTCGACATCCTGTGCACGACCCACAACTTCCTCGATCTCACCCCCAAAGGCCGTAACGAAAAAAGCACCATGGACTGGGTGCGTTTGCATGATCGGTACTGAATAGGTATCGAGATTATTGGTACCGAAAAAGCCCGATAAAGACCGTCGCTCCGAAGCCCGGGCGCTTTACCTGTTTTTGCTCGAAAGATTTGCCAGGCTATCTATTCCTGACGAGTAATTGGGATGAACGCGTGTACACATGTGCTTGCATGGTGGGAGTGGGGTGGCTATAGGTGGGGGGCAAAATGGAAGCGCGGCATTCAGGCAGGGTCTGGCGGGGGCGGGGGGTCGCGGAGAACCCGGGCAACCGGTTTGAGTCTTCTCGTTTCGAACCCGATCCGGAGTGGGAGGCGGACGAGGAGCGTTCGGCGCCGCGCACGCAATTCCTGCCCGACCTGTCGCAGTCGATCATCACCCGCAATGACAGTCCGGATGTCGGATTTGAACGCAGCATCAATCCGTACCGCGGTTGCGAACATGGCTGTGTTTACTGTTATGCCCGCCCGACCCACGAATACCTCGGTTTTTCGTCGGGGCTCGATTTCGAAACCCGCATCATGGTCAAGGAACGCGCCCCGGCCTTGCTGCGGGAGGCGATGGAAAAGCCGCGTTGGGAGCCGGGAGTGCTGGTGATGAGCGGGGTGACCGATCCCTACCAGCCAATTGAACGAAAACTGAAAATCACCCGGGAGTGCCTCAGGGTCCTGACGGAGTTTCGCAATCCGGTGGCGATCATTACCAAGAATCACCTGGTGACCCGGGACATTGATCTCCTCGGGGAGTTGGCGGCCCATCGGGCGGCGGCGGCCTTTGTTTCCCTGACCACTCTCGACCCCTCTCTGGCCCGGGCGATGGAGCCGCGAACGGCGAGCCCAGAACACCGGCTCGACGCCGTCCGCCGTCTGGCGGCCGCGGGAGTTCCGGTGGGGGTGATGACCGCTCCCCTCGTCCCCGGCCTTACCGATCACGAGATACCAAACCTGCTTTCGGCCGCGGCCGAAGCCGGAGCTTCGTTCGCGGGGTACACCGTGCTGCGGCTGCCGCACGCGGTGAAAGACCTTTTTGAAAACTGGCTGGAGCACCACTTCCCGAGCAAGAAGCAGCGTGTGCTGGGACGCCTTCGCGAATTGCGCGACGGGAAGCTGAATGACACCCGCTTTGGCTCACGCATGCGCGGAGAGGGGGTGTTTGCCGAGCAAATACGTTCCCTCTTTCGGGTGGCCCGTCGCCGAGCCGGCCTGGACCGGGCGGTTCCGGAGTTGTCGATCGAGGCCTTCCGAAAACCGGGCGGGCGACAAATGGAGTTGTTTTGAAATGAGCAAACTGAAACTGGATCTGCACGATATCTTTAATGACGGCCGCCGGTTGGAGGAGGCCTTGCACGGAGTAATCGACGAAGCGGTGCGAAAACGAATCCGCACCGTGGAGATCATTCCGGGCAAGGGAAGCGGTCAGCTCAAGAAGCGTGTGCTACGATTTCTGCAGGAGCCCAACATCAAGTCCCAGTACCACCGGGTGGAAAAAGACAGCAAAAACTTTGGCCGGGTGTTCGTTCACTTCCGGTTCTAGCCCGACTTTCGCTACTCAGGAGCAAAACCAACTTTTTTCGCCCTGTTGGCGACCGCCAGCCCGCATAAAATCGAGGTCGCTCGTTCAAAACGGCGTGTAGTGAAGACCTACCCTCTTCTCAAAACCG
>JBJHCF010000066.1:0-17129 GCA_050506795.1 Opitutia bacterium
GTCCTCCGCAGCAGCCTGGCCAACGCCTTCGTGGCCACCTACTCCTTGCGCATGCGCGGCGACTGCCTCCGCTTCCAAGCCCAATACCTCCGCCGTATCCGCCTCCCGCGCTGGTCGACTCTCTCCGGTGAGCTCCAAACCACCCTCAAATCCCTCGCCGAATCCAACGACATCCCACGAATCGAGGATACCGTTCGTTCACTCTACGGTCTCGACGAAGCGGATTGGAACGCACTGCGCACTGACTGATAACCGCCGACGAACATGCCAAAAGCCGATTACTCCGACTCGATTCGAAAAGCGGTCCGGTCTTACTGGAAAAGTAAGAACACCGCTCTCAAAAAGAATCAAGCGGGTCAAAGAGTCGACCAAGGGCGCCGAGGCGCGGCCACCGCCGGAAAAAACTTCAACGGCTTCGCGAAAATGTTTGCCGCACTCGCGCAGAAATATGGTGGCAATTCACTCGAAATCTACGACAACAAGACACATGTTGTCCTCCCCGGCCATTTCCGTCCGAGCAAGCAATGGGACTTGGTGCTGATCGATAAAGGCCGACTCATCGCGACACTGGAATTCAAAGCGCTCGGCGGCCCATCGTTCGGCAACAACGCCAACAACCGCTGCGAAGAAGCCCTCGGCTCCGGGACCGACCTCTCTGTCGCCCAGCGCGAAGGCCGCTTCGGAGCCGGCGCCAACCCCTTTATCGGCTATTGCATCCTCGTCGAAGACGAAGATAACTCCCGCTGCGTCCCCAAACGCGGCAACCCCTCCATTCACTTTGCGTCCGATCCCGTTTTCCGCACAGCATCCTATCAAGAGCGCATGCGTATCCTCTGCGAACGCATGGTCCAGGAGCGCATCTACACCGCCGCCGCTGTTATTGCCTCACCGCCCAACGCCGCCAAATCCGGTCTATTTACCGACCTGTCCACCGCCACCTCACTGAACCAACTGATAGCCCGGTTTCTCTCCCACGTTGAGATTGAGACCACCGGATGAAAAACTATGCGTGAAACCATTGCCTATCAAGACCACACGATCCAGATACTGCGGTACCTTCGTATCTCAATCAACTGTCGAAGCAAAACTTGCGTGATTACAACATGATTATCGATGGAGCCAATTCTCACATCATTTGCCATTAGTATTGGTACGAATGCGGCGATAGAAGCGATCGTAAGGCATAAAATTCAGTGTGCAGAACTGAAGGAGGCGGATGCCAGAGCACTACTCAAGCGAAACGAGATGTTCGTTGACTTCGAGAAACTCCTGAAACCACATGTCGACGAAGTTTTTAGTCAATTCGAGGTCGCGAAGGATCTGAACGACTTTCTATTGAGCGAATCTGCACGGAAAGAGCTATCGACTGAGATTCGTCGGCAGGCGGCCGAAAGTGAATGGTCGCGGCAAGCTGCGATCTCCGCGCTAACAGTTCCGGAGGATTTTGGGTTAATGCCTGAGTTGGAGAAATTTGTAGATGGACTAATCAACGCGGTCCAACGGACAATCGCCAGGGATCAGATCCGTTGGAACGAGGCAATTATAAAGGCCATTGGTAAAATCCTGGTTGGTATCGATGAACTTAAGGAGGGCCAAGCTGATATTGATGAGAAATCGGACGCCATTCTCAAAGAAGTCCATAGTTTAGGAGAACAACGACCTGCGATAAATCTTTCCGTCACCCAAAATCAGACGAATGTATTTATGGGGCCTTCCATCCCTGAATCGCTCTCCGATGAGCTGGCAGCGGAGAGAAATCAGAGGCTTGATGAAATTCAGGATTTGCTACGAAGAGGGCGGAGTGGTGGTGCTGAAGCAAGGTTGCGAGAGTTGAGAAACACCCGCAGTTGGGAACATTTGCCGACAAAGGTGAAGGTTCGAGCGCTTCGGATGCATGCGGGCCTGGCACTCAGTGCTCGGGATGATGCCGTTCTTGCGGAAGAGCTTCTTGATGAGGCAAATAAACTGGATCCGGGCGCTCCGTCACCGTTTCATCAAGCGCTTCTTCTTCTGCATAAGGGCAAACTCGACGAAGCTTTAAGGGAGGTCAGCAGCCCTTCAAAATTAGATGAGTGGCACCTCAAAACAGCCATTCTCATCAACTTAGGGAAGCCACAAGAGGCCATCGACTTAATGTCCAAATCGGCATTCGACAGCAACGCTGAAACTTTTCGACTCAGAGCAATCGCCCAACTGATTCTCAAAAAGCCGTCTGAAGCCAAACGCCATGTGGATGAAGCGCTCGAAGCTTCCCCGGAATGGTTCAGTGTTAGAGAGACAGCGGGAAAGGTCTATTTCTACTCAGCAATTACTACAACGTCGCCAGAATGGGGGCTTTGGGAGGCCCCTCCACCGACTAGGCTTGAATTTGTCAAGCTTGATCCCGAAAGCCAACAGTCGCTACAGAAGGCCGAGGCAATATTTAATGGACTGGCGTCCACCGAGGGAGTCGCAGAACGCGCACGTCTGCAGATGCGCATTTGGCGAATGGGATGCCTTTTCAACATGCCTGAAAGGCGGGCAGAGGCAGAACGGCTCTGCATTTCACTGCTCGAAGAAGCTCGGCTATCTTTTCCTGTGATAGCCTGGGCCATTGAAAAAGGAGTGGATTTTGACCATAAAAGTGTGCTGGAGGTCCTGGAGCAGGCGATATCGGAATCACCTGATATTCCCCATATTCAGACACGTTTCTTCCTGCTCTGCAGCCAACACAACTACGAAGAAGCCGGCAAACTCTTGGATAAGTTTCGCCACCTTTATGAGGAATCCTTGGCGTTCTCCGCTTGGGCATCTCAACGAATCCAAATAGCGACGCTAAATGGCGAGACCACCTTGAGATCTGAGCTCCTGGCGCAAGATACCGCGGGAGAATTGAAAGGTGTGGCCGCCCAAGTTCAGGGCAGGAAAGATGGCTGGTCACCAGATGTGCTGCTCGAACTCGATCACGCCTTCCAGGAGTCGCAGCGGCCCGAAGACCTTTTCGCTGCTTGTGAAGCCCACTGGTTCGCACGCGATTTTCAATTCATCCTTCAGCATACGGAGCAATTGTTGGCAGCATTCCCAACCGAAGCGACCCTTCGACTCGTGCTGGATTCGGCATTTCGCTCGGGCGATCCTAAGCTGTGCCACACGCTGACGGAAAAGCATCAAGCGCTGCTGTCCGGAGGTATTTTCTCAGGTTCGATGAGACGGCTCCGATCTCGCTGCCTGTATTTGTTAGGGCGTTTCAGTGACGCCCGAGAGGAGTTGCGCCAGATTCAGACGGATGAGATTTCCTCAGAGGACAAATTCCACCTCTTCGACACGCAGCTGAAGTCTGGAGATCCCCATGGTGCGATTATTACTGCCAGGGAGTTGCTAGGTGCCCAAGACCTCACCGTGGATGGGCTGATCCATATTGCTGAGAGGGTTCGACCGGAAGATATGCACCTCGCAAGGGAGGCATTTCGGCGAGCGGAGGCGAAAGGAATCGACAATCCAATTACGGCAGCACGCGCAGTATACGTTGGATTCAGGCTGGGGGAAGATGATCGATTGAAGGAAGTTCTCCGTCTTGCCACAGAGGGGGCTGGTGCTCCTGGTGCTCCTATGCAGGCTGTCAACCTGGAGCAGATCCTTGGCATAATGACGGATAATCGAGCTGCAGAGGAGGAAAGGGAACGTGAGTATCGGGAGGGTAGGATTCCAATTCATTTACTTGCAAGCATGGTGGGGAACCCGCTCTCATTCCTGGTTTGGTTAGCGCCTGAAAATTGTCGGAAATCAAAACAACCCCTATCAAGGCATTGGTCCCTCAGAATTCAACACGGCACGGTCCGGAAGTCCAGGATTCGGAACATAGAAGCGCCGACCGGAGGGATGTTTCTGGACGTCACCTCTCTTCTCCTCATGCACGAACTCGACCTATTGAGAGTTGTGGAACAGAACTTCAGCCCTCTGCTCATTTCATCCTCGGTCCTCGCTTGGCTGGATGAGGAAATCGCCACAGTCACTGGCTACCAATTATCGCGGGAGACAGCCCAGAGGCACGCTAATAGTATCATTGATTCAGGTCTTCTCGAAATTATCGATGTAGAGTTTCTTGAACCCATTGATGACTATACAGTCGGAGACCAGATGGGTGACGAGTGGTCACGACTAGCAAAACAAGCAATTAACCAAGATGGGTGGATCGTCGCATTTATCCCCCCCATGAAGTCTGGGATCACTGGAGAGCCTGCTGATTTGCCCGACAACGTTCGGTCATTGGTCTGTGACGCAGCATCCATTTGTAATGCACTTCATGCAGCCGGAAGATTATCAGCACAGGAAATTGAAGAAGTGCTAGAGAAATTGGGTACACCTCAAACCGAAGGCGCTTCAATGGAGAACGATGAGAGTGACTCCGAAGACGAAGAAAATTCTTCCGAGGAAGCAAAGTCTCCGCACCCCACGGTGATCCTGCGGGAGGGGCAGACCATAGTTTTACAGACAGGTCAGCTGGAGCAACTCGCTTACGCCGGTGCGCTTGGGCCGTTGGTCTCTTATGCGAACGTCGTAGTCGGGAAGGATGAAGTTGGTCGGATCAAGGAAGCGTTGGTCGAATTCGACATCCGAAGGAGGGCCCATGAGAAATTGAAGCACCTCCGCCAACACATCCGGCTGAAGATTGAGGGCAATATCTACTCAGAGCTCTCGGTGGACCATCTTGGGGCTGAGGAGCTACCTAAAACACAACGAACGCTCATTCGATGCCTGAAAGATGCTGTCGACACCGAGAGAACCGACGACATTTGGACATGTATCGATGACCGAATGTTGGGCCGATTCAAGAAGGTTGGACGATCGCCGATTGTGGGCACGATCGATCTCCTGGAATTCCTCGGAAGGCGAGGAGCGCTATCGCGAACAGAGCTGCTGAACATCCATCATCGCCTCCGGTTAGGGAACGTCAGGTATCTGAACACAACAGCGGAGGAACTAATCGAGCAGCTTGGTCGAACCCAGATTCAGAACGGGTCCATCGTGGAAACCGTGGAACTCGCTACGATTCGGAAGTACTTCGCCGGCTGCCTTGCTGACGAAGCATCGCTACAGCGATTACCCGCAGACCATCCTAGGGCTAAAGTCTTGTCGGAGGCACTATTTTTGATGAGGCAGTATAATGTGGTGCTCGAAACGATAAGAAGCGTATGGGGAAGTGCCGATCTCTCAAAGGAAAAGCAAAGCGCCTACTCGGAATGGCTACTTGAGTCGCTTTGGTTCGATTCAGTCGGTCTGCCAGCACTAATAACGGAGTTTCAAGGTTCGGACAAACTTGTCGGACTCGCCCTTAGCCAGATTTTTTCCATCGGATTTCACCTTCCAGGAGTCTTTGACGACGGCGGGAGGGCTAAACAATTCTGGCACTGGCTCTTTTCTCGCATCGGAATCGAACCTAGTCGCTGGAACTCCGTCCTAGAATCCGTAAAGAAGGGAATCTTTGAGGTTGCTCGCAATTCAGGCAGCACAGATAAGCTCTTTATTTTCGGTGTAATGCATAGCAGCCTGACTAACTCAGTTCCTCGAATTTTGCTCCCAGCTCTTTCTCTTAGTGAAGAGGAATCACGGATTCTGAAAGCTGAAGATGCCAAATCAATCGAACTGGGACCGCATACGTTTTCCACTAATCTTTTTGGGGAATGCTGCGAAAAGGCTCTGGACGGCCAAGAGTCGTTCATTGAGACGCAGGGCTCTGAACCAAAGAAATTCAAGATGAGGATTGAAGAAAGCGGTGCCGATGAGGAAGAGGTGTTGACGATGGTCTTCGAGCCCGAATGTGGCGGTAAAAGTTTCAGATTGAGCAACGGGATGTTGTGTCTCCTACAACGTGATTCGGAGAGGCGAAAACACGCTCTGCAGAAGCTCCGCCAAACTCTCGATCTCTCAAGGGAAGAGTCCACACCTGCTTTCGAGGTGATACTCAGCCTTAGCGAACCTGGGAGTCGAATCGAAGCATACACCGAACTGGAGAACAAAGCTTTTACGAAGCACCTTCGAGTGATTGCGTTTCAGCTAGGTGGCAGTGGACATCTCAATCTAGAGACATTGCGACCGAAGGGGGTAGAAATGATTCTTCACCATTTGAGGCTCAAGAAAGGTCTCATGTGGCCACAGCTATGCGAGACGTTAGGCCAAGGTGCACAAACGCTGCTCAAAGATGAGGGATTTCAGGAGGCATTTTTCAGATTCTCCAGCCTCCCATTTCCTCTACCAGAGAACATTCGGGAGGCCTATTCGTCCTTAAAGGCGGAGGAACGGGCAGAATTCGCGGTTGTTGCTGGAAATGTCGTTTCAAATCCTCTGCTGGCTCTGCACACGGCTTCGGTCCTTTTGGAGGGAGACGCTAACGAACGGGCCAAGGGATTGGAGTTACTTTGTGGGGTGAGTCAAAATGAGAGCTTCGAGATGCTCAAGTATTTTGGGCACGTCCTTCGCTGGGCGTTTTCCTGCCTGTGTCACGATCAAAACGGCGATTTCGAAACGCTTGATTATGTTTTAGCCGCTTGGATCTATACCGGCCGGCTGGATCAAATCCCACGTGTTCCGCGAGACTTAGACGGCGCAGGTTCCTACTTCAAAAGCAACACACCGACTGCGGCAAAGTTCGCATTTTCGCCTGGGCTTCTGCGTGGAGATTCCCGTATTCACCCTCTCTGGTTTGAACCAGTGGTACTCCAACTGGGGGGCGTTTCTCAGCTTCTGCCCCCTGACACAGTTCCCCATTCCATAGCGGAAAGGATTGGGAACGCCCTCTATCCACTCTGTTTTCCAATAGTGGAGCTACCTGAGCTACCCTCGATATTGATAACCCGAATGGGGGGAAATTATTCTCAGGCAACGGAAAGCTACCTGGAAACAGATCGCCTTTCAAGACTTGCCAAATTGCCCGGTTTAGAGCATTTAGAAAAAGCTATTGATCCGGCTAGAGGCGAAGAATTGGTTAGCCTTTTGGAGCGCCTCAAGAATTTTCCGAGCAATGCTGACCATTGGCTCCTCGTGACCGGTATTATAGGAAAATCCGCGCTAACACCTCAGCAAGTCGATCTGTTGGTCGATGCAATCAAAGAAATTAGATTTGGAGACGTCGCTGAATCTCCCAATCAGGTTACTGGAATTGGAATGGCTGTATTTGAATTAGCTCAACTTCCAGAATTAAAGAGAACCGAGGTCGATTGGCAAAGCTTACTAGAGTCGTTTGGAGATGTTGTTCTTTCACGCGATTTTTCAGGGAGTGATCGAGCTATAGAAGTGTTCATAAATGCGTCGTATTGTGTTGGGGTGTCGCCTGACGCGAGTGAAGAAGAAAATGTCAATGGATTTGTCAACGCGGTCAGACCGGTGATTGGTAAAAGGACGCGCGGCATGAATCTTTTGCGGCAAGCGCTCTTTCGGATAGCAAGTCGTCAGTCGAGCGGTGTCAGTGCGCCCTTGTGGCAGCTCATTAATGAATCGCGGGAGTTTTTTTAAGCACCAGGACGGACAATGGGGTCACGCCGTTGTTTGTTGATTTCTTCATCGGTTTTCCTGACGACGATAGTTCCGTGGGATTGGTAAAAAGAGCTGATGGTCATACTCAACAGGAAGGCTCTGGTCTAAAAGTCCTCACGCAAAAAGTCGCAGACCCTTCACTACAGGACCCTGACTCCCGGGTAGGTGGGAATGGTTTGGTCCGACGTAAGGATTTCGAGCTTTCGCTCGAGGGCAGTGGCGATAATGAGGCGGTCAAACGGGTCTCTGTGTAAAGGCGATCCGCGGTTGCGGTCCGGGACAAACGGCCCAGAATGAAAAGCATGAACTCACTCGAGGGAAAGGTGGCGATCGTGACCGGCGGAAACAGCGGCATCGGCCGGGCGATCGCGGAGGCGTTGGCCGCTGCCGGGGTTCGGGTCATGGTCGCCGGACGGCGGGAAGAGGCCAACCGGAAGGTTGTCGGTGAGCTGCGCGAAAAACACGGCGTCGATGCCGAGGCCATGACGACCGACGTCGCCATCGAAAGCGACTGCGTTAGCCTCATCGCGAAAACGCGCGAAAAGTTCGGACGACTCGATATCCTGGTCAACAACGCCGGTATCGGCGGATGGGGAACCATCGTTGAAACCTCCACCGCGGACTTCGACCGCGTCCTGAAGACCAACCTCTACGGCGCCTTCTGGTGCGCCAGGGAAGCCTTTCGCGCCATGTCCGAGAATCCGGAGGAAGCCGGAATCCGAGGCGCAATCGTGAACATTTCCTCCATCGCCGGAAAGGAAGCCTGGAGCGGGACCGGCACGTATTCGGTTTCCAAATTCGGTATAATGGCGCTGACCCAAACCCTTGCCGACGAAGGCAAAGCCCTCGGAATTCGCGCCACCGCTGTGTGTCCGGCCCTGGTCGCCACTCCCATGACCAACGCCTCCAGAAGCGAAGCGCTCCTGCCGGAGGACATCGCGGAAACCGTCCTTTACCTCCTCCGCCTCTCCCCCGCCGCCTGGCCCACCGAAGTCGCCCTCCCGCGCCGGGGCGCGGAGTGACGCCTGTTATTCCAAACCTTTTTGCAATCTCCCGCCAGTGCAAGTGGGTGTGCGATCAACAATTTCAACCAACTCCTCAGCCGGCTCAAATCTTCGAGCGCGATTCCACCTAACGACTCGTACCGAGCCCTTGATCAATCATCGAACCATTCGTCTTCCGGATCGAAGGCGGGAATGGGAATGTTGACGATTCGCAATGGCCCAACCGCGCGATGGCGGCAGCCGGGCTTAATGAGAATACTTGTCATCGGCTTCACCGCCACCAGCTCGCCGTCGAGCTCCATGTGACCTTCGCCTTCCAGAATCAGGTAAATTTCCGTCAGCTTCTTGTGATAATGACTTCTGCTGTCATTGGAGATATCCACAAGGTGAAGCGTTGCCACGGAATTGTCGGGGCGCACGAACGCGCGCCGGGTCGTCCCGCAAGGGCATTGCACGGACTCGATCTCTTCCAATTGTTCGATAATGTAGTTCTTCATTGGTCCTCGTTTCAAAGGTCGGGGTGGGCGCGCGAAAGTTGGCGCTTGTTTTGGTTCGTTTCGCCGGCCTTGCGGGCAATTTCAGTTTGGCCCTTCCGCAAGCGAGGGGCAAGTTCCGAACAACAGCCTCTCCGGAAGGTAAAGGAGATGTTATTTGTCGGGTTTTCCATTATGTTTATTTGCGCCCGCCGGGTTGGGATGTCTTTCCTTGGCCACATGTACGCCAATGAGGAATTGATTCCCGAGCCGCCGGAAGTAACCGCATCCGACGACGGTTCAGGGGAGGCCGTGATTAACGTCGAATCGATTGAGCCCGGCGTTCCTGATTTTTCCGGACTGCAGGGCGCCGGCGACCGCGGCTGGCGGGACGCGATGATCGCTCTGCTGCGGCACGCGACGGCGAGCGGCGCGAGCGATCTCCACCTGAGCGCGGCGGCGCGGCCGTTCGTGCGGCGCAATCGCGAAAACGAGTACCTGGATTCCGAACCGCTCAGCGCCGAAGTCGCGGCAGGGCTGAACCGCGCGCTCCTGTCCCCGGCCCAGTGGGCCACCTTTCAGAACCATCAGGATTTCGACTTTGCGCTGCCCTTCTCCTCCGGCGAACGCTACCGCGCCAATCTCATGGTCCACAAGGACGGGTGCGCCGGTTCCTATCGAACGGTTCCCAGCGAGCTTCGATCCTTCACGGAACTCGGCTTCCGCGACACAAAAACGATCGAAAAGCTGCTGGCCTACCACAACGGCCTGATCATCGTCGCGGGTCCGGTCGGCTCCGGAAAAACCACCACCCTCGCCTCCCTGGTGCATCACCTCAACCTGACGCGAGAGGATCATCTCATCTCCGTGGAGGAACCGATCGAGTTCGTTCATCAACCCAACCGCTGCGCCATTACCCAACGCGGCGTCGGCCAGCACACCCAGACCTTTCACCGAGCCTTGAAAGGCGCGCTCCGGCAGGACCCGGACATCATTGTCATCGGTGAAATGCGCGACCTTGAAACCGTCGAAATGGCCATCAGCGCTTCCGAAACCGGGCACCTCGTTATCGGAACCATGCACACGAGCGACGCCGCCACGACTCTGAACCGGCTTCTCGACGTCTTTCCACCCGCCCAGCAGCCTCAAATCCGAGCGATGGTGGCCGAAAGTTTGCGCGGGATCATCTGCCAGCGTTTGCTTCCGTCCAAAAACGGCGGGCTCGCCCTCGCGTGCGAACTCCTGGTCCGGAACACCGCCGTTTCCGCCCTGATCCGCGAAGGCAAGACCCAGGGACTCGGCAACGTGATGGAAACGGGGAAAGCCGAAGGCATGGTGAGCATGGACAGCTCGGTGATGGCGTTGTGGCACGAAGGAAAGCTCTCCGACGAAATCGCCCTGGCCAATCTGCGAAGCGAGATCGCGGGCCGGGAAATCCGCATGCCGGCTCCCGCCGCCCCACCTCCGCCCGAACCCAAGAAACGCGGGCTCTTTGGCCGCAATCGATAATACCATGGCACAACTCGACCGCTACTTACGTCAAATGCTTGAGGCGGACGGCTCCGACCTCCACCTCAGCGTGGGCTCGCCTCCGAAAATTCGTTCCTCGGGAGTGATCCTTCCGCTCGAAGACACCGTCCTGACCGCCGGCGATATGAGCGAACTCCTGCGGGAAATCTGTCCGGAAGACCGTTGGACCGATTACCTCGACCACCAGGATCTGGACCTGGCCTACGAAATCCCCGGGCTCGCCCGGTTCCGCGGCAGTTTCCTCTACAATCACTGGGGCCAGGCCGCCGTCTTCCGCCAGATTCCCGCCGACATCCTTTCCTTCGACAAACTCGGTCTGCCCGACGTGCTTCGCCAGGTATGCGGTTACAACGAGGGGCTGATCCTCGTTACAGGCCCGACGGGAAGCGGCAAGTCGACCACGCTCGCCGCGATGATCGACTACATCAACGAGCATTATCAAAAGCACATCATCACCATCGAGGATCCGATCGAGTTCGTGCATCCCAAGAAGCGCAGCGTGATCGTTCATCGCGAAGTGGGCTCCCACACCGACTCCTTCGCCAGGGCCTTGCGCGGAGCCATGCGCGCCGATCCGGACATCGTGCTGGTCGGGGAAATGCGGGAACTGGAAACGATCAAGCTGGCCCTGAACTGTGCCTCCATGGGCATGCTCGTCTTCGGGACGTTGCACACCAACAACGCGCCGAAAACCATCGACCGCATCATCGACGCGTTTCCGGCCGACGAACAGGCGCAGATCCGTATCATGCTGGCCAACAGTCTCGCCTGTGTCGTTTCTCAGCTGCTCTGCAAGCGTCAACCCAAAGGCCGGGTCGCCGTGCATGAAATCCTGCTCAAACACGATGCTCTTCCCAACACCATACGGACCGGACGCATCAGCGACATCCGCGGCATCATCGAAAGCGGCTCGGCCCAGGGCATGCGCATGATGGACAGTTCCATCCGCAAATGCCTTGAAGCCGGCACGATTTCGAAAGAGGAAGCGTACATGAAGGCCTCAGACAAGGACGCCTTCTCCCATTTGCTGACGCCTTGACCCCGGTCTCGGTCGGGCGTCCGAGGACGAAGGGATGTACCGTGCGCTTGTGCGCCAAATGGCCATGACCCTTTACCGGCAAACCAAACAGCAACGTTACTTCTTTGGCCGTGCGTGGAAGGTGTAAAATACTCCGGCGGCGAAGAACGTTCCGTTCTCGTGGGATTGAATCATGTGCCTGACCCACGATTCGGCTTCTTCCGGGGAGAGTATGCCAAGAGTGGGGATCAGGCGCGCGAAACCGTGCACGCTGGAAAGCCAGTAGTCTCCCTTGCCGCATTCGGAGATCACTTCGGAATCGTGGTTCGACAGCTCGAATTCAGCCGTTTTCAGAAGGCGCGGAAGCTGACGGCAGACGTCGGGATGAGTGGCGATCGCCGAGGTCAATAGATGGTCGATGCGACGAGTCACCTCGTAGCTCGGCTGGCTGTAGGTTGTGCCGGCATGATCGGCGTCAAACACGATGAGACGCCCGCTCGTTTTTAAAACCCGATACGCCTCCTTGAGAATGGCCTCTGGATCAGGAACATGGCTCAGCAGCGTGTGCATGACAACAACATCAAACGTCGATTCCGCGTAAGGCAGCGGGCCGGGCGACAGGTGATCCCATTGGACCCCGATGTCCGGAGCCAGGCGAGCGGCTTCTTTCAATAGAACCGCGCTGACGTCCCCTCCGTGCAGCGTTGAGGACGCGTGAAGGACTTCCGCGAGCTGGCGGACGACCACTCCCGTGCCGCAGCCGAGATCGAGGACTGTCAGTGGCTCGTCGCGCGGTAACGTCGCCGAATACTTCCGGATCATCCGCAGGAATCGGCTATCCCGGCCTCGTTCTTCCAGACGGGTAATCATCGCTTGAGTCGCGGCTTCGGACTGAGCATCCGGGTTCGTGTAGGGATCAGGCATAAGCTTATTGGTTTTTTATCGCCGGGAACAGGGCAGACAGGCCCCCAACCTAACCGCAGAACGGTTATCGACACAACCGTTAACGGTTAACACAAACAATGCTCCGCCAACAGGTCCACCCGACGCCCGCGACCCACGGGAAGCCGTTGACAGAATCACCACGAACTGACACGTTCCCAAAAAACCTTGAAACGGCATCCCTCCGTGAACGAGGGACAAAAGAAAGGATCAGATATGGCGAAGATTGCGATGATCGGTGCGGGAAGTTTGGTTTTCTGCAAAACCCTGATGGCGGACTTTCTGGCGACACCCGCGCTGGCGGGAAGTGAATATCGGCTGATGGCGCTGACCCACACCCGCCTGGACAAAATGCACGACTTCGTTAAGCGGATGATCAGCGACAACGGCATCGATGCGAGCGTGATGGCCACGACCGACCGCCGGGAAGCGCTCAAAGACGCGGATTACGTGGTGGTGATGTTGCAGGCCGGGGGCGTTGCCGAGTTCGCCCAGGATTATGAGATTCCGCTCAAATACGGTGTCGACCAGTGCATCGGCGATACCCTGGGGCCGGGAGGCGTGTTCCGGGCCCTGCGGCACATTCCGGCGCTGCTGGAGATCGCCGAGGACATGCGTGAGCTGTGTCCGAACGCCATCCTGTTCAACTACGCCAATCCGATGGCCATGTGTTGCTCGGCTCTCGGCCGGGTGCCGGATCTCCAGTTTGTCGGCCTTTGCCATGGCGTGCAGACGACGATGGACCTGATCGCGAGCTACACCGACGTCCCCAAGGAGGAGATCGATTTTGTGGCCGCGGGCATCAATCACATGGCGTGGTTCCTGAAACTCGAGCACCAGGGCCGGGATTTGTATCCGCTGCTGAAAGCGAATTTTGAGAAGCCGGGTTATTATGTGAACGAAAAGGTGCGGGGTGAGGTGATGCGGCATTTCGGTTATTTTATGACCGAGAGCACCGGACACCTTTCGGAATACCTGCCCTATTTTCGCAAGAACCAAAAGGCGTTGGATCTGTACTGCGACGAGCCGGCCTTCGGCGGCGAAAGCGGCGCCTATTATAAATACTGCGCCATGCTGGCGGAAAAATTCAGCAAAACGGATCCGCTGTCGATCGAGTCGACCGAACTGGGCGAACGCAGCGCGGAGTATTGTTCCCACATCATCGAGGCGAAGGAAACCGGTGAGGTTTTTCGCCTTAACGGAAACGTTCGCAACGACGGCTACATCACCAACCTGCCCAACGGGTGCTGCGTTGAAGTGCCGATTTTTGTGGACCGCAACGGCTTGCAGCCGACAGTGGTGGGCGACCTGCCGCCGCAATGCGCCGCCTTGAACATGACCAACGTGCTGGTCCAGCAGTTGACGGTGGAAGCAAGCTTCACCGGCGACGTCGAACTGGTGATGCAGGCGGTGGCGCTGGATCCGCTAACGGCGGCGGTGCTGACGCTGGATGAGATCCGCCAGATGACGGCCGAGATGCTGGAAGCCGAGGCGAAGTACCTGCCGCAGTTCGCCGGGAAAACACTCCGAAAAGTGCCGCCGATCCAGGTGCCGGCCGACGTCGTGCGCCAGGATGTTCCGGTCGACCCGGCCCTGGCGATCGCCAACCGTTTCGGAAAACTGGCCGAAGCGTAGGCGAATGGGTTCCGTGCTCCCAACCCGGCGGCGTCGGTAGCGATCGGGAGTTACATAGAGGGCACTCGGTTAAGGCAGGTGGTCGGTGAGAATCGGACGGAGGAGGAACAGAGTTATTCATCGGGTTCGCAGACACACCCCACCGCTCTTGTTAGAGGGGATCAAATAACAATTCCCCTCTTGAGAGGGGGGCCCCGCGCCTGCGGGGTGGGGTGTGTCGTTACCGCGCAGCAGCGAGATTCAGTGCTCGACAACACCCTTAACCGAGTAGCATTCCGGTTAAGGCGGCTCATCGTTTGATGAAGCAAAAAAATACAACGGACGAAGCGCAGCAGCGCGTAGATGGTGAGCGAACGCGAGTCCCGAAGGGACGATTTCCGGCGGGTGCCCTCTGGGCGACGGGAACCGCAAATGCGGAGATTGGACTCACACGGAGCCACAAAGTCACGGAGATTCTTACAGGACGCACCTCCGTGAGCTCAGTGTGAGAACCTTCACCGTTCAGCAATGTTTTAACAGGGTATGGTTTTGGTGATCTTGCCAAAGTAGGACTACTCTGCTTCGATCCACCACCTTAACCGAGTGCCATTCGGGCTAGGGGCTGTCGGGCCGTCGGAGGCGGAAGAAACGCTGGGGGTCCTCGGTTGGCAATTCAACTGTCATTTCGCCTTCCTGAGCCGGAACGGCGTTTTCGACAGCGGACCACTCGCTTTCCCCGAGGTCATCCGTGGTTTCGAGAATCCATCCGGCTTCGCCTGAGGTCCAGGACAATCGGATACCGCCCAGCTCGCCCATTGAGATCGACTCGGCCCGAAGGCCTGGCCCTGGAAGGTCGCCGGTTTCGGGAAGGTCGCCAAGGCGCAGGATCGTTCCGTTGCCCCCCACCGCCCATCCGGTGTCAAAATCGAAGAGGTGAATCGCATTGAGCGGATTGGACGTAACGGAACTGACAGTAACGCCGCTTCCGAATTCCAGTGCCGTCCAGTTTTCCCCGCCGTCGTTCGTGTGGGCCATCAAACCGATCGTGCCGACGATCCTGCCGTTCTGTGCGTCCGAAAACCGAACCTTTTGCGCGCCAATAATAGTGCTGAGACCACTGAATAGCTCTGCTTGCTGGGTCCAGGTCACACCGCCGTCGGTAGTGTGCAATATTCCCGAACCCCCGACCGCCCAACCGGTCATCGTATCGAGGAAAAACACGTCGCTTAAATTCCAGGTCTTGCCGCTTTCCTGAGGGGTCCAGGTTTCCCCGCCGTTGGTGGTGTGAAGGATCATCCCGGAATTGCCGACCACCCAACCGCGGTCGGCGTCCAGGAAGTACACGCCGTTCGCCTGGGAAATCCCGGCGGGATGCTGAGGCTCCCAACTCAGACCGCCGTCCGAAGTGTGCAGAATGAGACCGTTGCCGGACTGGCGTCCAACGATCCAGCCCCGATCGGCGTCGACGAATTGCACGTCGTCCAAAACGACCGTTCCGCTCGGCAAGGTCGCGTGCTGGCTCCAGGTCTGACCGGCGTCCGAGGTGTGCAGGATGAACCGGTTGTTGCCCACGATCCAACCGCGGCTATCGCTGACGAAGGACATGGCATTGTACTGTGAGGCCGAAGAAGACACGTCGAGCCGATTCCAGGTGTGCCCGCCGTTGGTGGTACGAAATACGGTTCGTGACGTCCCCACCGCCCAGCCGCGCAAACGGTCCGAGAACCAGACGTCGTTCAGGCCGCTGCGGACGCCGCCCAGCACCGGACTCCAGCTGGAACCCCCATTGGTTGTCCGGCTGATCGCACCATTAATTGCTAACGCCCAACCGTTTTGATCGTCCGAAAAATGCGCCATAGTTCCCGGAGGACTGACGGTCACCTGTGTCCAGGTTTCCCCTCCGTCAATCGTCCGTAAGTACCGGGATCCGAATATCCAGCCGTTGTCCCGGTCGAGGAATTGGATTTTTTGGAATGATCCCGCGCCGAAATCCTGAGGCTCCCAAGTTTCGCCGCCATCGGTTGTCCGTCGCAGAAAAGAGTTTCCCGTCGCCCAACCGTTTTGGGCATCCGCAAAATAAATGGCATTGATTGCATTGCTAAACCCACTGGGATGAGGCGCCCACGTGGCTCCGCCATCCGTGCTGCGCACCAGGGTACCGCTGGCTCCCGCCGCCCAGGCGTTGTCGGCGTCGATGAAATGAATGGAGGTTAACCGTGAATTGCTGCCTGTGCTCACGGTGATCCAGTTCACCCCGCCGTCGGTGGTGCGAACCATATTGGGAGACCCTCCGCCTCCACCGACGCCCCAGCCGTTCATAGGGTCGGAAAAGTGCAAGGCTTCGATTGCCGATGGGACGAAGCTGGAGGCGGGAAGCCAGGATTCCCCGCCGTCGGTGGTGCGCAGAAGTGTGCCCCACATTCCCCCGATCCAACCGCGATTTTCATCGAGAAAGTAAACGGATTCCAGGTCATATCGGGTGCCCGAATCGACCAGACGCCAGCTCTGCCCCCCGTCGGTCGTTTTCAGGATCGTACCCACGTTGCCCACCGCGATGGCGGTATCGCCGTCAAGGGCATGAATGTCATTCATGAAGTTTCCGTTCGGCAATGGATTGTGCCAGGTCCAGTCCGAAGGATCGCCGTACAAAAATTGCGTGGCCGCTCCAACCAGAGCAGCCAGGATAAAACCAATGGTAACACGCATAAGCAGCCTTTCTCCGAGGCGAGAATAGTGGCATGGAGGGGAGGCAACAAGCAGGCTGTCGATCGCCACCCCAATTTCAGGCATTCTCTGATGCCGACGGAAGCCTTTCACCACATCCACGATGCAGTAACCCAGATCGAAAGAATCTTCGCTATTTGAGGTGGGCTCCGAATCAGTGATTTCTGGGAACTGGCACCCCCGAAAATGTCCGGCTGAAGCACGGACCTACGTGGCGGAATTCGTAGCGCCCTGCTTAAGCGGGCGTCTGTGCGGTGTGCGGACGGCGGATCCCGTCACGGAACCTCCGGCTGACGCCCCGGACCTATGCAAAAA
>JBJHCF010000067.1:0-16895 GCA_050506795.1 Opitutia bacterium
CGTCGCCGACGTATTCAATCGGCAGTGACACGTATCGCCCTTCCAACAGAGCTTTCACCCGTGGCCCCGACACAATCAGCATCTCCGTCGGAGATCCAGTTCCGGAGAGAATCGCCCCTCCGGAGCCCACCGCTATCCAGGGATCAGCTTCCACGGCCAATCCCGAATAAACGTTCGGCCACTCCCCAAGCTCGTGCCAATTTTCGCCGTCGTCGAAAGACACCAGCAACGCTCCCGTTTCAGTGGAGTCGCCAGACGTGTTGGCAGCCAAAGCCAGAAATGTCTTGTCCGAGTACACCACGTCCCGGAACGCATCCACCCCCGGTACCGTCCGAATTTCCCAGGTCAACCCATCATCGGAAAGAGCGACCTCTCCGGAGTCGGAAACCGCCACGTAACGCCCGTTTCCGTACGCAATGCCCTGAAACGCGCCGCTTGCCGAGGTCAGAATCCGTTGCCAGCGCGGCCGGCCAAACGTTGATTCCAGGCTCTCTTCAAGAGTTACACCGCCCCACTCGCCCACCGCGACCAGCTGCGGCCCCTGGGTCACGGCCTGCAGGTGGACTGAAAAAGTGGCGATATGAACAACCCATGACAAACCGTCGCTTGACCAAAGAACCCTGTTGCCGTCACCCACGGCGACAAAAGCCCCGCCAAGATAGCGAACGCTCCTCAGTGCGGTGTTGATCGGGACGGCGACACTCATCCAGTTGACCGCGTCGGTCGAGGTCAGCACCGTGCCATGATCCCCAACAACCACAAACCGTTGCCCGCCATAAGCCACCGAGAACAGGTCGTGCGGAACATCCGCGGATACCGGTTCCCAAATCTCGCGATCAGTCGAACGCAGAATGAGACCTCCTTCACCAACCGCCACATATTCATCACCATTCGTGGCGATCCCATGCAGCGTCTCGGCAACTCCCGAAGTCAGGGCGGCGCCTCCGGAGTTGTAGACCGTAACGGCCACCGTCTTGCGCACAGTCCCGTAGGCGTTCGCCAGGTCGAAAACGATCTCATAAAACCCGGCCGGCAATTCGCCGGAAAATTCTCCGGAGCCAGGATCGAATTCAATCCCATCGGGGAGGCTCACCGTGGTGACCTCAACCGGGAGCCCATTGCCATCGTAGCGTATGGAGTATTGCAGCGACTCCCGCGGACCAATGGCCAGGTGTGACTCACTCTTCAGCACGGGGAGCGGCCCCGTAGCCGGGTGCACTTGAATTCGCAACAACGCCGTTTCCACCCAACCGGTGGCATTGCTCGCTCCGATAGTGACCTCAAACTCACCGGCAAGCACGGGCACGCCGCTGATCGTTCCGGTAATCGCGTCGAGCACGAGGCCGGGAGGCAGACCGGCGCCGTAAAACCGAAGGGGGAAACGAGAAGCTTCGACCTGGTACCAGGTATCGCGCCCGACCACCGCGCTGTGAGCCAGTGGGCTCAAAACCTCCGACGCGAGAGACGCCTGATAAACCGTGGCGGAACCCGATCCGTTGAACAATCCGCCACCGGAGTGAGAGATGACACGCACCTGAGGCAGGCCCACCGTTTCCAAACCGGCGAAGCGCCACCGATCGGCGTCGATATGGCCCGGACCTACTGAAATCCAGTGTGCGCCGTCGATACTCGCTTCGAGATGGGCGGCTCCGGGCCAGGGCGCCGATCCTCCAATCTCCAACACGATCCCGCGCGCATCGATCCGCAACCCGGCCTCCGAAGAGTCGCCGAAGATCCTCAACAGGTTGGCTCCCTGCAAGGGTCCGACGAATTCTCCCGTCACAACCAGGCTACCATCCGCGAGACCGGTTACCCCGCGAACCTGATCCGACCCCGCCAGGCTGTCGAGCGGGGCAAATGAATCGTCCACGGCGCCATCGGATCCGACGCGGGCCAGCCCCATCGTATCCACTCCGGAGATACGCGAAAAGGCTCCCGCCAGGATGAGATCACCGTCCGCGCGCACTACAAGCGAACGTACCGGGCCGTCCGGACCGTCTCCGAGCCCCTGATTGAACGAGGCGTCGATCTGCCCATCCTCATCAAACCGAACCAGCCGGCCGGCTTCCGCTCCGTCGAACACGGTAAACTCCCCGGCGGCCACGATCCGGTTTTCCGGATCCCGACTCAGGGCGAATACATCGCCGTCGGGTCCGTCTCCGAGGGCAAGAGCAAAGGACTCATTCGGCTCTCCCTCCGCGTTGATACGAACCAGCCGATTGGCGGGTTGGCCGCCAAAGGCGCTGAATCCACCGGCCAGCAGCCAATCCCCATCAGCCAGAGGAAGGGCGGAATACACCGGGCCGTCCGAGCCGGCGAAAACCGACGCCAGACTTCCGTCGGATTCAAGCAACGCCAGGTTGCCGGTCGGCTCCCCGTTCACCGAAACGAACTCCCCCCAGACCATTATCCGGCCATCGCCACACTCATACATTCCGTAAACGGTCCCGGCAAAACCCTCTCCCAGATTGTCGGCAAAAGCGGCGTCCCAATTTTCCAGGCTATCGAGACGGGCCAGTCCCCCGGCGACTCCCGCCCTGAGCCGGCTCCGAAATTCACCTCCTACCAGCATCCCGCCGTCCCGCTGCCAACGGAACGCGGTGACCGCGCCTCCCAGCGCGTTTCCGGTCGCCGGATTCCAAGACTCCGCCAAACGGCCGTCAGCGTCCACCCGCACCAACCGGCGCACCGCGACACTGTTGAATTCATCAAAATCGCCTCCCAGGTAAAGGTCCCCGTCCGGGGACGCCGCGATCGCATAGAGCACTCCGTTCGCTCCCAATCCCAGGCGATCACTAAAAAGGAGATCCAACTCATCCGGGCCCTCTGAAACCGCGAGTACCTGGAACTCCCGTTCCACCGGATCCGCCGGCAAATAGAATCCATCGCCCGCCTGGGAAGCGGTGATCGTGGTTTCGCCGCTGGCGTGCACGGTTACCTGGTTTCCGGAAACCGAAGCCACGGCTGGATTGGAACTGGTGAAGGTCACCGGCAGTCCGCTGTCGGCCTCAGCAGTGACCGGGAATGGATCGGAGCCCAAGAGCCTGGGTGCCAGTTCACCAAACGAAATCGTCTGTGACACCCGCTCGACCGTTAACTCCCGGCTAACCGGATTCGCCGGCGCGTAATGCTCGTCGCCGGCCTGGACCGCGGTGAGAATCGTCCGACCCGGACGGTGAACGGTAACCGTCCCCTCATCGACCGAGGCCACCTCCGGATTCGAACTGAAAAACACCAAAGGCAATCCGCTGCCGACCGATGCTTCCGGCACAAACGGCGCCGCGGTGAAGGGCCGGGGATTCATCGCCGCGAAATCGATGGACTGAGGCTCCCGGCCGGGGAGCCAATTTTTTTCGTACAACCCCGATGAGGTGCCAACCGTCGTGCGGGCCAAAGCACGCACCTGATCGAAATTGCTCCAATCCACACCCTCCAGGCGCCAACCGCGGTCGATATATTCTCCCCAACCGAGATCAACCCAAGGGTCCTCTCCCGACTTCCCCTGAAAGGACACCGCTTGCGGCACCGGGGCGGTGCCGACCGAGAACCAGTGCAGACGATCTCCTTCGTTCGCCAGGAATACCATTCCAGGGTCGTTGTTCAAGCGGATCAGGTTTTTCGGAATCCTTTGGAAGCCGTCGAAACGATCGAACGAACCCCCGATCCAAATTTTCCCGTCTTCCTGCAGTGCGATCCGCGACACTCCGCCGGTGGTGCCCGAACCGATGGAATCACTTACCACCGTATCCACGGATCCGTCACGCTGCAAGCGCACCAGACCCTGCGGCAGACCGCTCCGATCGCCCACCCGATTGACAGTGCCCGGGATCAGGAGCCGGCCATCTCCCTGCAACACGGGAAAACTCGGCGAGCCGCCCAGATCGTAAACCGGCGCCCCGGATTCGTCCTCCATAAGGTGACCGTCGGAATCGAGCCAGACCATCGAACCGGCCTCCCGACCGTCGAAGGCCAGGCCGCCGCTCAGGAGAATGCCGCCGTCCGGCAGGACCGAAAGCATGAATACATTTCCCGCCGGCCCGGCGCCGATCGCGTCCAGGAATTCGCTGTCGACTGAACCATCCGGCAACAGGCGGACCAGGCGCGGGACCTCCACACCATTGAACTCGGTAAAGTCTCCCCCGAGGAGAATACCGCCATTGGGTTGGACCACAACGTTGCGCACCCGGTTGTTGGCACCGGTGCCGATCCCGGCCAGAAAGGTTTCGTCAAGGGAACCGTCAGAGTGCAACCGGACCACCCTCCCGGCGCGTTGGCCGTCAAAGAAGGTGAACTGACCAGCGACCAGAACCTTGCCATCGGATTGCAGCGCCAGGCTGAGGACCTCGTTGTTCGCTGAAGAACCACGGTTCTGCCTGAACGCTTCATCCACGCTTCCGTCGCCCTGCAAACGCACCACCCTCCCTGCCGTAACGCCGGAAAAAGCAGTGAATGTTCCACCGAGAAGCAGGCCGCCGTCCCTGTCCACAATAACCGCGTTGATCGCGTTGTTGGCCCCGCTGCCGGTATTGGCCACAAAATCCTCGTCGACCGTGCCGTTGGGAAAGAGTCGCACAATCCGCCCCACCGCGACTCCGTCGAAATCGCCGAGCACGCCCCCGACCACCAGCTTTCCGTCCGGCTGGAAGGCGATGGTTCTGACGCCGTGCGCGGCGCCGGTTCCCAGGTTGTAATTGAAAGCCAAATCCATGGTTCCCGCGGCGACAGGCGGATCGATGACCTCGAGAACTCTCGTCACCGGCGCCGCCGGAAGAAAATTCTCATCTCCCGGCTGCGAAGCGGTCACCTCTACAACGCCGATCATGTGGGGAACAAGCGCCCCATTCTCGATGGAGACGATTCCCGGATCCGAGCTGCTGAATTCAATCGGCAATCCCGTCTCCCGGGTGGGGAATCCGCTGCGCGACAAGGCTTCAAGCACCACCGGCGGCGCATTAACGGGTATCGGATCCAGCACGGGAAAATTGATGGTCTGTTGCGCTTTTTCGATTACCAGAACCCGGGTGACCGGCGGCGCCGCCTCGTAGTGCTCGTTCCCCTCCTGAAAGGCCGTGATTTCGACCTCGCCGGCGCCGTGCGCCACCACCCCGTTTCCCTCGATCGAGGCCAGTTCGGGATCCGAACTGACAAATGACACTGGAAGTCCGCTGCTGGCGGAGGCTTCCAGGTTGACGAGCGGAAAGTTGTAGGTGTGCCGGTAAGTCACCGTCGGCAACGCATCGAAGGCGATGGTTTGCGCCCCCTTCTCCACCACCAACTCCCGGGAAACGGCCGGCGCCGGAGCAAAGGTTTCGTTGCCTGCCTGGTAAGCGGTGATCGTCGTGCTGCCGGCGCCGTTGATTTGCACCTGTCCCCGGACCACCGAGGCCACGCTGGAATCCGAGCTGATAAACTGAACCGGCAGCCCACTGGATGCCGCCGCCGCCGGCACGAACGGATCCACTCCGACGGATCGATCGGCCAGGGCCGGGAAATCGATTTCCTGGCTTTCCTCCGCCAGAATCACCTCCGCCGCCACCAGGCTCACACCGCGATTGGATGGGGTCAGTGCCAGCGACCGGACCCGGTCCCAGGGGGAGAGGTCGATTTCGGCCAACTCCCAGTAGTCCGCCGTACGGACTCCTTCGCCCAGATCGATCCAATCTCCGTCGCCCGCGGCACCCTGAAAGATCACACCGTGAGCCTCCCCGGCGCCTCCGCCGCGAATCAGACGCAGACCGTC
Source organism: Opitutia bacterium (assembly GCA_050506795.1). Lineage (GTDB taxonomy): Bacteria > Verrucomicrobiota > Verrucomicrobiia > Opitutales > T3Sed10-336 > SLOW01. The sequence goes on from JBJHCF010000067.1 coordinate 5,741, forward strand.
GTCAACAGCCCACAGAAACTCCCCGGCATCGAATCCCGCCACCCGGGTTATCCCAAGGCCTCCGTTCCCGTCCGACCGGGAGAACGAACCGATCACGACGATCGAGCCGTCAGCCTGCACGGCGGTCCCGGAGACCTGGCCAAATCCAATCGAGAATCGGTTGTGAAATTCCACGACCGCACTTCCATTGGTATTGAGAAAGGCTATTCTACTGGTCGAAGGTTGCACCCCTGATGAGGAAAAATCACCGGTCACGAGGAGCCGGCCATCCTCCATGTGCTGCATGCGACGGACGTTGTTACTGAACACGTCCCAACGGGTCGCCATATAGTCCTCGTCAGGCATCCCGTCGGGCAAAGCTTTCAGAAAATACCGGTATTGAATATCTCCCTGAAAGCGAAAAAACTCGCCACCCGCGTAAAAGTGATCGTCGGGCAACGGCACCACTACCTGCAAGGTGTGATTGAACCCCCCGACCTGCCCTTCGACAAAGTCTCCATCCACCGTACCGTCTGGGTGAAGGCGCGTCAGGTAGGGTGAACCCGTATACCCGGAGGCGGTGAGAGAACTTCCGCTCAGCCACAACCGCCCCTGGCGGTCGATGGCGATGGAGTTAACGGTCGGCAGAGCGGGCGGATGAAAGGTGCCAGTCAGATTGGCGTTGAATGCCGTATCGGGCGTACCGTCCGCATTCAACCGAACCAGGCCGGCCAGTCCGTGGAAATCGCGAAAACGCCCGCCGATCAGGAGGCCGCCATCGGGCTGGGGCACAACACTGTGCACCGCTCCGTTCGGACCGGCCCCCAGTGCAGTCAGAAAATCCTGGTCCAGCGATCCATCGGAATGCAGGCGCACCAGGAAATTCGCGCTCTGACCATCGAATGCTTCAAACGATCCCACGACCACAATCCCGCCGTTTGGCTGCACCGCGACGGCAATTACGGCTCCGTCGAATCCCATCCCCATCGCCTGAATAAACGGCTCGTCCAACGATCCATCCGGCATCAGGCGCGCCAGGCGAGGCGCCGGGGCGCCGTTGAATTCCGTGAACGAACCGCCGACCAGCAGCTTGCCGTCGGGCTGCAACGCCACCGCGGTCGCCGGGGCGGAGAACCCGGCGCCTATCGCGTCGATAAACGCGTCGTCCCGTTCCCCGGGAAGACTCCCCGCGACCGCGTCGGAAAAGATCACGGCCCCCAGCAAAGACAGCACGGCCGGCCAGAACGTCGCCGCACGATTCACGGCACGACGGCACAGCGGATACAGAAAGGGTGTTCGGGTATCAAACATGGGAGGTTAAAAGAAGGTTTGGGTTATCGTTTTGACAACGAACAAAAACGTAGCAGGAGCGAGAATCGACGGCGGCTTTTCAGGCTCACGCCGTCAACCGGGCGCCATTGGACAAGAATCTTTTTGGCGCAAACTGGCAAACCTTTTCCCTCACGCCCGGTCTCGTTGAGCGTGAACAACGCCGGACCTTACCTGGAAATCGCCGCTCTCAGCGCAGTTCCGGCGGGGGCGGGCGGCCGGAGTGCCAGTGGCCGTGGCCGGGATCCCAATGGCGGTCGTTGACCGGATCGTACTCCCAGGGGACGGGGATTCCGGTCCACGGCGACGCCGGTCGATTCCGTTCCGGAGGCGGCCCGTCATGCCAATGCCCGTGGGTGGGATCCCAGTGGCGATCATTGGCTTCGTCATATTCCCAGGCGGCGGGAGGCGGCTCCGGAGGAGACGACCACGGGCGGGTAATGCCCAAAACGATGATCCCGACGAGCAGGCAGACAAAAAGGATCAAACGCAAAAACGCCGGCCGATTCCGGCCGGAGCGGGCGTCATCCGCCGCATGGTTCTCCTCTCTCGCCGCTCCGTCGGAACGCGCGCGGGCTTGATTTCCATGCGCGCCGCCGTGCCGATTTTTCTTTTTCCGTGGTGCCATGAAACAAAGATTCGCACGATGACCCGAAAAACACAAAAGCAATGTTCCCCTTTGGCCGCGGCCGAACCAGGAACCAATCCCTAAACAGATTGGGTCGAGGAGCGTGGGGGAAAAGCGGTGGAATGAAGGGATGAAATCATGGCGGGTATCCTGCCCGGCACGGTTTCGTGCAATTCGCGCAATTCGTGGTCGAGAGTTTCCTGACCGAGGGCCATTCAGACTAAGCCCGGCTGACTCCCAGGCGGTCACCCATGCGGGCGTAGGTTTCCAGGCCCTGGGCGGAGTTGCGCACCAGGTCGTCGTCGAAACGGATGCGGCCGGGCTCAAAGAGCAGGATCACGCAGGAACCGCCGAATTGAAAGTAGCCCTTTTCCTGTCCACGGCCGATTTCGCCGCCTTCGGGATAGGTTTGCACCACGCTGCCCACACAGGTGGCGCCGATCTCCAGGTAGAGGACCTGACCGAAATGTTCGGCATCCAGCCGGGTCACGAAACGGCGGTTCCGCCAAAGAAACGACAAGCGCCGCCGCAGGGCGTAAGGACTGACGGAATAAAGGTCGCCCGGAATCTCTTCAGCCCGGCCGGCAGTCCCGGCGCAGGGGAAGTGAAACCGGTGATAATCCACCGGGCATAATCGAGAGACGGTCAGTGAGCCTCCGGCATAACGGGCGGCAAGAGCATTGTCACCCAGGAGTTCCGGCAGGGAAAAGGTTTGTCCCTTGGCGTAAACCCCTTCCACCGCGTTCAAGTCCGGAAAAACCAGGTGCCTCCCGTCGGCCGGGAACACCGCCGTCTCCGGACCGCCGTTCAACGGACGGGCTTCCGGTTTCAGTTTTCGCGAGAAAAAGGCGTTGAAATCGGAATAGGTCTCCGCCGGTTCGGCAAACTCCGATTCGTCGAGCCCGTAATCCCGGATAAAGGGCCGTATACGGGCGCGACTGCCCGGCCGGCTCATTCGCCAGCCGAACAAACGGGAGAAAAACGCCCGTTTGACCAACGTTTCCAGGAGAAACGTCCCGGGAGCCGTCCCGTAGGTCCAGCGCAGCCAGAGTCCTCCGTAAACCTTCTCCTCCCGCCGTTCGCCCCGGTAACGATCGACGTAAACAATGCCCTCCGATTCCTTCATTAAGCGCAGCAAAACGGAATGGCGCGCCGTTGTCCACCGGGATGGCTTGCCTCCGGATAAATTCGTCCTCTAATCTCCACCTCCCCCATTGATCCTGCCCATGAAACTCTTTCAGCTTACCCGCCGCGAAAAGAAAACCCTCTCCGTGCTGCTCCTCCTGCTCTTGCTGGGATTTGTCGGCCTGCTAGTGCTCTAGCGGGAATGGCACTCGGTTGAGACGATGGTTCGAAGAAGCTTAGCCTAATCGCATCGGTCGTTCCCCTGGAGGGCCATGCTCCCGCGTGGCCGCCGGCTTGGGAGTGCGGCCATCCTGTCCGCACCGGCGGCGCGGGAGCGCCGCCCTCCAGGAAGCAGAGGCGCGATTGCGATTCGGTTTTTCAAACGATGAACCTGCTTAACCCAAGTTCATCCAGGCTAGCCTGGATCCGCCGGATTTTCAAATTCCGGTGAAGTTGCCCTCGCTGGCAAAACCGCTCTTGCCTAACGAGTGAAACCTTGACAACCCTTTTCACGCATAGGGTAAACCCTTATCTCGAACTAAAGCAATCAACTCAGACTCCGGCCTGCATCACCGTGGAAAAGCTCCAGCAATCGTGACCGAAACCAATCAAAGGCCCATAAGCGGATCCCTGCGCAAGGTTTTCCTGACCGTGGTAGCTTTTGCCTACCTGGTAACGCTCACCGGCGCATTTGTCGCATTCTACTGGAGCGCCCGCAGCATTAGCGACGAGTATGTGGAACGTTTTGCCCTCGCTCAGAACGAACTCGAGCGCAACCGGATCCTTTCCCTGGTGGACCGGGAACTCGCCCTGAGCCGGAAGCTTGCCGACGACCCGCAGGTCCGGGACTGGATTCGGGATGAGAACGATCCGGAACTGCGGGCTCTGGCGCAAAGGCAGATCGAGAGCTACCATCGTTTTCTCGGCTACGGGACGGTATTTGTCGCGGTGCGCTCCAGCGGGAATTATTACGTCAGCGCCGGCGAAAGCCCCGATCTGATGCAGACCGTGTTGGACACCAATGATCCCGATGATCGCTGGTTTTTCGAATTCCTGGAGCGCAACCCCGATTACTCGATGAACGTCAATTACGACGCCCTGCTGGACGAGGTCCGGGTGTGGATGAACGTCATCGTGCGCGACGCGGACGGCGCCCCCATCGGGGTCGCCGGTTCGGGCATCGATCTCACCCGGTTCCTGGAAAACCTGGTGGAACATAGCGAACCGGGCATCCGTACCATCATCGTCAATTCGGCCGGGGAACTCCAGGCTCATCCGGACCGTTCTCTCATCGAGCACAATGCCCGGGTGGTGGATGACGCCGACAAAGTCACGGTGTTCGATCTGCTCGACGACTCCAAAAGCATCGGCTCGCTGCGTTCGGCCATCGCCGGAAACGCGACGGGTGCGAAGCTGTTTCCGCTGGTAATGGACGGACAGACCGCGGTGACCGCGGTGGGGAGCCTAACCGACCTCGACTGGCACAACCTGGTGCTCGTCGACGCCGGAACGATTATCGGTCCGGGCGATTTTCTTCCCCTGGGATTGGTCTTCCTGGCCTCGTTGCTGGCGGTCCTGTTCTGCCTGATGTTCCTTCTGAATTCCTTGATCATTGATCCGCTGCAAAAACTTACCCGGGCCGCCGGATCCGTCGCCGAAGGCGCCCACGACACACAAATCCCGGAGGGCGGAAACAATGAAATCGGGGAACTGAGCGCGTCGTTCAACACCATGACGCGAAAAATCCGGCAGTACACCTCCGGGCTGGAATCGATGGTGAAAGAGCGCACCAAAGCGCTGGCCGCCACCAACCGCGACCTGACCGCATCGCAGAAGCGGATTACGGATTCCATTCAGTATGCGCGGATAATTCAAAACTCGATCCTGCCCTCTCCCCAAGAACTCGATCCCCATCTGGCCGAGTACTTCGTCATTCTGGAACCGGTCGATCCCGTGGGCGGGGACTTTCATTTTTTTCGGGAAACCCGCGACGGGTTCTGCGTCGCCGCCGTGGACTGCACTGGTCATGGGGTGCCGGGAGCGTTCATGACGATGATGGTCAACGCGCTGCTGAACCGCATCATCGAAACCGCCCCCGACAAAGGACCGGCCGCCGTGCTCGACACGCTCCACGTTCTGGTGCAGGAAACCCTGCGCGGCAACGCCAATGGAGGCCAGGCGGTGGAGAACGGTCTGGACATCGCCTTCTGCCGGGTACGGCCGGGCGACGAGGTGATTGATTTCGCCGGCGCCGGACTCCCGCTTTTTGTAAAAGACGACCTGGGCATTCGCGAAATCCCGGGCGATCGCCGCCGGCTCGGCTTTTCCTCCGCACACGAATCCCGCGCCTTCACCGAACACCGTCTGGCACTCTCTCCGGAACAGACCTTTTACCTGACCTCGGATGGAGTTCTCGATTTGCCGGGAGGGGAAAAAGGGTTTGGTCTCGGTCGCAAGCGGCTGACGGAACTCCTGTCCCAACTCGCCGGCCGATCGCTGGCTGAACAGGAGGAACACCTGCGCCAGGCATTGAAGGATTATCGCGGCGACCACCCCCAAAGGGACGACCTGTTACTCTGTGGGTTTCGGGTGAGTTTAACGAAGGAATAAAATCAATGAGAAGCATAATTGAAATCAAAGACTTCTTCGCTGAGGAAGGCATTCTGATCAGTTTCCACGGCTCCTTCAGCCACGGGATCGTCGAAGAAATTGGTAACGCGGTCCGGCGCCATCTCGAAAACCAACAGTTGGAACGGGGTATCATCAGCGATGTCTTCGCCGTCTACATCGAGCAGACCCAAAACGTCCGTAATTATCTGAAACGCAAAAATTTCTTGGAACCGGCTCAAAGCTCCGCGATCGTGTTGATCGTCCAAACAGGCGGCGATTATCTCCTTTGTTCAGGCAACACTATCGCCCGTGAAGACGTCCAGGACCTGGAAACCCGACTGGAAAAAATCAACAGCTCCGACCGAGACACTTTGAAACGAATGTACAAGGAACAGTTAAGAAAACCGCTTGAAGCCAAAGCCACCGGAGCCGGTGTGGGCCTCATCGATATCGCCCGGCGTTCTCCGGAAAAGCTCGGATACCGTTTCGACCCCCAGGACGAACGGCACGATTTCTTCAGCTTATTCGTCAAAGTTGCGGGAGGCGACCGATGATCGATATTCCCGCCAGTAAATCGTCACCGGAAATCAGGTATTCCGAATCGGACAACACCTTGACCATATCCGGAGAATCGTATCCGGAGAACTCATTCGCATTCTTTCAGCCTGTATTTGAGTGGTTGCACGACCAGCTCAAACGAAAGGAGCAGTTGCATGTCAGCATAAACATAAGCTACATGAATTCCAGCAGCACCAAATGCATGCTGGACATTCTCGATTTGCTCGGAGACACCAGCAAGCACGATTGCTCAACCACGGTATCCTGGCATTACGAAAAGGAAAACGACCGCGCGCTGGAGTTGGCCGAGGAGTTCCAGGAAGAGGCGGCGGTTCCCTTCCGTATTATTCCCTGCGATAACCCGGATCAACGCCCATGAAAAACTCCTCCGACGACTTTTTCGAGCACCTGATGCAGAATCAACCCACTGAGGGAGCCTCCGGTGCTCCCGGGAAGGGAGAGGCCTCTCATTATATCAAGCTGGTTCAGCAATTCGCCAAAGTCATGGCGATCTCCGACAAGTACCAGGCCGAAGTGGTGGACATGGCCGAACAGTTGCGGGGATCCAAACAACAGTTGGAAAGCGCCCAACGCGAACTGCGCCAGAGCGAAACGAGGTTTCGCAACCTGATCGAGAACCTGCCGGTGGGGGTCGCCATGTTTTCCACCGACATGAGCCTCCTGACCATCAACCCGATGATGGATCGCTGGTTTCCGGCGATCACCAAAGGCCCATGCTGCGACACCGGAGAAATCCTCGAAGAGGATGATGATTCGGACCAGACAAAGCCATCTCCGGTCCTGCGCGCTCTGGCCGACGGGCGGATCCATACCGGAGAGTTCGAGATAACCAGCGACCACGAACGAAGAGTTCTCCAGGTCACGGCAACCGCGGTCAAAAACGCGGATGATGAAGTGACCGCAGTCATCGAAATGGCGGAGGACATCACCGAGCGCAAACGAACCGAGGCCGAACGAAAACGGCTGGACGCCCAGGATCGCAGCCTGGAGAAATCGGAAAGCCTGAGCCGCATGGCGGCGGCCATCGCCCACCATTTCAACAATCAGTTGCAGTCGGTCATGGGTAATCTTGAACTGGTGATGGACGACGTTTCACGCGAAGACCCCATCAACCTCCGGCTCAACAGCGCCATGCAAGCGGCGCGCAAAGCGGCCGAAATGAGCGCCCTGATGCGCGCCTACCTCGGGCAGGCCAGCTTGCGCCTGCAGACCATCGACCTCGCCGCCACCTGCCGGGACAATCTGGCGGCTTTGACGGCCAATCTCCCCGACGGCTTTACTTTGCGCACCGAAATCCCCGACTCAGGTCCCCTGATCAAAGCCGGGGGCGAGCAGATCAAACAAATCCTCAGCAGCCTGGTCACCAACGCCTGGGAAGCCATGGAGGAAGCCGAACGGGGCGTAATCCGCATCAAGGTGAAAACGGTGAACCCCGGGGAGATCTCCGCGCCTTACCGGTTCCCGGTCGGATGGAGTCCATCCAACCGGGACTCAGCCTGCCTTGAGGTGTCCGATTCCGGCAAGGGAATCGAAAGCGCGGACATAGATAAAATCTTCGATCCTTTCTTCTCGAACAAATTCACCGGACGCGGCCTCGGATTGTCCGTTGTCCTCGGCATGATCCGGGCCGCCGGAGGTGGTGTGACCGTGAACACCCGGCCGGGAATCGGCAGCACCTTTCGCTGCTTTTTCCCCGTCATTGCCGACTCCATCGCCTGCAAGCAGGACGGGAAAACGCGCCAGGCGCCCAATGATCGACCGGCGAAAATCCTTCTGGTCGAAGACGAGAAAGCCGTCCGCGAAATGTCGGTGGTGATGCTGCAGCGCATCGGTTTTGAGGTCGTCGAAGCGGAAGACGGAGAAAAGGCGGTGGAGATTTTCCAACGGGCTCCGCAAGAGTTCAATTGCGTGGTTTGCGACCTCAGCATGCCGCGGATGAACGGATGGGAAACCCTGACCGCGCTGCGCAGCATTCAGGCGAACATCCCGGTGGTCCTTTCCAGCGGATTCGAAGAGGGATACGTCATGAAGGACGAACATGAGGAAAAGCCGCAAGCATTTGTCAGCAAGCCCTACAATATCGAAGACCTTAGAAACGCGATAAACCGGGCTCTCGGAGTGAACGAGCCCTGATCCGAAAGAAACCTCGACCGAAAGAACGGGCACATTCCACCGCCGCTGCGGTCGGAAAGATTCCACCGAAGGTTCATGCGCACAGACCGCCTCAACCAGGATTCCATCGGACGCGAAATCGCCTCCGGCCGACAAGTCGTCGTGCTTCTCCACGGCTTGGCGCGTCGCCCAAGCTCCATGGCGAAACTGGCGCGTGCCCTGGCTGATGCCGGATACGTGCCGGTCAATCATGGGTATCCGTCCCGCAAACACACCATTGAGGAACTGGTCGACAGCTACCTGAAACCCCTCCTCGACACCCTGCAAGCCGCGGGCGCCAGCCGGATTCACTTCGTCACCCACTCCCTCGGAGGAATCCTCCTGCGCCAGTACGTTCGCCGGCACGGCGCCGCTCTGGTCGGACGAGCGGTCCTGATCGCCCCGCCGAATCACGGCAGCGAAATCGCCGACCGCCTCCGGCCCCTGGGTCTGTTCCGCCGTTTTTACGGCCCCGCGGGCCAACAACTGGGAACCACCAGCGACCAACTCCCCGGTCAGTTGCCGGACGCAGACTTCGACGTCGGGGTGATTGCCGGAACCCGAAACTGGAACCCAATTTTCAAACGCTGGCTGCCGGGCCCCAGTGACGGCACCGTAAGCGTTGAAAGCACGCGCTTGGGGAACTCCACGGGCTTCATCGCCATACCGGCGACCCATCTCCTCATCATACGTCATCCGCAGGCCATCGCCCTCACCCTCCACTTCCTGGCCAACGGCTCGTTCGACCCGGCCGGCAATTCCCGGGAATCGTGATCGGCCCACATCCGGTACGAAATCGAACCCGTACCCTGAAATACCACTCGATTAGGGCCGTTGAACGAAGTAGCGCACGCCTACATTGGCAGGTTCTCACACGGAGTCACGGAGCTCACGGAGGCGGGTTCGGTTGATTTCTCCGTGTCTTTGTGGCTCCGTGTGAGGCCAATTTTCGATTTATTTTTTGCTTCATCAAACGATGAAACGCCTTGCCCGAGAGATTTACCCGGATATCATTTTACAGTAAGAACCAGGCACACTTGCCTCTGGATACCTTCGCCGGTAATACAGTGACCCTATGATTATCAAACCCTTTTCCCTGTCCGTCGCCTTCCTCGCCCTGGCACTGACGGCAGCCTCGTCCGCCTTCGCCCAGATCGGCACGCGTTTTCCGTCGGAAAAAGTGATCGTTGAGGATCCGGTAACCGGCGTTCCCTTGACCTTCCTGACCAGCACTCCGGTCGGAGACTCCAAGATCTACCAGACCCACCCGCAGTGGACCGCCGACGGCGAGTGGCTGATCTTTCGCTCCAATCGTGTCCCGGGCGAAGCCATGGCGGTCAACGAGGAGACCGGCGACCTGGTCCAGGTCACCGAGGGCGGATATCGGGGAATGCTGGTAATCGCCCAGAAGTCCATGACCCTGTACGCCATGCGCGATGCCGAACGGGGCTCGGGATACCGGGAAATTATCGCCGTCGATCTGGCCAAACTCTTCGCCGACAGCGAATCCAATTCTCTGGAAGACGAATCCGCCTACCAAACCATCATCGGCGAAATCCCGGGCGACTGGGGCGCCGGGGGCGATATGGCCCTGGACGCCGATGAGGATGTCATCTACTTCCGGGTGGGACCCGGTAAGGCCGCCCAACACCTGCCCGAGGGTGTCGAGCCGGAGGAGAATTTCGGGCCGCGCAACATGGGCGCCGGTCCCACCGGGATCGCCAAAATGGACGTGGCCACCGGCGAGCTCGGTTTTGTGGTCGCCGTTCCTTTCCAGGCCGGGCACGTGCAGACCAACCCCTGGGTGCCGGGCGAAATCCACTTCTGCTGGGAAACCGGCGGCAAGGCGCCTCAACGCACGTGGATCGTCAACGCCGACGGCACCGGCCTGCGGCCGTTGTACCCGGAAGCGGACTACGAATGGGTCACCCACGAAGCGGTGATCACCCCCGACGAAGTCGCCATCGCCATCATGGGCCACCGCAGCCCCGGCACCGAGGACGCCTGGGGCATTTCCGGCACGCGGGAAAAACCGACCGGCCTGGGGATCATCAACATTCGCACCGGCGAAATGCGCATCGAGGGTCAAACCGCCAGCGGCAGCGGGCTTTGGCACGTCCACGGATCGCCGGACGGACGGTGGGCCGTGGGTGACGACTTCGCCCGCGACATCTACCTGATCGACCGCCGCAATGGCGAGATGATGCTTCTCTCCACCGGACACAAACCCACCGCCGCGGATCACCCCCACCCCACCTTCAGCCGCGACGGCACGAGGATCCAGATTCAGAGCGCCATGCTCTCGGACGACGACCGCGCCATGAACATCTGCATCATCCCAGTGCCCCAGGAATGGCTGGACCGCACCTACGACGAACCCACCTCGCTCTACCGGCGGGCGCCTTGATATTGTCGGCTTCGCCGGTTCCTGGTTCTTTGTTCTTTGTTCATGGTTGGGAAGCCGGCTTCGCCGGGGAACGTAATAATTTGCTTTTTGAGGTGGGCTCCGAAGCAGTGATCTCCGGGAACCTATGCCCTCGGCATTGTCCGCCTGAAGCACGGACCTACGGGGCCGAATTCGTAGCGCCCTGCTTTAGCGGGCGTCTGAGGGGCGTGCCGACGACGATTCCAGGGAACAACTCCGGCTGAAGCACGGACCTACGGCGGTAGCGCCCTGCTTTAGCGGGCGTCTGAGGGGCGTGCGGACGGCGATTCCAGGAGGGAACAACTCCGGCTGAAGCACGGAGCTACGGG
>JBJHCF010000068.1:0-16547 GCA_050506795.1 Opitutia bacterium
TCCACGCCCCAAGCGCCACTTTCCATTCGGCGTTCTTCGGTTCACTCATACAATTTTGAGGCTTCTTTTCCAGGACGTCCATCCCCATTTCCAACGTCTGGCGCCACTGCAGTTCAACCAGTTCCTTTTGCAACTCTGCATTCGCCCTGGCCTCACCACTCTGTACTCGCCCCGCCAAATAAGCCTTTCCTTCCTCGCTGCCCACAAACCATCCGCGGCACAATCGCGCGAATTCCTTCTCCCGCTTTTCCGGGGACTCTTCCATCACCCACTTCAAACGCCGATGGTAGGCGTTCATCCCCGCCGCACTATCGCTTAAACCTCCCGCCTCATGCAGAAATTCAGCCGGAGTCAGGAATCCCGGCCGGCCCTTCCTGCGAAAGAACGCAGGGAAGCTGCTCAGAGAATAGGACTTCAGATCGTCCAATTTCACGATTCCAGCCCTCACCGGATTCAGATGGATGTAATCCACCACCTGGAGCAACGCGGTCGAATCCTCCAGAAGCAAAGCCTTGTAACGCCCTTGGAACACATGCCCACGCTCCCCGACAAACTTGTTGAAGCGGTTCGAAAAAACCGACTGCAAATACTGCATCCCTGCCGAGAGATTCCCCACAGGCGTCTCCAGCGCCAGGTGATAATGATTACTCATCACCACATACCCGTGCAAGATCCACCCAAACCTCCGGCACGTCTGATACAGAATCTCGCGAAACGCCTCCCCGGTTCGATGAACCGCAAACAGGGCCTGCCGGTAATTACCCCGGTTCAACACGTGGTAGCGCGCATCTTCATACTCCACTCTCAAAGTCCTCGGCATCACGCCTTTCTCCCAAACCGTTCGAATCCAGTCAATACCTATTTACTTAGGCCTGACCCCTTTCGCCTCGCCTTCACAACGTGAACGCCTGCGGTGTTCACTCCCCATCAATCCTGACCTGCGTCCCGCTTGCCGACCGTAACGATAGATTCCTCGAAAATAACTTCCGGCGCCCTTAAAAAATGCTCCAGGGCCACTCAACGATGAAGCATTGAAAAAGCCTTCGTCGTAAAGTCCTGGAGCTCCCGAGAACAAACCGAGTCTATCCCGTCGATTCACCGGATTGCCACCGACATACCCATACAACCCCGGCCCTTCACGCAATAGCTCCGCCATAAAGAGCGGGTCCCTGTTCAACCAGTTACCTACAGCCATAGATGTGGCGAAGGTGACTTTATTCCGGGGATGATCGATCATTTTCCAAGGCTGAAGATTTCCAAATTGCCTCGATTTCGTCAACCACTCCCTTCAACCCATCGACGATCGTCAGGTTTCCCACAATTCCGTCATTGGCCACCGGACCAAGCTCGTAGGGGCCTTCGATGTATTCCAGGCCTTTGTCGCTGACTGTCAGAACTCCCTGTTTCCATTTGATCGGGACGATCGGGGGATCGGCACAATTTAGGATATCCACAATCTTACGTCCTTCTCCCGAACCTGATTCGCCTTGGCAAAGCTTGATATTCGGACATTCATTCCGGCCGAAGAAAATCTGGAATCGGAGTTTTCTCCCGGTAAAGGAACATTCATTGCTCCGAAATGAAACGAACGTCCTAACGTAAATATCGTCATTACCATTGGAATCCAGAGAAAATTCAATTATGCGCCCGTCGCTTTCACTTGAGAATTCTTCAATTTTCGATTGAGGATATTGATCACGTAAAGCATTCCGTCTCTGTTCAAAAAAAAGGTACATAAATACAACGATAAAGATAGGAGGTCCCAAAATCGGCCAAACAAAAAGCGCCTCCCTAAGTGAAGATACGCCACCTGTAGTACCTGGCGCTAACAGAAATATCGGCGGTAATGAAATAGCAGCGACAATGCTGATTCCTATAATCCGAATCAGAGGATTCATCAAATATACCGCTCTCTTCCTTCACAAAACATCAATTTCTACTAATGCCCGATGATACGATGCCGTTGATCCCACAGGGTCATTCCACCATAACCCACTCCACCGAAAAACGTCGCCGGGGGGAATGATGCCGGATGCGCCATGGCTCCCTGAGCAAGATTGCTAATCCCCTGGCTGGTTTGCACCCCATAACGATAATACCCCCTCTGCGCCACTTGAGCCCCTATCTGCCCACTTCGGATCACACCGTAAATACCGGCTGATCCAGTATAATGCACCGCACTTCCGAAAGCCCGCGTTCCCCTCCACGCCATCGCCGCCCCGCGAATTAGATGCGCAGGATATGATGCCGGAATCAACAAGCTTGACAACAAAGCGGCGTCCTTCGCCATCTCCAATGCCTCCTCCGCCGCGCAACGACCGCGCTCCCCGCTCTTGCGAGCAAACTGTTGCGCCGGGGTCTCCCCGAACTCATTGGGCATGCGGTAAATGTCTCCCATCCTTGGCGTGCGTCCCGTCGCGTGCGACATGTCCAGGTAGTTGTTGACGGCCTGCTCGCTGAGAAACAGTCCCAACAAGTCCACGGCATTGACAGGGTTACCGCCCGCGTAACCGTATAGATTCGGTCCTTCGGGCAGCAATTCAGCGTTAAACAGCGGGTCCCGGCTCAACCACCGCCCCAAATCCGCATCATAGGCGCGGTACGGAGCCAAATGCAGGCCGCTCTTTTCGTGATAAAAATGCCCCGTAAATCGGAGATCCGCTTCGATTGTACTGTTTAACTCGTCCTCTCGCTCTACCCGCCCGTACGGATCGTACTTGTACCGCGCTACGAGCGCACCCTGGTCATCGGTCACTTCCCGGATACTCCCCAGGTGGTCGAAAGTGTAGAAGTAATCACCGACATTCGAACCGGAGACTATTTCGACTCCGTGGCTGTAGAAGCGTTTGACCGGATTGAACCCGCTCAAGTCCCGCTCTTCGGCGATAGACAGGCCGTCCCAGATAAAGCGGCGCCTGCTCTCCGTGGTGCCGGAGGCGTTCTTTTCGACGATCTGCACCCGGCGACCCAGCCCGTCGTAGGTAAATTCGCTCCTTGAGCTGTCCGGGTACTCAATGGCAATCAGCCTGTTAACGGCATCCCACTCGTACCCGGTCGTGCCGCCCGAATCGGTCCGGCTGAGCAGGTTCCCGTTCAGGTCGTAAGAAAGCGTCACCGTCCCTTCGTTGGCAATTTCCACGGAATAAATGTTCACCGTCTGAAGACCGTCCAGCGTCTCCGCTTCCACCGTCACCTGCTGCGTGCCCGAACTTAAGGGCACGTAAGCCTCAAAGCCCTGGAAGTTACGCATTTGCGCCTCCTCGTTCTCGACCCACACCTGGCCTGGCTGCGAGATTTCGCCCGCGAAGCGCACCAGACCGCTCCCCACACCTGTGAGTTGATTAAACTCGTTGTGAACGGCTTGGCGCAAGCCACCACCGTCGATCTGCTCGGAAACACGGTTCCCGGCCCGGTCGTACCCGTAGCCGAAACTGCTGATTACGTTCTGCTGATCGTCTTCAAGCACGGCGGATGTTAGTCGATACGCCGTATCATACGTGAATTCGTAGGTCTGTGAATCCAAATTGCTCCGCTCCTGCTTCCAGGAGTCGATGACCCCGTCGGAGTCGTACCCATATTCGTACGCTGAAAGGACCGACTGATCAGGGAAACGGTGTTCGATCCGCTCCAGACGGCGATCCTGGAGGTTGGGAAAGAAGCTAAAATGTGCTGTCTGGCCATCGTTCGGGTAGGTCACTTGCTCCAAATCGAACGTTTCATTGACATACTGGAAGCCAAAGGTTCCAAGATTGTTGGTTTCCTCAGCAAGACGGCCTTGAGTGTCGAAGACCCGGCTGACAGTATTCCCGGAACCCCCGATCGTTCTCTCCACCACTCGCGACAGGGAATCATACGTATAAACGATTGTGTCATTAGAAAATGGTCCATTAACCGTATGAACCCTTCCGGCACCGGGCGCTTCCCCATCCACGGGAGGATGGGGATAGGAGGGATCGGAAAGCAACTCTGTCAAGGCATCTTCGATTGATTGGTTAGCGAGAGTCGCAACTTCCGAATGAGTTGGCGCGGTTTCGGATTCAGCTAAACCAACCAATGCCAGTGCATAAGGGGAACGATTTAACGGACGTTTATTCGGCATTTCGTACACGATCAACTTACTGCGGTTATTGCCATAAAATAAATGCTCCTCATTGTCCACACAAAAGACGCTTAGGAATATTGTACGGTCTTGCCCCGCCGATGCCCAAAACGGATCGATTCCTGAGAACAATCGCGCCCATCCGAACCCAGTCGGCTGAGGGCCGATATGTTTGTTCCTATGGACCTGCTCCACAAAATCCATATCCGTTTGGTTCTCAAATTCATCAAAGAACTCCGTATATTTGGGCATAAGGAAATTAATCAACGGAATAAAGTCTGAAAACTCGCCTATATCTTGATTCTCGTCAAATTCAGTATGTTCCGTAGGGTGGATTGGAAGCGCACTTGGAGGCTCCTCCAAAATAGGATTTTCCGAATCAAAGTCTTCGCCGAGCAAAACGTGATATGCTTCCTGAAGTTCGATAAACGAGGGCCATTGCCCTGTTAACGTCAAGTAGATCTGAATAGTCTTGATCCGAGTATCATATTCCAGCCCCTCCATGACGCCCGACAGAAACGCGACCCGACTTTCGACAGTGCCATCCAATGCCGCCAATGCATTGTCGACTTCAAAACCAGTGGCCTTTCTGCCAAAAATAGCGACGTATGCTTGATTGACAAAATTCTGATCTCCGGAAACCTGATTCTCATCCATGTAAGGGTGGTAGGTGTACGAGGTCTGACCGATGCCACCGCTCACGTTAGTCAACCGATTGACATCGGGGTCCCACGTATATGTTAAGGAATTCGTTGGATTGACGCTATTACTGTAGTTTATCGTATTAATATTCCCATCGAGGTAGTAGGTATATGATGTTATTTGTCCCAAAGCATCGGTCATTGAAACCAATCGACCATTGTCCGGATCATATTGATACACAGTCTCAGTCTGGTTCGGATAAACTTTCTTCGTCAATCGTCCACTACGGTCATATTCCCATCGGGTCACATTTCCGTTGGGATCAATCACCCTTTCCAGATCTCCGCAAGTGCAGTAGTCATACTGGGTAATGTTTTCCTCGGAGTCGATCTCCACCATGAGTTGCCGATTCCCGTTGTACAAGTATGTAGTCATGCGCCCTTCGCGATCGACATAGGCCCCGACGTCGAGGCGATCATAGATCCACTCCTCAAAAGTGCTGTCCGGATATGACACACGGGTACGACGATCAAGATTGTCATATGAAAACTCCGTTGTGTGTCCACCCGCGTCAGTTATAGTCGCCACTCGACCCGCCGAGTCGTAGGTAAAGGTATAATCAGCACCAGCTGTCGGCCCTTTGATTTCGTAGAGATACCCATGGCCCGAAGGAGTATTGTTATTTGGATCGAAATCGAGGCGGTCGTCATAAATGTAGTCCGTCGTCTCGTTCAAGCTATTCGCAATTGAAAGAATTTGTCCTTCGTCATTGTACGTATAATACGTCTTTAGGCCGGCAGCGTCAACAACAAGACCCGGCAGATGATTGTCGTAATCGGTGAAAGATGAAAGAACCTTCCAGTTTCCACCGACTCGTTGCCTTACATGCAAGAGGTCGATTCCGTTACCGGCGTACTCGTACCGCGTCTCTCGCCCAACCGGATCAACAGACCGGATCTTCTGTCCTTGATCATTATACTCGTGCTGTACAATCTTCGATGTGCCGGATGAATCGATGGCTTGGGCGATCTTCGAGACAAGCCCGGTACCGTCAAATAGCCCAGGGTGCGACTGTCCCTGATAATTATAATAGATGCGATTCTCCAATTGTGGCTTCTCTGACTCGAGCCTACGCATGGAACGCGACCAATCTTCCGTATGTAGCCATTGATAAATATGGGCCTTAGAGTAATCGAGAGTTTCCGTCCCACCCATCTCCTCAACGGCCCTCCTATCCCAATAGAACGTATTCCGGTAAATCCGATAATGGTTCGTATCATTTTCGGTATAGATTCCAATTTTTCCGTCTAAGTCCGAAGTCACCGAATCCGCGGAATAGGGTTGTGGCAGTGGGAACTCATTACTGTCTAGACCGTTCGCTTCATGACGATACTCCACCCGTTCCTTGAACCCGAGCGGATCCTCGACCTCCACCCAACGCACCGTATCATGTACTCCATTGTCGCCAAGGCCATCCTCAAATTCATCCTGGCTGAATCGAGTAGTCCCGTATGGCGTGATCATTTCCTTGATAAAATCCCCGCCTCCGTCATACACAAATTGTGTCTCGATACCCTCGGGGTCTATAATTCTCTCCAACCGACCGGTTGAGTCATATTCAAATTCTACCGTGCTATTTATTCCAAAGACATCCCGCCTCACCTTTGTTACCAAGCGAACATCTTCATGATCGTAAGAAAGTAATGTCTCGTTGCCCAATGAATCGGTGACCTTCCATAGAATATAGTGCCCTAACCACTGATACCAGAAACGTATCGTATTTCCATAACGATCGATTCGAAACGTTCGAAGCAAACGGACTTTTCCGTCTACGGCGTCCGTTTGCTGATGAAATAGATCTACGGTTCCATCAGGGTATATTAGCTCGTAATAGGTCGGCGCATGTCTTATAAGACGATTCCCGGAGTTCTTTTGTATTTCAAATTCCCCGCTTACTCCATGTATATTTGTTTCCTGAAAATTCGTGAAGGTTTCCGCGCCTCCCCCCGGCATCGAATGCTTAACGTCCGCATACAAATCGCCGCTGTCATGGATGATCGCGGAAATCCAATTAGAAGTCCATTTTGGACCAAAGTTGGAATATTTGAACGTTGCAGGTTCATTCGCTTCGCGCTGGTTGTAACTTAGTCGAAGATCGATAGAAGGTCCGTATGGAGTATTATACCTTATCGGAACATCAACAATATTCAAACTCACCGTGTGAAGGTGAATATTCCAAATCGGCATCCCAAATCCATCTCCGTCGCACCCAATTTTTTCATCAAGATCGCTCGTAGCGTCCTCGTCGTAACCGTACACATATCCTCGCCCCCAGATCCCGGCAGCGGTATCTATAGCAACAGGTTCCCACCCCTCCGGTAGCTCAATATCTTCCGGAACCAGGAAATAGCCGCTTCCCTCCTCGTCAATCGCCTGTGCCGTCACATTCAGATTTTCTCCAAAAGTACCGTCCTCAACCAAAAATCGATCTCCCCGCTTCGTGATCAATGGACCGAAGTGATCGGACTTCCAGTGAATCACCGACGGAAGAATAATTTCCGAGCCGGGACGGCGCTTGGCCATGCGCATCGGAACACCAGCGTCCCGCGCCAAGGTATACACTTGCTTCAAGGAAAGGCCCTGCGGTGTGGACTCGGCATTGAGAATTCGATCGCGGTTCGGGCGATCCGAGTCGATAACGCCATACACGCGATCCAATGCCATGGGACCGCACAAAAATGATATTTCCGGGTACGCCTTCATCATAGCCAATCCGATACGGGCACCCGCAAGCTTCTCAGTCGCGGAACCTCGAATATCGCGCCCTCGAACTTCCGAGAAAATCGCTTCCAATTGATCCGCACGCCCGAGTTTGGAATTAAGCAAAGCATACTCACTCACCGCCCGGTCCGCAATCGCCTTGGCTCGAATATGTTCGTCTTCTTTCGCATCGTCCCACGCCAGTTTCCAGGATTCCAGTGCCTTCGTAAACAAACCGTCTCGATAATGGAGAGAACCCAGATTCAGGCGTAGCGAAGCGTTCCATGGCGACGTGGGATAGTCATTTAAGTACGTCTCAATTCTCCCCGGTACGTCCGCCAAAGCAGCAGATTCCGCGCTAAGAATTTCCCAATAGAAGGCAGCTAGCGCAGTATTGTGCTCTTCTGTCGGCTCATGATCGCCAACAGGCCAGAGGAGTTCTGACAGAGCATGCACTTTGGTCAGAGCCTCAGTGGTTGGATTTTCGAATAAGTCAGGAGGAACGCGATCAAAGCGTGAATCTGCGCCAAGACCGACTTTTGCTGCGATACAGATGCCCCCAACGAAAAAAATCCGTTTTATTAAAGTCTTCATACAATCTTACTTCTCGTTCAGTTTAGTATTAAGGTATTAAGTCCGCTTCTTTAGGTGAAGTCAGGGTAATGCTGGCTGGATTTCCGGATGGCGTGCTATCTATAAAAGTTGGATCCATTCCCAAACGAATCGCGATCGAGTCCCAGATTCCGTTTTGATTTGTATCCGGATTCAATGGATTGGTTCCGGCCAGATATTCTTCAAGATTCGTTAATCCGTCACCGTCAGCGTCGTCGTCGGCATCGACATTGGTCGTTCCGAAATAGTACAACTTCCAGGAGTCCGGAATTCCGTCTCCGTCGGTATCGATTTCGGATGTGCCTATGTATATTTCTACGATGTCGGCAGGTGACAAGGCGTGGTCATAGATCCTGGCCTCCCAGAAGTTTCCCCGGGCGCTCCAATGATTACGACCCACGCTGGCATAACCGATAATCCATCGAGTAGATGTGTTCGAATGACTATAGTTCGCATTTATCGCATCGCTTCCAACCTCATGACCGTCAACATAGAAACGCACTTCTCCCTCGTCATAGTCAACAACCTGACAAAGGTGGTACCATTTATTCCAGTCCTGGTACTGAGGCGAGGAAATCACCGTACTGCCATCGACATCTTGATAAAAATGAGCGTAAAACCTGCCGTCCGCGTTCAGACGAATGCCAAACAACGAACCCTTCATTAAGATCGCAAAGTTGTTTGATGTGCCGTTTTCTCCTGGAAGATGATCCGGTTTAAACCAAATCGATAGACTGTGGGTTCCTTCGTTTAGATGGTCGAGGGCATAGACCGATGGGGTCCGAACAAGGGACAAACCGTCAATCCTTAACGCCGTAACCCCATCGACCTGTTCGAAGCTTAGGTGGTCGCCAACCATATCGGCATGATGGTCGTTGATGGTCTCGTCCGGGATCAGGTCACCGTATGAATAGGTCAACATGTAGTGAACCATGCCGCCGTCGAGCGGGGGATTGTCGATGTGGTCGGCCTGCAAAATCGGTAACAGCGACCCCAGGACGAGAGCGAGCGCTCCACTCAGCCACAGTGAGGCGGCCCGGTGCGGGGAGGACCTCCGGTTGGGGCTATCGAGCGAAGGCTCGATGCCACGTTGGATCCGATGCGGTGACACTGGATCGTGACAGGCTTGCTTCCTTTTCATGGCTGTGTGGCGTTGACCGGTCGTGATCCGGTTGTTTCAAGGTTTCGATTGGCTCTCGCAATGGCTGGGGCCAAGTGCGGGTCGCCCAAGGCGGCCACACGTTCCAGGACGCGAATCGCCTCCGGCGATCCGTCCGATCCCAGGGCCGCGATGGAGGCCAGGCGAAGGGGATAACCCGCGGCCGGGTCCAAAGCCCATTCGGCGGCGGAATCGCGCGTCTGAGCGGACGCGGATCCGGCCGCAAGATTCAAAGCGGTGACGCGGGCCAGGTCGCCCGCGGTTTCGTCCCGTACGATGGCGAGAGCCGCTTCGGCGACATTCAACCCGCTGGTTTCGTCAGGGGATCCGGATGCGGTCAGGTGATTCAACCCGATCAACGCGGTTCCGGCCAGGCTGGTGGCCCTTTCATCGAGCGCCGCCTTGAACGCGTCCAGTATCCTTCCCTTCTCCTCGTCGGACGCGGACTCGTGCCACACCCCCATGTGTTGCAACGCGTAATCCCGAACGGCTGCGTCCTGGTCCGAGTCTCCAAAGAGATCCATCATTACCCCGGTCAGATCCTCGGGCGGGTTATCCTGATTTCGCAAGAGGTTGAGCAGATCGTTCTTTACCGCCCGATCGAGAACGCGCTCTTCCTCGGTATCGGGAGGCGCGGCGAGGAGGAAACGGTACAGCGCCTCGATCTCGAATGGAGACAGGTTCGTTCCCAGACCGCGTACCACCGCGCCGCGTTCGGCATACGTTCCTGAGGGATCCTCGATGGTCGCGAGCGCCCGAACGAAGGCGTCGTCAAGGACGAGCGCCTCCTCCGCGAGAGGGCGGCCGTGAGGCAATTCTCCGGAGGTTTCCTCGATTTCACGCGCCATGCCCGTCGATGCCCCGGAGGTATCGACGGAAGCACCGCGTCGAGATTCCTCCGATTCAGCTTCCCCGCGCACGATTGCCGTTTCGTCGGGTTCGGAAGGTTCGGGCCGGGATGGCGAGAGCAAGACCCGCATGGTCGCAACCAAAACAACGACAGCGGCCAATGCCAAAAGCCATTTCGCCCGGGAAGATCGAGAATGCGGTCGATGTTTCATTCGTTCGTTATT
The DNA here is from genome assembly GCA_050506795.1 of Opitutia bacterium. GTDB lineage: Bacteria > Verrucomicrobiota > Verrucomicrobiia > Opitutales > T3Sed10-336 > SLOW01. The sequence continues at coordinate 10,346 of JBJHCF010000068.1, forward strand.
TCCCAAACGTCATCGTACCCCGACGAGTTCGCCGTTCTGATAAACGTAAGTGCGGTGGCAGGAGGAGGTGATCGCCCAGGCGGGCATGATGAAACGGACGGTGGTCTGGCCGAGTTCGTCGAAATCCTCCGGCGTCAGGACCCGCTCGATGGTGCCGTCGTCAAAGACGACCCCGCCCACGAAAATCCGCAAATGCACCTCGATGTCCTCCGGTAGAGGACTGAGGATGGTGGTCATCTCCACCAACCGGCTGCCGTCGGGAAGGGCCCCGAGAACGCGAACGTTCGTTTCCCACGAGGAAAGAAGTCGAATTCCCTCGACTCCGACCGAATCCAGCACGGGTCCGTTTTCACCCAGGCGGGAGACGATCGTCCTCGGATCGTTATCCTCGGATCGAAAGCGCAGCCGGGGACTTCCCTGCTCCCCGAGGTTCTCGAATTGAAGACGGGGATCGGCCTCGTAAACGCCTGTGTATTGTCCGACATCATGCGAATTCCAATCCCGATGGCGATTGACCAGGGCGAGCGGGCGTTCCGGGAAGGTGAAGCCGTGGACGTTGACACGGAGCGTGCCGGACGACTCGAATCCGTCGCCGGCGCGGTAAGTCCCTTCGATCAGGTACTCACCCGGTTCGGTGAAAGTGTAAACCAACGGGGAATCGGGAGTGGTCTCGAAGTGCGATTGCCGGCGAGTCGATTCCGGCATGGCGGATTCGTCGCGGATGGTGAGGGTGATGGAAGATTGCGAGTCATCGGCGGAAGCGCCGACGCCAAGGGCCGTGATAAGGAGGGAATCGCCCTTGCGCACGGTCATCTCGCCGCCTGCGAGAATGTCGTAGGGCACCCAGCGCGCGAGGAGACGATCTTCCGCGACACCGTTTTGCCAGGATACGGTGACGGCGTTGTCGGCCAAAGGCGCCAAGGGGACGTCGGCATGGTAACGGTATCCGGGGCCCGGTTTAGCCGGGAGCCTTATGGGGCCGAGGAAGGTTTCAAGATAGGCGTTCCAGTCCGCCGGATCGTGCGGGAGGAGGTGGGAATCGGGGGGAAGGACGGAAACATCGGCGGCAAGGGCGGAGCCTTGCCCTCCAGGGGGCAAATGCGGGGAATCCGCTGGAAAAACCTCGCGTCCGATGCGCATCATGCTCGGGTAGCGGCCTCGGCCTTCGATCGGCAATGGGGAGACGTGGGTGAGGATGGGTTCCCGGTTCGTGGTTCCTGGTTCCTGGTTGGCGTAGTGGAGCCGGTCTGTTCCGCTTTGGCGGGCGAGGCGGTCCTCCACCCAGTCCTTGATTCCGTTGCCATTGGAGTCGGGCCCTTCGACGCCGTGCAGGGCAATCGAATCCATCCGGAGGTTTGTCCCGGCGCGCGCACCGTCCCAGAGCACCCGAAGGCGATAGGTCCCTTCGGGCAGCCAGGGAGTGAAAGCGTACACCGACCCGGAATCCCCGTAAGCGCCCTCCAGCACCCGAGTGCCCAGGTATTCGTCATCCAGATACAGTTTCAAGTCGAAGGAAGACGCCGTCTCGATCGAGCGCCGGGCTTCTCCGCCCCGGATCTCGACCAGGTACACATCCCCCCGGGGAACCTCGATATCGAACCCGATCCATCCCCTGCGATCCATACAGACGATGCCTTCGTCCGCACCGAACCAGCGCCCCACCCAATCGCTCGCTTCGGCCCCGGGGATCTCGACCCGCACATTCGTTTCGACGCCTACTTCACGCAACTCCTCAAGAGAGGGGGAACGCAACGCGAGGGCCGCGCTGTCGTGGTAACCGATGCCGTCCCACTCGCCCATCCAGGCAAAGGAATCGAAAGAGGGTTGGCCGTCGATGTCCTCGTAGAACCAATCGGCTTCGTCGTCGAGTTGAACGATCTCCAAATCGCTCACCCTGCCGCGCACATGGAAATCTTCGGAATGGGAAGAGACGAACATCCCGACCGGCACCGTCGCCGGCATCACCACGGAATCCTCCGACACAAGGACCCAATTTTCGCCGTCCCCGGACAGGTAATGCCGGAAGCGGTGCCCGGTGCGTCTGAGGCGAACATACCGGTAAGCTTCGCTTCCGCCCGTTCCATGAGCAAAATCCAGGGCACCCTCACCTTGCTGCCGTCGAAAACGCGACCAGTAGGAAGACTTCCCCGAAAACACCGCGCTGTAGGAGGCCCCTTCGCTTAGGGAAGCCCGGGCCATCAAACCGTTCTGGGCCGGGAGACCGCGCTGCGTGGCGGCGGAGAAGTCCAAGGTTTCCGGGGCGCGCACCTTGGCGACGATTTCGAAGTTCCCCGTCAACTCCCGGTAAGCGAAGGTAAAGCCGTCGCGGTCCCCCGCGACTCCCCTTCCGCTGCCCAGGATGCGATATTCCTCTCCCACAACGTACGCATGAGGACCGGAAGCGCGCGTTCCGCCCACCTGCTCCAGATGCCATCCATCGAGGCCGTAGGCTTGGGGATAATCGCCGGCGTCCAGCACCCCGGTTCCCGCAAGTGCTTCATCGAAATCGCTCCAACCGTCGCCGTCGGTGTCGGCGAGGTGCGGATCGGTACCCAGCCGGTACTCTTCCAATACGCTCAAGCCGTAACCATGAAGATCGCTTCCGCCCAAACCGGAATCCAGCGGATCGAGACCGTACTTCAACGCCCACCAGTCCGGCACTCCGTCGCCGCTGGTGTCGGTCGCGTACACATCCAGTCCCAAGGCGCGCTTTTCCTCGTTGGTCAATCCGTCACCCGAAAAATCGAGTCCCTCCGGCTCGTGCTCCGAGACCACAATGTCATCGAGTAGCGACCCCCGCCCGCCGTCCAGACCCAGGCGGCTGAGAGTTCTCACCCCGGGATCCCTGAAGCCCAGATCGCGCAGACGCAAAACGCCGTCCACACAAAGCGACCAGCGACCCGTTTCGTAGTCGAGATGCACATCGACCCGTACCGCTTCGCCCCTCTCCACCCGCCGCCGGGAATTCATCCAGCGTTCGGCGGCGCCGTCGTATCCGACGAGGTAACCCGCGTGATTCACTGCGATCAAAGCGGTTCGCGGACCGCCCGGCAACGAAGCGTCCGGGACGACGCCGGGCTCTCCGGTCAGGAAGCCGCTGAGCCAAATACTTTTCCCGTCATCGGCGCCCACATACAACTCGTCGACGCCCACCGGGCGAACCCCGGGCGCGGGACGCAAAGGCCGGTCGCCGGCGCCCCTGCTTTGCAGTCGAAGTGAAGACATCAAATCATCTCCGGCGGCCGCCGGAGCATCGTCGGGACGGACGAAATCGTCCGAGGCCAACGGATCGAATCCCCAGAAAACCTTGTCGCCGTCCCACATGCCGTCGCCCGAAGTGTCCGGACGGTTCGGATCGAGCCCGAGCGCGATCTCCGCCTCGTTGGAAAGCCCGTCGCCGTCGTCGTCGAGTCCGGGAGGTTCCGCCTCTCCGATATACACGTTGTCCACGTCCGAGGTGCGGCTCGGTCCGGACAACTGGAAACGCCCGTATTGGTCGGAAGCGAACCCGAGGCCCTCCAGTACCTTCACCGAGTTCAGCCACAGGTTCCAGGTACCGTTCTCGAAGTCCTGCCGAATCGTCACCCGCACCCAAGGTTCGATCCGGTCACGCGAAGGAGGAGCCTCCGAAACCAGGAACTCCGAATACATCGAGTCCGGCAAACGCGACAAGGGAGAAACCGGGGGAATCGGCACGGTCACCCACTCCCGACGGACGCCGTCCCAGGCGACCGCTTCCCGCTGACGGTTGAAATACAACCCGACGACCGTCTCTTCGCCGATCTCGGGCGGCTCCGACCTCAGGTGTCTGGCCGGACGGACAAAAAAGTCGGTCCAGACCACCGGCGGAGTCTCCGTTTCCTCCACTATCTCCACGGCGACGGCGGTTTCTCCACCGGACAACCGCAATCCGCGCTCGCCCCGGTAAGCCGCCCCGGTTTCGACATCCGCGCGCCCGAAACCCGCCGAACGCCATCCGCCCCGCGCGTGGATGTCTCCCTCGGGCCACCATTCGAAATCCTCGAAGAACGGCAACTCCACCGCGTAAACGTTGGACGGCAGGCTCGGGTCCAGACCCAGCGCCAGCGCCTCCTCGTCGAAAAGACCGTCCCGCGAGGTATCCGCGCGGAAAATACCACCGTATCCCTCCGATTCGCCGAAGCCGAATTCATCGCGCGTTCTTTCCGCGAAGATCCCCTCCTCGGGTCCCGCATCGCCCAAAGGATCGGCGACCCCGGCATAAAAATCATCCAGAAAGACATTTCGCTCGGGATGCCCTCGCAACACGAAGCGCGAAAACCGTTGCTCCCCGCCGATCAGCAGATCGACCCCCACAAGTTCCCCGTCGACGAACAAATCCCAAATCCCGAACGTATAATCGAACCGCACGGTGAGCCGAACGAATTCCATCATTCCCGATTCGCCATCCAACGCGATCAGATCGCCGGAAGCCCGCTCCCACTCTCCCGTCATTCCGTTGAACGCATAAACGGCGGCCAGTCCCGGCGACGTTTCGACAACCGCCAGTTCGAATGCCCCGACTTCGACGTCGCCCAGGCCAATAATCGGAGAGACGTTGGCGCCGCCTTTGAGGAAAAAGTCGAGGTACACCACTTCGGACCGCTCGAAACGCGAAAAATCGCGCACGACGACCCCCGGCGGAAATCCCGCCGGTATCACGAGCGATTGCACTCCGGAAACCACCGTTCCCCGGACAACACGAGCCTCACCCTGTCTCACCTGCCAACCATCCTGCCCGTGGAGGTCGCCGGTGAGGTATCCCTCCTCGGGTTCGAATCCGGTGAAGTACGACGGAACCACCTGGGCGGGCAGCATGACCGGAAGCAGAAGCGCCATAAAAACCACCTTGACGACACCGGCCGCCGCCACACTGAAACGCCGACCGCCGGCAAGGTTAGCGAAAGGGGAAAACGTCGTGTTCATAGCATTAAAATTCGGGTTGGATCCATGATGTCGCGCAGACCGGTCCGCATCCGATCGTTTCGGACAAAATCAAAGGGTAACTCATCGATAAGCGATTCAGGTACCGGTCACATGCCGGAGGACCGGGGGTGTAACGTCGAAAGCTCCAACAGCGTTCCCTGCCCGGCGGCGGGATCGGGATCGGCTCCCAGGAAACTCGCGGGCTCGAGAGCGGCGTCGGAGATCCTCACTTGATCGATCCAGCCATCGAAAAAATTCGAGAAACCGCCGCCCCACATTCCCCGCCCCACGACCCAGAGCGCGTCTTCGACCGCGAACAACCCGTCAATGGGATGGGTACTCTGCAAGTGGTATTCGACATCGTCGGGACCCTTGAGCCAAAGAGCCATTTCCGTGGACGTGGCGGTGAGGGCGGCGCTGTACCATACGTCGGCTGCAAGCGGCTCCTGGCTCTGAATGAAAATAAATTCGCCCGCCCCGTCGGTGATCAACGCTTCGAGACGGCCTTCGACCAGCTTAAGCGCGATGGGCTGCGCGCCATGCTCCTCGGGGTTGGGTTGACCGTCCTTGCCCAGGATCACCTGGACAGCCTGGCCGTCATAAGGTTTGAACGAGGCCTCCAGTGTAATCGCACTGAAGACATGGGTGTTCAGCGGTTTGTCCTCACTGTACAGATCCCGATTACCGTGCCGGAAGTTCATTGAAAAATCATTGGGCTCACCGGTCAGCGGAATCGAACCGAACGGCGTGTCCTCCGAGTAGGAAGGCGCCGTGTAATCCGCCCACGTACGTAGATGGTTTCCATTGCCCGAAGAATCCAAGACCACGTCCACCTGCGGGTGCTCGACCATGGACCCGGCCGGACCTTCGTCGAAGCGCCAGTGGGCGACCGTCTCGGCCGCGGCCGCGGGGAACATTGACAGTGTGACACTCGTTGCCAAGGCACAGACCAGCCAATGAGGGCAAGGGGGATTCGATGATTTCATGATGCTCGGGTTGTTTGTAGGCTTACGTTGGAATCGGCATGGCCGCTGAGGCGAGGGAAGGCGGTGAGGCTGATTTCGTCAGGTATCGAGAATCGGCGTTCAGATCAGCTAATGGGATCGGGACAACAAAAAAGCCGTTCCTCGATCAAGGGAACGGCTTTACAACAAAAAGGCTCCACGTACGGGAACCTGAATATGGATGAAATCGTGACAGATCGGATTTCGCCAGACGCGATAACCCTAGAGAGAGAGAGAGAGAGAGAGAGTGTGTG
>JBJHCF010000069.1:0-15752 GCA_050506795.1 Opitutia bacterium
CGTCTGTGTGGCGTGCGGACGGTTGGTCCGGGAAAGGAAGACTCCGGCTTGAAGCACGGAGCTACGGGGAAGCTCGGATGCCGTAGCGCCCTGCTTCAGCGGGCGTCTGTGTGGCGTGCGGACGGTTGGTCCGGGAAAGGAAGACTCCGGCTTGAAGCACGGAGCTACGGGGAAGCTCGGATGCCGTAGCGCCCTGCTTCAGACAGGCAATAAGAGCAAGTGGAAAAATTCAGACATTTTCGCTTCTAAATTCGAAGGGTTTTTCGTCGATGAGCACGGAAACGATGCGACGTAGGTTCTTGCGCATTAGGTCGATGACAACCTTCTTGTGGTGATCGCCTTCGGCTTTCTTTTTTTGATAGTAAGCGCGCAATTGAGGGTCGTGGTTGATAGAACAGAAGCTGGCTTGATAAAGGGCTGTGCGGGCAGCTTCTATGCCTCGCTTGGAAAGCTTTACCTTGCCCTTGTGTGTTCCCGATTCGCGTCTTCTGGGATCAAAGCCGAAGAGAGCCTGTATTTTGCGGACGGTTTTCTTTTTAGTGGGCGCCCATTCCTTGATGTCGGGCGGAAGGAACGCCGCCAGGATTGGCGTGGAGACTTTGCCAAAGCCGGGACAGGAGCGGATGAGCGCCTCGGTTTTGCGCAGGGAGGGATCTTTTTGGGCGGCCTCTTTAATGGCGTGATCAAGAGCGTCGATCTGGGCCGAGAGACTCTCAATGGCTTCGAGCATGTGCACGAGCGCTTGCGAGCAGGCTGTGGCAATACTTTCGGGCGTTATCGAGGCGGCGGCGGCTTTTTGGAGCTCTTTCGCCTTTGCTCCCAGGCTTTCATGAAGAGCTTCCTCGGAAATCCCGGCTATTTTCCCCGGGGTCGGAGCTTTTCGTAAAAGGCCTCGAAACGCGGTGCTGGTGAGCTTGAAACCGAGCGGTTTGGCCTCGGGAAAAACCAGATCGAGGAGGTCTCCGGCGGACTTGAGCAAATTGGTTCGCTGAATGCGAATGGCGGTACGCGAACTCACCAGAGTTTGGAGTTGGATTTTGTTGTTTTGCCCGCGGTAAGAAAAGCGTACCAGTGCCTGAGCATGGATACGTCCGATCTCGCAGAGGGTGTGAGCGTCGATCCGGTCATCCTTATTGTCGCGAATCGCATTGTCAGAAGAATGCAAGCGTTTGGTCATTAAAGGATTAATTGAATAAACCTTGAATCCTTCCTCATGGAGGCGTTCGCACCAGGGCAAATGATGCCGCCCGGTGGCCTCAATGACCACAGAAGTACGTTCGGGAACGAGCCCATGGCTCGAACAGAGCTCTCGGAAGGCGCGCCAGCCTTCCATCCGCTTGACGGCCCGGCCTTCGGCCAGTTTGGCGCCGGACTCGTTTTGGATTTGATAATAGATGCCTTTGCCGTCAGTATCGATACCGATAATCCAGTTCATTTTATCCTCCTTCGGTGGGACAGGTTAACAAGGGATCCGGCGGCTTAGGCTTATGGCCAAGTAAACTCAGCACGAGTGTCAGGCGATAAAAACACGCCGGATAAAGGGACTCCCTCCGGGTTTTGTCTAAGGCCAACAGACGTGCTGTTCGGGCGAAACTAAAACACCAGAGGGAAAAACCTTTTAGCCTGTCCCACCCCTTCAAGGCAAGGGCCGGACTTCGCCGAGCTACACCCCTGCGGGGCTCCACTCGTCCGGCCCTCCACCTCATTGTGGGGGGAACCTTACATAAGCGGGCGTCTGTGTGGCGTGCGGACGGTTGGTCCGGGAAAAGGACTCCGGCTTGAAGCACGGAGCTACGGGGAGTGCAGAACTCGTAGGGTCCTGTTTTAGCCCGCAACCCTTTTGGCCGGATACTGTCGGAGAGATCGGGTATTTTCTTTTCAGCCAGCCACTTTTCCCTCATACAAGGGGAACCACTCCTATGTTCATCTTTAAACTCCATAAACTTGGCAAGATCCTTCGGGGCAAGGCCAACGCCTTCCAACTCATTTCCGCGGCGGTTCTCGGTTCCCTCCTTGGATTTATGCCCGGCTTCAGCCAGGCCTGGGGATTGATTGCCGCGTTGCTGCTGGTGTTGATCATTCTCAACGCCAATTTGTTTTTCGCCGGTCTGATCACCTTGCTGGCCAAAGGGGTGTCGCTCCTGATCACCCCGGTGAGTTTTGCCGTGGGCCGATTTCTTCTGGAAGGCCCGACCGAAGGGCTGTTCCGTTCCATGGTCAACGCTCCGGTTCTGGCGTTTTTCGGTTTGGAATATTATGTGGTGACCGGCGGACTCCTGGTCGGCCTGATCTTCGGCCTGATTGTCGGCGTGGGCACGGTTAAAGCGCTGAAATCCTACTGGCGGAAGATGGCCCACGCCCAGAAGGATTCCGAACGCTATAAAAAATGGTCGTCCAAAAGATGGGTCAAAGTGGTTTCCTGGATTTTCCTGGGACCGGCCAAAAAAGACACCTACGAGGACACTTTGGCCAAGGGAAATATCGGCAATCCTATTCGCATGCTGGGCGTGGTTTTCGCCGTCCTGGTCGCAGTAGTGGCGTTTTCATTGAATCTGCTTTTTGCCGATGAAATCGTGACCCAGGCGGTGCGCGGCGGTCTGGAACGGGCCAATGGCGCCACCGTCAATCTCGAGCGAGGCGAATTGAGTTTTCGCGAGGGCCGCCTGACTCTGAACAATCTGGCGATGGCCGACCCCGATGACCTGGGTACGGATCTCTTTCGGGCGGCGTTGATCCAAGCCGACATCGACACCCGCGACCTCCTGCGCAAACGCTGGACCATCAACCGCCTGGTCATCAGCGAGGGCCGGCAGGGTGAGCCTCGAACCTTTCCCGGGATACTGACCCAACCACGGCCGCGTCCGGCTCCCGATCCCGATCTGGACCCGGATGAGAAGACGATCGAGGACTATTTGCGGGACGCTCAAAAATGGCGGGAACGCCTTGCCCAGGTGCGTCATTGGCTGGATGTGCTTTCCGGGCCGGACGACGAGGAGTTGGAGCTTCCTCCCGATGTCGATCCGGAGGACGTCCCTATGCGCGAAACGCGGCGGGAGCGCATTGCCCGCGAAATTCGTGAAAAAGGTTACGATCAGGTGATCGCCCGTCATTTGATCGAGGACAGTCCGCGCCTCCTGATTAGGGATATGACCGCCGAGCGGGTGCGGACGCGTCACCTGGAAGACGATACCCTCGACATTACCGGCCAAAACCTCTCCACCAATCCCCGGTTGGTGCCGGAAGCACCGCGCCTCTCCATCCGTTCCAGCAGCGGGGACCTGGTTTTCGACCTGGCGTTGGGTGCCGCCGCCGCCCTGCGGGCCTCCAACGACCTGGAACTCGTGTACCGGAACCTGCCTTCCGATTTGATCGGCCGCCAACTGGCCGTTTCGGGCGAATCGCCGGTTTCCGGCGGCACCTTCGACTTTGAGACATCGGGACGTTTGAGCAAAATCGACAGCGACCTTCCGGTGCGGGTCACCCTCAAAAACACCACCCTGACCATTCCCGGGGTGGGGCAAACCGACATCGACGAACTGACCCTGCCCATCGGCATCCGGGGAGCGATTGACAATCCTAGAATTTCCTTCGACGACCGCGACCTGGCCGACGCTCTCGCCGCCGCCGGTCGCCGCGAGCTGGAAAGCCGTCTCCGGCAGGAATTGTCCGACCGTATCGGCGGTGACGTGGAGGACCGGGTGCGCGACGAAATCAGGGACCGGGTCGGTGAGGAAACCGAGGAACGGGTACGCGACGAAGTTGAAGAGCGCGGCCGTGACCTCCTCGATCGATTCCGGCGTTGAGGAATCAGTCGCGCCGATCTTTAGACGGGCCGAACCGGCCGAGTGATCAAGAACGTTTCCCGAATACAAAGTTCTTCCAAGAGCCCGATCGGCGACCCCGCGCCATTTTCAGTAATCAAAAACCGGTTTTTTGTTATTGACATTTTTCTGTCCGATACACGAAATGCTGATCGTGACAATTCGGCGGGCTTATATCCTTTTGTCGTAAGGACTGGGTCCCCGGGCGGTTTATCCGCCCCAGGAGCGGTTTCTCTGATCCTACACCAACAACCGACATTTTTGTTGTTATGAGATCCCTCATTCGCCTACCGGCGCTTTTACTCGCGGGGTTATTCGGCTCCGCGGCCGTCGCTTCGGCGGCCATTGTTGTTTTTAATTTCGAACTGACTCCGGAGCAGGAGACCGCGACGGTGGTTTCGGATGGGTTTGGATTCGCTAATGTGACCTTGGACACCGACACGAATGAATTGACCTGGGAAGTCACCTTTCAAGATTTGACCTCAGGACTGACGGCAGCCCACTTTCATGGACCGGCGGATTTTGGCGAGGACACAGGGTTTTTCGTCAATATGAACCCCGAAACGGGAGTGACATCCGGGGTGCTCTTGGGATCAGATTTCATCTCGGAAACCGAGGCGGGATGGATTCTCGACGGTATGACTTACATCAACCTGCACACGGAGATGTTCGGCCCCGGTGAAATCCGCGGTCAGGTCGTTCCTGAACCGCGGACCTACGCTCTCGTCGCCGGGATTCTCGCTTTGGGCGGGGCCATTTTCTGGCGCCGCCGGAGAGCCCGACAGGGGTGATGGTTTTAGTGTGAGTGCAAGGGGGTGCGACCAAGAGAAGGAAGCGGCGCGGTTTTGAGTCCGCGCCGCTTTTCTTTTCCGGGAGCGGGCCGCTTCCCGCTTTTCCGCTCCTCATTTCACCGCCAGCACCACTACGGATTTCGGGGGAATGACGGCGTGGAGTTTGCCGTCCCGGAGGGAGGCGTTTTCGAAGGTGGCGGGTTTCACTTTTTCCGGATCCTCAAAGGTGTTGTGATCGGAGAGCGTTTCCGCGGTCAGGATGGCGCCGGTGACTGCTTGAGGCGCGGCGCCTTTGAGTTCGACCGAGATCTCGGAGGGTTGATGGGGGTCGATGTTGACCAGGGAAACGTGCAGGACGCCGTCGTCGTTTCTCGACGCGCAGGCGCTGAGGGCCGGCAATCCGCCGCCGGCGCGGGAGTAGCGACCGCAGCGCAGGTTGATCGGCAGCAGCTGGGCGTCGTGGTGGACCTGATACATGTCGAAAACATGGTAGGTCGGGGTCAGCACCATTTTTGGGCCGTCGGTCAGGATGGGCGCCTGCAGGACGTTGACCAGTTGGGCGATATTGGCCATGCGGATACGGTCGCAGCGGGCGTTGAAATAGTTCAGCGAAATTCCAGCCACGAAGGCGTCGCGCAGGGTGTTCTGCTGATAGAGGAACCCGGGGTTGGTGCCGGGTTCGACGTCGAACCAGGTGCCCCATTCGTCCACCACCATGGCGACTTCCTTCTTCGGGTCGTAGCGGTCCATGATGGCGATGTGTTTGTCGATCACCCGTTCGATGGCCAGACAGCGATCCAGGGTGTCGAAGTACCCGTCTTCGTCGAATCCGGTGGCCGGTCCTTTGTTCTCCCAATCGGTGGTATAATGGTGCAGTGAGAGACCCCACATCATGCGCGCCGGGATGTTTTTCATCAGCACTTCGGTCCAGTTATAGTCGTCCACATTGGCGCCTCCGGCGATCTTGCGAATCCGGTGCTCGCCGTAGCTGCGGGCGAAGGTGGCGTAGCGCCGGTAGAGGTCGGCGTAATACTCGGCGCGCATGTTGCCGCCGCAACCCCAGTTTTCGTTGCCGATGCCCCAGTAGGTGACGTTCCAGGGGGCGTCGCGACCGTTTTCCTGGCGGAGATCGGTCATGGGACTCTTGCCGTCGAAATTGACGTATTCCACCCATTTGGAAATCTCCTCCACCGTCCCGCTGCCGACGTTGCCGACGATGACCGGGTCGGTTTCGAGTTGGGCGCAGAGGTCGAGAAATTCGTGCGTGCCGAAGGCATTGTTCTCGGTGACGCCGCCCCAGTGCGTATTGATCATGGTCGGACGTTTTTCCCGCGGCCCAATGCCGTCGCGCCAGTGGTATTCGTCGGCGAAACACCCGCCCGGCCAGCGCAGGTTGGGAATCCGGATCTTCTTCAGCGCCCGCACCACGTCACTGCGAATGCCCCGTACGTTGGGAATGGGAGAGTCCTCGCCGACCCAGAGACCGCCGTAGATGCAGTGCCCGAGATGTTCGGAGAAATGGCCGTAAAGGTGACGGCTTATGACGGGTCCGGGAGATCCGGCGTCGATGTTGATGCGGGCTTGTTTGTTTTCCGATGTGCTCATGGGTGCTTCGGTGAAAAAATTGCGGACAGGTTTGCAACAGTTTCTATGCCCTATCCGGAGCGCCGGGCAAGGGAATTGCGGGCGTATCAATGGGCGTGACAACGGGGACGGGCTGGTGGAAGATCCCGGTATGTCGAAGCCATTCACCTTCACTCGCCGGGTGCAGTTCGCCGAGACCGACATGGCGGGGATTGTCCATTTTTCGGCGTTTTTCCGTTACATGGAGGAAGCGGAAACCGCGTTCTGGCGATCGTTGGGGTTGTCGATGATCCTGCGGGAAAAGGGTCTGGAAATTGGTTGGCCTAAGGTTCGGGCGGTTTGTGATTACCGGCACCCCGTAAAATTCGAGGACCTCCTGGAGGTCGATTTGACCGTGGCTGAGATCGGAACGCGGTCGTTGCGATTCGGTTTCGTCTTTCGTTGTCCGGAAGGTTCCGGCGAGGATGGGGTGGATGAGGTGGCCCGGGGCGAAATGACCGTGGTTTGCCTGCCGCTGAATTTTTCGGACAAACCGCGCGCCATGGTTATTCCCGAGGCGATTCGCGTCAAATTGGAGGCGGCGCGTGATGGGGGTTGACGTTGCGGGTGCCGGGGGTCCGTCGCCGGGGCGATCGGCCGAAACCGTCAGTGCCCGAGGGCGCCGAAACGCAGCACGGTGTGGCTGGCGCGTCCGGATCGCAGGCAGGTCAGGTCGGTGAGCGCCTCCTGGGCGCTTTCCTGCGGCAGTTGAAAGTGGAAGCGAAACCGGTCGTCCAAGGTGCGCCGGTAAAGACTTCCCAGGTTCATACGGCCGGGGCGGGTGCGTTCGATTCCGCTTTCGCGGGCGTAGGGAAACGGGAAGTTGATGTTGTGCACTTCCGTTTCCCGGTTGTCTCCCCCGGCCAATTGACCGGCGATTTCGGCGGCGGTCTCGCAGGAGGCTTGCAGGGTGAGTTCGGTTTCGGGGGCCAGGGGAAGCGGCCGGGATTTGAGGAGCTGGAACTGTTCCGGAGGCAGTTGCAGGGAGAACGCCGCCGCCGGGAATCCGAGAAGGGCGCCCTCCAGTGCCGCCGCTACGGTGCCGGAACTGAGAATCAACGGCAGACTGGCGTTGAAGCCAATGTTGATGCCGGATACCACCAGGTCGGGGTTGCGCGGCAGGAGGTGCCCGACGGCGAGGTTGACGCAATCGGCCGGAGTACCCTCCACCCGCCAGGCGGCACAGGGAAACCCCTCGGCTTCTTCCAGCCGGATGTCCCGGTGCCGGCTCATCGCCTTGCCGATCCAGCTTTGTTCGCCTGCCGGGGCGGCTACATAGACTTCGGCCTGCCGATCGAGTGCGGAAACCAGCGCGCGCAGGAAGGGGGCGTCAATGCCGTCATCATTGCTGACCAGAATAAGCGGGCGAACCATGGGAAAAGGGTGTACGCCTATTTGATAAATACGGCGATGGCGGTGGCGTTGTCACGGCCTCCGCGTTCGTTTGCCAGGGCGATCAGCTTACTCACGGCTTCCTCCGGCGTATCGGCCTGTTGAATACTCTCGTGAATCTCGTCCGGGGTAATGGAAAGGGTTACGCCGTCGCTGCAAAAAAGGAGCCGGTCGCCGGCGGAAATCGGAGCGGAATAGGTGTCCACCATCAGATCTTCGATTTGGCCGAGGCAGCGGGTCAAAACGTGGCTGTGGCGGCGGGGTATGGGAATGCGGGGATTGAAGTCCGGCCGGTTGCGAATCTCCTGCTCCAGGGTGTGATTCATGGTGAGCTGTTTCCAGTCGTCCTTTCGGAAGTTATAGATCGCGGTGTCCCCCACGTGGGCAATCCGGAGTTGATCTCCCTCGATCATCCCCACGGTGAGAGTGGTTCCGATACCCGTTTCGGGACTCAGTTGTTGCCCGAGGCGTTGGATTTCGGTGTTGATTCGTTGAAAGAGCGCGGTCAGGTCGCCCGGCCCGTTGTCGTCCACCAGGGCCTCCTCCAGCATGGTGATGGCTTTCGAGCTGGCCAGCGCGCCGTCGGGCAGGCCGCCCAGGCCGTCGGCCACCGCGAAGACGGCGCGATAGCGGTCGACCAGAAAGGAGTCCTCGTTGCGTCGGCGCGTGCGGCCGACGTCGCTTATCCCGTGACTTTCAAATTGCATGAAGAGATCCCGTTGAGATGCCGGCGGAAAGCCGGTTGGCGAAAGACGTCATGGGATCGTTATGGAGTCGCATTGTCAATGGCTTGCGAAGGAGAAATCTCCGGAAAGAGCACGGCGGTGGGACCCCGGGAGCGAATTACGAGGCGATTGGCGACGTTAATCGTCCTGGGTGGTCTCGCCGATCGCCACAAATCGGTATTCTTGTTCGAACTGGAAGACCACTCCGTCGTCCGCAACCTGGTGCAGGGTGACCCCTTCGAATTCATCGCCGACCTGGAGGAGTTCCCCGTTGACCACGGCTTCGTTGGTGGAGAGTAGGACCGTTTGCACATGCAGCACGGGCCAGGACGGAGGGGCGGGCTGGGTTTCCGGTTCCGCGGTCACGGCTCCCGGTTGGGCGGGAACGTCGGCGGGTTCCGGTTGCGGTGGCGGAGCGGTTTCGGCGATGATGGTTTCGCCCATTTGCCGCGCGTCGTCGACGGAGATGGTGGCGGTCAGGGTGACCGTGTCGTCGCGTGCTTCGGCACGCAGGTTTTGCATGAAACCGGGAGCGCCGTCGCCCTGCGCGGCCGCCATCATTTGCAACATCGGAACGATGCTTTCGTTCAGGAATTCCTGTACGGTCCGGGCGTCTTCGGCGGAACCGAATGCCAGGGCCAACTGCACCGCCAGGGACTGGTTGGCGCGAAGGCTGATGCCGGTGCGGTGCAGGGATACGACGGCATCACCCGCTGGCCCGAGCGGGAAGGGGGCGGCTCCGATCAAATCCCGCAGGCCGGCCTGCATTGCGGGCGAGAGGACTACCACCAGCCAGCCGTGACTCTCTGCGATCATGGAGTCCTTGCCGGCGAGAATACCGTCGGGAAGGGTTTTCTCCCGTCTCGATTCGAGTTTGGTAATGGTGTTCCGCAGGGCGTCCCCGGCGCCGAAGTAGAGAGTCGCGCCGCCGTCCTCGCGTTCGAAAACTGTCAATTGGACTGTGAGGCCGAGATCGGGAACCGGGAATTCCAGGATATCCCGGTTGCTCAACGTGCTCTGGCGGACAGTGGCGTTGTTGTCCAGATTGGCTCGCAGGGCCGATTCGATCTGCGGCAAGGTCACTATGGTGGAAAGCCTCACCGCCGCGGAAAGGCCCGCCTGGGCGAACCTTTCGCCCTGCAGCGCGGCGAGATCGCGAATGGCGATCAATCCTTCGATGACGTCGTCTTCGTTCAGGCCCAAGCTCAGGAGGAAATCGGAGAATTCGTCGGCATAAAGATCTTCCGCTTCGCTGTCCGCCATGGCCCGGCCGAAGGCGGACTGGTTCATCGCCTGGAAATTGACATAAAGAACGGCGTCCGCTTCCTCCGGGACGGCGGCTTCCACCGCCCCTTCGGATCCTTTCCCGAAGTAGAGGTAGAGTCCGTATCCGAGGGCTCCCATGGCCACCAGAAAAAGAATTAGAAGGATGCTGTCCTGCAGCTTGTGCTTTCGTGTCTTCATGAAACGTCGGGTGTCGTGGGTGTTTCCTGCCGGTCTGGCGTCGAAGTCCTTGGGGTCCATACAAAGGCGATTGCGGCGGGCGGACAATAAAAAAGCGTTTCCCGGGTTGACCCGGGAGAAACGGGTTTCCCGGTTCTTTGAAATCTGCAAAGGGGGTTTGACCTGTGACCGGTATGCTTCATGATGCGAGAAGTG
Organism: Opitutia bacterium; assembly: GCA_050506795.1. GTDB lineage: Bacteria > Verrucomicrobiota > Verrucomicrobiia > Opitutales > T3Sed10-336 > SLOW01. The sequence goes on from JBJHCF010000069.1 coordinate 10,012, forward strand.
GGACCGTGCGAAAATTTACCCCGTCCCGCCTGCGACTTATGAAGTTCCCGTTCCTCCGTAGAGTTTCTCTTTTTATCCTCGGTGCCTTGCTCCTTTTGCTGGCGCTCACCTTCGTCTACGCTCACCTGAACGAGGTTTTTGGAGAATATCCTCTGGTGTTTTTCCTCCTCGGTATGGCCGTGACCGCGGGCTGCGGAGTTCTGCTGCTCAAGCGGGCGATGCGCAATGACGATTATCTGACGCGCCGGCACGAACGCTATTTCCTGGTGTTATCCACCCTGGCGGCGTTTTTGCTCAGTTTTATTCTTCTGTTTGGGGTGGTTCCCTCGGTTCGATGGGGGGAGTGGGGGTACATCCTTTTCGGCTATGTGCCCATGGGGCTGGCTCTGCTGTATCTGGTGGCCGCCGCCATTCGCTTCAAAGAGGCCGGCGAACTCCCGATCGATTATCCGGAGCTCACCGAAAAGCAAGTGCAGGCGCGTACCCGTGAGGTACGGACCGAATGGGCCTTATCCGCGGGAGCGATCCTGGTGGCGGCGGTTTGCCTTTATCAGGTGCTTCCGGACCCCCTGCCACTGGCTGAAGCCGAGGAATGGGAGGAGCGGACCGATCGCATGGCTCGAATTCCCGAGCACCTGCGGGACAACTGGGACTCCCTGGAGTTCCTCTCCCTGGCCGCCAATATGGGCGATGTCGAGGCCCAGTACCGTCTGGCGATAATTTATTATGATGATACCCACCCGAGCTTCTGGAGAGATCCACGCCGGGCGGTTCACTATTTCGGCCTGGCCGCCGATCAGGGACACGTCGACGCCATGCTGCGGTTGGGGCACCTTTTCCGTCAGGGGTACGGGAATTATCAGGATTTTTCCCGCGCGGCGGGTTATTTTGAACGGGCGATGGAACACGGCAGCGCCGAAGGAATGACCGAACTGGCCAAACTCCATCAGGCCGGTCGCGGGGTGGCCCGCGATGAGGAGAGGGCCTACCGGCTTCTGCGGCAGGCGGCCGAGCAAGACTATCCGGAGGGCCAGAAACAATTGGGAGAGTTTTACCAGCGAGGGCTGGGAGTGGAGCGTAACGATGAGCGCGCCTACCACTGGTTTTCCCTGGCGGCGCGCAACGGCAGCGCCGCGGCGCAGAACGACCTCGGACTCATGTACCTGCGGGGGGTTTCGGTGGAGCAGGATCTGGAACAAGGGGTTTACTGGTTGGATCAGTCTGCCTCCCAGGGGTTCCAGGTGGCGATCTTCAATATCGGCATGCTCTACTACCGCGGCACGTATTTTCCGGTCGATTACGAAGTCAGTTACCACTACCTCTCCCGGCTGGCCAATTCCGGTCACGTCCTGGGGCATTTTTACCTGGGAACGCTTTATTACGACGGATTGGGCGTGGAACGGGACTATGAACGAGCGTTCGAGCAGTTCGAGTCCGCGGCCAACCGGGGTTATATTCCGGCGGTTTTGAATGTCGGAGGCATGTACCTCGATGGGGCCGGTACCAGCCGGGATTTCGAGCGCGGTCTGGCGTTTATGACTCATGCCGCCCAAAACGGATCCGGCGAGGCTCAGTGGCGCATGGGGGTCATTTTTGATGAGGGCGAGTTTGTGCTCCGCGATCCGATGGAAGCACTCAAATGGTGCCTGATGGCTCAACATTCCGGATACGAGGGAGACGAGGCGATCATCGCCCGGCTGAGGGAGGAATTGACCGAGTCCGAGCAGCGAACAGCGCAGAGTCTGGCCGGCCTCGGCGGGGTCAGCAACTGAATCAACGGGTGACCGGGGGCGGGGCGGCAGGAGTACCTGTATCACTGGTCGGGAACTGAGTTGGGGGGCTCCGGCCTCCCGTTTATTCGTCGGTTTCCAGGGGCGCCACGTAGCGGCCGCGCTTTTTCTCTTTTAAACGGAAGAACGGTTGTTGCTGCTCCGCGGCGATGGTCCGGCAATGCCGAACCATGCGGTCGCAGGTGAGAACGTATTCGCTCAGCAGCAATCCGGCCGCCGGGGTAATTTCGTGTTCCGCGACCCGTGAGTCCAGTCTCTCGCGAACGCGGGTGCTGGTTTCGATGTAGGTGTCTCTGGCGGCGAGGATTAACGCGGCCGCCTGATTGAAGGCATCGTCGCCGGCGTTGACGTTCAAGGCTTTTTCCAACGCCTCCAGGGCCTCGGCCGCCTTTTCGTGCAATTCCCTCAGGAGCCGACCGTTTTCGCCGGCGAGGGGCGGGTTTTTGCCCGGCCTGCCCAGGGGTGAACTCAGACTCGCCAGATGCTCGATGTGGTCGCCGATCCGTTCCACATCGTCGATAATGTTGTTCAGGTATTTGGCCAGCAATGCCTGGCGCCTGGAAAGGCGGCGCCGGGCCAGGGCGGAGAGATAGTTTTTGAGGGCCGCCTTGATCTGGTTGATCGCTTCCTCGTTCCGTCGGATGGCTCGGACTTTCCGTTTGTCGGCTCCTTCGAGCAACCCCCGGGCGAGCGCCAGGCTCTGGCGACAAAGCCCGGCGGAGCGCCCCAGTTCATCGATGGCGGCCCGCAATCCGTCTTCCGGGGTATCGATCAGTTGACGATCCAGGCGCGTACCGGGAGTTTCCGGTTGTTTGGATGGCGTCAGACGCTCGATGAGGCGCGCGCAGACAACGGGGAAGGGGAGGAGAATGAGCGCCGCCACGGCCATCACCGCGGTATGAAGATTGGCCGTCTGATGCACCAGACTGTCGGCGGTGAGCGGAATGATCCGGAGAAAAAGCGGCGCTGCGATCGCGGCCAGGGCGGTATTGAACAGGTTGAAGAACAGATTGCCCAGAGCGGCCCGCCGGGCCTCCATGCCGACGCCGATGCTGGCCAGCAGCGCCGTGGCCGAGGTCCCGATATGCGCTCCCAGCACGATGGGGTACACCTGTTCCAGACTGGTGAACACGCCGGCCGAGATCAAAACGAAACACATGCCGATGGTGGCGCCGCTGCTTTGGATGACCGCGGTCACCAATGCCGCGCCGGCGATTCCGATGAGGAGTCCGCCCCAGGTGCCGCCGTCGATTCGTTCCAGCCACGGACGCAGAATTTCCTGGTGGGGCTCGATGGCGCCGCTCATGAGTTCCATCCCTAAAAACAGGATGCCGATGCCCATCACCGCCTGGCCGGCGTCGCGTATTCCCGCCCTTTGGGGCGCCATCCTCAGGGCGAAACCGCCGGCGATGGCGACGAAGGCGAGGTCGGTCAGTTGCAGGGAAATCAGCTGCATGGACAGCGTGGTCCCCACATTGGCCCCGAAAAGTATCGGCAGGGAGCCCGCCAGCCTGACCAGGCCGGCGTTCACCAGTCCGACCGTCATGGCCGAAGCCGCGCTGCTGTGAATGAGAAAACCGAGCGCCGTCCCCAGCGAGAGACCTGCCAGCCGGTTGCGGTTGGCCAGAGCCAGTGCCCCCCGCAATCTCTCGCCGGCCACCGCCCGCAATCCCGCGGTCATCAGGCTGATCCCGAACAGGAAAAGAGCGAGCCCACCGAGGGTCACGAGAATCAAGGTTATGGATTCTTCAGCGGACATTTATTGCTTTCAGGTCGAACGGTACTCGATTAACACCTCTTTCGGGAGCGAATTCGCAGATGGCGGCGGCATCGCCGAAACCCGCAGGTTATCAATCCTTTCAATCCCACCGGCCGAAGAGAAAAGCCGGAGCGAGGCGATTTCAAGCCAAACCCCGGCCCGGGAACGGGTCGACTCGCGAAAGATGCCGCCATGACCTCGGCTCATGGCCGGGATTAGGGTCGCAGGGGATTTACCGTCCCATAAATTTCGCTCTTGAAGCGGTCGAGTGATTTACCGAACATCGTCCTGATTTGCGTCCGTCGCGATACGGCCGCGTTAACGAAACTGAGAGGACAAGATGAAGATTAACGAGATTGAAGCGTTGCTGGGAGATGAGGCCAAGAGCCTTCTGGAGCACAAGAGCACGACGTTTCCCAAGGAAACGCTGCACTTGCCGGGACCGGATTTTGTCGACCGCGTCTACACCCAGACCGATCGCAAACCACCGGTGTTGCGCAGCCTGGCGCAAATGTTCAACCACGGTCGCCTGGGCGGTACCGGTTATCTGTCGATCCTGCCGGTGGACCAGGGAATCGAGCACTCCGCGGGAGCCAGCTTCGCGCCGAACCCGGAGTACTTTGACCCGGAAAACATCGTCAAACTGGCGATCGAGGGTGGCTGTAACGCCGTCGCCTCGACGTTGGGTGTCCTGGGTGCGGTCTCACGCAAGTACGCGCACAAGATTCCTTTCATGGTGAAGCTCAATCACAACGAGCTTCTCAGCTATCCGAACACCTTCGACCAGATTTACTTCGGTCAGGTGGAGCAGGCTTACGAAATGGGCGCCGCCGCCATCGGGGCGACGATCTACTTCGGTTCGCCCGAATCGCGCCGTCAGATCCAGGAAACCAGCGACGCTTTCCAGCGCGCGCACGAATTGGGCTTGGCGACCGTCCTGTGGTGCTACGTCCGCAACAACGCCTTCAAAACCGACAAGGATTATCACGACGCCGCGGACCTGACCGGTCAGGCCAACCATCTGGGCGTGACCATCGAAGCCGACATCATCAAGCAGAAGCAGCCGCTGATCAACGGTGGGTTCGAGGCATTGAAGTTCGGCAAGACGCACAAGGACGTTTACAGCAAGCTGTCCAGCGACAACCCGATCGACCTGACCCGTTTTCAGGTCGCCTGCTGTTACATGGGCCGCGCCGGTCTCATCAATTCCGGCGGCGGATCGGGCAAAAACGATCTGGCCGAAGCGGTGCGCACCGCTGTCATCAACAAGCGGGCCGGCGGCACCGGACTGATCTCCGGCCGCAAAGCCTTCCAGCGTCCGATGAAGGAAGGCGTCGAACTCCTCCACGCCATTCAGGACGTTTATCTGGCCAAGGAAGTCACCGTCGCCTGACATTGCTTTAAAACAATCAACCCAAAGCCCCGCCGGCCCATCCGGCGGGGCTTTTTTTGTTTCACGCACCAAACCCCGTGTGACCCGTTTCATGCAGAAGCTGGGCACGGCTTACACGGTATATTATAACCGGCGTCACCGGTGGCATGGGCATCTCTTGGACGGTCGATTCAAGGCAAAGTTGGTGGAAGAGGATGAGTATCTGTTGAAGCTGTCTCGTTACGTTCATCTGAACCCGGTGCGGGTGGGGCGCTGGAAGAAGCGCTCGGTATCGGAACAAATCGCGTATTTGCGACGGTATCGCTGGAGCAGTTATCTGGATTATATCCAGAATACGGGTGAAAGCGGGCTCACACGGAGCCACAAAGACACGGAGAAATCAACTGGACTAATCTCCGTGGGCTCCGTGACTCCGTGTGAGAATCTTCGCCAGTTCAGCAATGCTTTAAAATCGGGCCTTCTTCTATCCGTTCTTCTTGATGGTATCGTAGGCGCGCAGGGCTCTCTGGCGCGCCTGGGCGTGATCGACGACCGGCTGGGGATAATCTCTGCCCAATATGACTCCGGCATTTGACAGGACCTCGGCCGGAGCTTCCCAGGGGGAATGTATCCACTGGTCGGGAAGTTTGGTCAGTTCGGGAACCCATTGACGTACGTAAGGAACGGCAGGAAGGGGTCAGGCTTAAGCACCTAAGTTCGTATTGATGAAAGTCGTCGGGCATGGGAACTGGCTTGCCTTGTCCTGTCTTTTTCATAGGCACGAATATTCTTGCTGACATTTTGCGGGTGACCCATGTGC
>JBJHCF010000070.1:0-14410 GCA_050506795.1 Opitutia bacterium
CACTCGCATACGGTCAAAGGATGCGAGTGCGGAGCCTCGCGTTCCCGGGTTTGGGGCCTCGCGGAAGGCAGGAATCCCAGCCCGGGAAATGCCGCCACGATATCAATCGGCATGTAGAACAATCGTCATGACGCACGAGCCTCTGACATCTTTCGAGATGTGCTTATCTTAGTCCCTTAATTCGGAAATCTTGCGCAAATCGCGCAAGATTTTCTGGAGGGCCATGCTCCCGCAGGGCCGAGATCGCCCCAAAAGCAGACGTGGTGATCAACTCCCCTTCGCAACGGCCACCACGTCAGGCACACCTTCCGGCGGCGGCGCGGGAGCGCCGCCCTCCACGTAACTCCTGATTGGTACCGGCTCCGCCGGGTTGGGGGCATTCGGACACAAGATTCGTCACCCCGCCAAACGAATTCTCGAGATTTTTCTTTCCCCGCAACGGGCAGCCATACTTGAATGAACCTCCTGATCTCAATGCACGAAGTGACAATCTATACGGACGGCGCCTGCCGTGGGAACCCAGGTCCCGGCGGCATCGGGATCGTTCTGCTCTCAACCAGCCGAAGGAAGGAGATCTCCCGCGGATACGAACGGACCACCAACAACCGGATGGAACTCCTGGCCGTGATCACGGCGATACAGGCATTGACGCAACGGTGTCGCGTTCGGGTCTTCAGCGACTCCAAGTACATCGTGCGGGCAGTCAACGACGGCTGGTTGCAGCGTTGGGCAGGTAACGGCTGGCGCAGAAACAAGACCAAAGAGGTGAGCAACCGAGACCTGTGGGAAACGATGTTCGAAATCCTGAAAGAACATGAGATAACCTTCGAATGGACGAAGGGCCACGCGGCGGATGCGGAGAACAATCGCTGCGACTCCCTCGCTCGAATGGCGGCGTGCTGCAAGGATTTGGTGGAGGACTCCGGCTACGTCGCGGCCCAGAGGCCGAACGAGCCCCAGCAGAATCTTTTCTGACACGAATGTTGCCCGGTTAGGGCCGCCGATCAAGGCCCCGTAGTCCTACATTGGCAGTTCTACCTGGAACCACGCCCGGCTTTAAAGCATTGTTGAACCGAAAAAGTCCTCACAATGAGTTACGTCCTCGACGGGCTAAGGCGAGGCGAAACGTGATCGACTGCTTTCAACCTGATTTACAAATCCTGATTCACCTAAAACAACTTAACGTGTCTCAGGACTCCAGCTCGGCTGTTAGCCGGCGCCGGTTTCCAATCCGCTTACAATTCCTTTTGTCCACTCTTGACCAGCAACACTCCGCCTCCAATCCCGGAGATTGCGGCAAACAGCAACGCGTACTTGGTCGCCGCCGGTGTCGCCGGCTCCAAATTTCCGCCACCCATCATTCCCCCAAAAGGGGCCGATTGATGAAAGGCATTCAATGCGCGAACGTTGTTGGCATTAGTATTGTAGCGCTCAACGCCCACAAAGATAGAAACGGCACAGATCACGAGACAAACGATCCCAAACACCTTCAATTGTTTCTTATCCATCTTGCTTGATCTCCATTAAAGAACATCGAAACATCAAGCGACGAGTGGCGGTCGAAAACCCGGGAATTCATGCGAGATATCTCGGCGCCATGCGACTGTCATTCCCAGCTTGATTCAGGTGAAATTGTCGCCCAATCCGAGGCAACCGCAATACCCAAGTTCGCGCCGCCAAGGCTATTCAGCAGGCTAATTCAACTCGATGAATTTCCTTGTCGTCCTGAGGACCTCTAAAATCAACCCTATTGAACGTGGGGAAGTGTGATTCTCCACTTATTCAGAATGGCGAAGATCCCCTGGGTATCCCGATCAAGGTCGAGCCGTTAAGCCTTTTTTGCTCGAAAAATGAACGAGAACCTGCTTGATAGGTCGGATGCACGCTTCGAAATTCGGGCCGGTAATTGTACTCCTATTCACGTTGGTCGCGGGTAACGCCCTGGGCCAGGCTTTATACACAAACCCCGATGAGGCGGCGGCGGACCCGGACTTTTCCCTCCAGGGAGAGTACGCTGCCGATGGATGGGGCGTTCAGGTCATTGCCCGAGGCGGCGGCGCCTTTGAGGCCTTCGTGCTCAAAGGAGGGCTCCCCGGAGCCGGTTGGGACGGCGAATACCGCCGGCGCCTGGAGGGTCAGCGCGACGGCGACGGCGCTCTTTTCTCCGGGCAAAACCTCAAGTTCGAAATCGCCGGCGAAATCCTCACCCTGTACGACGAAAACAGCCACATGAAGGCGAGACTGCCTCGAGTCGAACGCGTCAGCTCGACCATGGGCTTGGAGCCCCCGGACGGAGCCATCGTCCTTTACGGCGGCCCCGAGGATGTTGCCAACTGGCAAAATGGCCGGGTGGATGCCCACGGCCTACTCCAGGAAGGCACAACCAGCCGCGACAGGTTTCGCGACCACAGGATTCACATCGAATATTTGGTTCCCTACCGCCCCCACGCGCGCGGCCAGGGCCGGGGGAATAGCGGTATCTATGTGCAGTCCCGCTACGAGGTGCAGATGCTCGACTCCTTCGGCTACGAACCGCACTACAGCCACAACGGGGGGATCTATTCGGTTGCCGCCGCCGACTTGAACCTCAGCTATCCGCCGCTCCGTTGGCAGACCTATGACATTTATTTCAGAGCCGCCCGTTTCGATGACGAAGGCAACAAGGTTCAAGACGCCCGCATGACCGTGTACCACAACGGCATCAGGGTACACGACGATGTGCCCGTGCCTCATGCCACGACCGCGGCTCCGATCACCGAGGAAACCGCGGAACCGGGTCCCATCTTCCTCCAGCGCCACGGCGACAACCCGATGCGTTACCGCAATATCTGGGTGGTCGAGCTCGGCGAGTGAATATGCCCCCGATCACCGCACTGACTCCGGAAGCCATAGCGGCAGTCCGGCCACGAAATCAGCCCTCCGAATTCAGTCAAGGATACGCGGTGACCCCTTCTTCCTCTCCGTGAGTTCCCATTCACGGCCCCGCGCTCTAGGGCAGCGTAATGTAGGTGGGCGCTCCGGGACCGACCGGCAGACCGATGACAAAAACCCAAAGATAAAAGAAAAGAATCCAACCGATGAGCAGACAAATGCTGTAAGGCAGCATCGTGCTGACAATCGTCCCGATCCCTATCCTTCGATCAAATCGAGCGGCAAACGCGAGAATCAAGGCGAAATAACTCATCATCGGCGTAATGACGTTCGTCGTTGAATCCCCAATGCGGTAAGCGGCCTGAATCACTTCGGGACTGAATCCCAGACTCATCAACATCGGCACAAAAATCGGAGCAGTCACCGCCCATTGGGCGGAGGCGCTTCCGAGCATCAGGTTCACAAACCCGCACATCAGAATGAAAGGAAGAAAGACGAGCGGATTATCCAGTCTGATCGCGATGAGAAAGTTCGCGCCGGTCACCGCCATGATTTCTCCAAGATTCGTCCAGCGGAAAAAAGCCACGAACTGGGCGGCGAAGAAAACGAGGACGATGTACAAACTCAACCTCGCCATAGCCGCCGACATTCCATCAATCACGTCGCGATCATTTCTGATCGACCCGGTTATCCGCCCGTAAACGATCGAAGGCACCAGAAAAAATAGCAGCAGCAAAACCACGATCCCGGACATGAAGGGAGAACGCAGAATATCTCCAGTCTCCGGATTTCGGAGGATTCCGCCTGCCGGTAAGACCATCCAGAAAACAAGTCCCACCAACAGGAGAATCGACAGGAAGGCCCACAAAAGTCCCCGCTTCTCCTTATCGGCGAGAGGTCGTAGATATTCCTCCGCCTCCACCGCCCCTCGATCTGAATACGCGTCGTCGTATTTGCCGAGATTCGGCTCCACGAAACGGTGGGTGACAAATGTTCCTATACCACCGACCAGGAATGACGAGCCGATCATGAAATACCAATTCACAGCCGGATGAACCACATACTCAGGGTCTAGAAAACGCGCCGCCTCCTGGGTAATGCCCGCCAGCAACGGATCGATGGTGCCGATCAAAAGGTTGGCGCTGTATCCTCCCGAAACTCCGGCGAAGGCCGCCGCCATTCCGGCGATCGGATGCCGGTTCACCGCGAGAAAAAGAAAGCCGGCCATCGGCACCAGCACCACATAACCCATCTCCGAAGCGGCATTGGAAAGAACCCCCGCAAATACAACGGCAAAGGTCAAAAGTCTCTTCGGGGCAAAAAGGACAATCGAACGGATCGCGGTGGAGAGCAATCCCGAAGCCTCGGCCACACCCACTCCGAGCATGGTGACCAAGACCGTCCCCAACGGCACGAAAGAGGAGAAGTTCTCCACCATGTTCTCCATGATCATTCGCACTCCATAGCCGCTCAACAAGCTGACGACTTCGATTCGCCGATCCGGATCCCGGGGATCCTGAACGCCGGCGTCCACCCAACTCAGGATGCCGCTTAAGACAACCACTCCTACCGCGAGTAGAAAGAAAAGGGTAACCGGATGAGGCAGCAGGTTACCCAACCATTCAACACACTTCAAAAACCGACGGCCCCAGTCCGCTTCTTTTCGAGGATTCAAACCCGCGCCTTCCCCATAAGCCAAACTTCGACATTTGGCAATCCGGTCGTATCAAACTCCCTCTTATTTAACGAGTGCATTTAAGACTCCATTGCTTTTTCCGCGCATCTGGAAGTAATGACGACAATCAATAAAGTCAACGATCTCCTGACACTACGTTAAACCTGACTCAGAATGACTTCTCCTCGATGTGCACTCGAAAAACACGCGACGTTCACCCTTACACAGAAGCGGGCTCTAACCCGAGGATTCTTTCTTTCATGTCATCTGAAATCGTCCAGTCCGACCTCAAACCGGGATCCCCGCCGTGGCCTTCGCGAGGAAAGTGGGTTACCCATGGAATTCAACGGCACCGGCGTTTATCCGGCGCCGCGCAGCATTTCCAAAACAGGCTCAATAAAGACTCTTGATTCACGCAACCCGTCGAGAATGAATTGTATGGAAAGCGCAGCAAGGATCAATCCGCTGATCCTGCGGACTACCTGCATCACCAGCGGCGGAACCAGCGTGGCACCTCCGCAGGAGATTCGAAGAATGAGATAGCTTGCGGTCAACACCAGCGCCAGTGCCAGGTACAGCAGGCCGGCCTGCCCCCATCCTATTGCCTGCCCCTGCATGATCACCACCGCCGAGATCGCTCCGGGGCCGGCAAGCAGTGGAATAGCCAGGGGAGTCACGGCGACATCGTCTTTTATCCGTCCAGCCTCCACTTCGCCGGACGAAAGTTTTCCTTTGGCTTCGCGCGCCATCAACATGTCGAAGGCGATCACAAAAAGCAGAATCCCTCCCGCCACCTGTAAAGCGTGCAGCGTGATCCCCAGGTACGAAAATATAAACATACCGGTCACCGCAAAAAACAACAACACCACCGCCGTCACCGCGCAGGCCACTTTCACCATCCTCGCACGCTGAATGGGAGAATCGTTCGGGGTCATACCGAGAAATATCGGTACACAGGAAACGGGATCAATGATCACGAAGAGGAAGACAAAAGCGTAGACGAAAAACTCCCAACCGCTCATCACATTTCCTTTCCGCAATCACCATTCACACAAAACCCCGGCGCGGCAACTAATTCCGGAAGATTGAAATGGAATCCGGATTCTCGCCTTCTCCCGGCCCTACCCTTGGCTCAACCGGCGCGGGATTTCATTCGGCACCAGAAAGCAATCGCTCAAGGAACAAGGCGTGACGTCGTCCGGTCGGCCTTTGGTGCCCCTACCCAATGCGGCCATTATAAACCTATCGCACCCATTCGGACACCCCTCTGCCCTGGAGCGGCTGGAGTCCGGGACCGGCCCGGAAGTCGCCGAATTTCATTGCTCGGATAGGGCGGCGATCTCTTCGAGCGTCTTGCCGTCAAGCATCCAGGCCAGGTTGAACCGCGCCACCTTCAGTCCCTGGTACATGTGGTTTTCGCCACCCTCAAACTGAAGAAAGACGAGCCCTTCGGTCACCGTGCCCGCCCGGCCGGCGGCGAGCGAGGAGTACGCGGCCGGCCCGTCGAACACCAGGCGTTTGACGGGCCAGCTTCGCCCGCCGTCCACGCTCAGCCAGACGGTCATGCGCTCGCGGGCTGCGCCGGGAGTATCGGCGTTACTGTACACGAGGATGTCATACTCATCGTGGGGCACGCGGGTCAGCCCGGCCATCAGACCGTAGGGGTCCGAACGCGGGCCGTCCGGAATCGTGTGGTCGGTTTCGGGATTTACCCAGGTGTGGCCACCGTCGTGCGACCACCCGATCCGGCGGGCGGCATCGATGGCGGTATGCGAGCGGGTGTTGTAGTAGAGCGTTCCGTCTCTCAGCTCGACAAGCACGGACTCGCCGGTACCCAGTACCGGGAACGGATCGCTGGTATGCCAGGTGGACCCTCCATCGTCACTGTAGATGGCATTGGTGTAGTGGTAAGGCCACCAGGGACGATCATTGGACGCCTCGGGCCCGAAGGAGCGCGAAGCGATGATGAGCCGGCCGGCGTGTTCGCCGTGCTGGAGCGTAATGCCCGAGTCCGAGCCGTGCGTCACGCCGATCAGCCCGGCACGGTCCGGGTGCAACGTAACGTCATCATTGGCCCAGCTCCTGCCCTCATCGGTGCTGCGGTAGGCGGAGTGGTGTTCGATGAAATGATCAAAGACAATAATGTCGCCGGTGTTGGCATCCACGACCGCGGCGCCGGTATAGCCGGCTTCATCGCCCACCTCGATAATATCGCTCCAGGTCCGACCCGCATCCTCGCTCCGGCGAACCTGCAACGGGTGATTGGCGCCGCGAAACGCAAGGACCGTTCCCTCAGTCGTCACCACAACATTTGGGAAACGCGACCCCTCGTAAATGTTGTCCAGCTCGAAGTAAGGCTTGGCCCCGTCACACTGGACCGCAGAGCAAAGGACCGCCGCCGCGAGGAAGGCGCCGGCGAGAGTACTCATTCGTGACAAAATCATGCTGTTTTCTTTATATGATAAAAACCGGCCTGAAAGAGAGTTAGAAAAGCGAACAGATCTGTCAAGGTCTCCGGCACTTCGCCTTTAACAGGAGGGCTTGGCGGCTGCGGTTTGTACATCAGGTCGCTCCGGTACCCCGCCACTTAAGCTAAACGGCGGCTGCTCTTCTTTAGAACCTAAAAAGCCAGAAACGGGCAGTCGCTAATCAACTTGAAGCCCTTCCCCTGTCACAGCGAAGCGCCTTTCTCCATGGCTTGAGGCCCGAACATTCGGGCCCTTTGAAGACTGGCTCAAGGCGCAAGAAGTTTCACCCACGAGTGATCCCCAAACTCAGGACATTGATGGTTTGCCATTTTTGGCCAAATTCGCGTTTGGGATTCCAGTGGGGGAAAGGAACCCGGAACGGATGCCACAGTTCCAATTCAACGGTCATGAAGTCGAGATAAAAGTCTTCGTCGATCAGACACGTATGGTTTTCTATCCTGAAGTGTCGAAGGATCTGATAAATTGGACCGATTTACCTTCGTTTCACAGCAATCACATCCGACACGTCACCGTCACTCGAATTCTGCCTGACGACAATTATAGGTTTATCCGGATCCGAATTGGCTTTTGACGCCGGGTAACTCGAGGGTGTCTCGACTCAATAGAAATCGCAGAGCTACTGGCTGGCCAATCTCCAGACGTTTGGTCAACCATGGAGAACCGATGTCGATTCCTACGAAAATATCCTGATCGATCATGGAAAATCCTTCGCGTCCCGCCGAAGCCTCCGACGAAGGAGGATGGTTTGGAGTTAAGGTCTTTTACCGCCCTAATTTAGCCCAGATCCTGGGATTTTTCCTTTCATGTCATCTGACCTCTTCCCGATCGCTCTGTACCTTTCTCAGCGCAATAGCCCACGAAACAGACCAACCACACGAAAAATAAGCCCCAGTTGTTCGCTCAGTCCGATGCCCTTCTCTCCCCCTTTCGTGTGGTTCGTGGGCAAACAAAGCTTTACCCGGTTCGTATGGATTACTCCGGCAGGGTCGCGCGCAGGCGGAAAAAAATCGCTCTGCCGGAGTTCTCGGGTAGTTCTCCCGTTACCTGGACCCGCTCGCGGCTTCCGGGGAGGGTTTCCAGCGTTTCGATGGAAAAAGCAATGTCCGTCCAGTCGGAAAGATTCACGGAATACTGAAGTGCCAAGTCGACTTCCGCCTCCGGGTCGCGCGCGAACTTTAGGGCGACGGTTCCGTCCTCGCCGCCCCCCTTGAACACAGGCCGGGGCAGACTGTCATGGGCCGATTCCATCGGACCGATACCGAGGGCGAATTTGAGGCCGTTATTCACTCCGTCCCCAAGCGGATCCGCTTGCGGTCCGCTGATGTCGGGATTCGAGCGGTCCTCGATGGCAAAATGCCGCTCCTTCCAGTCTTCGTATCCGGAGGTCTTTCCGGCGATGCCGAGGCCGGGATCCTCCGGGCGAATGACTTGTCCGGCAAACAGAATGGTCCCGGTGGTGTCCTCGGTCACGAAGAACAGGAAAGGCCGGTCGACGCGGAAAACCGGCGGAGCGCTGGTGAACCCGCCAACCACACCCGTCGCCGCGGCCGCTTCGAGGCCGGTTTCGTGGACTTCGATAAACGTTTTGTGGTAGGCGCCCTGTAAATGCAGCTCCGGCTGCGGCCCGGTGTAGATCCCGGAAAAATCCGCTGCCGGCGGATCGAAGGCATCAATCACCCCCAATGCCTGGAGCCGTTTCTTCAAGTCGATCTCCGCCTCGACTCGGAAACGCGGCAGATAAACGTGCATTCCCGCCGGCGAGTATTCGTTGACGTCCAAAGGGAACTCCCCCTCAACAACCGCCGCGAGAATTTCATCCAGACTTGTTCCCTCATTGGGAAGCACAACAATCATGGAATAAGGGTCGTCCTTCACCGCGAGTGCGACCGCTTTCGCCAGATCGGTGGCCACGCGCGACACCGGCAGGCGATCACCGAACATCATGGCAACCCGCATAGTCTCGTTATCGTTCACATGGAAATCCGCCTCCACCGTTCTGCCCGCAAATTTGTGTTCCCATAAGCCCCGAAAATAGAGCGCATTGGCGAGGACAAAGCGCGTGTGCTGATTCATGGAACCATCCGGAAAGAGGTCCGGAATTCGTTCCTGTGTCCGCTCGAAAACCCAGTCGTTGATCCGTTCGCGTTCGGCCTCCGCCTGGGTGATAAAATCCGCGGGCTCGGCCGGCGCGTGGTACTGCTCGTTTAGAACGTCCAGGAAATCCTCCTCCACTGGCCAGTTCTCCTGTACCCAGATCCGATTGGCCACGTGAAACTCGGTATCCTCGCCTTCCGCCTTGCCCTGCACGACCGTCACCCACTTTGCCAGCGCGGGATGCGCCACCTCCTGGCCCGGAAACCGGAAAACGCTCTCCATCTCAGCGGCCGTGTTTCCACGTGCTCCCGCGTAAGTCATGCCGAAAGCACTGATGATACTGAAGGGAGAAAACGCGAAATTTTCGTCGGCGTGCACTTCGCTCAACTCGAGCAACATTTCGCGCGCGAACGCGTTGTTCCAATCCGCGACCGAATGACCGCCGCGCCCCTCCAGGCCCAATGGGATCAGCAAAACACAGGAGAGCACTCCTACAGGCACCTGAAATCCCCGGATCCGTCGAAAGACAACGGACCGCAAAACACTTACCCAACCTCGTAGATTCCTGCTCACAGGGGAATGAGGAAAAGCTACACGGCTCCCGGAATCCTGTCAAGGGTACCCGGCCGCGACGGATGTCAAAGGAGGCCGCAATCGCAGGCCGGGGATTAGACCCAATGCTCACAAAAAGAAAATCCTCCTAAATACGTAGCGCCCTGCTTAAGCGGGCGCCTGTGGGGCGTGAGGACGGCTGCCCCCACAATGAATTCTCCGGCTGAAGCACGGAGCTACGAGGTACTCCCATATACGTAGCGCCCTGCTTAAGCCGGCGCCTGTGGGGCGTTAGGACGGCTGCCCCCCACAATGAATTCTCCGGCTGAAGCACGGAGCTACGAGGTACTCCCATATACGTAGCGCCCTGCTTAAGCGGGCGCCAATCCGCGGGAAACGGGAGCGAATTTCCCGAGCATCATCATTCCGTGCTGCGGATCGGTCCGATGTACTCTTCGGCGACAACAATATGGTCGAACCACACACAGCTGCGATGCCCTTCATCGGCCTGTGTGATGTAGAGGAGCATCCATATGAAGTTGATCTTGAGTTCCTCCGATGTCCGCCAATGGAAACCCTCGAACGGGCGATCACCCGGAATCTCTTCTCTGCCGCCCAGTTCCTCGTTCCACCGCACACCGGGGCCGGGATGGCCGGGATGAAACTTGTCCCATATCCAGGTGCCCCGGGGAAATCCGGGGCCGAGATGACTGACCGGCTTCCCGTCGATCCACAACGCCAGTTCACCGTCGCTTTCACCGGGCCGGTTCAGTTGAACCATGACTTCGACACAGATCCAGCGGTCCTTCTCAAACTCAAGTTCCGGGTTACGGATAAAACTGTTACCCCAGGTACGTCCCGCCGGCGGACTGCCACGCATTTCCTGCCAATAAACATAGTAATCCCAGCTGCTGTCGGGACCGTAATGCGGTCCGATACCCGCGCGGAAGTTGGCGTCGCCCGCGGGTCGTGAGCCGGCTCCGCCGGGGGGCCAGGGAGTCGACGGATAAATCCCGCCGATCCGGGGAGTATGATGGAGGGGGCCGATGCCTGAATCAAATTTGACGTAAAACCGCCAGTGGAGTTTGTCGTATCCGGGCAATAGTCGGCGGTAGAGATGTCCCCCGGTCTCGTCGCCACCCGTGTGCGTGATTTGCAGCGATGCTCCCCCGGAGGCTGCCGGAGGCACATCGCCGGACAGCGAGAGAATATCGCGCCTGCTCACATTCTCCCACCGTTCCAGGATCTCATCGAGCGTCCCTTCGAAGCGCTCGACAAAAACCACGGAGGAATGCTCTTCCAAACCGGCATCGCCTGGGTACGCGGCCGCAATGCCCGAAGATCCCTGCGGGAGCGACAAGTGGTCTCCCTCGGTTTTTGCCGCCAGGTCAGACCATGCCAGCAGGAGCAACACCGCCGCCCAGGTAGCTGAAATTATTCGGGCCAACCAACGTGCTCGAAAAGGAAAAGGCAATTTCATCTCCGCTCCTTTCTGTGGTCCATTCGTGACAGCGTCGCAACTCGGAACGTTGAGTCTGTCCGACAAGGCATCGCTGAATTCGGATCACTGCTTCTGGGCCACGTTTCGAAGATCCGATTGGCATCGCATAGGGCATGTCCAGAGCCTCGGCTGCCGCCCTATCGCTGAACTCGAAATCGCGTGGTCCCTCCATAAACACCTCACTTCATGCAGCCGAAGAAACGCTTTCCGGCCCCGGAGATTGAGTCAAGGACATTTGCCGAGCGCGCCCGGCCTCCTTTTCCCTTATCCGGAATGGCACTCGGTTAAGGCCGTTGACGGAAGGAGCGTCGTCCAACTATCGTAAGTTTACCAAAAATCACGCCCGGTTTTAAAACTGTGAAGGTTCTCACACGGAGCCACGGAGCTCACGGAGGTGGGTCCTGAAAAAATCTCCGTGACTTTGTGCCTCCGTGTGAGCCCAATTGCCGTTGTGTTTTTTTGCTTCATCAAACGATGAACCGCCTTAACCGTGGCATTCCCCCTATCCGCACTCGAGAAACGCCGGCCGTTTCCCGTCAGCTCGACTTGACCGGCTATTCTTGGTCGTTATTCTCAACTGTACTCATGAACAATAAATTCACCAAACTCGCTCGCCTGCTGCCGGAAATTCACCCTTCAGCCGGATACGACGGTGCGGCAAAATATTTGATTCTCGCTGTATCTGTCACGGTTATTTGTCTTATCAACACGGCTGCACATGCGAACGAAATTGTTTTTCCCGATGACGAACGAGCGGTGATCAATGTGCGGGATTTCGGAGCCGCAGGGGACGGCGAGACAGATGACACGGCTGCGCTTCAGCGCGCTTTTGAGGCAGCTACGGATGAAGGACGCTACACTCGGTTTGTCTACCTGCCGGAAGGGACGTATCGTATCACGGATCGGTTGATTTTTCGCCGGCCCGGGCAGGATGGACGTGAGGGAAGTCACGTGGGGCCGTGGGTTTATGGCCAAAAGCGCGACACCACCATCATCAGGCTTGATGATAATCTTGAAAAATTTTCCCGCCCGGATCAGCCGATGGAAGTGATCCGAGGGATCGTGAGGCCCGATGGAGCCGGTATGAACGCCGACTTTTTCGATCGAACAATTGTCAACCTGACAATCGATTCCGGCGACAACCCTGGCGCCGTGGGCATCAAGTTTTACTCCAACAACACCGGCGTTTTGCGCCACGTGCTGATCCGCGGCAACGGCGCTGTCGGGCTGGACCTGGGCAATAACGATCAGAACGGCCCCCTGCTTGTTCAGGACGTGGAAATCGATGGCTTTGCCATTGGCGTCAACACCGGACACATTATCAACAGCCAGACGCTCTCTCGAATTGCGGTCCGCAACGCCCGGGAAGTCGGACTGCGCCATCGCGGTCAGATGCTTGCCGTTGAAGCACTGCGCGTGACGGGCTCACCTCTTTCCGTGGACAGCGAAGGCGGCGTGCTCACGCTCGTCGATTGCCGATTTGAAGGACCGGACGGGGCGACCGGACCGGCGATCCGGCTAGAGGATGGGTATCTCTATGCCGCCCGAATCGAAACCACCGGCTACAGCCAGGCTCTCGTCTCGAACGGGCCCTTGGGCGACGTTAGTGACGCCAATATCAGTGAATACTACTCCCATGACGCGCACATTCTTGGGAATTCGCCAGCCGTCGGTCTGCTTCTTGCCCCGAGGGACGAGCCAAAAATCCCCTGGCCGAGCGACGCAGACCAGTGGGTGTGCGTCAATGATTTCGGCGCTGATCCGACCAACAACGAAGATGACTCCGAAGCCATCCAGGCCGCTATCGATGAAGCAGCCCGACGCGGTGCCAGCACCGTCTATTTCCTCGGTTATCGCGGCGAGCCCAACTGGTACTTCATGCGCAATGATGTGCGGCTGCACGGCTCGGTGGAGCGTATCATGGGCTTCGGATTTGTCCGCCTGTTCTCCGGCCCCGGCGGCGATCCGGTGGACGCGGACAACTATCCCGACAACATGAACAGTTTTATTGTGAACGACGAGCCGGACGCTCCGCAAACAGTGATTTTTCAGCATCTTCAGGTCTTCTCGCCGTGGGAAGCGTTTGCCGTCAAGGTCAACACCACCGAGCGCCAGGTGGTGTTTGACAGTTTTGGAGGCGTTCCCCTTGTTGGCCCTGGCGCTACCGCCTACATGACCAATTGCGTCGGCCACTTATATATGGAAGAGGGCGCCAGCGTTTTCGCGCGACAGTGGAACACGGAACGAGGTCCGGAGATCACACGCATTAACACCCGCAACGACGGAGGCAGGCTTTGGGTCTTAGGCATGAAGACCGAAGGCATAAGCATCAAGTCCGCTACCTTCAATGGCGGCCAGACCGAAATTCTGGGCATGCTCAACTACAACCACACCGGGTCCCATGATGATGAGCCGGCTTTTCTTGTTGAAGACGCAGCTCTCTCGGTCACCGGCTATCGGGAAGTCAACTTCACCGGAGACTGGTGGCGCGTGACAGCCCTGGCGGAACTGGATGGGGAAAAACACCAGCTCGGCCGACGGCCCTGGCACACCTGGGCGCTGTTGCGTGTCGGCGCTGAAGATTGATTGAATGCAATTCTTCCCTCTTTATGGCACCGGATCAACCGGAGTCTGGTTTGGCGGGTTGGGGGGAGAGTAATCCGGGGCCTCCGCTCCCCGATCTTCCGAGCGATCCGTCGGGAACAGGCTGCAGCCATCGTTGCCGCGGTCCCGGCTGCTACTGCTAAAGCAGCCGGTGAGCAGTCCTGCAAGGATCAAAAGAACCCCGGCCAGAAGCACGGGGGAGTTTTTAAAGGCCAATTGTCGCTTCATAGCCGGTCCGCCTCCTTCAATCCGACCGTAACGAATGAGACGTGCAACAGAAATTAAACTGGACGAAGACACCCGCCGGAAGCTTGATGCCATAAGCCGGAGTCGAAGTGCTTCTGTACGACTTGTAGAGCGTGCAAAGATTGTTCTGCTGTCGGATCAAGGACGGGAGAATATTGAGATTGCCAAGGTTTTAGGAATAAGTCGCCAGAAAGCGGGTCGCTGGAGGGAAAGATTCGCTGAGTTTGGGATGGAGGGAATTGAGAAAGATGCACCGCGGCCCGGTCGCTTTCCAAGCATTTCGAATCGCAAGAAGTCGAATATAATAAAGAAGACTCTTGAGGAGACGCCTGAAAACGCCACTCATTGGAGTCGCAAACTGATGGCTGAAGCGACGGG
>JBJHCF010000071.1:0-14266 GCA_050506795.1 Opitutia bacterium
TCCCTGTACGTCCGGACCGGTCGCCAGCTGAAGCACGGCGCTACTTGATAATGGCCCCCTCGCGTAGGTCCGTGCTTCAGCCGGACGCCGGTTCCGGAGAAGGCGTCCCTGTACGTCCGGACCGGTCGCCAGCTAAAGCATGGCGCTACGGCTTTACCTCCCCACCCGTAGGTCCGTGCTTCAGACAGGCAATTCCCGAGGCGCAACATCCCGAAAATCACGGCTTCGGAGCCCATCTCAGATATCGAAAATCGGAAAATAGTCACATCTTTTCCACGTAAGGAATCATTCTTCTCCATATATAGTGCCATTCGGGAGTATACTTCGTATTATGAGACAAAAACACCCTGTATCCTTAACCAGCATGAAATCTCCACTTTTCGCCCTCCTTACCGCCGCGATTCTGTTTCCTGTTTCCCAGGCCATGGCCGAGGATATTTTCTCCCGGGAAGCGGCGATCGTTAATGAAGACGCACCCATCGCCGACGCGGTGCCCTACGCGCTTGAAATCCTGGTCGGCGCCGAGGCGCCCGCCGACGCCCGTCTGGCCGCCACCCGTATCCTCGACCGGGCGGGACCGGAAGCGAGTGAATTCGCCCTGGATTTGGTTGAGCAACTGGAGGCGCTTTCCAAGGAGGAACGGTGGCGAATCAGCCGGGTTCTGGTGGAAAGCACGGCCCTCGAACCCGAACTCGCGCCGCGTCTCCGAGTCATGGCAGCGGAGCCCTTCGCGACCGAGATTCGGGAATTCGCCATTCGCGTTCTGGCGGCCGCCCGATACGATGATCCCGAATTCATTGCCGTGCTTCAGGAAACGGCGCGCCGGGAAAGCGACCCAACCCTGCGCCGCGCCGCCGCCCGCGCCCTGGAGGAAACCGCTTACCTCGACGAGCACAGTATCGCCCTGTTCGTGGCGCTTCTGGATGACGGAGACGAAAATCTCAGGTTGATTGGAGCCCGGGGCCTTTACCGGGCCGGAACGGAAGCCCGGCGGGCGGTGCCTCACCTTCTGGCGGCACTGACCGCGGAGGACGTTTACCCGCACCTGCAAAAGGCTCTGTGGAGAGCACTTCTTCGCGTCGCGCCGGAGGACGACCGGGTGGTCGGTCCGGAAGTGCGCCGCGGACATCGCGCGCCCCAGGACGAGTTGATACCCGGAATGATGCAAAGGCTGAGTACCGCTTTTCGCGAACGCGCGATGGCGGACACCTACCAGGTCGACGCCTCGGTGTTGGAGGGAACCAGAACCGTTTCCCTCCGCGGATGGCGCAGTGACGAGCCGATGATTCCGGCGTTCCCGGAAGCCCGCGGATTCGGGATGTGGACCGCCGGCGGTCGCGGCGGGGAAATCCACCGCGTGACCAACTTGAATGATGACGGACCCGGTTCCCTGCGGGAGGCGATCGAGGGGGAAGGCCCCCGGATCGTCATTTTCGAGGTGGCCGGCACAATTTACCTGGAGGACACCCTCAATATCGTTTCTTCGCACCTCACCATTGCCGGACAAACCGCGCCCGGCGACGGCGTCGCCATCGCCGGGACCCACACCCACCTCGGCGCCCGGGATGTGATTCTGCGCAACCTCCGCTTCCGCCCCGGCTCCGCCTCGCGACGCGGAGACAAAGCAATCAACGTCCGGTATGCCGACAATGTGATCATCGACCAGGTCTCCACCAGTTGGGCCATGGAGGAAGTGCTCTCTGTCACCGAAAGCGGGCGGGTAACGGTGCAACGCAGCCTGATCACTCACCCGCTGGTCACCCCCGCGCGCCGCCCCGAAGGGCGCGGTTTCGGTTCCCTGGTCCGGGGCGCCGGCCCTGGGCGTCAGGACTACGCCCAGGGCTCGAACTACAGTTATCTCAATAACCTCTGGGCGCACTGCAACTCACGCGCTCCCCGTCCGGGCAATTACGTCCACCGCGACGATGACCCGGTCGGTCCCCTGTTCGACTTTCGCAACAATGTGATTTATAATTGGGGCGGCAATCGCCCCGGGGACAACTACGACAACGAATCGATTACCCGTTATAACTTTATAGCCAACGACTACCGGCCCGGCCCAAATACCACCGCTCTCTTCGCCTTCAATCACGACGCCCCGTACGCGGTCGGACACTGGTCGGCCAACCGAATGGACGGAACGATACCCGAGGATCAATGGAGTCTGGTCATGGGCTACACCGAAGAGGAGCACCGGCGCCTTAACCCATTCCAGGCCGGCCTGGTGGACACGCTCAACGCGGACGAAGCCTACGAGCATGTTCTTGCCTACGCGGGCGCCTGGCCGCGGGATTCGTACGACCGATCGGTTATCGAGGAAGTCGTAAACCGCACCGGTCACCTCATCGATGAAGACTTCGAAGTCGGCGGTTTGCCGAAACTCCGTCCCGCCCTGGCGCCTGTCGACACCAATCGCAACGGCATCCCCGACTGGTGGCAGATCAAACACGGCATCGCCCCCTCCGCCCACCTCGATTCCGCCGGAGACCTCAACGGCACCGGCTACACCAACATCGAAGAATACCTCAACGGCACGGACATGGAGCGGTTTGTTAAGTACTAGCCCCGGGAGTCCCTCGGGCTTGGTCGATAGACACCGGGAGTCACCCATTCGGCTATTTCTCCGGGTGTGGTGAAAAGCGCATGCGGGTCGTGTGCTTCCAGCACTTCGCGATGCGCGTATCCCCAGGCGACCGCGCCGAAAGGGAGGCCGGCTTTGCGAGCCGCCTGGAGGTCTCTGAGTTCATCGCCGATGCAGAACGTTTTTTCCGGTTCCACCCGGGCACGACGGCGAACGGATTGAAGCTTGGTGTGTTTGCCGAAGAGAGAACTGCCGCAGGAGAAATACCGGATCAAGGCGGTCAGTTCGGGCCCCAGGACCGCCTCCACGTTGGCGCGGGAGTTCGACGTCACCACCGCCAGGGTAACGCCCGAATCCGCCAAGTCGCGCAGCAGGTCCCCCACCCCCGCGAAAAGTTCGATCTCCCCGCGATCCCGCTCCATACGTGAACGGAAGAATCGCATCATGGACGGCAAGCTGCGGGCGGGTATCTTCAGCCGTTGCATGATTTCCCTGGTGTCACAATACCGCATCTCCTCCACCTCCACAGTCTCCAATCGGCGAAACCCATGCGCCTCAGCCGCCTCATTGAACACCCGGGAAAACCAGCCGAAGGAATCCGCCAGGGTTCCGTCGAAATCAAAAATCACCATTCGGCAACGCATAAGGCACGATTCCAAGGCAATTCCCGCCTCCGAGTCAACGGCCCTCCCGGCACAAAAACGGGATCGCCGGAGAGAAAAATCCGCTCCCTTCTTGCGATTATGCGGAATCTGGGGCATGGTGCCGACCATGAGACGCTACCGACAGGCGGGAGTGATCGGTGCAACCGCCCTTACATTATTCTTTGGCATCCCATTCACCGCGATCTCCGACGATTCTCGTCTGGACGATGCCGCGCTCTTCCCGGCGGAAATTTCCACCATCGGCATGGACCGTCTGACCGGCGCTCCCGTGGTGCTGCTGCGCGCCGTGGACTCGGGCCGGATCATCCCGATCTGGATCGGAGTCGCCGAAGCCCAGGCGATCGCGCTGGCGATGCACGGCATCGAACCCCGGCGTCCCATGACCCACGACCTTATGGCGGCCCTCGTCCGTGCCGGAGGCACCGAGATTGAAGAAATCGCGGTGCACGATCTGCGCGACGACACCTATTTCGGCGCCGTGCATATGAAGCGGGGAGAGGACATTATGCGAATCGACAGTCGCCCCAGTGATGCGCTGGCTCTGGCGCTCAGGTTGGACGTTCCGATCCGAGTCGCCGGTAAAGTCATCAACGAGGCCCGGGACTTTCAGTTTGTTCCCCCCGAGGAAGCCGATCAGGTGGTCCGCGTCTTCGGCATGACCGCCGTGTATGCGTCGGCTCAGCGTCGCGCCCAGTTCGATATCGGGGACCGTGACGGGGTATTCATTTCCGAAATCTCCGAATACGCCTCTCGGGGTGACTTACAAGTCGGAGACCTGATCACGATGGTTAATGAAACCCCCGTGGGCACACCGGCCGAGTTCCTCAATGCCGCCGGCCGTCATTCCCCGGGGACCGAGGTGACGATGACCTATATTCGCCGCGGCGAGGAAAGAACCACGGCCATAGAGGTCCCTCGCGAAAGAACGTCGACGTCCGATCCGATTTAGAGCGAATGCCGGGGGCTAAGCCGAATGGCACTCGGGTTAATACTTCTACCTCGCCGGCAGCTCGACCCGAAAAATCGCCCCGTGGTCAGCCGCGTCACTCACGGTGAGCTCTCCCCCGTGATCCCGCACAATGTCGCTGGAAATCCCCAATCCAAGCCCCAACCCAAAGTGGTTGGCCTGCTGTTTGGTGGTGAAGTTCGGTTCGAAGATCTTCTCTTTCAACTCCGGCGGAATTCCAGGACCGTTGTCCTCCACTTCGACAAAAACCCGGCCGGTGCCGGCCTGACCACACCGCACCCGCAGAGTACCGTGCCGCCCCATTGCCTCACAGGCGTTGTAGATCAGGTTCGTCCACACCTGGTTCAGTTTCCCTGAATCCCCCTTTACCATGGGAATCTCGGGAAGATCGAGTTCGACTTGAAACGGTTTCAACGCGCTCCGGAGAATCAGCAACGTTTCCCGAATCCCTTCCCGCAGATCGATTTCATTTTCACCGTCACTTCCCGGCCGGGCGTATTTTTTCAAGTTAACCACCAGGTTCTGAATCCGCTCGGAAGAAACCTCAATGGTCTGCAGGTTAAGACCCGATTCAAACACGGGCAACAAACGTCCAAGGGTCTCGGGCGACAGATCGGGCGCCAAGGCGAGAATCTCAGGTGGAAGCCCCGCCAGACGTCGCAGGAGCGACCGCGGCAAGCGGGGATGCTTTTTCGTCAGGGCATCCAGACGTTCACGCTGGGTGGCCGTATCCGGAAGGTCGGCACACATTCCGGCCGTCCAGAAGTGCCGGGCCGATTCCCCCTCGTCGCCCTCGAAGATGCCCCTGAGCACTTCTTCGAACGCATCCTTCAAGTAATCGACCGATCGCAGCACCGCGGCTGCCGGATTATTGATCTCATGAGCCAGGCCCGCCACCAGACGACCCAATACCGCCATTTTCTCCTGGTGGGCGAGGCGGCTGCGGGTGGCCTCCAACTCGTGAACGGTGCGTCGCAGGGCATCCCGTTCTCGTTCCAGCTCAGCGTTGACCGTGGCTACCTCAAGATGGAGTTCCACCATTCGCCGATAACGCTGGGTGAGATTGTCCCGAATCAGAGTCTGCAGCCGCTCGTACAGAGCGGGAGCCGACTGCGCCAGGGATCCGAAAAGTTCGTACTCCATGGCCAGGGCTTTGACCGGCCGCGCCGCCACCGCATCAGTAAAATTGGGGTTGCCCGTGCAGTACGACAACAGACCCACCAGATCACCCTCCCGGACCGAATCGACGGCAATGCGTTTTCCATTGGCCGCCCGCTTATACTGGGTGACCTCGCCTTCCAAAAGGCAAAAGATCTCTTTCCGGGAGCCCCCCTGCTTCAGGAGGGCGGTCCCGGTAGTAAAGGAACGGATACAGTTCCGAAGGTGCGGCGACGCCTCGACCAGTCGCCGAACCTCCGAAAGCGCCGCCAGGCGCTCCTCGGAGCGACCCGGAGGCTCGGGCAAGCTACTGTCCGGTGTCGACCCTGTTTCGCACGCGCACATATTCGGCCAGCCGCTGGGTATCGAGGTACTTCATGTAGGCCAAAGGATCGAGTTTGCACTCCATGACGTATTCGGTCAATTCCTTTCGCGCCACCTCCAGCAGGGCCTCCTTTTTCCACGGCTTGGACACATAGTGGGTTATTCCCGCACGATTTATCGCGTCGACCGTATCCTCATGTCCGGCCTGTCCGGTGAAGAGAACCTTGCGCGTTTTCTCCATCCCGGGCCGGTCGCGCAGTTCGATCAGGAACTCCACTCCGTTTTTGCCCGGCATGACATGATCGCAGAACACCAGCCCCAGCCGGTGCCCATTCTCCAAAATACCGGAGATCATTCGTTCCGCGTCCGCCGCCGATTCCGCCGTCTCGATGGGGAACCCGTCTTCCAGTTCGGCCAGGTCGCGGGTTACCGCTCGCAGCACGTCGGCCTCATCATCAACACAAAGTAGATAGATCTTTTCCATGATTCTCGCTTTCCATTCAATTTAACATAAACTCCTGCAATTGTTCGGCCGGCCGCTCACAACCCAAGCAAAGGCCAAAGCACCTGGGAAAGCGTCACCGCAATTACCAGGCCCACAATTCCGATCACGATACCCATCCTGGCCATGTCCGGAGTGCGGAGCATGCCGGAACTCATAGCTATGGCGTTGGGCGGTGTGGATATGGGCAAAGCCATCCCCAGGCTTGCGCCCACCGCGATAATAATGGCGTTGATCTCCATGGAGACCCCTTCCGCCAGTATTCCGCTGGCTCCCAGCGTGACCGCCAGCGGGACCAGCAGACTGGCCGCGACTGTGTTGGAGATGAAGTTAGAAAGCCCCGCTGCAACAAAACCGAAGACCACGATCACCACAAAGGCCCCCATCACCTCCCAGCGAATCAGCCCGATCAAGTACTCCGCCAGTCCGGTTTGCTGCATGGCCACGCCGAGAGCGATACCGCCGGCCATGAGCCAGAGCACCTCCCAGGAAAGATTGCGGATTTCATCTTTTTCAATGACCTGGAACGCGGTCAGGGCGGCGATCGGGAGAAACGCCACCACACTGCTGGACAAGCCATGCCAAGCCTCGGTCACCCAGAGAAAAACGGTCAGTCCGAACACCACGTAGAGGATAATCGCCTTGGGCGACATATTGAACTTCCCGCTCAATTCCAGTTTTATCCTTTCCTGGCGGGTGGGATAAACTTTCAGCAGCAGCCACCAGACGAACAAAAGCAGTACGACAACCAGCGGTACTGCCATAGCCATCCAGGTACCGAAGTTGATGGAAATCCCGTTGGCGTTGAGCGCTCCGATAACAATGGCGTTGGGCGGAGTTCCGATCGGGGTGGCAATGCCGCCGACATTGGCGGCGAAAGGAATACAAAGCGCCAATCCGATTCGAAAGCGGTCGTCCGGATCAAGTTGGGTGACGATGGGAATGATCACCGTCATCATCATGGCCGCCGTCGCGGTATTGCTCATGAAAGCGGACAAGGTCGCCGTCACCAACATCAAACCCATCAACACCATTGCCGGCCGGGTGCCGAAGGGCCGCAGGATGACCCGCGTCAGGTTGCGGTCCAGACGGTATTTCACCGCCGCGCTGGCCAGGACGAAGCCGCCCAAAAACAAAATGATAATCGGATTCGCCAGGGCGTTCAGGTACACCGTGTAACTCGGCGGATGAAAATCGAGCAGCCAATGATCCGCGTCGGTAACCAACCGGGAATCCGCCGCCAGATCGGGCGAACCGATCAGGACTGTTCCATTCTCATGTTGTAAAACGGAAACGCTCAACTCGTTTACCCGGTTGCGATCGCTCAATACCAGGACCGCATCCTCCTCCGTCAGCACCTCGGCCGGAATTCGCCACACTTCCGCCTCCACCGCCTCGGGCGCCGTGGACGGGACCTCGTTCATCTGGAACACCGGTCCCTGGATGCTGAGGAACACAATTTGCAGAAAGATCACCACCAGCGAGGTGGCGTAGATGGGAATGGGCTCCAGTATCCAGAAAACGGCAGCCAGGAGGAAAATTCCCAGTGTCATGTGCCCCATCAGCGACAAGCCTTCCAGCTCGACGATGAAGGGCACAAAAAATAGCCCGATACCCAGAACCAATGCGATAATCTTTTTCACGTTCATAACGTTGAGCGGATATTGGGGTCACCTCGAATAAGCTACAATTCTAATTCCAAAAGAGCCATAAGAAACCGTCTCTCTAATACCTGACATAAGGAGGGCGCTTTGGCCAAACAATTCCACGACCAGGCATTTGCGCCCCGGCGTCGCCCTTCATTTTTTCACATCGCGCGCTTCCCGATCGGAGTTTCCGGGTGACACCAGATTGATCAGAAAGGAGAAGGCTCGTGTCGGCCGCAACGCCGCGCCGCTGCCCAACAGGATCGGACCTTCGTCCACTCCCGACTGGCGCAACCGCGACAAACGAAAGAAAAGGAATATCTGCACGACCACGGTAAAGGCGAAGAATACCTGGAAAGCCACCGGATTCACGCCAATGCCATCGTCCCCCGCCCGCAGGAATCCGCCCCACACGATGGGTGAGACACCTCCCACCAACGCGGTTACGGCGCCGAAGATGGAAACCATCAACGGACGGTCATCCTCGTTCATCACCGTGGGAAGGTAGTTAAGACTCCCGTTCATCCAGGCAGCGGCTCCCACGCCGAGCAAAAAATAGGTCACCACCAGCGGCCAGACCCAGGTCACCTCCATGCTCAGGAAAAGGAACCACAGCAGCGCGACCAACGCATAAAAGATCACCGCCAGGCGCAAAAACGGACGTGCCCCGAACCTATCAACGATGCCGCGCAACACCAGGGCACAGACGATGGCGCCGGAGAACTGAACCATGGTGAACAGAATGATCTGAGCCGGCTCGAGTGGAGTCATGGACTTCAGATAGTAGGCGCAGAAGGGAGGAATGGGCGCCGAACATACGGCGAAAACGACGCTCACCAGAAGAAACTGTCGGAATCGTCCGGGTCGGGTACAGAACCCGGGAGTGTCGCGAACAATCCTTCGCAAACTGATGGTATTCGGCCGCGGTCCATCCGCCAGCCGGCTCAGGGCCCACCAACAGAGCAAGGCGCCGGCGAACGCCATAGTGAACTGCCAGAAGAACGCTTCCGAATCGCGTAAAAGGTAAAATAGCAACGATGCGGTCAACAGGGTCAAGAGCCCCGCGATGCCGGAAAAGATCTGGTCGTTGGCAAAGTACCTTCCCCTGGCGTTTTCCGGCAGGATGGCATAAAGCCACGGGATGAAG
Organism: Opitutia bacterium; assembly: GCA_050506795.1. Taxonomy (GTDB): domain Bacteria; phylum Verrucomicrobiota; class Verrucomicrobiia; order Opitutales; family T3Sed10-336; genus SLOW01. Next base: position 8,991 of record JBJHCF010000071.1, read on the forward strand.
GCGGCATTGCCCACCGCCCGCATCAGGCAGAAAAGGAACATCGTGGCGATCAGCACATTGACCTTCCAGGTCTGCGGATCATTCAGGTCGGTCAGCGCGAGCAGGATGGGCGGAACCAGGAAAAGGCTGCGCAGCCCCCAGCCGGCCAGCATGACACGCTTGAAACCGAACCGCGGCAGGAACGCGGTCGAAAGCACCTGCACCGGGGTCATGAGAAACACGAACGAATACAAGACCCCCACCTGGAAAGCGGACGCTCCCAGCCGTTCCGCCAGCAGAACCAGAGGCGTGCCCAGAGCCACCTGCCAGGTAATGGCGTTAAAAAACGAAAACACCAACCCCGCCCGGAACGGGCGCAGGGACGAGTTCGATCCACTGCCGGCATCCTTTTCTGAATTCGCTTCCGCCATAATTACTCCAACGTCATTTCCGAATACAGACCCACCATCCACCAGAACACCAGCCGAACCGGATCCATCAATCCGAATCGAGTGGCATTGGCAATGCAGCCTGTCGGACTTGGGCTACGGCCTAAGTCCGACAGGCTGCTAATGGTCTTTGCGATTCATCTGAGACGCTCCCGCCACGCGCTCAACGCGGCGTCCACCGGCCGGCGGCCGGGCATGCCTGTGCCGGTGCGTCCGGCGCTGGCGCGTTCGAGATCGAACACCTCCGTCCAGTCCGCATCGAAAGCCGGGTGCAGCACCTTGACCTTTTCAAAAGGCAAACGGTCGACCGGCACGTCGTTTTCCTCCGCCAGCCGCACCAGGCCGCCGGCCAGATGATGGGCCTCCCGGAAGGGCACACCCTTGCGCACCAGGTAATCCACCACGTCGGTGACCAGAAGAAGCGGATCCTCCGCAGCGCGCCGGCAAGCGGACTCCCGGACCTCGGAACCCGCCAGCGTGCGGGTGAGCACCTCCAGGCAGATCAGGGTCTGATCGGCGCTGTCGAAAACCGGCGGTTTGTCCTCCTGCAAGTCCCGGTTGTAGGTCAACGGCAAACCCTTCACCAGGGTAAACAAGGTCTGCAGGTTGCCCTGGAGACGGGCGGCTTTGCCGCGCAAGAGCTCCATGGCGTCCGGATTTTTCTTTTGCGGCATCAGGCTGGAACCGGTGCAGAAGGCGTCGGGCAACTCGATGAAGCCGAACTCCCGGCTGCTCCAAAGGATCATGTCCTCGGCCACCCGGGAAAAATGAGTCCCGCACACCGCGCAGGCCTGGGCGAAGTCCAGGAAAAGGTCCCGATCGGCGATGGCGTCCATGCTGTTGGCGGTGACACGCGGGCGACCGGTTTCATCCACGAATCCCAGGTATTCCGCCACAAACTCCCGGTCCAGGGGCAGGGTCGATCCCGCCAAGGCGCCCGACCCCAGAGGGCAGATATTGGCCGCGTCCGCCACGGCGCGAATTCGATTGCGATCGCGATCGAACATCTCCGCGTACGCGAGCCAGTGGTGGGCCATCAGGACCGGCTGCGCCCGCTGCAGGTGGGTGTAGCCCGGAACAAAGACCTCGCGAGTCCGTTCGGCAAGATCGACCAGCACCCGCAGGAGCGCGTCAAGACGCCCCTCGATCTCCCGGCAGGCATCCTTGAAATAGAGCCGCATGTCGGTCGCGATCTGGTCATTGCGACTGCGTGCGGTGTGCAGTTTGGCGGCGGCGGGGACCTCCCGTGTCAATGCTTGCTCCACGTTCATGTGGACATCCTCAAACCCAATGTCCCACTCCATTTCACCGGCCTCAATCTTCCGGGCCACCCGGTCGAGCCCCTGGTGGATGGCATCGCGTTCCTCTTCGGTCAAAACACCAATCCGGTGCAGCATGGCCGAATGGGCCTTATTGACCCGCAGGTCATAAGTCGCCAGCCGGCGATCAAAGGAAACCGACTCTCCAAAACGAAGCATCAACTCCGCCGGCGCTTCCGAAAATCTCCCTCCCCAGGTCGCTTGTCGCTCGTTGGCCATAAGAACGACGATGATTGGCCCGCCATGGCAAACGGCAATGTCAAAATCAAACGGTTCTCCCGGAGCGTGTTCGGACTTGCCTTCCCGGGATATCCGGTTTAAATACTATCCAACGGCATGAAGACGATACCAATACTTTATATCAAACGGGGCTGTCCGTGGTGCCGCCAGGCTAAATCCTTTTTCGACCAACACGGAGTCGAGTTGGACATTCGCGACGTGGGAGCCAGCAACGGCAACATGAAACGAATGATCGAGGTCAGCGAACAGACCATGACTCCGACTTTTGAATACGGCGACTTTGTGGTGGCCGATTTCAGTGTGGACGAATTTCAGGCCGAACTGGAGGAGCGCCCGGACGTGCGTATGGAGCTTGGCATCGGCGACGACGAGGATTAATCGTACTTCGCATGGATGCAAATTCCCCTCCGCTTCTGACTTCCGGGCAGAAAAAGCTGATCGGATTCACCCTTTCATTCATTTGTCTGTTCGCCGCGGCCGGGCTGCTGGCACTGTTGATCGTGATTCTGGCGCACTTGGTTGCGGCGTTCTCGAGTCTGCTCTGGCCGCTGGCCATCGCCGGCATTCTCGCCCTGATGCTGCGCCCGGTGGTTCGCGCCATGGAGAATCGACTCCGCCTGAGTCCGGTGGCGGCGGTGCTGTCCTTGTACGGCCTGGTGTTGGTGATCCTTTTGAGTTCCCTCTCCTTCCTGATACCGATCGCGTTCCGGCAAATCGGGGATTTTCTGGAGATCGCGCCCGACCTGCTGGAACGGGCGCTGAACAGCCTCCGTGCCACCTTTCCGCAATGGGCGCACTTACTGGAGGACCCCCTGGAGTCGGAGCGCCTCCGCGAATTGACGATCGAGTTTTCCGAGCAACTGCGCGAAGGCTTGGTTGCCGCCCTCCCGGCTTTACTGCGGGCCGGCGAAACTCTGGTGGCGGTTTTCGCCATGGCGGTCGGAATGGCGATCATACCGGTTTACCTGTTTTTTTTCCTGAAATCACGGCAGGAACCCACGGAAAACCTGGGAGAGCACCTGCCCTTTTTGCAAAAGGAAACCCGCGAAGACGTGGTTTTCCTGGTCCGTGAATTTATCGCCATCGTGGTCTCCTTTTTCCGGGGCCAGTTGGTGATCGCGCTGATCATGGGCGTGCTACTCGCCACCGGGTTCACCATCGCCGGACTCAAACTCAGCATCCCCCTGGGCCTTTTCCTGGGCCTGCTCAATATCGTCCCCTATCTCGGCGTCATTATCGGCCTGGCGGTAACTCTGCCGACCGCGTATTTCCAGCCCGGCGGCGGCTGGGAACTCATGCTAATCATCACGCTCATATTCGCCGCGGTGCAGACCCTGGAGAGCACCGTGCTTACGCCAAAGATTATGGGCGACCGCACCGGTCTGCACCCGGTAACCATCATCATTGCCATCTTTTTCTGGGGAATCGCCCTCGGGGGCATACTCGGGATGATCCTGGCGATACCGTTGACCGCGTTTTTTGTCACTGCCTGGCGCCTGGCCAAGTCCAAATACCTGACCGCTAAGGACTAAATTAGGTTTTGCTTTCCTTCCTCATTTGGTGTATCAACGTCGGATCAATCCAGTCTTTCAATTCTTCAACGCCAACCCGTTATGAAACTCGCCTTCAATTCCCTCGATAAATTCCGCGATTTCGGTCTCCTGATCCTGCGTGTCGGCATCGGCGCCACGTTTATCATCCTGCACGGCGGCCCCAAGCTCCTGGCCGGCCCCGAGCGATGGGAGTTCCTCGGCGAGAGCATGAGCCTTGTCGGGATCAATTTTCTGCCGGTGGTGTGGGGATTCCTCGCCGCGTTCGCCGAATCGGTCGGCGCCCTGCTGCTGCTGGTCGGCTTCCTGACCCGCCCCGCCCTGGTCCTTCTCACCGTGACCATGGTTTTCGCAGCCGCAACGCACCTCTTTCTCTGGGAAGACGATTGGGGCACCACTTCCCACGCCCTCAAGATGGGCATCGTCTTCCTCAGCCTGATCTTCATCGGCCCCGGACGTTACAGCGTCGACCAGATGTTGAAATGAGCAACCGCAGCAGCTTCCCATTTGGGTCGCTGCTGCGATTGTCCAATAGGCTCCTCGGCACCGAGGCGTCCCGAGTCCATGTCCCTCAAGTTAGCTCCCGGGACAATGTAGCTGCCACACGGAATCGAGATTTCCGGGCTCACTCAATATCCGAGATCCAAAATCCAAAAACCAATCCATGTCCCGGCGTATCCATACCTTCACCGCCAATCTGCTTTGGGAAACCACGTTTTTCCTGGAATCCTGGGAACCGGGCCGCACCGCCCGCGCCACCCACGCAACCGTGCAGGTCGGCGGCAAGGGAATCAATGTCAGCAAGATGCTCAATCGGCTGGGCGCCGAAAATGAAGCCATCTGCTTCCCGGGAGGCGCGGTGGGCGATCAGTGCCTCGCCTGGCTGAAGGAACTCGGATTCGCGGTCCAACCATTCGCCGCGTCGCACGAAACCCGGACCGGATTGACGGTGCGCTCCCCGTCTGTGCCGGAGACCTGTTTTCTCGGCATCGATCAGCCGCTCGACGAGGACGCCGTCAAAGCCTGTTGCCAGTACTTGTCCAGCCTCCCAGACGGTGATATTCTGACCATTTGCGGCAGTATTCCAGGCTGGGACCAGGCGATTTTCGATCCGCTCCGTGAAGCCCTTGACAGCGTATTTGACCGGCTGGTCGTCGCGGTCGACACGTACGGACCTCCCCTCGCCTGGTTGACCCAGAAACCGGTCGCCCTGATCAAGGTCAACGGCCGGGAGTTCAGCCAACTGACCAACGCCGGAGTCCCGGCCGACGTGGCCGCGCTTGAAGGCGCTGGCCTCCCGCCGCGGGCCTGGATCGTCACCAACGGCCCCCACAAGATAAAGGGGCTGGACACCAACGGCTACTGGGAAAAAACGCCGCCGGCAGTGGAGGTAATCTCGCCGGTGGGCTCCGGTGACGTCTTTCTCGCCGTCCTGCTGCACTCCCATTTCAACCTCGGACTTTCCCTTGCAGAGGCGGCCGATGAAGCCATTCCCCACGCCGTCGCCAATTCCGCCTCCCCCGGCATCGCCAATTACTCCGATGAACTGGCCGAAGCCCTGCGACAGGCTTACCGCCGCGGCGGCAAAGCATAAACCAGTCGCCGGCTGAAGCATGGCGCTACGGCTTAACTGCTCCTCCCCGTAGGTCCGTGCTTTCAGCCGGACGCCGGTTCCGGAGGAGGCGTCCCTTTACGTCCGGACCAGTCGCCAGCTGAAGCATGGCGCTACGGCTTTACCT
>JBJHCF010000072.1:0-13460 GCA_050506795.1 Opitutia bacterium
TAAGCGCGGTCCACGCAATTCAATGGCTTAGCTGACATACACGCAACACTCGGTAGTTGTTACTGGTTAGGTTTTACAACGTCCGGACTTTCACCGGACAAGAAGCGCCTTGCTTCGCTCGGCGCACAAACGTTACGAGGGGCTGGCCCTCCTTTCGGAGGTCACGGGGTTAACCCCCGAACATATCGCGCTGCTGCATATTTTCGCCGATATGGGAAGCCCGATTCGAACCGCGGCCCGCAACGGGCGCACCCTGCGGCTGGAGGGCGTGGTCGACGGAGAACGCACCGCGCTGGAAACCCTCTTGACCATCTACGTCGCCCGCCTGGACCAGTCCCCCCTGATTCGACAGGTGGAAGTGGACCGGACCGATCTGGTCGAAAGCGTGGATGGGCTACACCTGGCCTTCACGTTGAAGATGGAAACCCAAAACGGAACCGCCGACGCCGACAGCCGATGAAAATCCTCGAAGCCAGCCCCAGGAGCACCCCGCGTTGGACTTTTCTGATGCCGATCGCCGCCGGCGTCGCTCTCCTGGCCATTGTCGTCATCGGCGTCATTCCCTCGGCCCAGGAGATCAGCGACACGAGGGAGGAGATCGAACGCCTGCAAACCGACCTGCAACGTCAGCAAGCGTTGCGCCCGCTCTTTTTGTCACTGCAGGAGCGCAGAGCGCGAACGCTGCCCAACGGAATTCACGTTGCCGAGCGGACACCCCTGGAAATCGACGACCTCGCCGCCCTGCCCTACCTTTTCGAAGCCCTTGCGCGCACCTCCGGATTGGCGCTGATCTCCGCCACCCCGCAAGTGCGGTCGTTGCGGGACGGACGCGAGATGTTGCGCGTCGACACGCGGATGCGCGGTGAATTCCAAACCTTTAACGCCTTGATGAACCGGCTCAATCAAATGCCCTTCGTCGAATCCATCGAAACCCTGGGGATCGACGTCGTGGAGTCCGGGCAGGAGATCAACCTTTCCGTTTGGCTGGCAATACGATGACCACCAGAGAAAAAATCATTCTTGGATTAACCGCGGCCGCCGCCCTGGGAGGCGGGTTGCATTTCGCTTTGACCTCGTCCGCCTCCGAAACCCGTGCCGCCCAGACCGAGCAGAGGGATTACAGCGAGTTGATCGCGGAGGTGCAGGAAAACCTGCGCCAGGGAGAACTGACCCAACGCGAGGAATACGCGCTGGCAACCGCCACCACCCAGTGGCTGCGCGATCCCCTGCGTCCGCAGCCGCTCAGGTCGCCGGCCAATAATGAAATCTTCGCCGAGATTCCATTGCCCGCGTACACCGGCTTTATCAATACCGGACCCCGGCCCATCGCCATCATCAACGGACGCGATTATCGGGCCGGTGAATCCGTCCAGGGAGGCGAATTCCTCGTGATTGAGATTCACCCGCAACAGGTGGAGCTCCTGCGTCGCGGGGCATCCGACCCGGTGCGGGTTCCTTTGGGACAAAACTCCGCCAGCTCAGGATTTAGATGAATACTTCAAAAAACAGTTTTTCACCCCGGGATTCTTATCGCCCCTTCACCGGCCGGCTCGCGCCGGGGATCGGCATCCTGGTCGTCGCCGGCCTCTTCCTGGCAGGCTGCAAATCGACCAGTCCGCCGCGCATGGCCCAGGACGACGAGAATTTTCAGGAGTGGCGCCAGGTCGCGGCCGAGTCGGGTCAATCCGCCCCTCCCATGTTGCCGCTTCCGGAAATGCGCGATTTTTACCGGACACCGCCGTCCGAAGCCGACGCCGTCGCCGTCGATACCGTCGCCAGGCCGGATCTGCCGACGATCTCGGTGACCGATCTGGTGCTGACCCATGAAATGGATGTCGCCGTGCTGCTGCGCGCCCTGGCCGACGCCGCCGACTTAAACGTGCTCATCGGCGAACGGGTCACCGGTCCGGTTCTTGTCAGTCTGCGCCGGGAAACCCGCTGGGATCGAATTTTCCTGGCGCTGATCGAGGCTCACGGACTCCACTACGAACTGGAAGAGGATCTGCTGCGCATTCTCTCGCGGGAAGACATCGAACGCAGGATCGCCATGGAACGGGCGCTGCACGAGCAACTGCTGGCCGCCGAATTGCGGTCGGGCTCCGAACCGACCACGGTCGAGACCTTCCGCGTCCGCTACGCCGACCCGGAAAGACTCGCCGATTCAATCCGTGACTCGCTTCAGGGTGTGGCGCGCCGCCCGGGCGGCGCTGAAACCGTAGAGACGGCGTCCGCCAACGGGCAAAGGCAGAACCGCTTCGTCATCAAAGCCGACTCCGACAGCAATCTGCTGATCGTTCACGCGGTGCCCGCCGACATCGAACGGGTCCGCGGCCTGATTCAGGGCATGGATCAGCCCACCCACCAAATCCTGATCGAAGCCAACATCGTCCAGGCCAGCAGCGATATCGCCCGGGAACTGGGATTCCAGTGGGGCGCCTTCCACAGCGCCCGGGACGGGCGTTTGCTGTGGGGAACCACCCCCCAGGCGGACGGCTTCAATTCAAATTTCCCCGCCGGTTTCGATCCTCAGGATGCCGGGTTTATCGCCGGCGTCCAGCGCATCAATCAGAGCGAAGTCCTGCAGGCCCAACTGTCCGCCATGCAGAGAGACGGCCTGCTCAATATCGTGTCCACACCCTCCATCACCACCCTGGACCGGCAGACGGCCATTATCGAGAGCGGCGAAGAACGGCCCTTTGTCTCCGCGGTCGGCACCGGCCTGGCCGCCTTCCCGCAAATCGAATTCAAACGGGCGGTGCTGCGCCTCGAGGTCACCCCTCAGGTGATCGACGAGAACTGGGTCAAGCTGGTCATCGACACCACCAAGGACGAATTCGACGACGCGCAGGCGGTGATCATCGAAGGTACCTTGCAGGTTCCCATCATCACCCGCTCGGCCCTCACCACCCTCTACCTGGCCGACGGGCAGACCACGGTGATCGGTGGACTCTCCTCGGAAACGCGCAGTGAAACCGAAACCGGAATCCCGATTCTGAAGGACATCCCGGGACTGGGCTTTTTCTTCCGCAACAGCACCACCCGCACCGCGCTTAACGACACCCTTATTTTTATCACTCCTCGCATTGTCCCGCCGTCCAATAACGCCAACGGGGCCGGGCCGGACGTCGAGGATTCCGAATCATGAGCCGAAACCTGGAAGAGATGCTGGTGATCGAGGGGCTCCTCTCCACGGAGCAGCTCAACCGCGTGCAGAACGCATCGCGGCCGGCCGGCATGAAGGTGCAGGAATTCCTTCTGCGCGAGGGCCTGGTGGCCGAGAACGACATGGTCAATGTTCTCAGCTCCCACCTGCATATCCAGCGCTTCGACCCCGACCTTTACCCGGCGGACCCGGAGTTGGGTGGATTGCTGCCCGCCTCCATGGCGGGAAAATTCAGGGTGGTCCCCCTGCAGAAAACCGGACCCCTGTTGATCGTCGCCATGCCCGATCCCACCGACGTGGTGGCCATGGACGCCGTGCAGCGCCATGTCAAAATGGAGGTCGAGCCGGTCATCTGCACCGAGGCCGAATACAACGAGCTCATGGGCAACCTCTACGGACTGGCCTCCGGGCTCGGTTCGCTCGCCGCCGATATCGAGGAGGTCGACTACGGCGCCGAATCGGCCGACGAGGGGGATGTCAGCGAGGAAGCCCAGGTCCGCGCCCTGATGGATATGGCGGAGGGTTCGACCGCCGTGCGCAGCGTCAACTGGATCATCACCCGCGCGGTGCGCGAGGGCGCCAGCGACGTGCACATCGCTCCCGAAAAAACCCACGTCCAGGTGCGGCTCAGGGTGGACGGCAGTCTCAAGGATTTGCCTCCGATTCCGAAGTCCATGCTGCTTTCCGTGGTGTCCCGTTTGAAAATCCTCGGGCGTATGGACATCGCCGTGACCCGCATCCCCCAGGACGGTCGTTTCACCGCGAGACTGGGCGGCCGCGAGATCAATGTGCGCGTTTCCGCGATCCCGACCATTTACGGGGAGAATATCGTTCTGCGGCTCCTCGATATGAACGCCCTGGTCTTCAAGCTCGAACAGCTCGGCATGGGCGAGGATAATGTCAAAAAGATCAACCAGGCCATCGAACGGCCGCACGGCATGATCCTCAATACCGGCCCCACCGGAAGTGGGAAAACCACCACTCTGTATTCGGTCCTTTCGATGCTGAACCGGCCCGACGTGAATATCATCACCGTCGAGGATCCGGTGGAATACCGCATCGCCCGCATTCGTCAGGTGGAACTGAATACGCGCGCCGGCATGACCTTCGCCAGCAGCCTGCGCGCCATGCTGCGCCAGGATCCGGACATCGTGATGGTGGGTGAGATCCGCGACTCCGAAACCGCAACCATCGCCATTCAGGCCGCGCTCACCGGTCACCTGGTCCTCAGCACGGTGCACACCAACAACGCCATCGGCACGATCACCCGCCTGATCGACATGGGAATCGAAGCCTTTCTCATCGCGTCGGTGCTCACCTGTGTCATCGCCCAACGCCTGGTTCGCCGCGTCTGCGCGACCTGCGCCGAAGCCTGGACGCCGCCCGCCCAGGCCCTCGAATTCTGGGGGCTTTCGCCGAACGCCAACGCCCGGTACGTGCGCGAGCAGGGATGTTATCGCTGCCGCCATACCGGTTATCGCGGCCGAACCGGAGTGTACGAAGTCCTGTTGATCGACGAGACCCTGCAATCCCTCATCGCCCGCCGCGCGGACGAGTCCGAGCTGCGCGCCGCCGCCCGGAGCAACGGCACCTTCACCACCCTGCGCCAGGACGCCGCCGAGAAAATCCGCAAGGGGGAAACCACCCTGACGGAAGCCTCCGCCAACGTCGCTCTTTAAAACCCAAAGGCATCCATCATGGCAGTTTACAATTACCAGGCATCCGACGCGAACGGCAAGATGAGGACGGGAGTGCTCACCGCCGAGACGCTGGAGGAGGCCCTCGGTCGCATCGCCGAAGCGAACCTGGTGCCCGTCGACTTGCAGCGCATGAGCGGCGGCAGCACCGAGGGATGGTGGGAACAGATCCAGAGCCGCTACCTGCCGGTGCCCACCCAGGACCTGATCGTGTTCACCAAACAACTGGTCACCATGGTGCGGGTCGGCATCCCGATCACCCAAGCGTTTGATATCCTCAAAGACCAGACCGAGCAGCCGCGACTGCGGCGACTGGCCGGGGTCATCCGCGACGATGTCGAGGCCGGCACCAGCCTTTCCCTCGCCATGGGCAAACACCCGAGCGTGTTCACTCCCCTGTACTGCAGCATGGTGGAAGCGGGCGAGGCCAGCGGAACCCTGCCGGAGGTCCTCGACCGCTTGCTCTATTTGATCGAGCACGAAGCCATGGTGAAGGCGGAAGTCCGCACCGCCATGCGTTATCCCATCATGGTGATCGTGGCCCTGGCCATGGCCTTTATCATCATGCTCAGTTTTGTCATCCCGCGCTTTGTCGGTTTCTTCGAGCAAGCCGGGCTCGATCTCCCCCTGCCGACGCAAATCTGCATTTCGCTCAGCAAATTCCTCACCGCCTACGGGCCCTGGATCGCAATCGGCACGGTCGGCGCCGGATTTGCGCTGCACCGTCTGCTCAATCACACCGAACGCGGACGCCTGATTCGGGACCGCGCCCTGCTGCACACCCCCCTGATCGGACCGGTGTTCATGAAAGCGGCGATGTCCCGCTTCGCCAGCATTTTCGCCATCCTGCAGTCCAGCGGCGTGCTGGTGCTCGATGCGCTGCGCATCCTCTCCGAAACCGTGGGCAACGCCGCCATCGCGGCCGAGTTCGAAAAGGTCCGCTCCATGCTGGAGGAGGGTCACGGCATCGCCGATCCCCTCCGGGCGGCCAAGTATTTCCCTCCCATGCTGATCAACATGGTCGCCATCGGCGAGGAGTCCGGCCGCCTGGACGAAATGCTGAGGGAGGTGTCCGCCCACTACGACGTGGAGGTGCGCTACACCATGAAAAAAATGACCGATTCCATCGGTCCCATCCTGATCGTCTCTCTGACCTTCGTCGTCGGTTTCTTCGCCCTGGCGATTTACATGCCGATGTGGGACCTGACCCAGATGGCCACCCGTAATTGACCCATGACCCACCCAATTCACCAACTTCATTCCCAACGCGGGAGGCTTGACCGATGAATATCGCCTCACTCCTGGAACTGGCCGTCAATCGCAAGGCCTCCGACGTGCACCTGGCGCCCGGACGCAGCCCGGCGCTGCGGATCGACGGCGCGCTGCATCCCCTGCGCGATGAATTCGCCCCGCTGACCGTCGAAGAGTGCGAATCGGAGATTTACGGCATTCTTCTCAAGCACCAGAGCGAGGCGCTCGACCGCAACATGGAGGTCGATATCGGCTACCAGCTCGACCTGCCCGAGGGGTTCAGCCGTTTCCGCGTCAACATCCACCGCCAGCAAAACGGTCTGGCGGCCATCTTTCGCCTGATCCCCGATCACATACCCACCGTGGAGGAGCTCACCCTGGAGGAGTCGATCTTTCGCTTCGCCGAACTGCCCCGCGGACTGGTCCTCTTCACCGGGGCCACCGGCACCGGGAAATCGACCACGCTCGCCTGCCTGGTGGACCAGATCAACCGCCGCTACCCCAAGCACATTCTCACCATCGAGGACCCGATCGAGTACACCCACACCGAAAAAAGGGCCTGCATCACCCAGCGCGAACTGGGCACCCACACCCACGGCTTCGCCCCGGCCCTCAAGTCGGCGCTGCGCGAGGATCCGGACGTGATTCTGGTCGGGGAAATGCGCGACCTGGAAACCATCCAGCTCGCCCTGACCGCCAGCGAAACCGGCCACCTGGTCTTTTCCACCGTCCACACCAGCGACACCTCCCAGACCGTGGACCGGATAATCGACGTCTTTCCCCCCGCCCAGCAAGCCATGGTGCGCTCCCAACTCGCCGCCGTCCTCCAGGGCGTCGTGACCCAGGTCCTGCTGCCCCGCGCCTCCGGCTCCGGTCGTGTCGCCGCCCGCGAAATTCTGCTGGCCACCCCGGCGGTGCGCACCCTTATCCGCGAACAGAACACCCACCAGCTTTACAACACCCTGACCGCCGGCCTGCAGGCCGGCATGTGCCCGCTCGAACTCTCCCTGGCCGCCAAAGTCAAAAAACGTCTCATCTCCGAAGCCGAAGCCTTCGCCGCGGCCAACCGTCCCGGAGTCCTCAGCGACTACCTCGCCAGCCGCACCTTCTCCTACACCGCCCCCGGCCTGGCCCTCGCCGAGTCCGAGGACTGGGCGGAACCCAAGAAGCGGGAATTCGCAACCGCCGGGACCACGCAACCGGAAAACGAATCCGATCGATAAGCCATTTTTACTTCAACCGACTTTCCAAAGGCGCCACCCACGATGGGAGCACCGAGGAAGAAATACCAAATACCATAACAACGAATAGGAAAATAAATACCATGATGACCAACACACATACGTTGACTGAAACCAGGAAGGCAAAAGGCGGTTTCACCCTAATTGAGGTGATCGCCGTCCTCGTCCTCCTCGGCATACTCACCGCCATCGCCCTGCCGCGTTACATCGACATGACCGAAAACGCGCGCGAGCGGGCTATTGACGCTGGCATCTCCGAACTGAACGGTCGTGAAGCGCTGGTTTGGGGAAACGTCCTGATTTCCCAAGTTGGTTATACTGACGATGCAAGCGTAACCGGCCACGAGGACTACAATCTCGACCTCGGAGGCGATTACTCCCTCGATGGGAACACCCTGACATTTCAAGACCACGATGTGTTGCTGGCCCGAGCAGGATCAAGCTCCGTAAGTCCAGCTGTCTGGAGCAGGGCCGACGACCCCGGCGACGACGACTAATATCCCTCATGCACGATCCATTCAGGGCCGGACTCCTTCCTCGGGATTTCAATCCCGAGAAAGGAGTCCGGCCCTCGGATCACACTTTGAATGGGAAATTCCCATGAACCTGCACCGATCGATTCCCGGACGACACCGCCAGCGCGGATTCACGCTCATTGAGATCGCCGCCGTCCTGATCCTGCTCGGGGTCCTGGCGGCCGGCGCTTTGAGCGTTTTGCCGCGTAACGATGCGGCCCTGGCGACGGAGGTCGATCGGTTGAGTTCGCATTTGCGTTACACCCAGATTCGCGCCCAGGCGGACACCCATCAGTGGCGTCTGGCGTTTATCGATACACAAACCTATCAACTCGGCCCGGTGGTGATTCCGGGCGCCGGGTTCACCCCAACTGTCGTTCCCGGCACCGGGGCGCTGCAACGGACCCTGACCGACGGCGTGACGGTCCCCGCCCAAACCGTGATTCGTTTCGATTCCTGGGGACGCCCTTTGACCGATGCCGGGATTCCCCTGGCTGCCAATCAGACCATCACCCTTTCCCAGGGCGGCGGGAACGTCGCCATAATCATTAACGCGGATACCGGATTGATTCGATGAAAACGGGCCTGAGAACAAGGCTTTCACCGCGCCGGCGCGACCGGGGCGGCTGGTCCCTGATCGAGGTCATCGCGACCCTGGTCCTGGCCGCGCTGCTGGTGACCCTCATTCTCCCCCTCATCGGTTCCGGCATCGTCGGGGGGACGCGTCCCCTGCTGCGCATGCCGGAGACCCACAGCCTGCGCACGGAAATGGACTTCTGGTGGAACCAATACCGGTCCATTTACGGCGAAGATCTGCCCGCCCTTTCGGCCGCCATCAATGAAGGCGCGGCCAGTTCCCCTTACCAGGTGCTTTACAACGACTGGGTTGAGTTCGACGAGAACGGTGTCGAAGTGGAAACGCCCGGCAATACCGACAACAGTCTGCGCGTCACCCTGACCAACGCCCAGGGTGAAATGCTGACCGCCTATTTTTTCCCCATACCGTAATGAAAACCAGCAGGAACCAACGCGCCGCCGGCTTCACCCTGATCGAAATGATCGCGGTGCTGGCGCTGACCGCGATCATCCTGATCTTCGCGGCCATGTTGCTGGTGACTTCGGTCCAGGTGTTTATCACCGGCATGAACGCCGCCGAGGATTCGCAAAAAGCCCAGGTGGCGATGAACCGTCTGGTGAAGGAGCTGACCTGGGCCCGCGCGGGAACCGTTGTCACCGACGGCCCAAGCGTCGAATGGACCTCTTACCACCCCGAACGTATCGCCGCCGGCACCCAGATCGCCAGTTGGGACGGCACCCCGGGCTCCGACCTCCTGCTCGAGGGCAGACCTTTACTCGACAACGTGGGCGCCTTCCAGGTGTCCACCACGGTGGACACCGTCGTCATCTCGTTCCGCTCGGCCCGCAGCCCCGGTGTCACCCATACCACCCGCATCCACCCCCGCTATGAACAATAAACCGTAACTGCATCCTTCATCCGGAGACCCAAGCCATGAACACAGAAACTTCCTCTCCTACGCGCGACCGCCTGCGCAACCGCCACGGAGGAACCTTGATCAGCATGATCGGGGTGATGCTGGTGCTGGGGGTGTTGGGAGTCTCCATCATCGCCTTCACCCACAGCGCCGAGCACAGTCATCTCAGCGCCAACGCCGGGACCCGCGCCTACTACCTGGCGGAATCCGGGATACGTTATGCCCAGGAAGTCTTTTGCACGGAGGGTTGGTTGCACGGACGCGAACAAACCCTTTCCCTGCAGGGAGGCGAGCAGGTGGACCTGGTCCGCGTCGCCAACAACTTCATCGCCGTCGCCACCGCCAGTCCCGGCACCGCGCAGGAGGGACGAGCGCGGGTGCAAATGCCGCTGAGTCTTTGCGGGATGGATCCGAACGCGCCGCAGCCGACCGACAATTTCGCGATCTTCGGCGAAATCGGGGTCGCCCTGGGACAACGCACGCTGATCGAAGGCGACGTCGCCATTACCGACGGCGATGTCGACATTCAGGGGATCGTCGATGGAAGCGTTCTGGCTCAAGACGTCAGTATGACCTCCAGAGACAGCGAGGTTTTCGGTCACATTTTCTCCTCCGGCGAGGTCGATGTCACCCGCGGAACCGTATGGGGCGACATCCACTCCGCCGACGGCACCTCGATCGGCTCGCAGAGTATCGTTCATGGATTCCTGTTCTCCCAGGGAGACATTGAGATCAGCGCGGGCGCAACGGTGCACGGACAAATCCACGCCTGCAACGGCGACGTGCATGTCGGAGGCGGCGGCACCATCACCGAAACCGGCGAAATACGCGCTACCGGCGATGTCTATCTGAGTGGCAACACCGTGGTGAACGGCGACGTCCATGCCGGCGGAAGTATTTACATGACTGGCACGGCGCGTATCGAGGGGAGTGCGTACGCCGGCGTTTCCATTGAAATGGGAAACAACAATGTTATCGTCGGCGGACAGCACGCTCCCACCCACCCCAAGGAGCCGTACTGTCCCGATCTCACCGACCTTGAAGATCTGGCACTCCCGGACCCGACGGAATTCACCGCGGGCGGCGACGACATTACCCTGGCGCGCGGGGACCATGTGTTCCTCCCTCCCGGCAGCTACGGTCAGCTTTCCATGCCGAACAACCCGCAGAACGACACCCGCCTTTACCTCAATGCCGGAGCCGATGACCACGGAGAGTATTACTTTGAAAGTGTCAGTTTCGGCGGCAACACCACGCTTTTCCTCGATCTGTCCGGCGACCACGATATCCGCATCTTTGTGGAAGGAAATATGGCGATCGAATCGAATATGGACTTTTACATCTCAACCGACGGAACGACCTACCACCAAATGGTCGATCCGGAAGTCGATCCGCAGATCGCCGCCCGAGTGTATTGGGAATCCCATGGCAACTTCAACCTGAAGTCCCACAGCAACTGGTTCGGATCCGTGTACACGCCGGACGGAAACCTCAGCGTCGGCAACACCAGCTTCCTCATCGGCTCGTTCTACAGCGGAGGCGGGCACAACATTACCGGCAGTCAGATCATTCACGTCGCGCCCAATTACTTCCTGGAGGAAGGATTCGAGTAACCGCGCCACACGTTCCCTCAGGCTTTATGATAAAAAAACCGTTCTTCCATTCCTCGACTCTCCTGCTTTGCCTGGCGCTGTTTTCCTTTTACACCCTGGACGCCGCCGAAGAGTCTCTGAGCCAAGGTCCGATCTACTTCCAAAGCGCCATGACGGACGGCGGGCAACTGGCGGAAGGTGAGTTTGATTTTATCTTCACCCTGCACACCCGCGAAACCGGCGGCGAACCCATCGGCGGCCCGATTGAAAAAACGAACGTTCCGGTCGAAGGCGGCATCTATTACGTGGTCCTGGATTTTTCCGGTGAAACGGATGAGCAGGCCGCCGAGGAGGAGTCTTCTCCCGTCCTGACCGACGGGGAAACGTTCTGGCTGGAAGTCTCGGTTCGCCCTGCGGGCACCGAAACCGAATTCACCACCCTGCATCCCCGGCAGGTCTTCACCCCCGTCCCCTATACCCGTTTTGTGGCGGCCCTCGCCGGACCGCGCGGCCCCGCAGGCGAGCCCGGTCCCCCGGGCCCGCAGGGCGAACCGGGTCCTCCCGGTCCCCAGGGAGATCCCGGACCTCCGGGCGAACGGGGCATCGAAGGACCCCAGGGACCCCGTGGAGAAATCGGCCCGCAAGGCGAACCCGGTCCTCGAGGGGAGCCGGGCATCGACGGGGAACAGGGTCCGCGGGGGCCCATCGGCCCGACCGGTCCGCAAGGCGAACCCGGCCCACGCGGCGCAACCGGACCCATCGGGCCGCGCGGACCCGAGGGCGAGGCCGGTCCTCAGGGTCCGGTGGGACCGATCGGGCCGCGCGGGGAAACCGGTGCGGTCGGACCCGTGGGGCCGGCGGGCCCCCAGGGCGCCTCGCCGTTTTCCCTGGAGGGTGACCACGCCGTTTTCACCCAGGGCAACGTCGGGATCGGCGCGCCGAGTTCCGGCGCCCGCCTGCATGTGAGCGGCCACCTGAGGCAAACCGACGGCACCTTCGCCGCCGGCCATCCGGAGAACGATGCCTCCGGGTTCCGCAGTTTTGTCACCGGGGGCGGCAGCCCCTCCGGCGCGCCCATGCCGTCGATGGACCTGCCGAACGTCGCCAGCGGCCACGGGAGTTTTGCCGGCGGCGGAAGAGACAACACCGCCAGCGGCATTCGCAGTTTCGTCGGGGGAGGCAACAGCAACACCGCCGCCGACTATGAAGCCTTTGTGGGCGGCGGACACACCAACTCGGCCGCAGGCGCCTTCAGTTTTGTCGGCGGCGGCAGCAGCAACACCGCCGACGGCATCAACGCCTTCGTCGGGGGAGGCGCCGACAACCTCGCCGGCGAACAACGCAGTTTTGTGGGAGGCGGCACCGGCAACACCGCCACCGGACTGGAGTCCTTTGTCGCGGCCGGCCAGGCCAACACCGCCGGCGGCGCCCGCAGCTTCGCCGGAGGAGGCGCCGGCAACACCGCGGGGGGAAGCAACAGTTTTACCGGCGGGGGCTCGGGCAATGATGCCGGCGGCGAAGGCTCGGTCGCGGCCGGCGGCCAGAGAAACACCGCCGAAGGCGCCCACAGCTTTGTCGGCGGAGGCGAAAACAACCGGGCCAGCGGCACGCGGTCCTTCGCCGCAGGAGGCCACGATAACGAAGCCCGCGGCGCCGCCAGCTTTGTCGCCGGCGGCCGCGGCAACACCGCCGAGGGGGTCGGCAGCTTCGCCGCCGGACGCCAGGCCAAAGCCCGGCACGACGGCGCCTTCGTCTGGGCCGACCAAACCCCGGAAGACTTTGCCAGCAGCGCCCGCAATCAGTTCCTCATCCGGGCCGACGGAGGCGTCGGCATCGGAACCGACACCCCCGGTCACGACTTGCATGTTCGTCAGGGCGCCAACGACAACACCGCCCCCGGCTTGGCCCTGGAAAGCGCCAACGGCGGCAAATGGGCGCTCTCGGTCGAAGAGTCGAACGAGTTGGCCTTTCGTTTCAACGACACCCTGATCGCGCGCATCGACCCGTCCGACGGCCGCTACCTGCAACTCTCCGACGCCAACCGCAAAACCTCCATTCAACCCCTCGAACCCGTCCTCGACGCCTTCCTGCTCCTGGAACCAAGCAGCTACCGCCTGACCGGCCACCCCGAATCCGAAGAAAGGGCCATCGGCTTGATCGCCCAGGAAGTGAAAGCCCTTTTCCCGGAAGCCGTATCCGGTTTCGAAGGACACTACACCATCGATTACAGCCGCATCGCCGTCCTCACCACCGCCGCCCTGATCGAGTTGCACAACGAATACGAACACCGCCTCGCCGCCAAAGCCCAAGCCATCACCGAACTCACCCACCGCAACGCCGAAATCGAAGCCCGCCTAGAGCGGATCGAACGCCTGCTGGCGCAAGAGTGAGACGCCCGCTAAAGCAGGGCGCTACGAGCTCCGCACTCCCGTAGCTCCGTGCTTCAGCCGGAGTTCCTTTCCCGAGAGCAGCCACCCGCACGCTGCACAGACGCCCGCTTATGTAAGG
>JBJHCF010000073.1:0-12176 GCA_050506795.1 Opitutia bacterium
CCCCACCCCCCCCCCCCTCTCCTCGTCGCCCGCTTCATAAGTGTAGACGCGACATCCTCTAACTCTCTCACGCCCCCCCGCGGCTCGACCCTCGCCCCCTCGCCCCCTCGCCTCTCGCCCCTCGCCCCCTCGCCCTCTCGCCCCCTCGCCCCCTCGCCCTCTCGCCTCTCCCCCCTCTTCCCGCGTCCCGCGCCGGAATTTGTTTTGACTTTCAATCCCGCAGGAAAAAGCTGGAATCCGATCCCTGGAGACCTGCCGAACGGCAAAGCGTCTGGTCCGGGGCAAATTCGGATCCAACTCGATCATGGCAGGAAAGTTTCTCGGCATATTCTCCGAAGATATCGGAATCGATTTAGGCACGGCCAACACGCTGGTCTTCGCTAAAGACAGAGGAGTGGTACTCCGGGAACCCAGCGTGGTCGCCATTCACGCCAACACCCGCAAAGTTTTGGCGGTGGGCTCGGAAGCCAAGATGATGCTGGGCCGGACCCCCGGCAACATCATCGCGATCCGTCCGATGAAGGACGGGGTAATCGCCGATTTTGATATCACCGAGGCGATGTTGCGCTACTTCATCAAGAAGGTGCACAACAACGTAAAAGTGATCCCACCTCGAGTGGTGGTCGCCATTCCCTCCGGCATCACCGAGGTCGAGAAGCGCGCGGTGAAAGAGTCGGCCATCCATGCCGGAGCCCGGGAAGTCCTCCTGCTGGAAGAACCGATGGCGGCGGCGATCGGCGTCGGTTTGCCGGTGGAGGAACCCGCCGCCAATATGATCGTCGACATCGGTGGCGGCACCACCGAAGTGGCCATCATTTCGCTCGCCGGCGTCGTTTTTTCAAAGAGCATTCGGGTCGGCGGCGACGAGTTCGACACCGCGATCATCAACTACATGAAGCGCGCCTACAACCTGATGATTGGAGAACGGACGGCGGAGGAGATCAAACTCCGAATCGGTTCGGCCTACCCGCTTGACGACGAGTTGAGCATGGAAGTAAAAGGTCGCGATTCGGTGGCCGGGCTTCCCAAAACCCTGCATGTGAGTTCTCAGGAGATCCGGGAAGCTTTGGCCGATACCGTGAGCTCGATTGTCGAGTTGGTCCGCAACGCGCTGGAACGTTGCCCCCCCGAGCTTTCCGCCGACTTGGTGGACAGGGGTTTTATCCTAGCCGGAGGGGGCGCCCTCCTGCGCAACCTGGATCGCCTGCTCAGTGAGGCCACCGGGCTGCCTGTGGTGGTGGCGGAAGACGCCCTGAGTGCCGTGGCCATCGGGACCGGTGCCGTTCTCGAAGACTTGAATTTCCTGCTTCTCCACGTCACATCGTCCTCGAAATCCTGATTCCAAGCATTGGCCATCAGACGTCTTGTTCCATCCCGGCCATTTTTCGTCCTAGCCGTTGTCATTGCACTTTGGCTGGTGTTGCCAGTGATCCTCAAAACCCTGTTGCGAACGGGATTTCACGAATTGCATGCGCCGGCGGTTCAGGCCGTGTCGTTGATTCGTGACGTGCAGGATTACTGGTCCTACCGGGCGCAATCCAAAGACGATCTGATTGAAGCCATCAGGGATCTCTCACGCCAGCGTGCTCATGACGAAATTCGCCTGCAGGAGGCCGAGGCGCTGGAACGCGAGGTGGCCCGACTGGAGGAGCTGCTGGAAATCCCTCCCATCCCGGGATACCGTTTCGAAATCGCCCGGGTCGCCCGCCGCGAAACCGGCGTCTGGTGGCAGCGAGTCACCATTCGCAAGGGCCGGAATCACGGCCTGTCTGCGGGAGCTCCGGTGATTTTCAGCGGAGGAGTCGCCGGGAAGATAACCGAGGTGTATCGAAACACCGCGGTGGTGGAACTGATATCCAGCCCGGCCTTCCGCCTTTCCGCCCGCATCGAGGGTGACGATCGTCCCATCAGCTACCAGGGTGCGTTGGCCCCGCCCTTTGCCCCGGCCGTGGGAGTGGCGGAATTCGTTCCCCTGGACACTCGCACCGACTCCTCCAACGCGCCCCGCTTGGTGACTTCCGGACTTGGGGGCGTCTTTCCCCAGGGGTTATTCATCGGAGAACTGAGTTCGCTGGAGCCCAGTCCGGACGGGCTGTTTCAAACCGGCAGAGTGCGTCTCGACCAGAGTCTCAACCGCCTGTATGAGGTCGCGGTGCTCATTCGGGAAACCGGGGAGGGGGATGACCCGCCAACCCCATGAGCATCCAGCTGAGAACCGTCGTGCTGATCGGGGTCGGAGTGTTGTTTCTGCTGCTTCTGGCCGAGACCAACCACCACCTGGCATATTTCAACCTTCATATTTACGCCGCCGGTCTTCTGTTGGCCTTCCCGCTTCTGCGCCTGCGGTACAAACAGGGCCTGATTTTCGTCTGTCTGATGGCCTTCTTCCACGACATCATGGCTCCTCTTCCCTTCGGGGCAAGTTTTGTCCCGTTCCTGCTGGCGCATACCGTAACCTATGTCCTCCGTTCGCATTTCCGGCGGGAGGAAGCCACGGCCGGTATCGCCTACGCCCTGCTGCTCAACACCCTTCTCTTCCTTGGATTCGCCTTTCGCGGCATGGGAGAGGCTCCTTTGCCCGGCCTGTACTGGCAAAGGGTACTCGTCGACGGAATCCTGTCCCAGGGGGTCGTGATTTTTATCGCTGGATGGTATTTTTCGCTGCAAGATACAGCTTTGAGATTTTTCGGAATCTTTCTCGATCAGGAACAACGCCAGGCAGGTTAAACCTGCCGGTCCGCAATTGATGAACCAGCTTCTGGAAAGCCATAAGAACTACAACCCACGCCTGCGGCTTTTTTACGGCGTGGTAGTCGTCCTTATCCTGGTCCTTCTCGGCGGCCTCACCTACCGGCAACTCATCATCGGCACCCTGTACAGCGACCGCGAGGAGTTGCAGAATCTGCGCCGCATCCTCGTGCCCGGACCCCGCGGCAACATTTTCGACCGCAACGGGGAATTGCTGGTAGGCAACCGCCCCCGGTTTGCGGCCGTGGTCTACCTGGCGGAGCTACGACAGGAGTTCCGGCAGGAATTTCGCGACCTGAGGAGACCTTACCTCGAACAGAACATTCCCACAACAGGCGTTCCCCTCCCCAGCATGGCGCGCGCGGCGGTGATCCAACGTTATCTCGACCAGATCAACGACCTCCTGGGTCGCGACGAGCAAGTTGACTCCCGGCTGCTGGAGAGGCACTTGCGCCAACAGTTGATCCTTCCCTTTTTCCTGGTCAACGACCTGTCCCCGGAAGAGTACGCCCGGTTGCTGGAGCAGATTCCCATCGACTCTCCCATCCAGGTCTACAGTTCCAGCGTTCGCCACTACCCGCATGGCCCGGCCGCAGCGCACGTTCTGGGGTACGTCGGTTCGACTCTGGAAATTCCTGAGGAGGGGGTTCCGGGCGAACGTCTCATGACCTTCAATATTCGCGGCAGCATCGGACGCGATGGGTTGGAAAGGTCCATGGATGATCGCATCCAGGGACAGACCGGGGGTGAAATCTGGGTCGTGGATCCGGACGGCTTTCAATTCGAACGCATCGATCGGAAGCGTTCGGTGCAGGGCGAAGACATCGTCAGCAGCCTGGATATTCGCCTGCAGAAGCGCATGGAGGATTTGCTGGGCGGTTACACCGCCACCGCCGTGGCGCTCGACCCCCGGAATGGAGAGGTTCTTGCCCTGGCCACCAGTCCGGGCTATGACCTCAACGATTTCACTCCCTCCCTGCCCGGCCCGGTCGTGACGGAGATCACGGAAACACAGGCGTGGACGAACCGCGCCTTGCAGGGGTTGTACCCACCGGGTTCAACCTTCAAAATGGTCACCGCGATGGCGGCGCTGCGGGCCGGGGTGGTGGATGCCCGCACCACCTCCTTTTGCCGCGGTTCCCACCAGGTATCCGGCCGAACGTTCCATTGTCACAACCGCGCCGGACACGGAGAGGTCGACCTGGTGCGGGCCTTGAGCGTGAGCTGCAACGTCTATTTCTACGAGCATGGCGTTCGCACAGGGATCGAATCGATCGCGGCCGAGGCTCGCCGCTTCGGTCTGCATGAGCAAACCGGCATCGAACTGCCGTTTGAAGCGCGGGCCATGCTGGTCGGCACTCCTGAATGGAAGCGACGGGTGCACGGGACCGCCTGGTTTCCCGGCGACACCGCCAATGTCTCAATCGGCCAGGGCGACGTTCGCAGCACACCCCTGCAAATGGCCGCCCTGACCGCCGCCCTGGCAACCCGCCGTGAATCGGTGCGCCCTACCATTCTCCTGAATGGGAATCGCGGCCAAACCCATGGATTCCGGCCGCTGGAAATCAAAGACGCCCATTACGAATTAATCATCCGCGGCATGATCGACGCCGTTGAGTCGGGGACCGCGCGCAGCGTTCGTCTGCCGGGGGTGTCCATCGCTGGAAAAACCGGTACGGCGCAGGTGCCAACCCGCGAAGGCCGGCTGCATATGGCGTGGTTCGTCGGGTTCGCCCCGGTGGAGAATCCCGAAATCGCCATCGCGGTTCTGGTGGAAGGCACCAATCCCAACGATAATTTCGCCGGAGGTTCCACCGCCGGGCCCATCGCCCGTGAAATCCTCCGGGAATATTTCTCTCATCGCGAACCGGAACCGCTGGCACATTCCCAACGATGAAAAACGGAAATGACGATGCCTGCGCGTCGGGAGGTGAGGTCGATTCGCGGTCACTCCAGACGCTGCAAGAAAAAATTGGATACACTTTCAGCGACCTCGATCTTCTTCGGCAAGCGGTCACCCATCCCTCCCACCAACCGGATGCTCCCGAGTCGGTTCGGTCAAACAATCAGCGCCTGGAGTTTCTGGGGGATTCGGTTCTGAGCCTGGTTCTCTCCGAACAACTGTTCCGGCGATTCCCCGACGTTCGCGAAGGACAATTGAGCCGCTATCGCTCGAACCTGGTTCGCGGCCCCGTGCTCAGCGACCTGGCACGGCGGTTGCGCATCGGCGATCACCTGCATTTAAGCCGGGGCGAAGCCGAAACCGGCGGTCGGGACCGGGACAATCTGCTGGAGGACGCCCTCGAAGCGCTCCTCGGCGCAATTTTCATCGACGGAGGCTTCAACGCCGCCAAACGCGTAGCGCTCCGCTGGTACTCGGATCTGGAAACCCGCCTGGAAGAAGCGGACAGGATCGACAATCCCAAGGGGCGCTTGCAGGAGGCTATTCAGGCCGAACACCCCGGTGAAGGACCGGAATACCTAACCCTCTCCGCAGAGGGCCCCTCTCACCAACCCAGCTTCGAAGTGGAAGTCAGCTTTCGCAACCGACCGCTGGCCCGCGGACGAGGCGCCTCCAAAAAGGAAGCCGAATCGCGCGCGGCGAACTCCGCCCTGCAGCAGTGGATCGAAAACTCCGCAACGCAACGCTGAATCGGTTTCCCTGCCCGGATTCCTTCGACGCCGTCAATCGCCTCAGATTGAGACAAACCGGCTTGCTCGCGAGTCGTGCGGAAATAAGGTGACGTTGCCTGAACACCATGCCGTCCACCACCGAAAAGAGTAATCGCACCGCAACCGCTGTCCCGCTGACCGGACATACCGGGGTCATCCCGGCGGCATCCCCCGCGGTGATCACTCGCCTGCTGCGGGAGGAGACCGGAAACCTTTTTCTCGTGCTCTGCGCCGACCTGCCGACGGCGGAGCGCCAGGGGGAAGCGCTCGACTCGTTGTTCGCGCTGACCTCGCCGGAGCAGAAGCCCCGGACCGTTCTGCTGCCGCCCGGCGGTGACGAGAGCGGCCGCGATCAGGAAACGGACGCCGATCGCCTGCAAGTGTTCAACCTCCTGCGGGAACACCTCGAACGGAAATCGCCGGACCCATTGATCGTGGTGACCACCCCGACCGCCGTTCTGGGGCCGGCACCGGATCCCGCCTTTCTGAAGCGATCCGAAATTCGCGTTGTCGCCGGCGACGACCTGCCCTTCGAGGGCTTTGTGGAAACCCTTCGCCAACTCGATTACGATTCCGAAACCGTGTGTGAAAGCCCGGGGCAATACGCGGTCCGCGGAGGAATCATCGACGTGTATCCGCTGGCCGCCGACACCCCCTATCGCATTGATTTTTTCGGCGACACGGTTGAGGAAATTCGGGCCTTCGATCCGGCCGACCAACGTTCGGGAGAAAGGGCTTCGTCCATCCTGATCTCTCCCGCGCTCCCCCGGCTTCTCCGCGAAAAGCCGACGCAAACCAGCGCCTACCTCGGTGAATCCACCACCTGGATACTGCTTCACCCGGAGACATGGGAAAAGGCGCCGATCGAGAACACCAAGGCCGCTTCTTCGACCGCCGACCTTCTGGCCTCCCGCCGGGAGTTCGCCGACGCCTGGCACATCATCAGTGACCTGGACCTTCCGGCCGACCTTCCAGTTCCCTCCGGTCCGCTTCGCGAATGGAGAACCGAAGCCCTTGACACCCACCGGCGGAACCCCGAGTGGGATGGTGCCGTGAGCGACGCGCGGGCAGGCGAAGACGAAGCGCGGCGCCGCTTTTTCGATCAACTTGCCAACTGGCGCCGCGAAGGATTTGCGGTCGCCCTTTTCACCAACAACGAGGGCGAGGAGTCCCGCTTGCGGGAGATCCTGGAGGAATGGGGTCTGTTGAAGGCCGTGGATCCGGTTTTCGTGCGAGGGGGGCTCGGCGAGGGATTTCTCCTCCGTGACGCCTGGGGTCCCGCCGGCGAGAGCAGGTCGTCCACCGTCGGGTTGGTTGCCGTTTCCGACAGTGAAATCTTCGGCCGTTACCGGCGCCGTCGGCCGCTGCGGACCAACCGCAAGCGCGTCCAACGCACCCAGGTCGAACACCTGCTCGACTTCTCGGAACTTGGCGAAGGCGACTACCTGGTGCACCTCCAGCACGGGATCTGCCGTTTCCGGGGAATCAATCCGATCGTTTCCCGCGGAGAGCGCCGGGAAATGATCTCCGTTGAGTTCGCGGACGCGGTCACCCTGCACGTACCCTTTCATGAATCCCACCTGCTCACCCGTTACGTCGGTCTGTCCAAGGCCCGCCCGCCGCTCGGTCGAATCGGATCGGGAAGCTGGGAGAAGACCCGGCGCGCCGCGGAAAAGGCCACCCTCGATTTTGCCGCCGAGTTGCTGCGCACCCAGGCCCTGCGGGACAGCCGGGACGGCGTCTCCTATCCTCCGGACGATTCCTGGCAGAAGGAGTTCGAGGCGGCGTTTCTGTACACCGAAACCCGTGACCAATTGCGGGCGGCGGCCGAGTGCAAGGCAGACATGGAAAAACCTCGTCCAATGGACCGCCTGCTCTGCGGAGACGTCGGTTTCGGAAAAACGGAGGTCGCGATGCGCGCCGCCTTCAAAGCCGCCATGGGCGGAAAACAAGTCGCGGTGCTGGTCCCGACCACGGTGCTGGCTCAGCAACATTTGCAGAGTTTCCGCGAGCGCATGGCGGATTATCCGGTGATCGTGGACATGCTCAGCCGGTTTCGCACCCGGCCCAATCAGAAATCGGTGATCCGGGCGCTTTCCCAGGGAAAGATCGATATCATCATCGGAACCCACCGCCTGCTGAGCGCCGATGTTCGTTTCCGCGACCTCGGTATGGTCGTAATCGATGAAGAACACCGCTTCGGACTGCGACAGAAGGAACAGTTGAAAAAAATCAGGGAATCCGTGGAGGTCCTTTCGATGAGCGCCACGCCTATCCCCCGCACGCTTTACCTCGCCCTTTCCGGCGCGCGTGATTTGAGCGTCATCGAAACACCCCCGGCGGATCGCTTGCCGATACGGACCATCGTGCGCAACTACGACCCGAATTTGATTGCCGACGCCATCCGCTTCGAACTGCGGCGCGGCGGACAGGTATTCTACCTGCACAACCGGGTGGACACCATCGAATCCGTCGCCGCCCGACTGCAAGACCTCGTCCCCGAAGCCACGTTTGCGGTCGGCCACGGTCAGATGGGGGAAGGGGCGCTGGAGCGGATCATGACCGATTTCACCGCCGGACGCTACGACGTGCTGGTTTCCACCACCATTATCGAGTCGGGATTGGACATCCCCAACTGCAATACTCTCATTGTGGAAACAGCTGATCGTTTCGGCCTTTCCCAGCTCTATCAGTTGCGCGGGAGAGTCGGCCGCTTCAAACAACAGGCCTACGCCTACCTGCTCCTGCACCGGCACGGTCGCGTGCACGAGATCGCGCGCAAACGGCTGGCCGCCCTGCGGCAGCACAATCAACTCGGAGCCGGCTTCAAGATCGCCATGCGGGACCTGGAACTGCGAGGGGCTGGAAACCTGTTGGGAGCTAAACAAAGCGGACATATCGCGGGCGTGGGTTTCGACCTTTATTGCCAGCTCTTGCGTCAGAGTATCGCCCGCCTCAAGGGAGACAAAACCGCCGCGGCCATTCGAGCCACCCTGAGGATTGATTTCATTCACACCGGCGAAGGCCGGGCCGAAAAGACCTTGACCGCCGACCGCTTCGGCGCCCTGAAGGAAGTGGAACGGCAACAAGGGAGCTGTCCGCCGATCGAAGCGAGGATCCCGGAGGAGTATATTCGTGAGATGCGTCTGCGCCTCGACACCTATCGCCGCCTGGCCATGGCGGCAACCCCGCAAGAGGTCGACGCACTCCGCGCAGAGTTGACCGATCGTTTCGGGCACCCTCCCCCTGCGACCGAAGCCCTGATTCGCGCTTCGACGATTCGTTGTCTGGCCGAACAAAAAGGAATTCTCGCGGTCGAAACAGATGGGAACCGCCTAAAATGTTTGCGGGCGACAGGCAAGGAAAACGACTACCTGCGGGTGGGCAATCGCTTTCCCCGCTTGACGCGCCAGAAGGCACTTCCAAGACTCGGCGAGATCGCCGATTTTATAAAACGCATCTGACACATCGCTCATCAAACTCATTCATGTTCCGCATCGCCGCTTCAATCTCAAGCCACTTACGCCGTTCCACCTCAGGGATCGTGCTGGCGCACCTGCTGCTCACAGTGCCGGCGGCGGGACAACCGGCGGCATTGCTACCCCGGGATAACGTCGAGGTGGACAACGCCATCGCGGTCGTGGTCGAGGATCAGGTCATCACCTACCAGGATGTGCGTAACGAAGCCGCGCGACTGGCGGATCAGGTCCGGCGGACCAGCCGCAACGCCACTGAATTTCAGCAACGCATGCGTGAACTGGAACGAGAAATCATCCAGGGCAAAATCGACCGCATCCTGATCATAAAGGCTTTTGAAGACAAAGGCATGCAGATTCCGGCCAGTTTTATCGACAACGAGATCAACGAGATCCTGGTGCGCGATTTTGATGGAGACCGCAGCCGGCTGCTGGCCTACCTGCGGGAAAATGGTATGTCCAGGAGCGACTTTCGCCAGGAGACACGCAAAGAGATCATTCTCCGCTACATGAGGAGCCAGATGCGCCAGTCCGAAGCGGTCGTCAGTCCTGTGCGCATCGAGGAATTTTACCGGGATAACCCGGAACGCTTTCACCGGGAAGCGGCGGTGCATCTGCGCATGATTCAGCTGGGTGGCGCCAATGCGCGCCAGACGGCGACCCAAATCATCACGGCATTGGAGGATGGGGCCGATTTTGCCGAACTCGCCCGCGAACACAGTCGCTACCGGCGACAGCAGGGCGGAAGTTGGGGATGGGACAATATGTCGAACCTGCGGGAAGACTGGCGGGAAATTGTCGCCTCTCTGGCTCCCGGCGAACACAGCGCCCCGATCGAGGCGGGAGCCGGCGACATCTTCATCCTTTACGTCGAAGACCGGCGCGAAGCCGGGGTGGCGCCCCTGCAGGAGGTTCGCGAAGAGATCGAAGAGATCCTGGTGAACCGAATGGCGCGCGAAGCCCAGGAACGATGGCTGGAACGCCTCCGGCGCGACGCCTTTGTGCGCTATCACTGACCGGTTCAAGTCAACCCGGACCGAACGATCGCAATTTACGTGTTTGGATCAAATGGATGAATCTTAGGGAGATGTCCATTCAGGCAAGAACTCCGAGAACCTGAGTCGGCGCTGCCGATTTTTCCAGTTGACACCCCCTGTCATTCCCTGTGATTTTCACCTCTTTTCCTGTTGCCTCCCTAGCTCAATTGGCAGAGCAGTTGACTCTTAATCAATTGGTTCCGGGTTCGAGTCCCGGGGGGGGTACCAGCCGCCGGCGTAGCTCAATTGGCAGAGCAACTGATTTGTAATCAGTAGGTTGCGGGTTCGAGTCCCATCGCCGGCTCCCTAAAGGGCAAAGACTTACAGAATCCCGCCCCGAAGAAAAAAAAGACGCTTGGCCACTTCTTGGCCACTTTCGCGACCGCCCTTCGCCTTCGGCAGCTCCCGAATCTTCCCATCCCTACCCGTCCTGGTCTCCGCTTCCGCCGCCTTCCTACAAGCTGGTCTCCCACCCCACACAACTCCGCAATCGCCCGGTCGGATAGGTCCGGGAATAGCCCCCCACGCTCCCCAGGTTGCCCCAGGAATCGCTTGCCCGGTCTGGGTGCGATACCCAACACCCCGGCCCGGAAACCGCATTTTCCGCTTGCGCCGCATCCGGCCCCGGGGTCAACCTCCATCGGTTGCCCCCAAACATGGACGGCCCGTTTAGGGGTAGGCGGGTCGTCCACCGTTTTCCCGGGTTCCCCGCCCGTTTCACCGTCTCCCGAGAAACCCCGTGCTTTTCGGCCAGGGTGTCGGCGGTTTTGGCGGGCTCACTTTGAGCACCCGAAAAGTCCCGCCCTTCGCGTCCTCCGGCTGGCTTCTTCGCCCTATTGTAAATCCGGCCGCTCCCGGGATAGACGGGACAGGGTGTAGGAACGGGAGGTGCCGTGTGAAGGATCAAGGCTTATATTACCCTGGTCCTTCCCCACCCTCTCGGCAAACTGCCCCGCCCGCTTCACCGTCTCCCGTGAAACCCCGTGCTTTTCGGCCAGGGTGTCGGCGGTGGAAATCAAAGGCTCATTTTGTGCTTTTGATTCTTCGCTCTTCCTGTCCCCTCCGTGCGCCTTCTTCGCCCGGTTGTAAATCCGGCCAAGGATAAGGCGGAAGTTTCACCCCGTGCGCGCGTGCGAGTTGCTACTACTCCGGCAACGCGACGTCACCACGGCAGAAGCATTCCCACAGCTCCAGGGTCGACGGCGCAGGTAGTCCGGGTTCGATGTTCAGCGCCGTTTCCGCCTGGTCCATGATCGCCCGTTTCTCCCGGTCGGAAAGTCCGTTCCACCAGAGTTCGGCGCAATCGCTCCGGGTGAATGTGGTCCTGCTCATCTCAAAAAAGCCGCCCTGGTGGGAACTCCAGGACGGCCTTTAGGACTTATATGCCCCGCGTGGATAGCGCGGGAAGTGGGTGCCGGAGGTTGGCTAGACCCCCGGCTGAATCCCTAGACCGGCCAAGGTCCGTTTGCTCCGGCATTTCCGCCAAGTCATGCCGGTGGGATGTAGTTATGATGGTTTTATCCATCGAAAGGTTTAGTTTAGGACTGATTTCCATCGTCGGTTGAAACCGCGAAGGACTCAGGATGCCTGACGGCAATATCGGCGGCGGCCAAGACCGTCACGCCCAGCATTCCGCGCCGGTGAAGTGCCGAAGACTGGTCGATCAAAAGCTCGATACCCCCGAACAGCAAAACCATGAGTTGAGCCCAGTTTCCGAAAACCGCCCGGTTGGCAAAGTCGGTTCCGGACATTTGAGACGAGACGTGTAGCGGATAGTCGTTTGCCTGATTGCCCGAAGCCAGGAACAATCCGCTGCCGGTGTCCTTGCTGGTGGCCTTCCATTTCCCCTTGACGGTCGCGGAGGTGATCCAGGCCAAACGGCCCATCTCGTCTTGCTCCTGGATCTTGCTCTCGAATTCAACGATCTTCTCCCAGGTAGGTGAACCGCCGAAAGAAACCGTGTTGATGCCGCTGGTCGACGTATCCAAACGGAAAACACCTTTCGGCTGTCCGTTGGTCCCGGTACCGACCAGACCGGCCCGGTCGATACCGATGTTCAGACGCCGAAGCAATTCCTGCCTGACGAACGCTTCGGCGTCCAAGTCGGTACCAATGACCAGTTGCCGTGAAATCTCCGTGTAAGCGGAGACCCGATGCGGAGTGCCCATGACGTCGCCGGTTCCGGGTGTCGACTCCGGCACCTCGGCACCTTCAGCCAACCAGTGAACCGTCGCGCCGGTTT
>JBJHCF010000074.1:0-12040 GCA_050506795.1 Opitutia bacterium
GTTCGATCCAAAAGAATGTTCGGTTGGTACGATCATTTTTCGAACTTGAAGACACAAAATACATTATCCAATAGTGCAAGAACTTTTGCAACGATTAATACCGGCTCCGGCGGCGGTCCGCGGGACGAGGGGCTTTTCCTGTCTCAAGCGGAGAGCAATGAGCGAGACGAAGCGAGAGAGGCTTGGGACCCGGAACGGCCGTGGCTGAGGGGGACTGGCGGCTGGCGGAGAATTTCAGAGCGTCGCATGGGTGCCCTGGCAGGAACCGGTACCGATCACGTTTCGGACGCAATCCGAGGAGGTGACCGTTTACGACATGTACTTGCGCGAGAGCCAGGTGGTACGAGCCGATGAGGATGGTCACATCGTGATCGAGGCTGGGGAGGAGCCCGTTTACATCCGGGGGCTGACGTCGCCGGCCCACCCGTAGGCTGTTTGGGTTTCAGGTGTGAGGAAGAAATATATCAATCACCTGAAACCTGCTACCGGGAACCTTTTCCCGCCGATTTATGGAAACCGAACATTCGTGAAATGATTCCGCCACTTTTGTTTGGCTCGACGCGTGAAAAGGACCCACGGTTTCGTGCAGGGCGCGCCGCCGGAAGGCTTTGACATGGGAAATAGAGGAACGACTTAACCGGAATACGGCAACGACGGCGCGTTGCCCTCGTGTGCCCGGCTCCGCCGGGTTGGGAAGCATCTGTTTTCGGAAATGTTCTTATTTTCAGAAAACGCATTCTTCGAAGGCTTCGCGGGCGATGGCTGCGTAGAGGATGGATTCGGCGTAGCGGTCGCTTTCTTCGACGAGACCGCCGCCGGCGTCGGGAAAAACCCGGGCGTAGTAGATGGTGGAGGCGAGCAGTTCGGGGGCGAAAATCAAAACGTCGCCCGCTCCCGCGTTGGCTTTGAACCCGGCCATGGCCCGGCGCCACATTTCCTTGAAGTGCGCGAGATAATCGACGCCGACAGCCATTCGGGGGCGCTCCGAGAGGTGTTCGATCGGCGCCTGCATAAATCCCGGCGCGGCGATCCGGCCATGGAGGAAACCGGTCCGGTCGAAAATAGGTTGCATGAAATCGAGCCTGGCTTCGAAATCGCCGTAAACCATCTCCTGCCCGCAATAGTAATGACTGAAATCCCCGTTGAACCGGACTTCCGGAAAGGTTTCGGTCAATCGGACCGTGCGCCAGAGATCCTGGGTGATCGTCGCCCGGTGGGTTTCGATGAACGCCGGCAGGTCATGCGTCTCCGACGCGGTCAGTGTGGCTTCGACCAGCCGGTGTGCTGTCGCGTCGTCCTCAATCCCGGTGCCGAGGTGAAGCGTGAGACACGAGTCGCCGCGTTGTTTGTGTTTGGAAAAAACGGTGTCGGCGTCTTCGGGAGCGTCGAGCCGGTCCAGGCCACAATAGGGCAGGCGGCCGCCCTGGAGCGGTGAATGATCTCCACCGAGCTGCACGCCTTCAAAACCGTCCGCCTCGATCCGCTCCGCAGCCGCGGGCCAGGCGAGGCCGGATCCAATCGAATGAGACGGCAGGGCGAAAAGCGTATCGAGATTCAAGTAAACCCGGAGTTTGGGTGCGTCCGCGGTTCCGTCGTTCAGGTATTCGGCCATGATTTTATGAATGTGTGGCGGATTAGAATTCGTCGAAAGCGATTTGATCCGGCGTGACGCCGAGTTTTTGCGTGAGCATTTTGGTGCATGCTTTGATCATCATCGGTGGACCGCACAGGTAAAATTCGACCGCATTCAAGTTGGGATGGGTTTCCAGGTAGTGGATCAGGACGACTTCGTGGATAAAACCGGTCAATCCGGTCCACCGGTCTTCGTCGAGGGGATCCGAGAGCGCGAAATGGAAGTCGAAGTTCGGGTGTTCCGCCGCCAGTTTCTCGAAATAGTCCGTGTAGAAAAGTTCCTGTTTGGAACGGGCGCCGTACCAATAACTGACCTTGCGGGCGGTTTTCTCGTTCTCGAAGAGGTGGGAAATGTGAGCCCGCAGGGGAGCCATGCCGGCGCCGCCGCCAATGTAAACCATCTCCTTGCGGGTCGGTTTGATGTGGAAATCCCCGAAAGGGCCGATGGCGGTCACGGTATCGCCCGGTTTGAGGCTGAAGACGTAGCTGGAACCGATCCCCGGGAGACAATCCTGCCCCGGTGGCGGCGTGGCGATGCGAACGTTGAACCTCAATTGGCGTTCGGTGTGAAGGTTGCTGGCGATCGAATAGTTGTTGCGGCGTCCCGTTTCGGGATTGCCGACGGTCAGGTCGAAGACATGCTGGCGTTCCCAAACGGCGGCGTACGGCTCGGGAATGTCGAAGTCGCGGAACCGGATTTGGTCGTACGCGGGGATGTCCAACTGGATGTAGTCACCCGGGGTGAAATCGATCCTTTCCTCGGGATCGACCGGCTCCAGGACCAATTCCTTGATAAAGGTGGAGACGTTGCTGTTGCTCACCACGCGAAGCGTGTACGTCTTTTGGTGTCGTGCTCCATCGCCGCCCGGGTTCTGGATATTGAGCCGGATACGCCCATTGCGCTCTTCGATGGGGTACGTTGCGAGACCCCGGCAGACGGGGGCGCGGGCGGGAGAACCGTCGGCAAGATTAAAGCGACCGTTGTGCTTCGGGCACTCGATGATTTTTCCCTTTACCAAACCGTCCGAGAGATGGGTGTTGCCGTGGGTGCAGACGCCGTCGGTGGCGTATAAAAGACCCTCGGCATCGCGACACAAGGCGAACGTCTTTTTGCCGTGATCGAAGCGGATGACATCTTCCGGTCCGAGATCGGCGCCGGCGCAAATCTCCAGCCACCCTGCGGCGTCGGGAGAAGCGTCGGAGCGGTGGCCGGATTCCTGCGAGTGTTCTTTCGACGGCGGAAGTTTCCGTTTCACGTGGTAGGTCGGATCCTTCACCTGCTTGAGCACGGCCGGGATGATCTCTTTCCAGGCGGCGAAGAGACTTGGGTAGGGTTCGGGCATGTCGTCTTTGACGGCGTCGTGCAGTTTTGGCAAGGCGTGGTATGGAACAAGCGGAAACATGTGATGCTCCACATGGTAATTCATGTTCCAATACAAAAACCGGTGAATCGGATTCATGTAAACCGTCCGGCAATTTAGGCGGTGGTCGAGAACGTTCTCGGCCAGGCCGGCGTGCTGCGTGTACCCGTAGATCGGCATCAGCCAGGCTCCGAAAAGATTGCAGCCGCCGACCAGGAGGATCGGGAGAATGCTTCCCGTGTAGACGCTGAGTGCTATCACGGCGGCGTAGATGGCGACGTAAATGCGGGCCCGGCGGTACACCTTGGGGAATTCGCTCTCGGGAATGAACGTCTTTTCGTCCTCCGACATCTTTCCGAAGCTGTGCAGGACGATCGATTTAAAGTAGGTGAAGTAGACTTTCCAGTTGATGAAACTGAGGATCAGCGCCCTGATATTCGGCGGGCGAGGGACGGCGATTTCCGGGTCCCGGCCGACGATTATGGTGTCGCTGTGGTGGCGGGTGTGGCTCCAGCGCCAGACGGTCGATTCGCGCATCACCATGAACGAGGCGATTTCATAGAGCCAGTTGTTCATCCAATCGGTTTTGAATGCGGTGCCGTGTCCGGCTTCGTGCCAACGGGAATCGGAAGTCGACGCGTAGAGGGCGGCGTAGCACAGATAGGGAAGAACCGCCCACCAGCTTCCCCAGAGCAGAAAGGTCAGGTAACCGAATCCGACGATCAGCCCGAGCCAGAGGAGGGTGTCCCGAATCGCCGGCCCGTCCTTGCGTACCAGCAGACTGCGCATGGTGGCGCGGGGCACCGGCGATTGATACCAGTCCGCTTCGGCCAGACCGAGCTCGACCGCTCGTTCGGCGTTCTTTCCGGTCAGACTGTAATCCAGAGTGGAAGGGGGGCGCTGCAGGGCGGTCGTCCCGTGATCGTGATCGTGGTCCATAAACGTCGTGAATTGAAGGTTTAATTGGTTGGGTGTTCGGCGACTCGGTTCAAACGGTGCCGAAGGCGTAAATCGTGGTGTGGTGTTGCGGTTGGCCCGGCCGGACCAGTATGTCGCCGAATCCTGTGACATTGGTGGCTTCCGGGTATTCCTCGCATTCCAGGCAAAACGCGCCGAATCTTTCGTATGGACGGCCGGCTTTGCCGCGGATGCTGCCATCCAGGCTGCTGCTGAAGAAGGTTTGGAGACAGCTGTTGGTGGTCCGGACATCGAGGACCCGGCCGGTCGATGGATCTTCGATGCGGGCCGCCTGCCTCAGGGTTTTGTCAGTGCCGATCCAATACAAGTCGCCGTGGCTCTGCCACAGGCCGGGAATGACCGTTCCGAGACGGACCGGTGTGCGCATGTCAGCCGCCCGGCCATCCACCGGTTCGAGGCGGTTGAGAAGCGTCATTGCCTCGTCGGAGGGAATGATTTGGGAGCTGTAGATTTGAGCCCGGTGGTCGAGGATCGTGCCGTTGCCCTCGCCGGCCAGATTGAAGTAGGAATGGTGGGTGATGCTCGCCGGAGTGGCCCGGTCCGATTCGACGAAGGTCTCAAAGACGAACTCATTGGCGGCGGTGACGGTGTAGGTCACGGCGACCTTGAGATTGCCCGGGTAACCTTGGTCCCCGTCCGGACTCTCGCAGCTCAGTTTCAGTGATGGAGCGCCATCGGGCCTCTCGACAGGTTCCGCTTTCCAGACTCGGGTATGCAATGCTCCGGGACCGCCATGGAGGTGATTTGGGGGGTTATTGACCGGAAGCTGGAATGCCTCGGAGCCGAATTTCAACGTTCCCCCGGCGATCCGGCCCGCGACCCGTCCTATCGTGGCGCCAAAGTAAGCAGGATTTTCCAGGTACGGTTCGAGATCCGGATACCCCAGGACCAGATCGGCAAACGAGCCGTTCCGGTCGGGAGCGGCCAACCGGCGGACGATCCCCCCGAGGGTAAGGATTTCGAGCTCGAGGCCACCCGCGCCCTTCAGAGTCCAGGCTTCAACGGATTGGCCGTTGGGCATGGTACCAAAGTTTGCGGATCGCGATTGGGCATGGGTCTCGATCATAAGATGACATAATGCCCTCTATGCAATACGGTTGTCTTCTCGTTTTTCTACCGGAAGATTTCGCTAATTGTCATTCCGCGTCTTTCGGTGCTTACAGGTTGGGGTGGGGTAGTACGTCCTCGTGGTCCGTCAGCGGTCGTGATCGAGCGGATCCAGGGGCATGCAATCGATGAAGTGGTCTTCGAAGGACTCGACCTGGTTGAGTTCGATTACCCGGGCGTTGGCGCGGAGCGTCTCAATGGCGGATTCGTTTTCGGATTGCAGCATCAGTGAGGCCCCGCCGAGGGAAGCGTTGCCGATCACCCTGAGTCGGTCAAACGGGACGTTGGGAAGCATTCCGACCGCCATGGCGTGTTTGCGGTCGAGGTGATAGCCGAAGCCGCCGGCGATGAAGATCGTTTCCAAATCGTCCGGCCGGAGATCGGCCACTTCCAACAGGGTCGTCACGCCGGCGGCAATGGCGGCTTTGGCTTGGATAAGTTCCGCGACGTCGGATTCGGAGACAAAGAGCCGGCTGTGGATCGTCACCCGGCATTCCGGTCCGTCGGGACCTGCGCGTGTTTCGACTTCGGGATGGTTCGACTCGAATCGTCCCATTGCGTTGAGCAGGCCTTCCGTCCGGGCGAGGGCAAGGAAGTCGACG
The DNA here is from genome assembly GCA_050506795.1 of Opitutia bacterium. Classification (GTDB taxonomy): domain Bacteria; phylum Verrucomicrobiota; class Verrucomicrobiia; order Opitutales; family T3Sed10-336; genus SLOW01. The sequence goes on from JBJHCF010000074.1 coordinate 5,681, forward strand.
TAGGCCGCTCCCGATATCGCCGACGGGCGGACTCGTTGTTCGCCGATGGAATGCAGTTGGGACCAGCGGCCGGATTCGCGGGTAAGAGCTGAAATCACGTTTTTGGCGGCCGGGGCGCCGCAGTTCAGGCGGCCGCCTTCGAAGGCGGGGCCGGCGGCGGTGGCGGTGGCGAGAAAGCCGTCGGCGGTTTTGAGCAGAATTTCGCCGTTGGTGCCGAAATCGATCAGGAGAGCCGGGCGTTCGAGTTCCAGAATACCGGAGGCCAAAGCGCCCGCGATGATGTCGGCCCCGACGAACGGTCCGAGACTGCCGGCGAGCATGAGGGGGAAATCGGTTGAAAACCCGAGGCTCGCGGAGGGAACGGTGCTGGCTTCGAGGAACTCCGGCTCGAAGGGGTACGAGGCGAAGCCCGATAGCCGGGCTCCGGTCAGGCTGTGCAGCATCACGGTGTTGCCGGCGGCGATGCCTTCGGTGATTTTCGACGGTTCGACGTCGGCGTTCCGGCAAAGACGGTCGATCAAAGGTCCGAGAGCGTCCCGGACCAAGGCTGCTTGCAGTTTGGGGCAGGCGCCTCCTTGTGTAACGGCATGATCGATACGGGAAAGGACGTTGTCGCCGTAGCGCCGTTGTTCGTTGGCGGCGGATCCGCCGGCGAGGCATTTGCCGGTCGCGAGATCCCAGAGCGCGGCGGCGACGGTGGTGGTTCCGATATCGAGAGCCAGGCCGATGCCGGGCCGGCGGCGAAGCGCATGGGAATGTGTTCCGATCTCGAAGGAACTCACTCCGTTCAGACTTTGGTCACGCACCGACGCCTCGGGGATGCGTATCGAGGCCCCGTCGGCCGGGAGCTGGGCGCAGGTGATTTGGCAGGCGCGGCGCGGAGTTCCGTCGACCTCCACCAGGCAGCTTCGGCAAAGTCCGCGTCCGCCGCAGCGCGTGTTCAGCGGAAGATGTTCCGTTTCGAGCCACTCGGAGAGGATCCGGGATGTGTCGGCTGGAGTGGCGCGGAGGTAACGGCGTCCATCGGGCATGTCGATGAGAATGTCGGATCGGGACATGACATCAGGGGCGGGCGACGAGGGTGCCGTCGGAATCGGCCTCGATCGAATGATCGGGCGGGACGATCAGAAACCGGTCGGAGTGCCAGTCCCGGTTGATGAGCTGGAGGAGAAAGGAAGGATCCGCTTTCAGGCATTGGAATTCCCAGCCCTGGTGGGAGGCACAGTCGCGGCAATAGTTTTCGGCGGCCGGTTTGTTGAAAATGGAGAGGTAGGCCGCGCGGTTGTGGTGGGCTAAAGCTTCCCGGTCGGCGTCGACCAATTCGTCGAGCATCTCCTCGTCGTCGCCGTAACGTTCGGAGTAGAGTTCACGCAGGTGTTGTTCCCGGTCAGGCCCGGGGACGCGTTTTCCGCGGATCCACCCTGGCGAGTAGAAATAAGTCCCCGGATTCTTCTTCAGGACGGCGTCGTGCTGAGCTCGTCCGCCGAGCAGGATGGAAATGCAGTCGTGTGCCTGCGGGAGGATCAGGCGGCAACGTTCCGCCCTGACGCCGAGCAAGCCGTTTCCGCAGCGGCCGTAGGCGAGTAGGATGGTTTGCAGTTGCGGGTGGTCGGCCTCGAGGGAAGCGATTTGTTGTTGGACTGTTTCCCGAAGTTGGTCCGGCCGGTCGTGGAGTCCCATCTCCAGGAAGACCGCGGCGCACCAGGGAGGGGAGGCTGTTACAAAATGGTTGATTTCCTCCTTGAAAACATCGCAGGCGAGTAGGGCGTGATGGCCGGCTGGTTTCATGGAGCCGCCATCCCATTGAACTCCCGCACTGCATCGAGCATGGCGACGACGTTTTCGGTGGGAGTGCGGGCCTGGATGTTGTGAATGGTGTTGAACACGAACCCGCCGCCCGGGCCGAAAATCCGGCAGCGTTCGATCACTTCGTCGCGGACCTGCTGTGGGGTGCCGAATGGAAGCGTTTGCTGGGTATTGACGCCTCCGCCCCAGAAGGTGAGGCGGTCGCCGTATTTGTTTTTCAACAACTGTGGATCCATGCCGTCGGCCGAGCATTGGACCGGATTGATGATATCGAAGCCCGATTCGATAAAACTGTCGAGCAATGGTTCCACGGCGCCGCAAGAGTGCTTGAAGGTTTTCCAGCGTGTGTTTTGATGGATCCAGTCGTTGATCTTTTTGTAGCGCGGCAGCCAGATCCGTTCATAGGTTTCGACGCTGCAAAAGAGGGAGGTTTGGGTGCCGAAGTCGGTGCCGCAGACGACCACAACATCAATCACATCGCCCGCAATTTTGTGGAGTTTTTCCATATTGTGAATGGCGATCTCGGTCTGCCGATCGAAGATTTTTCCGACGAAATCGGGTTCCTCGGATGTGAGCATGTACCAGTCCGCCACGCCCCGGACTCCCTTGGGATGGGTCAGAAAAGGGGCGGGAACCAGAGCGATGTCGCCGAGGCCGGTGCCGTTCAGATGGACGGAGACGGCCCGGTCGGAGCCCCGGGAGAGTTCGGCCTGTTCCTTCCAATACGTTTCCTCCTCCGTCGACATCGGGCCGAACTCTTCGAGATTGTCTTCGAGCTTCAATTCGTCCTCGTCGAAGTCCGGGTCGATTCGCTCGATGGTGTCAAAGAAGTAGCCGGTCTTGGGCATATGACCGCTGGGCGGGGCGGACCGGTCGCCTTGGGGAAAGATGAAGGTGTTCCCGTGCGGGTCGGTGGTGGTTTGAAAATGTTTGGAGACCAGCACCTGTTGTCCCCAGGGAGTGGTCCATGGCGTCCAATCCTCGTTGGGAAACCCGAAGATGGTGCGTTGCGGGAAGATCGGCCGGACATCGATTCCCATGGCGTCGAGCAGGTCTTCCTCGACGACCCCAAGCATCTGGTAGGGCTCGCCGATTTTGACCGGGCGTTCGGTGAGACCGTAGTGGTGTCGCAAACCTTCGACGACGCTGCAGTGGATGCCGGTGATGAAGGAGCTGCCGAAATCGATCGGGATGCGGTCGGGCTCGCGGTGGTTGAGACTCTCGATGACGCGTTGTTTGGAAGTCATGGGCTGAAGGTGTCGGTGTCAGGTTTATGGCTGCGCGGCGAGGTATTCTTCCGGGTTGAATTTGGTGCGGTCGGATTCTTCGAGCATTTCGTCGATGAACTCGTCCTCGGTGTCGGGCATCTCGTCCAATTCGTCCTCCATGCGTTGGAGCCAGGAGGTTTCGCGGGGGTCGCTGGGCAGGCAACCCCCTTCGGTGGCTTCGCGAAGGATGGTGATCGCCGTCCGGGCGGCGGCGATGCCGGCGTGGTAGTGAGATTCCGATTCCACGATCGATCCGGCGATGCGGACGCTGCTCTCGGGGGAGATGATCAGGGCCTGAGGATCGTGACCGGCATCCGATTTCACCAGCCAGTTGCGCAACGTCAGGGCCGATTCCTTGCCCTCGCCGGAGGCGCAATTCATCAGGCGGCAGTCGTAGACCAATTGCTCCATGTAGCAAGTGGGGGCCATGCCGGCGAGCAGTTTGATGTTCTGGACGGATTCGTTCGACCAAAGATCGGCGGTGGCGGCGGCGAGGTTGCCCATCGGGCTGAGGTGGGCACAGGCGGCGGTTTTCCCTTCCATGCTCATGGGGCATCCGGTGATCGCCTTGAGGATCGGGTTTTCGTAACCGCAGTCTTTTCCGGGCCCGACGGCACCGCATTCGTAGGCGACGAGGGAGCGGACGGCGGTGATTGCCCGGACGACGGAGGCAAAGATGCGGGGGATCATTTTCCGTTCCGCCAGGACCATGGCGGTATTGCCGAAGCCACAAGCGGTGTCGCCGGCGGCGTATGCGCCATGCTTGTTCGCGATTGCGACGATATGATCCCAGAGGAATCGCATGTCCCGCACTCCGAGCACGCACAGCGCAAAAATTACGGCGCGAAGGTCGCCGTTGACCAGCGCGTCATCGTGCACCTCTTTGCCGCCCACGCTTTCGATGCTGAGGAATTCCGTGCCGGCGGCGGCGGAGCGGTCGAAGAGTTCGAGCATGGCGTCGAGGTAGCGCCCTCCGCGCATCACCGGGGGCCGGACGAATTCGCGGTTGTCGTTCGGCGTGCAACGCAATGTCGCCCTGAGGCCGTACTTGTCGTGGGCGTGTTCGATGCCGTGGAGAAGGATGTCGACCACCTCCATGCCGAGGTCCGGAAACTCGGTCATCGGCGGCAGCGTTTCGAACTCCAGCATCACGCCGGGAATCTCCAGTTCCGCGGCCCGTTCGAGGGCGCCGGTGACGATCTGTTTGTAATGCCGGGCGATGGCGGGCATCGATTCCTTCCGGATGTCGATATCGGGTAGGGTGAAGTTGAGCTCCGGATACACGGTTCCCCCGCCGATGACCATGCCGTGGCGGGTGGTGATCGGGTGAGGCGCGTTTCCGTAGATCAGGTCGACGGGATTGGAAATGGCGAGTTTGTTGAATGTCATCGGCTGCGTTCGGTGTTAAGAGTCGGTTATCCGGCCAGAGCTTCCCGGGCGGCATCGACGGCGCTGGCGGCGTCGCGCGAGTAGCCGTCGGCGCCGATTTCCGCCGCATAGGAATCGGTGATCGGCGCGCCTCCGACGAGGATTTTCAGATCGGTGTGACCGGCGTTGCGGATCGCGGCGACGGTATCCTTCATCGCCGGCATGGTGGTGGTCAGGAGGGCGGAAAGCCCGACCAGGTGCGGTTTGTGTTGGTCGATGGCGGCGAGGAAGGCGTCGGCGCTGACGTTGACACCGAGATCGATCACTTCGAACCCGGCTCCCTTCCACATCGTGGCGACGAGATTCTTGCCGATATCGTGCAAGTCTCCCTCGACGGTACCGATGACGGCGGTGAATTCCGGCTTGATGCCGGCCGCGACCAATTTCGGTTCGATCTCGGTCATCGCCTGCTTCATGGCGCGCGCGGCGACCAGCATTTCCGGAACGAAGATTTCGTTTCTCTTGAAACGCTCGCCGACGACCGACATGGCGGGAATCAAGGCCTGTTCCAGGATGGCGGACGGTTCGACGCCGGAGTCGAGGAGGTCCGGCATGATGGCCTTGACCTCTTTGCGTTTGCCGTTGATTACGGCGGTTTTGAGATCTTCGAGTGTGCTCATGACGATGTGTGGTGGACGGACGATTGTTGTCTTGTTTGGATTCCGGACAACGGAACGGTCAATTGGGGCAGTATAACCGAAGCCGACCGGTCGGGTCTTGTAATCCGAGCTGGTTTTCAGGTACACACGTGTTTTTTGCCGGTTCGGACCCGTTTTCGGTAGTCCCCCGGAGACAGGGTTAGCGCGGCGCGGAAGGTTTTGTTGAAATGGCTTTGATCGTAGAATCCGCATTCGGCGCCGATCTCGGCGAGGCTCTTGTCGGTGCGGGCCAGCAATTCTTTGGCTTTGTTGACCCGCATCTGGGAAAGCAGGTGGGAAAAGGAACGGCCCATCCGTTCGGTGACCAGCTTGCTGAAGTGACTTGGTGAAACGCCGGCGACGCGGGCCACATCGTCGCGGCGCAGGTGCTGGTGAAGGTTGGCCTGCATGTGGCGGATGGCTCGCAGGAGCAGAACGGAGTGGGGAAATTCGTGATTGCCGCGGATGCAGTCGATCAGCGTTTCCAGCATACGCCGAACCCAGGTGGAAAGATCCTCTTCGTCCTCGATTTCAGAGAGTTCCGTCAGAGAGCGGTAGTTGCTGCCAAGCGCGGTGGATGGTTCGGCGCCGGCTTCGACCGCGGCGCGATTCATCATGACGATCAGTTCGAGGACGCTGCTCTTTAAAAGATCCATGCGGTCTCCGGCGAGGGCGTAAATCGCCGTAAGGATCCGGTTCAGGATGGATCGGGCGCGTTGGGTGTCGCTCTCTTTGATGGCGGCAAGCAAGTCGGGTTCCTCGTCCAGGTAGATGCTGCGCAAATCGTCGCTGACGGAATCTTTTTTGGCCGCTTCGATAGCATAGAAGCGGTCGCTTTCACGGGCGGCGCGTTGGCGGGCCAGTTCGACGGCGGCTCGCGGGAGAAGATTCTCGCGCAGGGCGAGTTTGAGGAGGGCGCCGGCCGCGTGTTGGACCCGGCCAGGCAGGTCCGGAGCGCCGGTTTCGAGATCGATGCCCTGGACAATCAAGGCTCCCTTGAGCGCATTGTTGTCCATGATCGGGACACCCCACATCGCGTAGCCGTTGTCGCAGCAGAGGTTGATCACCGTCTCTCCCCAGTAGAGGGTTTGCTCGGCGGCCTGGAGGCGGCGGCGTTGATTCTGCGACCGGCAGAAGCAATCGGTTCGGGGCTGGCCGCCGGCGACCACACCGCCGGCGGCATTTGTCAGCAGGAGTTAGAAACTGCTGGAGGTAGTGTA
>JBJHCF010000075.1:0-9606 GCA_050506795.1 Opitutia bacterium
ACCCGACTCCGCCTCGCGGTTCCGGGCTCTCGCTTGCCGCGAGCACCTCCCTGCCCCATCCGCACTCCGGACACACCGGTCCCTCCGTTCCATCACTCCGGGACTGCGTCCGGGTCTCCGCGTTGCAAACCGGGCATTTCATGAGGATACTTTTTCTTTCGGTTCCGATTCCGGTCAAGAGCCTACGGATCGGACACACCATCCGGCAACGAGAATGTCTTCCGATCGAACGCGCCGTCGCCGCCACGGCCGACGCGATTGTCAGCGGCGACAAGAAACATCTCCTCCCCCTGCGCCACTACCGGCAAATCCCGATCCTTTCCCCCGCGGATTTCCTACGGATCCTGACAAAGCCCGGACCGGAACCCCGATCCACTTAAATCACCGCGTCACCAAGCGTACCTGGATTTCAATCGCGTCGTTTACGAGGTGTCCGCCCAGGTTGCGGAAGAACTTTCCGGAACCGTAAAGCACGTTCCAGAGGGTGCGATCAAATGACAATACAGCCTGTGTGCCGAACCGCCCTTCCGAGTCAAAACCGGAAACCGCGTCGAACTCGATCGGTCGGGTGTTTCCTTTCAGCGTTAATTCACCGGCGATCTTTAAGTTGGCCGATCCGGCAGTGGCGTCGGCAACGGGGATGGCCGAAAGCAACTGGAACCGCGCTTCGGGATAAATCTCCGTATCGAAAAAGTCGTGACTTTTCAAGTGATCGATCAGGACGTCGTGCAGGCGATCCCCCCGAAGGTCCAAACACTCGATGGTGTTCATATCCAAGACAAACTGCCCTCCCGACAGTTTCCCCGCCTCAAAGCGCAGAAATCCCGCCTTCAAACCAATCGTTCCCCAATGGTTATTGAGGAGGTTCCGGCCGATCCACCGAACCCGGCTTTCCGTCAAATCCACCGCCCGCTTCCCATCCAAAACCGGCCCCCGAGCAGGCGCGGGCTCCAACGTCCCCTCCACGGCAAACCCGGCAGACTCCCAGCCCGCCACCCCGTCGCGCAATTCACTCACCCGGCGATAGCCCGCACGCACCAGCTTTTCCGCCGCCATACGCGCCTCCCGCGTGCCCGCGTCGTGCCCGTACACGCACACCTTTTTCTCCTTGTCGGCAACGAGATCCGGCATCCGATCCAAAAACGCGACCTCATAGACACAATTGTTCCGGGCGCCCGGCAACCGCCGGCGATCAAAATCGTCGACCGAGCGGACATCCAGAACCGTAATGTCCTCCCCATTCGAAAGCGCTGTATTCAGCTCAGCGGGTGATATCAGTTGGTGGTCCATCGGCTGATTCGTTGAACCGAGAATGAAAATCGCCCGACAGGTTGGCAATCATAATTCAGCTTTGTTATGTTGCCGTCAGGTCACTTAATTCTGTGGAAATTGGACTCACACGGAGCCACAAAGACACGGAGATTTCAACCGGCGCTGTCTCCGTGTCTTCGTGGCTCCGTGTGACAACCTGCTTCGTTCGGAAATGCTAAAAACCGGGTGTGGCCTTAGGTGAAACCGCCAAATCAGAAATAATTGGAGGCCGGAAATTCCGCTTCAAAGTACTCTCCAGCCTCCGGTTCACAGCTCTCTGAAAAACCGTTTGGGGTCGGAGAGGAAACTTTTGGTCAGCGTTACGTGGGGCAGGTCTTCATAAACGGCCTCCGTCAGTGCTCCGTCGTCGAAACTGAGAATGCGCGCTTCCGGATAAGCCAGCAGAATCGGGGAGTGGGTGGCGATGAGAAACTGCGCCTGCCGGTTTACTTGCCCGACCCGTTTTCACCCACAAAAAACGTCACGGGCGTAGTCAAGTGAAGCGCTTCAAACGCCCTCAAAGCCGGAACGGAAAACGGATACCGCTCCGGTTCCGCCACCCCCTCCAATGCAATCCGTCGCAGAAAGATCATCGTTAACTCAGGGCCCGACCTTTGAAAGTGAGTTCGGCGATGCCGGATTTGTCGAGTTCACCCAGCCCCATTTCGGTCATTTTTTTATATTGCTCAAAGGTCGCTTGGGCAAGCGGTGTCGCCGATTTCTTTGGCTAATTCGCCGGCGACGCTTTCGTTAATGTCAAACAACGCGGTAATCCGGTAGCCCTTGTCCTTCAGACAGCGTGCCATATTACCACCCATCCGACCAAGGCCGACGAATCCGATTTTTTATTTTTCATATCCCTGTTTTCGCCATGGAATTGGAATTGCGGGACGAGGCAATACATTCGAACGCCAATCAACTCCTGGACAAATAGGAAGGTGGGCGGGCGGATCTTGTATAGACACTCAACGCGGTCACTGTGACCAATATCAGCCCCATGCCCAGAATTTGTGACCCCACCAGGATTTCGTTCAAAACAACGACCCCGAACAGGGACGCGGTGACCGGTTCGACCATTGCCACAATTGATGCCACGGCCGGCGCGGTATGCTTCAGGCCGATGATGTAAAGGACGAACGACAATCCCGCGCCAAATACTCCCAGTGCCGCGAACAACGGCCAATCCGGAGCCCTCAGGACTGCGCCGAGTTGGTGGGTATCGCCTGGCCAGATTAGTATGGCTACGAGTACCGCAAACGCGATCGAGAGAATCGCCTGCGGACTGCCGTGCGGCGCCGCATATTTAAAGCCGAAGATGAAAACCGCGTAGGACAGCCCGGCCAGCAGTCCCGCACCCACACCGATAGGCGTGACACCACCCGCACCGGTATCGTAAATCCGCGTAAGCAAAACAATGCCACACATCACCACCGCAATCGCCCACCACTTTGTTGCGCTTGGACGTTCAAGCTTGAGCGCGAATGAAACAAGATACACGAAAACCGGCGCGCAGTACATCAACGTGGCCGCGACAGCAACGCTTCCCTGTCCGATGCTAATGAAATAGAACGCGAAGTTTCCCGCCACGCCGAGTCCGGCAATCGCCGACCAGAACCATAAACGGCGATTTGTCAGCCCGCTCCCTTGCGGACGCAACGCCAACCAGATGAGGACACACAGCAGTCCGATTACGCCCCGGTAAAATGAAACCACAAAGGCATCCCAGCCATCAGCCATAAGAATACCGCCTATCCCGCCTGACAGGCCCCAAAAAAAAGCCGCCAGCACCACCAACGCTGCACTCGCTCCCGCTACTCGATCTCGATTTCTCATCTTGGAAATGATTCAGTTCGGACCCGCACGGACCCCTCATGCACAGCTGTTCGAGAGTCAGTCTCCGGCCGCGCTTAACGTGATCGGCATTTCGGCGGTTTCAAGCGCCGGGGAACTGAGTCGGACGGTGGCCTCGCCGGGTTCGCCCAGGGCTTCGACGTACACGATCATCCGTCCCTTGTAAGCGCGGAGGCGATTGTCGGTGTAGTCCCCCATGTCGGTGGGATTGCTGGCCTCCATGCCGAGCAGCCGTACCGGGCCCTCGGTGGTGCAGGTGATTTCGTTGTCGGCGGTATGGACCGGTCGACCCTGTTCATCGACGATCTGAATTTCGATCTGCGCCACGCCGCGGTTCGCGGAGATCTCCGATTTATAGGCACGCACTTCGATCGCGTGCGGAGCGCCGCTTGTTTCGATGAGGTGGCGGGCGGTCTCCTCGTTGTTACGGTACGCGATCGCTTCGAGCCGGCCAGGTTCGAAAGGTACGTCCCAGTAAACGATGCCCGTCTCGTCATCATACTCCTTGCGTTCACCGACTTCCCGGCCGTTCAGGAGGAGACGGGCCTCATCGCCGTTCGTGTAAGCGACGACGCGAATCGTATCATCCCGCTCGTAATTCCAGAGCGGATCGGCGTCGATCGAGAGCCGCCCTCCGTTCGCGGGAGCACGGTACGTTCCGATGCGGATCATCGGTTCATCGGTCCAAAGGCTTTGCCGGAAATAGGCCCGAGGCTTCATGAACCCGGCAAGGTCCAGCAGGCCGCTCGTGGACCCGCGCGACGGCCATGGGCGCGATTCTCCCAGGTATTGGATGCCGGTCCAGAGAAACTGTCCGAAAATGTATTCGTTATCGCGGACGGCCCGCCAGGCCTCCATCGAGTGGCCGTTTTCACTGCCGTACAGGACGCGTTCCGGATACGCCCGGTGGTCCTGCTCGTACCGGTGCTCGGTGTAATTGTAACCGACGACGTCGAGGGCGTCCGGGTAGGTCGTCTCGTTGGACATTACCGGTCCGGCGAGGCCGGCGGTGACAGGGCGGGTCGGGTCGTACTCCCGGACCACCGCGGCCAGGCGGTGAGCGATGTCTCCGAGGCGGTCGGCGTGAGGCTGATCGGGCTGGTATCCCCACTGGTGCTGTTGCCGGATGCCTTCCTCGTCAAGGATCGGGTGCGAGTAGGGATCGTTCGGATAATCCACCTCGTTGCCGATGCTCCACATGAACACTGAGGCGTGATTACGATCGCGCAGGACCGTGTCACGCAAATCGATCTCTCCCCACTCCTCGAAGAACTCGGCGAAACCGTCGAAACCCGGCTCGCCGACGTTCCACCCGTCGATCCACTTTTTCTTTGGAAACTCCCATTCATCGTAGATCTCGTTGATGACGAGAAAACCCAGTTCGTCGGCAAGGTGGTAAAAAACCGGCGCCTGGGGATTGTGACTGGTCCTTATGGCGTTGGCGCCGAGCGCGCGCAGGGTTTTCAGCCGCCGCTCCCAGACCTCGCGCGGGACCGCCGCGCCGAGACTCCCGGCGTCGTGGTGGAGGCAGACGCCTTTGACGGTGACGGACTCCCCATTGAGGAAGAAACCCCGGTCGGGATCGAAATCGAAATACCGGAACCCGACACGCGTGCGCGTTTGGTCAATCAGCGCGTCGTCGCGGTAAACGGAAGTCCGCAATACGTAAAGATTGGGTTCGTCGATGGACCAGAGGGCGGGGCGATCGACTTCCAGCCGCTGTAGAAGGTTGTGCGTTGCACCGGCGGGCACGGATAATCCGCCCCGCGAAAGCGCCACCGGTTCACCGCTTTCGCCGAAAAGCTCCTGCACGACAGTGAGTTCGGCTTGTTCGGAGGTGTGGTTCCGCACTGTCGTTCGCACCTCGGCATCGGCCCCTTCTTCACTCACGCGCGGAGTGGTGAAATATACGCCCCAGAGGTCGATATGAATCGGGTTCGCGTACACGAGGTATACGTCGCGATAGATCCCCGAGCCCGTGTACCAGCGAGAGTCGGCGTATTGGCTGTGATCGACCCGAACCGAGAGCGTGTTCTCGCCGCCGAACTCGATGTGGGGCGTCAGGTCGTACAGATAGGAAATGTAACCGTTCGGACGCATTCCCAGCGACGTTCCATTGATGAAAACCTCGGCGTCCCGGTAAATCCCCTCGAAATAAATGGACACCTGTTCGCCCTCCCGCACAGCCGGAATATCCAGTGACTTCCGGTACCAGGCGATGCCGCCGGGCAGGTATCCCGTACCGCTGGCGAGTTCGGAACTGTACGGACCTTCGACGCTCCAGTCGTGCGGCAGATCCAACACCCGCCAGTCAGAGTCATCGAAATCCGCTGCGGCGGCGAGTTCGGTGTCCTCTTTCAGGAACCTCCAGTTCTCGTTGATACGGACCGGTTCTCCAAAGGACACCTGGCCGGACGCGAATTGAACCGACAGGAAAAACATGAAGACCAGGATGAGTTCTCGTCCGCGAATTTGCATGGGAGCTATCCTGGTGTCGCGTCGCGGAACGGGCAAACGCATAATTCGCCGGCCTCACCGGATCGGATTGTCCCGGCACGCGGAAAAAAGAGACCGTTGGCTCAGAAGGCATTCTCAGGTATCGACATTTCGGGAATCGACGGCATCTCGCCCAAGGGCAGTTCCTGATTCCCGTCCTTTCCCCCATGCGCCATCTGCTTGGCGGGCTACACTAGTCCGCTGTCTTCACACGGAGCTTCAGAAAAGCCTCCGACTGTTCGCCGATCGGATCGATCAACCGCAACGTGCGTTCTTCGAACTCACCGTTTTCGGCGGGAACCGGATCTCCGACCGGGGTCAGCCGGTTTCCGGAGAAATCCCACGTTTCCAAATCGTCCGATACGCCAACCTGGTAAACCAGATCGGCGGCGCCGGTTCTTGCTCTGTAGTGGAAATTAAAATACGCGTCCTGGTCATCCAGAATCACAAGTCCGGACGGTAAGCCCCCCTCCAGCCCGGCCTTTTCCAAAGGCGAAATACCCAGGGCGTAAAGCATCAGGTTGGGAATGCCCCGGCCGGAAAAATCGCCTGAAGGATCGGTTCCTGCGGGATTCGTCTCCCGTTCCGATTCCAGCCAATAACGAGCCGCCCAGGTATCGTAACTTTCCACATCACCGTGCAGGCGGGCCAGGCCCATCACGGGAGCACCGTTGACCGTGGTCATCCCTCCGCCAATGAGCAACATCTGATTGGGAAGGACGACGATTTTTTCGGTCGCCCAGTCCGGACGGTTGGGCTGCTCGCCCGGGTCGAAGGCGGGATCCGGAGAACCATCCTCAAGCAGACGCGCCACGCTCATCAAGCGAGTGACCACGATCTTGCCGTTTTCCTGCACCGCTACCGAGTTAACGATTCCCCAAATAACATTGGCGGCCGGGTTGGCAAACGAGGTATCCCGGGAGCCGTCCGGGAGCAGACGCGCGATGAAACGCTGGTCCTCCCCAAACACCGATGAAAAGTCCCCTACCGCAAGAATCCGTCCGTCGTGGTGCACTGCGAGATCAAGCACACGGCTCGTCTCTATTCCCCGGGCAAATCCGGCATCCAGTCCACCCCCGGTGTCGAGACGGGCGACACAGAACAACCCCTCTTGCGCGTGAAGAAAACTTCCACCGATCAACACCCGTCCGTCATCCTGCAGCGCCATTGCCTCCAACACGCCGCTGGTGAGGCTTTCCGCCATGAAACCGCCATCCCGATCACCGTTAGCCGTGAGCTGAATCAGGTAGCTGGAACCCGCCATTCCAGTCGGGCTCAAGCCGCGTCCGCCGACAAGGATTCTTCCGTCGGGACGCAACAGGATGGCGTTCGCGCTTGCATTGGTCACTGCCCCAAAGCCGGGGTTAAAACCGGTATCGAGCGACCCATTCTGGTGCAGCCGTGCCAGAAACCGGCGCGGCACACCGTCCACTTCCGTGAAGCGTCCGGCGATCAGGATCCGACCCTGGGGGTCGATGGCCAGGTCCTTGATCTCCCCGTTCGGCCCCGATCCGGGATTAAACACAGGGTCGATTTTTCCGTCCTCGAGAATTCGCACCAGATGCGAAAAGGGCTCCCCGTTGACCCGGCTGAAACGTCCTCCAGCCAACACCTTCCCGTCAGCCTGCACCGCGATCGCCTTCACCGCCCCGATTTCGCCGCCATAATCCACCTCCGGCAGAAACCGCCCGTCCGGATTACCCGGACTCCGTCCAAAAGCCACCGGCTCGACGGTGATCAAGGAATGGCCAATTTGTCCCTCGTACTCCGCCGTGATGGCCGTTTGTCCCGGCGCGACGCCCGACACCCGCCCGCTGGCACTGACCTCCGCAACGGACGGATTGTCGCTGCTCCAACTCGCCAACGTGCTCAAGGGGATGAACGAACCGTCGGACATGATTCGTCGGGCGGAAAGGTTCCGGTTGCGGTACCAGGGAACCGTCACCCGGGTGCTCCCTGGCAAAATCTCGAATCCGGTGACGGTCAATGGACTAATGAGATTACGCGAAACGTGAACCGTCCCCATATCACCGTCCGCCACAAGGTCGGGCCGGCCGTCACGGTTGAGGTCCGCGATGGTCACACGTCCCGGTCGCGCCAACCCGGCATTACCGGACGGAATATCGAATTGAACGAACGACGAAAATGCCTGGTTCAAATCGGAAGCGCCGGAATTCTCCCCTATCGAAACCCAATCATAACGATTCGGCACCACGATGTCCGGAAAGCCGTCACCGTTCACGTCGCCGACCGAAACCTTCAGGGCCCAGCCATCCGATGCCGGAATCGGCAGGTCTATTCGCGCCCCGAACGTACCCTCGGAAAGCCCGCCTTCCGCACCCTGGTTCGGAAAAATGCAGACATCGCCGTTCCCGGTGCCGACAACAATATCGCGATTCCCGTTGCGGTTCATGTCGGCGATCAAAACTGAAACGTTATGGCGTTCGCCGGTGGTCAGCACAATCGGGGACGAAAAGGACGTTTCCGAAAGGGATCCGGGCGACGACTCGTTTTCCACGATCGAGACCGTGTTTTGAAGATCGGAATTCGCGTCGGACCAGGACATGAGGACTATATCGGGAAGTCCGTTCCCGGTTAGATCCCCAAGCGCCAGGTCGTTTCCTCTCGCTCTAAGATCCAATGTGATCGGATCGGCAAAGGATTCGGGTGAGAGTTCCCCTCCCGCCCCCAGGTTACGCAACACCAGGGTGTGGTATTGTCCCATCACCACCAGATCGATCCAGCCGTCTCCGTCCATATCCCCCAAGGCAACGCCCGTCGGAGGTGTATGCGGGTCGTCAGTGGAGATCGTCACGGCTTCGGCGAACGAAATCGCTCCGGGAGAGCTGATGTTCTCGAAAATTATCAACCCCAACCCGCTTTCCGGCACTACAATCAGATCCAGCAATCCATTGCCATTAAGATCCCCGGCCATAATCGCCCCCGGCGCCACCCCGGTGTCCAGGACGATCGCGATTTCAAAATCCCCCTCCAGCAGGTCGGCACCGGAATTATCGTTCCGGAAAACCAAAATTTCGTCAGTGAGCATCGACGCAACGGCGATATCCGACCTTCCGTTTCCGTCAAAATCCGCCACCACGGTTCCCACGGCGGGGCCAAATCGTTCGGTCGAAAGTGAAATCAGCTGCGATTCCGCCGGAGGTTGACGCCCCCCTCCAGAACCACGCACCACGAACGAACTCGAGGTCACCGGTCCGGACGACGCGAACATCGGCACGAAGGCGTCCGGAGAAAACGCGTAACGCCCGTCAGTCGTCCGCACGCTCACAGGAGCATAGGTGGCGCCCGCCGGCACCTCGACCTCAATGTGATGATTGGAGGCATCGAGCACCGTCCCCAACACCGCGCCGAAACGCACTTGGATGCCTCCGATAGCATCGGGGAAATTTTCTCCTGTAATGGTGATCACTTCGCCGGGAACGGCCGCTCCGGAGGAGAAATCAGTGATGCGCGGAATGCCATCCGCAAATCCGTCTTCGGCGAACCCGCCCAGGACCACAATTAGAATCAATAACACACGCGGGAAGGCGCGGCAGCCAGGGTGAGGTAACACTTTCATGATTCAACCGTACAATGAAATGCCCACTGAATCAATTGCAAAACTCCGGCAGGGATAACGACCCGCGAGGACCCGGAATCGTAAACTCGCAGATCCTACGTTATCCAACGAAGGCCTTCGCCACGCCATAACTCCGCCTGGAACGCGGCGGTTGTAAACAGCTCGTCGGTCGGTTCGAGCGTGGGCCAGCCTTCCTGGTCCATATAGAATTTCCGGATATATCGGGAGCGATGTAAAAAAATGGATCTTCTCTATTTGAGGTGGGCTCCGAAAAGTGATTTCCGGGAACTTGCACCCCCGAAATGACCGGCTGAAGCGCGGAGCTACGCGGAAATCGTAGCGCCCTGCTTCAGCGGGTGTTTGTGCGG
>JBJHCF010000076.1:0-7354 GCA_050506795.1 Opitutia bacterium
ACCGGCTAAAAAATCCCGGTTTTGGTAAACCGGCAACTTTCTCGCCGTTTGACTCAAGGTGGCTGGTTTTGATTCGTTCTTTAGTGGCTGGTTTTAAGTGACCGCTGACACCCTGCAACTCCTTTTCCTCGAGATATTCGATGGACTTGTGTCCGGCGCGCTTGAGAGGGATGCCCCGGATCTGTTGGCTTTGGAGGGCTAATGTCGGTTCGTCTCGTGCGATGAAGGTGAAAAGACTTCGGATCGCAGCCAGGCGAGCATTACGCGTCCGCTTGGAGCAACCGCGCTTTTTCTCAATGGCGTCGAGGAAACCAAGAACGTTCTTTTCGTTGATATCCTCGACCGTCAGGGCGTCAACCGGGTGGCCGACCGCATCGGCCGTGTAACAGAGCAACAGCTTGATTGCATCTCGGTAGGCCATCACGGTATTGACCGAAACGCCTTTTTGCACTGGCAGGTAATGGCTGAAGAAGCGCTTCAGCATCGGAGCGATGAAGTGAGTCATGATGGATCTCCTTTCGAAACAAAATTGAGATAGTGATTATGGAAGCGGCGGTCTACTTCCGCCAGGAGTTCAGCCGTCGGTTGCAGATAGACTTGAGTGGAAGCGATGTCCACGTGGCCCATATAGGTAGCCAGAGCCGGAAGCCGGGCATTCACATCTTGCCCATCCCGGTACCAGGCCAGCAAACGATTGACCGCGAAGGAGTGTCGCAGACCATGGATGCGAGGGCCTGTCCGGCGGTTCCATGGGATGGCGCACTCTTGCAGCACCTGCCTGAACACCCTGCGCACAGTAGGGTAACGCAAGCGTCGGCGACGCTCGTTGAGGAACAGAGGCGACTGCGGGGATTGCGGCGGTTTTTGGAGACGGCGATCCATATAGTGCTGCAAAGCACGATCGGTCGTTGCGCTCAACGGGATCCAGCGGGCCTTGCGAAACTTTCCCTCGGCGATATAGAGTCGCCGCTGGCAGGAGAAGAAGTCTTCGATGTTCAGCGCCAGGGCCTCCCCGATCCTGATCCCGGTGCTATAGAGAAGTCCGAACAACGTGCAGTAAGTGTGGGGCCGCAAGGAGCCCGAGGGCGACAACCGCGAGGCCGCCGCCAACAGCGCGCCAACCTGCGCGTGCGAAAATAGGCGAGGACGGCGGGCATGACGCGACGAAGGCGAGCGCAACGGATCGGGGACGTAACTGAGCGGATCGGTCCGAGCCAGATACTCGCACAACTGCCGGAGGACACAGAAGCGATTGCCCTGCGTGCGTGGCGCAAGTCCCGAGAGACTTTCCTGGTAGCGCTCGCAAATCTCACGAGTGATTCGGGAGCAATCGACGCCCTGCTCTGCCAGAAAACGATCGAAGTGACCCAGCAGCCGCGCCTGGCTATCGTAGTCGCTGCCCGAGAGACGACGCAGATCGATGAAGCGCTCGATCCGCCCAGCCAGGCGACTGCAAAGTCTTCCCGCACTCATGACCCCACCTCCCCCGGCCACTCAAGAGCCACTTGACCAAGCGCGTTAAAATCGACCTTCGTGTAGAGGAACGTGGTGGAGAGATGGCGATGCCCAAGCACATCGGCGACCGCCTTTAACGGATGACCATCGGCCACCATGCGCGTGGCGAAACCGTGCCGAAAAGCATGCGCGCCTTTGGCGGGGACATCTATGCCCGCCGCGCGAATACGCCGCCGCACGATCTCTGAAAGCGAGCTGCTCTCAGGCAGGCGATGATAGGGCGCCCGGCAGGTGACGAAGACCTCGCGAACCGAACAGCGCGGACGCGCGTTTTGCAGGTAATCGAGCAAACTCTCCCCGACCCCTGTCGTCAGCGGCAACAGACTCTCTTTGCCGTTCTTTACCGCCTTGAACAGGATCTTTTCTTCACTCCAACGGACGTCGCTCAGTTGCAAGGCGCGCACTTGGCCGGAACGCACACCGTAAGTGTGAAGCAGTTGCAGGACCGCGTAGTCGCGACGGCCGGCTGGCGTGCTCCGATCGACAGATTCCAAGACGGATTGTGCCTGTGCCTCGCTCAGACCGCGCGGCACGCGCGCCAGCTTGTAGGTGCGCAATGTCGGGACCGCACGATCGAGACCGCCAACCACATAGCCCTCGCGAAAGCAGAAGCGCAGGAAAGTGCGTAATGCCGCCTGCATCGAGCGGCGTGCGGGGCGGCCAATGCGGTGGGCATATTCGATAAAGAACGTCTCCACCCGCTCCGCCGTCAGAGCTGAAAGGCCCTCGGCAGTGGCCTCTGCTCCAAGTCCTTCAAGGAATCCCTTCAGGCTCCTGCGGCGAAGCTCCAGCGTGGCTTCGCCAGCATGCTGGTAGTCACGCATCCACGCCAGATAGCCCTCCATCAAGGGCTCATAAACCGGCACGGGGGCGCGAGAGACAAAGAGCCCCTTCTGTTCCAAGAACCCAACAAAACGGCTGATCGAGTGATGAACCCGTTTGAGGTGATCTTCCCGTCGCCCCCGGTTTCGGCAATAGCTCGGATAAGCTTCAAAGAAACCGTCGATCTCCCGGCGTGATAAACTGCCCGGCCACCGCCAACCCCGCTGTGCAAGCCAATCGTTCAGGTGAGAAACATGAGCAAGGTGCCTCCGAATCGAATGCTGACCAAACCCTTGTTTCAACAACCCGTCGCAAAAGCCATCCAGGAGAGCGCCCATCGGCGCCCCTCGTAACTTCCGTAGTGTCCAAGACGCTTCAAATACCCGTTCCAAGCTCATAACAACTCCTTTTCCCCGCCCCGTTCATCGAGACGGACTGGAGTCGCTATACCACAGAATTATGTGGAGTAAATTGCCAAGCAGACTTGGCGCTAGCCGGCCAAACCGACAGGAAAACGGGTTAACTCCACATAATCGGCAGCTTCACATAACATTTTCATTTGGCGGTGGAACTGACGGAGCCGAATTTGAGCGAAGGGATGAAGTGGCTGCAGGGGACGTGGATTCGGCGTTACAATGGATTTCGCCGTTTGGTGGGTCGTCCTTTCCAAGGGAGATACAAGGCGTTGATTGTCGAGCCGGGGCATTGTTTCGGTCAGGTTTGCCATTACATTCACCTAAATCCGGTAAGGGCGAAACTTGTGACGGCGAAGCGTGCGCACGAGTATGCCTGGAGTAGTTTGAAAAGGTTTCAGGAGAAGGGGAGAGCGGATTGGTTGGAAGCTGGAACTGTGCTTACGGAGGCCGGCGGATTGAAGGATACGCGTGTGGGATGGCGAAAATACGGGGAGTATCTGGAGTTCCTGGCCGCGGAGGAAGCGTCGAAGAGGGATTTGATTTCCAAAAGGATGAGCCGAGGGTGGTGCTTGGGGAGTAAAGAGTTCAAGACCGAGATGAGGAAGGAAGCGCGGGAGCGTGGGGCCTCGCTGGATCGGGTACGATTTGAAGGGTTGGAGAAGGAAGAAGTCTTGGCGGAGCGCGAGGAGTACTGGGAGGAACGGTTGGCGGATGCGGCGCAAGCAGCAGGAATTGAATTGAAGAATCTGCCGGAACGAAAGTCGGCTCCGGAAAAGTGCCTGTTGGTGGCCGTAATGAAAGAGTGCACCTCTGTTTCAAACAAATGGTTGGCGGAGAGGCTGGGTATGGGCCAACCCGCATCAGCCAGTCAATTTGCCCGTCGTTGGATGCAGGATGAAAAGCGCGCCAAAGCTGTCCGGGCCCTGTGCTGGAAGATCAGGAGAGGCGCTGCCGAAGCATTGTGAGGAGGCGTTTAACAGCACGTACATTTATCAAAATGTCAAGCAACTGTGTCTTCATGCAAGTGCTTCCTTTGATTTTTTTAGAAGTGAGTGAAGGTGGATAAGAAGTTTGCGCATGGCCGCCACCAATGCGCATTTGTATGGCTTTCCCCGTTCGCGCAGACGCTGGACATAGGCCTGACGTCTTCTTGTCGGTGGACGTCTTCTTGTCGGTGTGACGTCCTCTTGGGAACAACAAAGACATCGGTTACACTTACCCAAGGACATCGGTAACAGTTTATCATGGCGTTTATGCCACGGAAAAAGACCGAACTCTCCCATCGCACCTGGTCAGCCGGAACCCATCGGTCCGCGAATCTGATGGATTGCCCGGCGGCCAAGGTACGGTACTCCTGCTCAGGTTCGCCATTCATAGTGCTGAGTTGCTCGAAGAGGGCAAAAGTGACCCTGATAGTCTCCGCCCGCAAATCGCCTGGCTGAGACCGGGGAGAATGATTGACAAGACGTATGCCATGCAGGAATAGTACGTCATGCAAACGAAACTAACATTGCGCCTTGACGACTCCGTGATCCGGAAAGCGAAGAAAATCGCGCGAAAGCGGGGGACCTCCGTTTCCCGGATTTTCAGCGACTATATCTCCGAGACGGAGGATGAGCAGAAACTTGACGATCTCGGAGAGATTACTGTCTCGATGATCGGAGCCCTCCGGGGAGTCAAAATCGGAGATATTCGGAAGGAGTATCGCGATCACTTGGAAAAGAAATATCTATGAGGGTTCTCATCGACACGAACGTGATTTTGGACGTCTGGCTGGCACGGCAACCTTTTCTTGCGGATTCCGCGAGGATCCTGTCCGCGGCAGAGAAGAAGAAGATTTCGGGGGTCATTTGTCCGACGACGGTAACGACGCTTCACTATCTCGTGAAAAAGCACCGCGGTGAGGCGAAGGCCAGGGAACTCTTGAAGGGCTTGTTGAGAATTTGTTCGGTCGGCACGTTTCGCAGGTCGGAAATTGACGATGCGCTGGGAAGCAAAATCAAGGACTTCGAAGACGCGGTGATCGAGGCCGTCGCGCTGCGTACGGGTTCAGAAATCATAGCGACGCGGAATACAGAGGATTTCAAAAGCTCACGCGTCCCTGCCAGGGAACCCCACTCGATCGAATGGTGATCGCGGGACAATAGTGTAGCCCGCCAGAAATAGGGGAACATATCGGCTTTTCCGGTTTCATGGAACAACCCAAGGACATCGGTTACACTTCAGTATGGCGTTTATGCCATGGAAGAAGACCGTTCCGAGCGACAAGACCGGTGACCGGACATTCCTGTCTGCGAACTCTTGGCCGAGAGGCATTTTGTTTGCCCACGAAAGGCACGAAATACACGAAAGGGGGAGAGGGGAGGGCGTTGGCCTGAGCGAAAGCGGCGGCTCATTTTTCGAGTGTCGTGGGCAAATCTTCCCGGCAGGCGGACATCGAAGAGCAGAGCGGAGCGACATTAGGGCCCCCCGCAAGCTGGGAGAGCCTTCCGTTTGCTGCGGCAATCGCCGAAAAGAAGAGCATTTCGATAAACAATTTGACAAAATGTATGACATTCTGTCGAATATCTAGTCAAGATGGAACTTTCTTCGATTCTAGAACTCGATCGCCTGGCGAAGGCCTCGGGGCGTCGACTGACGGGGCGACGGTCGCTCTACGATACCCTTCGGAGTCATTCGGGGCGTCATTTTGTGGGCGTATCCGGTCCCCGGGGAGCCGGGAAAACCATCCTTCTCCAGCAATTGGCGGCGTCGTGCGATGATGGGTGTTACGTGTCGCTGGATACCCTTGCGGCGGACACCGATTTGTTTGCCCTGTTGAAGGGCTTGAAGGAGCGATACGGGTTTACGCGCTTCTTCCTGGACGAAGTCCATTTCCTGAAGGACGGACTCGGGGCGCTGAAAAAGATCTATGACTTTTTGGAGGTCCGGGTGACCTTCACGAGTTCGGTGGCGTTGCGCATAAAAGAGTCGGCGCACGACCTCGCCCGGCGGGTGCGGATTTACCCGCTCGACTACTTTTCGTTCCGCGAGTATCTGGCCTTTTCTGATGGGGTGCGTCTGGAGCGCTTGCCTATGGAGGACTTCATGGCCGGTCGAATCGATCCGGTCTACCTGCGGATGGCCGACCGGTGGGAAGCTTATCTGGCTGGCGGGCTGATGCCTTTCTCGCTGGAAGAGCCGGAGCCCATGCCGCTCCTGAAGTCGACTGTGGAAACGATTATCGCACGGGATATTCCGGCCACGCTCCGGCTGCACCTGGATGAGCTGGATACCCTCCGGAGATTGATGACGTTCGTGGGACGGTCGGAAGTCGATGGGATCAACTACAGCTCCCTGTCGAAGAATCTGGGCATCACCAAATACAAGGCGGAGCAGTATGTACGCGCTTTTGAAGATGCGTTTCTCCTGCTGCCGTTGTTTCCGCAGGGAACGAACCTCCTGCGCGAACCCAAGGTCTTGCTGATGCCGCCGGTGCGCTTGCTTTACCGGACCATGGAGGAGGCGCGGGGCGGGTTGCGGGAGGATTTCGTGGCTTTGGCCATGCGGCAGGCGGGTATACCGTTGCACTACCTCAAGGGTACGCGCGGGCAAAAGACGCCGGATTTCCATATTCGGCATGCCGGAACAGACGTCGTGTTGGAGATTGGCGGAAAGGGAAAGGGGCGAACGCAATTCAAGGGGTTCGAAGCGGATCGGAAGATCGTGCTCGCCGAGGCGGCGGCCCCCGCCGAGGATCGTCTGCCGTTGCACCTTTTGGGCTTTTTGGCCTAAGGGCCTTGGATCGAGCAGGTACAACCCAAGGACATCGGTAACAGTTATCCCAAGGACATCGGTTACACTTCAATATGGCAATAATGCCATGGAAGAAGACGGTTCCGAGCGGAGGGACAAGACCGGGCTCGAAGAGAAGCGGACTGCCGATGGACGAGAAAGAACAATCTGCTGTACTGGTCGGGAGGTATTTTGTTTGCCCACGAAAGGCACGAAACACACGAAAGGGGGAGAGGGGAGGACGTTGGTCTGAGCGAATGCGGCGGCTTATTTTTCGCGTGTTTGGTGCCTTTCGTGGGCAACTTTTCTTGGGAGGGAATTGGGTGTGAGGAGTGGGGAGAAAGCGAAAAGACGTCTAAGGCCAACAGAGCCCTGACGTGATCTCGGCACAAGCGCCGGGGCGACCTCCAAAGGATAGTCTCTCGAACATTTACCTTGTTTTCGATTCTATATCCGAAACGGCAATATACTGAAAACAGGAGTCAATCAGGAAGCCTGATTACAAGTTCCATTTCGATTTGTAAATCGGGCGCAGCGAGCGCTTCGACACCAACACCGGTAACACAAGGTTGAGTGCCGTCGAAGGTGGCTATAAAGGGTGGCATCAGTTCCTCCAACCTTTCGGGTGTCAGATTAACCAGATAAATGCGTGCCATCACCACATGCTCGGGTTTCGCACCTACTGCATCCAAGGCTGAGCTGTCATTCCGCAGTTGAAAATGTACCAGCTAACCGCAGTTCAAAATGTACCACCCTGAGCGCATGATTCTTGGTTAGGATTTTTCGGATTGATCGCAAGAACGATTGTGAAGCCGGTAGCTTTTTCC
>JBJHCF010000077.1:0-7074 GCA_050506795.1 Opitutia bacterium
CCTCATTGCAACCACTCCCACCCCGGTTTGGCAACGCGGTTTTCCTGAAAAATCGGTGAGGTTCGGGAGAACCCCCCGACGGAATTCGCAGGAAATTTATTTTCTATGTTGACCTCCCTTGGCGCGTATTTATTTGCTTTATCCTTTACCGTCATCGCCCCGGCCCGACGGGCCGGACGGCATTGCCGAAATGCACCGATACAAAACAGCACTATTTTCCATCTTCACACTGCTTTTCCTGGCCGGAGCCGGGGAGGCGCAGGCGGCCGTGCCCCCGGCGCCGGACATCTTGACCGAAGTATTCGGCATTCCCATCACCAACAGCATGATCACCAGCTGGGTGATTTCGATCGGCATTATCGTGCTTGTTCGTTGGTTGATCAAGAAGCCCACCCTGGTGCCCCACCGCGGGCAGGCGCTGGTGGAGACGATTTTCGAGGGGATCAAGGGGCTGATTGAGCCGATTGTGGGAAAACACATGGTGAAGCCGGTTTTTCCCCTGCTGGTCGGACTGTTTCTCTTCATCCTTCTGCACAACTGGTCCGGCCTGCTGCCGGGTGTGGGAACGATCGGCTGGGGCTACGACCGGCCGGAAGGGTTTTACATTACCGAGAAGTTGATCCGTCCGGGCAACACGGACCTCAACACCACCCTGGCCCTGGCGCTCATCGGCATGGTGGCGTGGCTTTACTTTATTTTCCGTTACGCGGGTCCCAAGATCATTTGGCACGATCTCTTTGGTAACAAGGCGAGCAAGAGTGAGACTCCGGTGGCGATTTATTACCTGCTGATTCCGATCTTCCTTATGGTCGGACTCATTGAGATCATCTCCATTGCCTTCCGCCCCGTTTCGCTCTCGTTGCGTCTTTACGGAAACATGTTCGGGGGGGAAAACCTGCTCATGAGCATGAGCGATTTCTTCGCCTGGATCGTGCCGATACCCTTTTACTTTTTCGAATTCATGGTCGCGATCATTCAGGCGTCCATCTTTATCATGCTCATTGCGATCTACATCGGCCTGATCTGCAACCACGAGGGCGGGGAAGGGGAAGACGCCCATTAGACTTTTCCGGTTCGGGACCATGGTTCCGTTAGAGAACGCTTTATCAACGTGGACGGACCGGAGGAACGCTCAAGAACACTGACAGTACAAGGAAAACCGAAATGATGAACCTACCAATGTTATTCGCCGAGTTCGCCGGCAATCTGCAAATCGCCTTTGCCGCCCTGGGCATTCCCATCGGCATCGGACTGATCGGCTTCAAGGCCGTGGAATCCGTCGGCCGCAATCCCGGCGCCTCCACCAAGATCCTCGTGCAGTCGATTATCGCCATGGCGTTCGCCGAGGCGATTATCTTCTTCGTCATCTTCCTGGGGACTTAATTCCATTGCGGGCGGCGCGGATGATTCATCCCGCCGCCCATTCCACTTTCACTGATATAGAATAACCGAAACCACCGGGGTCATGTTGCAGTCTTCATTCTATTTCGCCGATCTGGGCGGCAGGCTGGCCGAAGTCACGGAACGCTTCGGCATTCAGTGGCCTCTGCTCATCGCGCAGGCCATTAACTTCCTCATCGTCCTGTACGTCCTTTACCGCTTCGCCCTCAAGCCGGTGCTGGCGACGTTGGACAAGCGTCAGGCCGAGATCAAGGCCGGCCTCGATTATGCCGAGGAGATGAAACAGAAACTGGCCGAGGCGGAGGAAAAGCAGAAGCAGATCCTCAAGGACGCTTCCCAGCAGGCCAAGAAAACCATCGAAGACGCCCGGCAGGCGGCGCGCGAGTACCACGAGAAACAGACGCGCGAAGCCAACGATCGGGCGGCCGCCATGGTGACCAAGGCCGAGGAGGCCATCGAAATGGAGCGGCGCAAAATGCTGGCGGAGGTTCGCGACGAAATTTCCCGTTTGGTGGTTCTGACCACTTCCCGGGTTTTGGGCAAAGACCTTTCCGACGAGGAACGCAACCGCTTCCTGAACACGGCGGCCGAGGATCTGAAGAAAAACTGACCGATCCGTCATGACCGCCAAAGACCGCATCAAACGTTATTCCCGCGAGCTCCTCGAGATGAGCCTCGCCGACGGACGCATCGACTCCGAACGGGTCGAAGCGGTTTTGAACGCCCTGGAAAAGGCCCGCCCCCGGAATTACCTGGCCATCCTGCGGGCCTACTCCCGCCGGGTGAAGCACGAGATCGCGCGCAGCCAGGCGTTGATCGAATACGCCGGCGCCCTGGACGATGCCGACGTGGACCAGATCATGGCCGCCTTTTCCCGTCATTACGGCCGCGATATCCAACCGGTCAAACGTCCCAATCCGGACCTCATCGCCGGACTTCGCATCAGCATCGACTGCGACGTTTACGAAAATTCCGTCACGTCACGCTTGCGGACGCTTGCCCGCGGCGCCGCCTAAATTTCTCTCTCTGATTTCCTTTAATTTCCCATGAGCTCAGTCATCGAACAGATCGAACAGCGTATCAGCCAACTGGAAACCGGCGCGGTGAAGAAAAACACCGGCGCGGTCATTGCGGTCGCCGACGGCGTCGCCCGCGTCGACGGCCTTTCCGGCGTCATGTACAATGAAATGGTTGAATTCCCCGGCAACGTGACCGGGATCGCGCTCAACCTGGAGGAGGACGAAGTCGGCTGCGTCATTCTCGGCGACGCCAACCACATTAAGGAAGGCGACGAAGTCAGCACCACCGGCCGTCTCCTGTCCGTGCCTGTCGGCATGGAACTCCTGGGGCGCGTGGTTGACGCTATCGGCAATCCCATCGACGGCAAGGGGCCGGTGGAAAGCAAGGAGAGTTATCCGATCGAAAAGATCGCTCCCGGGATCATCGCCCGGAAATCCGTCGACCAGCCGCTGCACACCGGGATTATGGCGGTGGACGCCATGATTCCCATCGGTCGCGGCCAGCGCGAGCTGATCATCGGCGACCGGGGCACCGGCAAGAGCACCATCGCCATCGACACCATCATCAACCAGGCCCGCATCAACAAGCAGGGCAAGGACTCGGGCGACCCGGATTTTCGTCCGGTTTATTCGATTTACGTGGCGGTGGGCCAGAAAAACGCCAACATCGCCCGTACCATTGACGTGCTGGAGGAAACCGGCGCGCTGGAATACACCGTGGTGGTTGCCGCCCCGGCGGCGGACAACGCCGCCAATCAGTACCTGGCCCCCTACGCCGGGGCCGCCATCGGCGAGTGGTTCATGCAAAACGGCAAGGATGCGCTCATCGTGTACGACGACCTTTCCAAACACGCCGCCGCCTACCGTCAGATCTCCCTGGTCCTCAAACGGCCGTCCGGTCGCGAGGCCTATCCGGGCGACGTTTTCTATTTGCACTCGCGGCTGCTTGAGCGCTCCGCCCGGGTCGACGAAGCCAATGGCGGTGGGTCGCTGACCGCGTTGCCGATCATCGAAACCCAGGCCGGTGACGTTTCGGCGTACATTCCGACCAACGTCATTTCCATCACCGACGGTCAGATCTACCTGGAAACCGACCTCTTCAACCAGGGCATTCGTCCCGCCATCTCGGTGGGTCTGTCGGTCTCCCGTGTGGGATCCGCCGCCCAGGTCAAGGCCACCAAGCAGGTCGCGGGCAAGATCAAACTGCAGCTCGCCCAGTACCGCGAGTTGGCCGCCTTTGCCCAGTTCGGGTCCGATCTCGACGCCAAGACAAAGGCTCAGCTCGACCGCGGCGCCCGTGTGGTGGAAATCTTCAAGCAGCGCCTTTACAACCCGATTCCCATGGAGCAGCAGGTGGCCACGCTGTGGGGGATTGAAAACGGGTATTTTGACGACATCGACACCAAGAAGATCGTCGCCGCCTCGGTCAACTTCCGCGAGTACGCCACCGCGCGCAAAAACGCGCTGCTGGAGAAAATCCTCAAGGAAGGCAAAATCTCCGACGCCATCGCAAGCGAACTGAAAAGCGCCTACGAAGAGTGGAAACAGACCTTCGACGCCTCTTAAGGCGTCCGAGGCTCCAGCAATCGAGCACGTAACTCATGCCCAGCACGCGCGACATACGCCGGCGAATCAAGTCGGTCAAGAACACCAAGCAGATCACCAAAGCCATGGAGCTGGTGGCCGCCTCCAAGATGAAGAAGGCGCAGAACACCGCTCTGGCCGGGAATCCCTATTCCCTCCTGCTTTCCGAGATGCTGGCCGCTCTGGAGCAGCAGGTGGAAAATCTGCGTCACCCGTTCCTGGAGACCCGCGAAATCAAGACGCGGGGCATCCTGCTTATTACCACCGACAAGGGGCTCTGCGGCGGGCTTAACGCCAATCTGTTCAAACTGGTGTCGACCCAGGTCGACCGCGACGCGAAGTTCGTCTGCATCGGCCGTAAGGGCACCCAGTTCCTCGGCCGCACCCGGCGCGATTTTCTGGCCGATTTCTCGGTCAGCGAGAAAGTGGAGTTCAACGAGGTCAAAGTCGTTTCCGAGTTTTTCACCCAGCAGTATCTGGAACGTGAGATCGACACCCTGGAGATCGTGTATCCGAAATTCGTGAACACGCTCCGTCAGGATCCCGTCCTGTACCCGCTGCTGCCGCTATCCAATCTCCGCGGAATCGTCGAGGAAATGCGCAAGCAACAGGCCGCCGCCGAAGACGACGATGCCGCTTCCGTGATGGCCCGCGACGAACGTCCGATGATTTTCGAGCCCAACGCGCACGATGTGTTGTCCAACCTGCTGCCGTTGTACATCAACCAGCAGATTTACCAGTTCGTGCTCGACGCCAAGGCCTCCGAGCACAGCGCGCGCATGGTGGCCATGAAAACCGCTTCGGACAACGCCACCAACCTTCTCGACGACCTTACTCTCGAATACAACAAGGCCCGTCAGGCCGCCATCACCCAGGAAATTCTGGAAATCGCCGCCGCCACGGCCGCGAACTAAAGGGCCGTTCGGCCGCAATCCCTTTCCCATACGAGTACCATGAGCAACACTACAGGAAAAATCGTTCAAGTCATCGGACCGGTGGTCGATGCCAAGTTTCCCTCCGAGAATTTTCCGCCGATTTACCAGGCCCTGCGCGTCGATTTCAAGGTCGGCGACAGCGAGGAGCGCGTGATCCTGGAGGTTCACCAGCACCTGGGAGACGGTGTTGTGCGCGCCATCGCCATGTCCTCGACCGAGGGACTGGTCCGCGGCATGCCGGTGCAGGATACCGGGTCGATGATTTCCGTGCCGGTCGGCGCCGGCGTGCTGGGACGCATTTTCAACGTGACCGGGGATCCGGTAGACGAACGCGGCGATGTCAAGTACGACAAACTGCTTCCCATTCACCGGGAGCCGCCGAAACTCGTCGATCAGGAAACCAAGGCGACGATTCTCGAAACCGGCATCAAGGTCATCGACCTGATCTGCCCCTTCGTCAAGGGCGGGAAAGTGGGCGCCTTCGGGGGCGCCGGGGTGGGCAAGACCGTGGTCATCATGGAGCTCATCAACAACATCGCCAAGACCCACGGCGGTTACTCGGTGTTCGCCGGGGTGGGTGAGCGCAGCCGCGAAGGAAACGACCTTTACCACGAAATGTCGGATGCCGGGGTTATCGACCAGAAGGACCTCAGCAAATCCAAGGTGGCGCTGGTTTATGGACAGATGAACGAGCCCCCCGGCGCCCGTATGCGGGTGGGACTGACCGGTCTGACCATGGCCGAGTATTTCCGCGACGAGCAGAACCAGGACGTACTCCTGTTCATCGATAACATTTTCCGTTTCTCCCAGGCCGGGATGGAAGTATCCGCTTTGTTGGGACGCTCGCCTTCGGCGGTGGGGTACCAGCCGACCCTGGCCTCCGAAATGGGCAATCTTCAGGAGCGCATCACCTCGACCAAAAAAGGTTCCATCACTTCCTTCCAGGCGGTGTACGTGCCGGCGGACGACCTCACCGACCCCGCTCCGGCCAACACCTTCGCCCACCTCGACTCCACCATCGTGTTGGAGCGCGCCATCGCCGAGTTGGGGATTTACCCGGCGGTCGACCCGCTGGCGTCCTCCTCGAACGCCCTCGACCCGATGATTGTCGGGCAGGAGCACTACGACATCGCCCGCGGGGTGCAGAACGTTCTCCAGCGCTACAAGGACCTGCAGGACATCATCGCCATTCTCGGGCTCGACGAACTGTCGCCGGAGGACAAGCTGGCCGTTTATCGCGCCCGCAAGATCCAGCGCTTCCTGTCGCAACCCTTCAACGTGGCGGAAGTGTTCACGGGGGTTCCCGGCAAGATCGTTTCCCTGGAGGAGACCCTGCGCGGATTCAAAATGATCCTCGACGGTGAACTCGACGAAGTCGCGGAGAACGATTTCTACATGAAGGGCGGCATTGACGAAGTCGTGCAACCGGCCGAAGCCAAAGCCTGATAAATGAGGAAAACCGTCCTATTGGAACGGCGTCCACGTCACAATCCAAAATCCGCAATCCAAAATCCAAAATCCGTTCATGCCACTGCAACTTGAGATCGTCACACCCGAGAAGCGGGTTTACAGCGACACCATCGAAACGGTGGTGTTGCCGACCGTGGAAGGTGAAGTCGGCATTCTTCCCGGCCACTTGCCGTTGCTGACGCAATTGGAGCCGGGCGAGCTGCGCGTGATGAAATCCGGCAAACCCGAAACCCTGGCGGTGGGTGGAGGATTTGTGGAAGTCGCCGCCGACAAAGTATCGGTGCTGGCGGAATCCGCGATCGACGTGGAGGAAATCGACGAAACCGCGGTGGAAAAAGCGATGGAGCGCGCCCAGAAAGCCCTTTCCGCCAAGGCCGAACTCGACCCCTCCGAAGTCGAGCGCCTCGAAAGCCTGGTCCGGTTCTCCGCCGCCCAGTTGATGATCAAGAAACGGCGCAAATGATTTTCTCCGCGCCGCCGCCTGAATTTCAAATATGTAATTTCAATTCCAGTGCCATTCGGCTCCACCGAATGGCACAGCCCAGGTCCCCTGCTCGTGAATCAGGTGGTTGACGTGACGGATTGGATGGCACAAAAATTTCAGTAAGCGGGGCCCTTAGCTCAGCGGTTAGTACCGAGGAGCGGAGCGACGACACTTCCGGCGC
>JBJHCF010000078.1:0-6903 GCA_050506795.1 Opitutia bacterium
GTTCCGCACTCCCAGTAGCTCCGTGCTTAAGCCGGAGTCCTCTTGACGGGAACCGGCGCGCCCACGCCGCACGATTCGCCCGCTAAAAGCTGGGCGCTACGGCCCCATCGCACCGCTCGCCTTTATTCTTTCCATCCCAACCCTTTACCGGCAAATTTCTATCCTGTGAGTTCCTCCCCTCAGACCGATTCTCAACCTGTCCCGGCTACCGGGGAAGGGGAGGCCGCCGCGTTCATCAAAAAGTGGGCGGACAAAGTTCGCGCCCTCCCGGCCGCCGCCGTCCGCGTCGCCATGACCGTCGGCGAAACCGGCAAAGCCAGCAGCCTCCTGCAGACTGTGGAATCGGAAGAGCCGGGCGATGAGTCTTACAAGGTGAGTTTCAGCCAGCGGGTCGGAAAGATCGCGGCGGATTTGTCCATTGGTGCCGACACAGCCTCGACAAAGCCTCTGCTCAGTAACGAACGAATCTCCTCCCGAGGGGTTCAGGTAATCGGTTCCGGGTTCATCATTTCCCGGGAAGAAGCGCGAACGCTCGGGACGAACGCCTGGCGTTGATCGCAGCATTCGGCATTACCTGAACGGAAGAGACCTGACAGCTACCCCACGCGGAGTGATGGTGATCGATCTTTTCGGTCTAACCGCAGATGAAGTTCGGACAAAATTTCCTGAAGTTTTTCAATGGGTTTTCGAGTGTTTTAAGCCCGAACGCGATCAGAATAAACGAGCCAGCTACAAGCGCCTCTGGTGGGTTCACGGAGAGCCGCGAGGTGATTTTCGTCCCGCTTTGGATGGTCTGTCTCGCTATATAGCGAGGGTCGAAACCTCCAAACACCGTTTCTTCCCAATATGGCAATTGTGCCATGGATGTAGGGATGGTGGGATTATTTATCTGTTGTGGCTCGAATGCGTTGCTGGAGGAAGGTGTGGCGTTCGGCGGTTTCGTTGTTGCGGACGGCCATGGCGTAGGCGGCGGGGTCGCCGATGAGAAAGACTTTTTTTCGGCCGCGGGTGATTCCGGTATAGACGAGGTTGCGGCGGAGCATCATGAAGTGCTGTTTGAGCAGCAACATGATGATGACCGGGTATTCGCTGCCCTGGGATTTGTGGATGGTGATGGCGTAGGCGAGGTTCAGGTCGTTCAGATCTGAGCGTTCGAAGAGGTGGCTTTCGCCGTCGAATTCAGCGGCCAGCGTTCCTTCTTCGGCGTCGACCGAGGTGACGGATCCCAGGTCGCCGTTGAAGAGATTCTTTTCGTAGTTGTTGCGCAACTGGATGAGTTTGTCGCCGGGCCGGTAGCTGACACTTCCGTGGGTCAGGACGGGACCGGAAGGGTTGAGGGCCTGCTGCAGCGTGGCGTTGAGGTTGGCTACTCCGGCGATTCCCTTGTGCATGGGGGAAAGGATCTGGACATCGCGAATGGGATCGATGCGCAACAGGCGGGGGAGGATTTCCGTGGAAAGGCGCAGGAGGGCGTCCAGGCCGGATTCCGGGGTCAGGGCTTCAATGAATTGCAGGTCCGCATCGGGGTCGATCGCTTCCACGGAGGCGGCGATGGCGGGCGGCTGAGCGCGTCCGGCGTTGACGGCGTGCGCCGTTTCGACGATGCCGCTCTGTTCCTTCTGCCGGTAGATGGTTCGCAGACGGGTTACGGAAGCGATGCCGCTCTGTATCACATCTTTCAATACATTGCCCGCGCCCACGGAAGGAAGCTGGTCGGTATCGCCGACCAGCAACAGGTGCGCCCGGGACGGAATCGCCCGCAGGAGGTCGGCGGCGAGGTTGGTGTCCAGCATGCTGGACTCGTCAACAATGACATAATCGGCCTTCAGCGGTCGTTCGGCGTTAACCGTGAAGGCGCCTTCGGCCGGATCGAATCGGAGCAGCCGGTGAATGGTGCGCGCCGTGCCGCCGGTCGTTTCGGCCAGGCGCTGGGCGGCGCGTCCGGTGGGAGCGGCCATGCACAGGACCGCCTTCTTGGCTCTAAGAATCTCGTTCAGGGCGCGGAGGATGCTGGTTTTGCCGGTACCGGGTCCCCCGGTGAGCACGGAAACCTTGCGGCTCAAGGCCTGACGCAATGCTTCCGCCTGGTGCGGACTGAAGGCGAACCCGGCGCGTTCCTGCGCCCACTCGATCGCTTTGTCGACTTTGATCGGCGGAAGACCGCTGGCGGCTTTCTCCAGGCGGACCAGGGCTTCGGCGATGCGGCCCTCCGAGCGATGGGTCAACGGCAGTTGCACGAAGGAGTCTTCGGGCAGTCGCATCAGGTCGCGGTCACGGATCAGGCCTTCCATGGCTTCTTTGAGGGGCGCAGGGTTGGCCTGGAGCAATTCCGCGGTGTGGTCGAGGTACTCGGCTTCCGGGTAGGCGGTGTGTCCCGTGGACTCGAATTCGGTCAGAACATAAAGCAGGCCGGCGGCCAGGCGTGGAGGGCTTTCGTTGGCGAATCCGAGATTGATGGCGATGCGATCGGCGGTTTTGAAGCCGATTCCGGGGATTTCGCGGGCGATCCGATAGGGATCGTTGCGGAGAATGTTTTGCGCTTCATGGCCGTACTTTTTGACCAGGCGGACGCATTGGGCGGGCGAGACGCCATAGGTTTGGAGGAACACCATGATTTCCCGCACCGCCTTTTGTTCCTCCCAGGCCGCCTTGATCGCTCGGGCACGTTCCTTGCCGATCCCGGGGATTTCCCGCAGACGACCGGATTCTTCGGAGATCACACGAAACGTATCCGCGCCGAAGTGATCCACGATCTTATTGGCGTAAACCTTGCCGATACCCGGTACCAGGCCGCTTCCGAGGTACCGCCGGATACCGTACACCGTGGCCGGAAGTTCCGATTTCAGGGTTCGCACTTTGAACTGTTCCCCGTGGCGCGGATGATGGGTCCAGTCTCCCGTCAAGTGAAGGTATTCGCCGCACTGGACGTTCGGCATGGGACCGGTGACAGTGATTGTGCGGGCCGATGGTTCAGCGCGCAGTTCGGCGATACAGAAATGGTTTTCCTCGTTGAAGAAAATAATGCGCTCGAGGACGCCGCGCACGCTTTCCGCGCTGTCGCGGCTCGAGGCAGGGGCAGGGGTGGAGGGTTTGCCGTTCATTTTGAGTTTATGGGGTTGGATTTGCCATAAAACACCAGGAACACGGAGATGCGCGAGATTGAATTTAAGGCGTTCGATCAGCGGACGCGCGAGGGTGCGTCGATGGATTGCTCGGTCGACGGATCGAGACCGAAGATCGCTTCGCCGAGACTGTGGAGCGTCTCATAGACCCCGTCGGCGCCGGCCTTGGTAAGTTCCTCGCGGGAGTGGGTTCCGGTGGTGACGCAGTAGCAGGGAAAACCGCCGTTATGAGCGGCCTGGACGTCGTAAACCGAATCCCCCACCAGGCAGGATTCCGTCGGCGAGGCGGCGAGCCGTTCCAGCGCGTGACGGCTGAATTCGGGTTGTGGCTTGTGGTAGGGAGTGTCCAGCACGCCGATCACGGCGTCGAGCCAGGGATCGAGTCCGAGATGGCGGGTGATCTTGCGCGACGATTCCCCGGGTTTGTTGGTGAAGATGGCGACGTTTTTTCCTTCGGCGTGCAGGGTTCGCAGAATCCAATCGGCTCCTTCATGCAGGGTGATATCGTCGAGAAAGATCTCGGCGAAATGTTCTCGGAAGAGCCGCACCGCGTCCGTGTGGGCGCCGCCGGTTACGAAGTGGCTCATGGTGGCTTCCATGGAACGCCCCACGGTGGCGCGGAGCAGCGCTCGGCTGGGAACGCCGTCGCCGACCTCTCCCAGAGCGAATTCGTAGCAGCGGAAAATCACTTCGAAATGATCGATCAGGGTGCCGTCGAGATCGAAGAATATGGTTTGGAACCGGTTCACGGAGGCATTCTAGACCGAAAACCGGGTGGGACGTCACTCCAAATTTGGATTTAAGTTCCGCTCCGGCCAGTGTAACAAGGTGTTATGGAGCCGCCTTATCTTCTGTTTCTGGGCGATGTGAAAGACGACCTGTCGGCCAAGACCGCCCGGGGTATCGTCCATTGGCGCCCGGAGCTGTGTGTGGGGGAATATCGCCTGGACGGATGCGGAGTGACCCTCGGGTTGCCGGAAATGGCATTCGCCGAGGCCCGGGAACGCGGCGCCAGGACGATGATTCTGGGAGTGGCCAACGCCGGGGGAGTGATCGCGGATTCCTGGGCGTCGAGCCTGATCGCGGCGGTCGAAGCGGGGTTCGACCTGGCCAGCGGTTTGCACGCCCGGCTTTCCGATGTTCCGGGGTTGGCCCGGGCGGCCGAAGAATCCGGACGAGGCCTCTTCGATATCCGCCATCCGAAGATTCCGTTGCGGGTGGGTACCGGCGAGCGGCGCCCCGGAAAACGTCTGTTAACGGTGGGAACCGATTGTTCGGTGGGAAAAATGTACACCACGCTGGCGTTGGAGCGGGAGATGAAGCGGCGGGGGTGGGACGCGGATTTCCGGGCGACCGGACAAACGGGAATTTTTATTACCGGGGAAGGAATCTGTGTCGATGCGGTGGTGGCGGACTTTATTTCGGGCGCGGTCGAAATGCTGGCCCCTGCGGCGGATCCGGAGCACTGGGATCTGGTCGAGGGTCAGGGGTCGCTGTTTCATCCGTCCTTTGCGGGGGTCACGATCGGGCTGATACACGGCGCCCAGCCGGACTGGATCGTTCTTTGTCACCAGCCCGGCCGTGCCGGCATGCGCGGGCTTCCCGGGCGTTCTCTTCCCGGCATAGGGGAATGCCTGGAAGCCAATCTGACCGCGGCCCGGCTTACGAATCCCGCGGTACGCGCCGCCGGATTCAGTTTTAACACCGCCGGTTTGTCGTCGGATGAAGCGTCGCGAGTGTTGTCGGCGGTCGAAGACGAATGGGGCCTCCCCTGTGTGGATCCGGTGCGCACGGGTGTCGGCGCCCTGGTGGATCGAATCGAGGAGCAGTCATGATACAACTGCGGACGCGGGTGGAAAAGTGGCCGGTGCGGGGCGTATTCGCCATTTCCCGGGGAAGTCGCACCGAAATCGAAGTGGTGGTGGCGGAAGTCAGCGATGGCGCGGCGCGCGGCTGGGCCGAGTGTCACCCCTACGCCCGTTACGGGGAAACCGCGGCCGGTGTCCTCGTCCAGGTGCGCGAACAGGAGGAGGCGGTGGCGCGGGGGTTGTCGCCGGATGAACTTCAGAAGAGACTGCCTCCCGGGGCGGCCCGCAACGTTCTCGATTGTGCGTTGTGGGATTTCCAGGCCAAACGTGAGGGCATTCCGGTGTGGCGTCGGGCCGGAATACCTTCCTCACCGGAGCCGGTGCTCAGCGCCTTTACGCTGAGCGTGGACTCTCCCGAACGCATGGCGGAAAAAGCCCGGGAGCATGCCGGCAAACCGCTCCTGAAGATTAAACTGGCCGGGAAGGGTGACCTGGATCGAATGCGGGCGGTTCGGGCCGCGGCGCCGAAGGCGCGTTTGATGGTGGACGCCAACGAATCGTGGACCGAAGCGCTTTACCGGGAGTTGATTCCTGAGTTGGCGGCCATGGGAGTGATTCTGGTCGAGCAACCGCTGCCGGCCGATCGGGATCAGGTGTTGCGCGAATTGGAGCGACCGATTCCGCTGATGGCGGACGAATCCTGTCACGATCGGACCTCGCTGCCGTCGTTGAGCGGGCTCTACGACTACATCAATATCAAGCTGGACAAGACCGGCGGTTTCACGGAAGCGGTCCTGCTGGCGAAAGCGGCGCGGAAGGCGGGGTTCAAGCTGATGGCGGGCAGTATGTTGGGGACCTCCCTGGCGATGGCCCCGGCAGTCCTCCTGGGACCCTTGGTGGAGTTTGTGGATCTGGACGGACCCCTGCTGCTGGCAAGGGACCGTGATCCGCCGCTTCAATTCTCCGGCGGTGACATTTTCCCCCCGAAACCGGAGTTGTGGGGGTAGGGGGTTACGATGGTCGGCCCGTTATTCCGGCACTACGGTCAATTCGCCGGTTTCGGCATCGTATTCGAATTTCTGACCGCGCGGAGCTGACGGCAATTGCGTAAGGTACCCTTCGGAAACCAGCTCTTCCAGATCTTCGGGGAATCGGCCTTCCATGCTTTGGAATTGTCGAATGGTCTGATTGAGGCCGGCCAGGCTGGTCGTTCGGTCGGCGGTGTCGCGCGCTTGAATATTGACCCCGACGTAATCGGCCATGATTCCCGACGAGCCGCCGGTGCGCTCGCGTTCGGCTTCCCGCTCGTCGAGGAACGAATACCCCCAGTAGACCAGTCCGCCGATTATGAGAAGGATAATGATGAATTTCATAATAGGGACAGTGTACCGGGTTTTATTCGTGAGGGCAAATTATCCTGACAGCAATTGGCCCGTCGGGGAACCCTCACCCGGCGGGCCGACTTCTCTAACTGTCTGCCGGAATCGAAATGGCTTCCCTCCGGCTAGGTCAAAAAAGGAGGAAAAATGGTGAAAACCTCCCAGCCACCTCGACATATTCATTTAGAAATGAAATTCGGGAAAATGTTTCAGATATTCAGCGCTAATTCACTAAATCGTTTATAAATAATGCGTTGGATTGTCAATTTGTGCGGTCGGATGGATCATTTGTCACTGAATTTCTAAACGTATCAATACCAGTAACATAAGAATCTTTCTGGCTTGGGATCGGCCCGGCGAAGCCGTTCGAATCTTCCCGGAAAAGTCCGGCTGAAAGCACGGACCTACGGGGAGGAGCAGTTAAGCCGTAGCGCCATGCTTCAGCTGGCGACTGGTCCGGACGTAAAGGGACGCCTCCTCCGGAACCGGCGTCCGGCTGAAAGCACGGACCTACGGGGAGGGAGGTAAAGCCGTAGCGCCATGCTTCAGCCGGCGACCGGTCTGGACGTAAAGGGAAGCCTCCTCCGGAACCGG
>JBJHCF010000079.1:0-4335 GCA_050506795.1 Opitutia bacterium
TCTCATACAGTTGACCACCGCCTCGCCGCCTCCACTGCGCGACCGTTCAGAGGAGCCCGGTGCGAGAAAACCGCACGCCGGGATCTGCGAGGGGGCTCGTCGGAAACGGCGAGTCCTACCTTAATGGTCCTGCTTTGCGGGCTTTGACGGCTGAATGGCGGACGATTACTCGCCGGCTTCGCTCGAATAGCGCCTTCCCCTCCCGCGACGAAACTCCCGGGGACTCTGTCCGGTGGCTCTTCGGACGCTGCGGGAGAAATAGTTCGGATCACTGAAGCCACAGAGGCGACCAACCTCCTGGATGGGTTCGCTGCTCTCACGCAGCATGGAGAGCGCCTTTTGCATGCGTAGATTCTGAAGGTAGCGAGAGGGGGTCAGACCGAACTGCTGATGAAAGAGACGAAAAAGAGTGGTCCGATGAATCTTCAGCTCTTTCGCGATTTCACTGATGCCGAAAAGAGGATCGGCGTAGGAGTCATCCATTCGTTTCTTGGCATGGTTCGCCGGGGAGGATTCCTTGGGTTTGCTGGAGCCGGAAGAGGCGTTAACCAGGAGATCGTGTGCCAGGGAGGCCGCTCGTCGCTCGCCTTCCGGCAGGCACGTCAAAAGCTGCTCGGCGATCTCCTCAAGAAGCTTGATCGGACAATCGCCGGCTTGGTGCAGACGGTTTGTCAATCCAAAGCCCTCAAGCCAGCGATTGGCATCGGCGTGGTCGAAGGTGATCCATCCGTATCGCCAGTGCTCGGCCTCGGATTTAAGTTCGTGATATTCGCCGGGGTGATAGATGAAAAGATTTCCCGGCCGGACAGGTATCCATTCACCGTCCACTTTGAAGGCGCCCCGCCCGGAAATGGTCCAAAAAATCTCAACGAACCATTTTCTTATAGGGCCTTCGTACCAGCCGCGGTTCATTTCATAACAGCCGACAGACTGAACCGTGAGCGGCAAATTGGGGAGACCCGGCCGGGTCGAGCGGTAAATCAGCCACTGTTTGCCTGCTGGATGACTATGGAAACGCATGTGGAGGAGGGATTGTGCGCAGGCCCGTTCAATAATCAGCGCCCCATGAGCGACAGCTGAGAACCTATCCTGAGGAATCGGGACTGAGAGGTCAAGCGGGAGGGTCGACCAGTTGAATTGTCGCCGCTCAGCCCGAAGAAAAACCGGAACGGTTCCCGAGGGGAGATGCCGGCGCCAACGTTGAGCAAGCCGCTTCTCGGTTGGCGCTGGAAAACATGGAGTCCGTTTGTCGCCTTCCTCGGTTTTGGACAAACCTTAGACTCGTTGCCTGCGGCGAAGCCACAGCACTCCAAAAAGCGCGAATATTCCCGTCGACAGGCCGACCGTTCTGGGCTCCGGAATAATTGTCGTCGTGAAGGCGAGGTCGTCGATTCCGGTAAAGATACCGTTGTCAGAGTGGACGCGGAGCGAAGTGATCCAATACCCATCGGGGGCCATGATTCCCGAGAAGCTATCCTCGGTGGTGTTCCCATTTTCCATGTCGAAGCTTCGGAAGGTGGAGGAACTGCCTGTATCGTTTCCGTCCGTGTAGCGGGCGATCACCCGGAAATTCCTTCCCGTCCCCTGGCCGTCCCTCCCAAGCACGGTGACCCCGATCGACACCACCTGCTCATGTTGCTCGAACCCGACGAAGTTGGTAAGATTAAAATCGAAATGCGGATTACCGCTTGTGGCCAGAAACTGGTCTCCGGAAATCGCCGTCCTGTCGCCCCTCGGATCGTTGATCGAATAGGAGCCGTCGATGCGATTTTCGAACGTAAGCGTTTTCGCGCCGTCGGCGAAGGATGCCCCAAAGGACTGCATGCCGCTGTAGTCATCGGGATTGACGCCATCGAAGTTGATGACGCCGCCCCGACCGTTGGCATGAGCCGCAGCGACCTGAGTTTTGAAATCTTCAAGGGGGATGATTTGATCGGCGCCGAGGGTCTGGCCGATGCCCGTGGTCCAGGTCGTGTTGCTCGAGAAGCCCATTTCGTGATTCACGCTATTCGTTTGAACATCCTGTTCGTCATATACACCCGTGGTAAGAAGCGTGGCACCATGAAGGGGTACGGAGAACAGGAAGGCTGCCGCGGAAAGGAGGAGAAGATTTTTTTGGTTCATAGGTATGGTAGGGTTTCAGGTTACAACAGTGGATTTCGAAGTGGAACAGGGAAAAGCATTGGACCCCGTTTTAATTCGGAACCTATCAGGAAGTTAATCGTTCGGCCTATTGGAGGCCAATAGGAGTGATGTAGCAATACTAGCACGGATGTCTCACCAGCAGGCTGTCGGCGATGCCGAGCAGACTCCTGGTGATGACGGGCGGGAGGTTATTAAGGTGTTTCCAGGAGGGGAACATTGCTGAGGGTGATGATGGCGCCCGGAGGAATGGTGGTCTTCACCCAGGAATCAAAGGGGCGTCGCTGGTTTGGATGATAGGGATCGCAAAGTTCCTGGAACTTGAATTCGACGCCCGGCCAGTTGAGATTGATCTGGATCGGGTGGATGCTCCGATTAAGGGCCACCAGGGTGGCGCGACCCTCGTCGCAAACGAACGCGGTTGCCAGGAGATCGGCGTTGTCATGGCTGACCTCCACCCGTTGCATTCCTCGATGAATACGCCGGGAATAGGCGCCGTAGACCCGCAGTTGTGCACTTGAAGCCGCGGGCATACCGGCATTCGCATCGTCATTCACGAACAGAGACCGCGTCCATCCGTAGGAGGGTTGCTCGACGTTGAGCAAGGTCCAGCAGTAGAGGATCGCCGCCGCGTCCGTGATCTCGAGGTTTTTGTGGTAAAGCTGCCCCATGATCAACGCGACCCGGTAGCTGTCCTGCTGCCAGTTGTTGTCGTTGATCGCCAGCTCATTCGAGAGAAACGGTTTGTCGCCGACCGCCTCCTTCCATTCCCGGAGGCGTGCATCGTAGTCATCGGGATTATGGAAGAAATTCTGAAAATCATACATATGGGTCGCCGCATAATCGATGGTCTCCCAAACTTCGTCATTTGAGCGGAAAGCGTGAGCCCGGCGAATTCCGCCTTCGAGGCTGGTCGCGTCGCTCATGTGGATTCTTACGTCGCGGAACCCGGCTTCATCGAGTCTCCGGCGCAAGGTCAGCGTCATGTTGTGCCAACGCTCCGTGGTTTGGCCGACCTCGTTCTGAATGCCGAGGACTTCCGGAGCCCGGCCGGTTTCGTCCTTGAGACGTTGGGTGTAGTTGAGCATGGCGTCGGCGTAAAGATCGTCGTCCCGGCCAATCCACGAGGGAAAACCCCAGAATTCGAACCAGACCTCGCCGCCGAGACGCCGGATGTTGCGGAGATAGTCGAAATCGCTCAGCTCGCCATTCGGAAAATTGTCGCCATAGTAGTGAGGGACGGCGTCCTCAACCCGGTCCCAGTTGTCCATTTCCCGGTTGAGGCGGACCCCTACCGGGTATTCGCGCTGGATGAGAAGATTGTACTCCAGGACCAGGCGCCACCACTCGGCCTTTCCTCCTTCGCTGAGCGCCTGGTAGGCGGGAGCGGAAGCGATGCCTCCAAAGCCGATCATCGTTTGCCTCCGGACCCCGGGGTTTACCGTTACCGCGACATCCCGCGCTGCCGGGGAGACCAGGTTGGCGTGCAAGGGCCGGCTGTCGTCGGGAAGACGAATCTGGTGACGGCGGAGATCCTCCGCCCACTTGAAGCGGGCCTTTTCTTCTCCATTGAGTTCCAGCACGACCTGGGCGAAAGGGTTGCCGCGGAGGGTGACCGCCTGGAGGGATCCGCTGAATGGAACCTCAATCGGCGAGTTCCACCACTCCGGGTGGCGAGTCGGCCGATCAACCTGGTCCTGGAATCCGGGGGAGTCATAGAACCGTTGCCGCACCACCACCAGTTCATCGCGGATATCGACCGTGATACCGGCCCGGGGACCGGTGAAGATCCACTGCCATTGCTTAGCCTCGTTCCCGCTGTCGATGGCCACGGTCCGGGAGAAAACCGCGGGAAGAAGTTCCGGGGCAAACCAGGCAACCACCCGTCCCTGGCCCCAGGAGTCGAACGGAGCGGCGGCGCCGAGTTGGATCGGAGCCTGAACTGAAAAGTTCTCTCCCGGTGACCAGTCGGGTAATGAGGGATCGGCGGCGGTGACGGGGGGAAGGAGCATGAGAAAGAAAGCGATGGGGAGCAGGGAGGAATAGTTCATTGGACGGTAAAGATTAACCCTCTAGTCCCAAAAAAATGTGAATAGATTGTGGATACGTAACCTTGAAAATGGCCTCCTGAAAGGGTTAGATTTGAATTGAAGATAAAAAACAACCCGAAACAGGAGGCCATTAAAAATGAAG
>JBJHCF010000080.1:0-3601 GCA_050506795.1 Opitutia bacterium
GCATGACAAAGCAAACGGCCGGAGGGACTGAGTCCGATCACGGAGAGTTCCCGGGATCGAGCTTGCGGTGATGCGGAAGGCATCGGGATAAACTTTCAACTTTCGAAGGTGCCGAAAAGAAGAATTTCGGCCGGTCTGGACAACACCCTGAATTTTACCGGTGTGGCGGTCGATGCGCTGAAGGACGGCGGCGCCCGCCCGCACCCTTCGTCGAAGAGGGTGGAGTTGAAGGAACCGGAAGCGAAGCCCGCATGACTTTCCGTATTTTTTGAAAATGGGGCTTGCTCTTTCCAAAGAACCGCACACATTAAACGTAAGTAAATCGGAAAATGAAGCCCTTCACCCTTCACCCTTCACCCGTCACCCTTCACCCTTCACCCTTCACCCTTTAGACGCAATCCGCTTGTCTCCGGCGCCTGCACGGAACGGCGCGAGACCGGTTGACTCTTTCCGCCTTGAACGAACTGCGGGGCGGTTTGTTTCCGCGCGTCCAACGACCCCGGGGTTTGCCGCGACGGTGAATCCGGAAAACAAAGAAAGCATCCTCCCATGAAACGATGTATCCTGATCGCCGTGTTTGCTCTCCCGGTGGCTGTATTGGCCGTGGAGGGAGCGGA
Organism: Opitutia bacterium; assembly: GCA_050506795.1. Lineage (GTDB taxonomy): Bacteria > Verrucomicrobiota > Verrucomicrobiia > Opitutales > T3Sed10-336 > SLOW01. Next base: position 618 of record JBJHCF010000080.1, read on the forward strand.
ATTGCAGCCGCTTTCGGATGCAGAGGCCGACGCCATCGTCGCCGCCGAAGCCGCCGCCCGCGCCGAGAAAGAAGCGAATCGTCCGATCAACCGGGTTGAGTTCGAGGTTATCGACGAAAAGCAGGCGCCGAGAGAAGACGGGAGCCGGTTGATCGTCAGGCGGGTCGCTCCGCCGGATATTCCGGAGGTCGAACCGGAGCCACTCCCGGACCCGTTTGCGGAGCTGACCGACGAGGAGCGCGCCATTGTCGAGGCGTACGGACTCACGGCAGCGGAGGTCCGCTACCTGAGCCGGTTCGATTTCAAACGGCACGTTGTCGTGCCGCTCTCGGCGACGATCTATGAAGGAGGGATCACGCGGATCCGGTGGCGTCACGGCGGGCAGGAGTACACCGCCTATTCGAACATCGATTTCAACCACCTCCGGGGCGCGCGCGGGTTCGAGAGCCCCGACGGGGACGTGTACTACACACTCAATATGGGAATCGGTGACGCGGTGAGGGAGGGACTTTCGGACGACCGTCCGCGCCTGCCCGAGTTCGATGCCGGGCGTGCCGAGTACGTTGTCGATGTCCGTGACGTGGCGGCCCTGGACGATGACGTCCTCGCGCCCCTCGACGCCCTGCATGACTGGTTCGAGGAGCATGAACCCCGCCTGAAGGTCGAGACTCAACGCCGGGAGGCGATCAACGCGGCTTGGGAGCGGTATCGCCAGGCGAACCCGCCGGAAGAAACCGATACCGTCGTCAAGTTCTGGCCAAAGAAAAGCCGGCGGTATTGAAGCCGTATTCGGCACTTCACCGGAAGGCCATTCGAACCCTCAAAATTTGAACAAGACCGTGAACAACAGACTTATTTTGCGCTCCATCTTCTGTTCGCTTCTCATGATCGTTCCGCAGTCGGTCCATGCCCAGTCGCCGGACGATCACAACGAAGGAAGCCGGATGACCCACAATTCCCTGACCGGCGAAGTGACGCTTTCCTGGTGGGGACGTTCCGGCAACTTTTACAGGATCGACGTTTCGGAGGATTTACTGGAATGGACCGCGCTGCCCATAGTGGAGGAAGGCTTCGACGAACCCATCGAGTGGGGGTTCGCGGTCAATCAGGATCGCTTTTTCTACCGGTTAAGGATTTTCAGCCTTTTCGCGGAGGATCGAAATATGATCATCCAGCCCGGAGGAGTTACCTTTATTGGTGATCCGGAAATGCGCGGGATTTTCGAGAATGGGAACGAGCATGGGCTCGAGATCGACCAAGGGATTATATTTTCCACGGGGATTGCTGCAAATTGGAATGTTCATAACGAAGTTCAAAATGAAGTGAGAAATTTGCCCGGCGATGAAGATTTGGAAATATGGATGACTTCCGAAGGGTTTGATGAGTTTACGCCTGGGAGTATACCGGAAAATACGGGGACCTCCGATGCCGCTGGGGTCATGATCGAGTTCGAGCCCGAATTCAGTGGCGCCGGAACGATCGAGATTGCGTTTCTCTTTGCGTCGGACGAATATTACGAGCCCGATTACGCCGATTCTCAAGCAAGGAACGACGGAATGGCCATTTTTCTTTTCGAGATGGATTCCAATGGTGTGATCCCGTCGAGTATGGTGAATATTGGGGTGCTGCCCGCAACGGATTCAGGCAGCAGGGCGATTAATGTGGAGAATGTCGGGGAGGCGTTTAGACTGTTTGGAAACGCGCCTGCGTGTAATAACATCGGGTTTTTTAGAAAGAATTCGCAGTACTCACAGCATTATGGAAATCCACAAGAGTGTTCGGGTTTGGCGGGCCTTCCACCGGAATGTGGCGATCCAAGCGAGGTGCTTTCACCATGTTTGGTGGGATATTCCGGTTATACTGGAAGATTCATGGGAGAGGGGACCGTTCAAGGGGGAACGAAGTATTTATTGAAGATAGTCGTCGCCGACCAATCGGATGGAAATTTTGATTCGGCGACGTTTCTTGAGAATGGAAGTATAAGGTGCATCCCGAATGAGTGAATTTGTGAAAGCCATACGGTACAGAATTAGGAGATTGTTATGCGTGCATTGACGATAGTAGCGGTATCGCTTTTGTTATTGGCCGGCATGGCCGCAAATGGCCATGCTTCGATTGTTTTCATTGGCGACCAGGGCTTTACGAGGCTTGATGGTTCGGGGGCCCAGGAGAGGATATCATTTGCCGGGAAGGATCTGGTTTTTGATGACTTCGGCAATCGAGGCGGGGGTTGGACTGTTCGCGAACCGAGCGGACCTCCAGGTTTGTTTCAGACGATAATTGAAGAGAATGGTAACTTACCCCGAAATCTCTCTTTTGGTGCGGAAATTGGGGACGGCTTGAATTGGGAAAGCTTGGTGGGATTTAGGCAACTTTCCAATTATGATACCGGAGAGTGGAACTTCTTTGATACGGAGGGATTTCTCGGGATCCGTGTTTTTTCGGAGGGCTTGGAGTCGCTTCCATCCTACGGCTGGATACGTATCGAACACGACTTTGATGCCGGTACGTTCACGGTCCACGACTGGGCGTGGAACACGACTCCCGGCGAGCCGATCCTCGCCGGGCAAATCCCCGAACCGGCGGCGTATGTGGCGTTGCTGGGCCTCGGGGTTCTGGTGTTCGTTGTGCTTCGAAGGCGATTCGACGATCGTTACTCGTGACTCGTACCGATGGCCATGTGTGGTCCGATGGACGTTGTCTGTCGAACTTCGTCGCCTTTGTATTCGACCGGGTCCCACCCGCGACCAGGCGGGAGCGTGGGCTTCCAGAAACGCGGCGATGCTCCCGTGTTCTTTCACGCTCGTGAGGGCCCACTCGGCCATGCGGTTCCAAACGCCCTCCAGAACCTCGGCGGAAAGGTACTCCGCCCCGCGCATCGGCGGGGCATTGAGCAGCCACTCGCCGATCCGGGCGGGATCCGGAGTCGGCAAGGTGAAGTCCGTGCCCGTTCCCTCGGGCAGATGGCAGACCGCGCGCAGGAA
>JBJHCF010000081.1:0-3567 GCA_050506795.1 Opitutia bacterium
CGACGCATGTGGCGTTTTCCTCGATTCGGATGGAGCCGACGTGGATGGCGTTGGGTCACGCGGCCGGGTGCGCGGCCTATTTGTGCGAGCGCGACGACGTTGCGCCACATGCGCTTTCGATGGGCGAATTGCAGAGGCTTCTTGTCGAGCAGGGGCAGGTGCTGCCTGCTTCACTCAAGAACAGCTTTTATTCGGTGCCCCGTTCCAAAGGTGATTTAGCGACTACTCCAGGCCGAGGTGAGTTGCCTCGTGTTTATAAGCCAGACCTCACGAGGCGTGCATAAACCTTATCTAATCAATTTGAAACCTATTTTTCAAATCTGATCACGGCACAACACGTCCGAAAGAAACTGTAAATTCCAACCCAAAACGAAGAAAGCCTAATGAGAACACAAATTCCTGTTGCCACCCAAGGCAATTATCTACGCGCGGTGACATCCGTCGCCCTCTTTAAGCCGGTTCTTCTGGCCGGCATCCTGTCGGCCTTTCTCTGTGCTGCGACCACGGAAACCCATGGCCAGATCAGCAAGCCTCAATTGGTGCCTGAGGCGACCGTATCCGGGCTGCCGGTGGTCGCCTTTGACGGTGTTGGCAGTTATATGGAAGTGGCGGGAAATCCCGACGACTTTGATGGGCGGCCTCCGGGGAAGACTACCCTGATCGTTTTTCGCCCGAGTGTTCAACAGTTTATGCGGATGGTGACTTCCGCCTACGGCACACTCGATGCCTCCGGTCACCCCAATCCGCATTATGTGGTCAATTCAACCTATACCGAAAATGCCGGAATGTTCCGCGTGCAGCACCGTTCCGCGACAGGCGGATCACAGGCGACCACTCTTTCCGAGGCGGGCGTTATTAGCACGGAGGAATTCACAATCGGAGCGAATCTGTGGTTGCCCAACCAGGAAGGAGAGTATGTGTTGGTTGTGCGCAACAGCGCAAATGAGCGGTTCGTGACGAGCGGTGAAGGAGCCAATGCGAATCCGCAGGACCACCTTTTTACCCGTATCGGCATTGCTTCATGGATTACTGATCCGGACGATCTGCAAGATCCGTTTGTTGGAGATGTGGCTGCAATCCTGGTGTATAACCGTGCGATTTCTCCCGCGGAGCTCCAAGAAATGGAGGAGTTTCTCTACGATGTTTATATGACCCAGCAGGGCGGGAATCCGAATGATCCTCCGGTTACCAACGGCCTCGTACTTCATCTAAATGGAAGTAATGTCGTTACTGATAACAACAGTGTGGATCGGATGACGGACATTTCCGGCCATGAAAACCATGCAGAAACGATCGTACCGGCGGAGCTGCCTCCTGCGACAGTCGTCTGGGATAATCCCGGTGAAGGGTCCTGGGGTCTGCCTGAAAACTGGGATCCGCAGATAGTGCCGAGATTCGTCGACACCGTGAAGATCGACAATGGCGGTACCGCCGTGATCGGTGAAGGGGTCGTTGCCGAAAGTGATTTGATGGGACCCGGGTACGACGCGGGAACTTCCGGAACCCTTCGCCTTGAGGAGGGCGGCTCGATCATCAATGATCGTGGGTTCAATGTTGGCCGGGATGGGACCGGAGTCTTCATCCAGGAAGGGGGGACTGTCGATTTGACAGGGGGTAACCTCTTTGTGGGGCGGGCGGGATCCGCAAGCGGGAGTTACACCCTTGTGAATGGCGATGTCATTAATGCCAATGAGATCCGTGTTGCTGAAGGCGCACAGACGGAAGGAGTGTTTACGATCGAAGGTGGATCGGTAACGCATTCCGGAGTGTTCTGGTTGGCCCGGAACGGCAGTGCGCAGGGAACGGTGAATATCACTGGAGGAACCCTCAATATGAATGGCCCTGTTATGGTGATCAGCGACTCAACGGGTACGGTCGGAACCTTGAACCTGACGGCCGGGATATTGAGCGCCAACGGGATCGCCGTTTCGCGGCCCGGGCAGGCTGTCTTTGACATGAGCGGCGGCGAACTGCATTTGGGCGGGCGCGGTCTGGAGGAGGGCGACAACGGACTCTTCAACTGGAGTGGCGGAACGCTGCGTCCGCGGGCGGGCATCGATCTGGTTCTCCGGGCCGTGCCCCTTGCTTTGAATCTCGAGAACGAGGGGACGGGAGCGATCCTCAGTTCGAGCGATGCCGGTGGGGCGGCCCGGACGGTGAGGGTGGAGAATTTCTTCGAGGGCGAAGGCGGAATTACCATCTCGGGAGAGGGCACCGTGTTGTTCAATGGCGTAAACACCTACACCGGTTTGACCACGGTTGAATCGGGAGCGAGGCTCGGCGGCTCAGGAATGGTGTCTGGTCCGGCCGTTGTGCTGGGCGGACTCGCACCGGGCGACGGCGTCGGGACATTGACCTTTGGCGAGGACCTGGACATTTCGGGGATTTCGGCGGGAGCGTTGTTGTTTGACCTGGGCGAACCCGGAGAGAGCGATCATGTGGCGGTCGAAGGCGCGTTGGATATAGGAACGCTCGATTTTGATGATTTTGCATTCAGTGCGGCGCCGGGTTTCGGGCAGGGAGAGTACGTCCTTTTTGAAGCGCAAGAGCTCAATGGCGAAATTGGCGATGGCTCCGGATCGATTCTTGGGGTCTCGTGTACTCTGGCGATTATCGGGAATACGGTGATCTTGAATGTGGAAGAGGATCCTCAGATCCGGCAGCTTCTCTGGGTGGCCGAGGCAGGAGCCTGGGAAGATGTGGAAAACTGGGATCCACAAGAATTGCCGCGTAGCTTTGATGAAGCCCGAATCTGGAACGGAGGCACGGCGGTCGTGAGCGACGCGCGGTTTTCCGGAACGGTTGATATTCGAGAAGGAAGCCATTTGATGGTCGAAGCCGGCGGCACCCTGACCACTACGGGAGACGACGGATCGGACATCGACTTTAAAATTCAGGAAGGCGGCGGATCCGTAACAATCCTGGGGGATGTTTTCGTGGGAAGCGCGGATTTGGGCAACAGCGACGAAAACGATGTCGCCACAGTCGTTATTGATGGCGGATCGTTCGTATCGGAGAGTGATATACGACTTGCAGCCGGAAGTTCGTTGCTTGAGGTTGAATTAAGGAACGGCGGGATTATGCAGGCCGGTGGCGGTTTCGTCAGCTATCTGGTGGATAATCAAGACTTTACCATCTTTCTTCAAGAAGGGACTCGGTTGCGGCAAGGGACTGGCGAGGCCGGCGTTGCCTTGTTCAACGAATGGCTCAGCGAAGGCAAGGCCCAGACGTACCCTTGGCTGGAGGCGTCGGTCTATATCGACGACGAGGATGGTTTCGCTGTTCTGGAGATCGAAACCCTGCCCGCGGGGACAATTGTCTGGGAGAATTCGGGTGAAGGATCTTGGGAGACTCCCGAAAACTGGGATCCGGTTAGGCTGCCGAGGTTCGTCGACACCGTGAAGATCGACAATGGCGGTACCGCCGTGATCGGTGAAGGAGTCGTTGCCGAAAGTGATTTGATGGGACCCGGGTACGACGCGGGAACTTCCGGAACCCTTCGCCTTGAGGAGGGCGGCTCGATCATCAATGATCGTGGGTTCAATGTTGGCCGGGATGGGACCGGAG
>JBJHCF010000082.1:0-1698 GCA_050506795.1 Opitutia bacterium
ATTGATCTGCGGATCGTACCAGTCCGCCCGGCTCACCGCCGCTTTCAGGTTGTCGGGATTGAGCACGGCGGGAACCCCGCCAAAATGCCGGAAGGCGTTCTCCAGGCAGCGGATGAAAGCTTCGGTGTTCTGATGTAGAACCGCTTCGCTGTAGGCTTTGCGCGAACAACTCAAAACGATGCGAAAGACCCAACTGCGTTGTCGCCGGCCGTTCTCCTTGAGAATCGCCGCTCCCAGGCCAAAGTCGATCTGCGCCTCCTCGCCCGGTTCGCACTCGATGCGTGAGGTGCCTTCGGGCCGGCAGGCGCGCACTTTGCGCACGAAGCGCTTTACCGATTCGTACGAGCCTTCGAAGCCGTGTTCGACCACCAGGTCCTGATAAATACGTTGGGCCTCCAGTCTCGCATCGACCTTCTCCCTGATGATCGAGGAGAACGGCCCGCACAGGCTCCGTCTCCCGGCGGTCGAAATGGCGGGGTTTGAATCGCCACCGGACTGCTCTTTCAGGTGATTGGCGACCGTTCCCCGGTCGATCTCCAATTCCCTGGCGATACGCCGTCGCGACCAACCTCGCTCGGCCAAAATTCGTATTGCGTTGATAGTAGCCATCTTGAGATAATTTGCCATGACCGGCTAAAAAATCCCGGTTTTGGTAAACCGGCAACTTTCCCGCCGTTTGACTCAAGGTGGCTGGTTTTGATTCGTTCTTTAGTGGCTGGTTTTAAGTGACCGCTGACATCCTCCCATTGGGGCCGTTTCGCCAGTATATTCCGAAACGCCTCCTGACGGGCGTATTCCGAACTGATCAACTCGTGGTCTTTGACCAGGCGCAGAATAAACCGGTGCAAGTTGCTCGTCTTTTTGGCGCCCGAAAAAATCACGTTGGCGTCGAGGAAGATCCGCATCATCCGCCGCCACGTTCATCCAAAATCTTCCCGAGTGCCTCGTCTTCATCCATGAACTCGGAAATGCGTTCCTCAGTGTAGATTTCAATCGGCATACTGACCGCAGGACGCAACAGGAGCCCCTGCGGCGTCTCCTCGACGAGAAGTTCGTCGTTCTGCCGCAATCCATACCGCTTGCGCAAGCGGGCCGGCAACGTCATCACGCCACGGCGTCCAAGAGTGACCTTTTCCATAATGCGACAGAATATCCGTATTTCCGATCTTCTGTCAAATCCAGGAACGAACTTCACGGCGGAACCCTATGGGCTCCGCTCCTTGCACCCCCCCGTAGGCCGCTCGGTAACGAGCCGGTTCCCGAACGCCGCACCCCTGTCCTCACGGACAGGCCTACACGATCTCCCGATTCCCTCGCCCCCCGTCCCTCGCCCCTCGCCCTGTCAGCCGTCTCCCTTACGGTACCGTTCTTCCAGAAACTTGCGATCCAACAGGTCTTTTTCGCGTCTGCCCTGTTTGAATCTCAACATCAAGGCAGGACTGGCAAAAGGGATCGGCACGCCATCGACGTCCTCCCATTCGATTAACGATTCGGCTTCCTCGAACGTGATCCCGGAAGCTTCGGTCATCAGATCGATCGTAATTTCGTCGTTCACACGGACTACTACCCATTCCGACAAATCCTCGTCTCCCAGCTCACGAATCGCCCTGTCGGGAAGGATTTCCAATGCTTTCTTTACCAGGTCCTGATTCGCCTTCTCGCGCGAGATGAGTAAGTCCGGAGGATCTGGACTTACTC